>JAFYWF010000107.1 GCA_017558145.1 Lachnospiraceae bacterium
GCAGGTCCTGAAAAACCAGCTAGTTACATCGGAAAAGTAGCTTCCCTTTTATATACACGTTACTTAGCAGGACAGAAACCAGTTGCTATGGTAAGTATGGACAACTGTTCTCATAACGGTGATAAATTATATGCTGCAGTAGTAGCATTTGCAGAAAAATGGGCAGAAAATGGAAAAGTAGAAGCTGGTTTCGTAGATTACATCAACGACAAATCTAAAGTTTCCTTCCCATGGTCTATGATTGACAAAATCACACCAAGACCAGACGCAAGTGTAGAACAGATTTTAAGAGAAGATGGATTAGAAGGATTAGATCCAGTAATCACATCTAAAAATACTTACGTTGCACCATTCGTTAACGCAGAAGAATGTGAATATCTTGTAATTGAAGATGCATTCCCTAACGGACGTCACGAAGCGTTAGCAAAAGGTGGCTTAATGTTCACAGAACGTGAAACAGTAGATAAAGTAGAAAAAATGAAAGTTTGTACATGTTTGAATCCACTTCATACTACTTTAGCTGTATACGGATGCCTCTTAGGATATGACTTAATTTCTGAAGAAATGAAAGATGCAGAACTTAAGAAAATGGTAGAAGTAATCGGATACAAAGAAGGACTTCCTGTAGTTATTAACCCAGGTATCCTTGATCCAAAAGAATTTATCGACACTGTTCTTACAGTTCGTATTCCTAATCCATTTATGCCAGATACACCACAGCGTATTGCAACAGATACATCTCAGAAATTAGCAATCCGTTTTGGTGAAACAATCAAAGCATACGATGCAGATTCAGAATTAGACGTTGCTGATCTTAAATTAATTCCGTTAGTATTTGCAGGATGGTTAAGATACTTAATGGCAGTAGATGATAATGGAAATGCATTTGAATTAAGTCCTGATCCACTTCTTGATACAGTATGTCCATACGTAGCAGGCTTCAAATTAGGCGAAGCAGCTGACGTAGAAGCAGCATTAAAACCTGTGTTAGAAAAGAAAGAAATCTTTGGTGTTAACCTTTACGAAGTAGGAATGGCTGCAACTGTAATTAAATATTTTACAGAATTAATTGCAGGTCCAGGTGCAGTAAGAGCAACATTGAAGAAGTATGTGTAACTTCGTAAGCTAAGCAAGTTTAATAAAAAAGGAGATGAACATTTATGGTCATCTCCTCAGAGTGTAGACAAAACAGCTCCGGGAGATATCTCTCGGAGCTGTTTTTTAAAAATACTAAAATGGATTGGAAATATGGTCTCGATACTCTTTAGGAGTAATACCTATAATTTTTTTGAAAGTTTTTGTGAAATAGTTCACATCCGGAATTCCACTGTACTGTGCAATCATCTGAATTTGTAAACTGGAAGAATTTAATAAGAAAACAGCGTGTTCAATTCTTTTCTGATTTACATATTCAGTTAGTGTAGAACCGGTTTCTTTTTTAAACAAAGTAGAAAGATAACTGGGATTTACATTTAATTGTGCAGCAAGATTTTTTAATCCTAAATCTGCGGTAATATCATAATCAATTTGAGTGAGTACTTTTCTTATCAATAAAGAATATCCCTTCATAGAATGATTTTTTACTAAAAGACAATATTTACGAACCATTTCTTTCATCATCATCATTCCTGAATTAGCAGAAGTAGTGGTTTCGATTTTGTAAGCGTATGAAGAAGATAGTTTGTCTATATGAAAAGGTGGTACATCACCATTGCGAGCAGCTATCCGAAGCAAAGTATTCAAAATAATCAAATAATTTTTTGTGTTTCTTAAAGCATTGGTAGTACGGGCTTCAAATTGATATTTGCTGAGTGTAGTAAAAATTAATTCTGCTTTGGGAATTTGTCCGGTAGACACTGCCTGCATTAATTGGCGTTCAACATCGTAACGCTCCTCTAAATAAATCATATCATGAGAAGGATCTAAAGGTTCTTTTAAATCAGAAGCTTTTAGTATGTTGTCAAAATTAATTGGATAAAAATCATAAAAATGTTTTGTGGTAAATTTATCCCTGCCTCCCCAAAGCAAACTGCCAAATGTGTAAATAATAGAGAGCAATTGTGAATCATCTTCCAAATAAGGAACATCTTGAAAATAGGCTTCAACCTTAGAAATTAATTCGGTTGGAAAGTGATATTTTTCAGATAATTTTGTAATGTGCTGTTTGGATATAATGTCATGAGTATAAGGACCAATATAAGCGAAATGCGGATTCGCAATATCATCGTTCAGCATAAATACAATATGGTTACAAAAAAAACCATCTTCAATCTGGTAAATAACATTTGGTTTACATTGATTTTTAAAACGTTTATATAAATTGTCTAAAGAAGCTTCTTTGGTAAGAATTGCTCCAATCCAATTATGTTCGGGAAGAAATTTTGCCGGCAGGTTATCGTTATCAAAAAAATGAATAGTTAAACGATATGTTTTTAATAGTTCTTGTACAAAATTTAATTCTGCCTGATGGTTCATGTTGACACCTCAAAAATCGTATTACTTTTTAGTATTATCGTATAATTTTTAGTTGTATGCAAGTGGGAATTAAAAATATACTAAAAATTCTAAAAATTAAACGCGTGATTGTATGAAGTTTATGATAGAATTTAAGGTACTGAGGCAAAAGAATAGTCTATAAGAAAAAGGCTAATACAAGTATGGGGGAGGAAATAAAAATGACAACAAACAACCAAAAGCCATTTGGTATGAAAGACAAACTTGGTTATATGTTTGGCGATTTTGGAAATGATTTTACTTTCATTTTGGCAAGCTTGCTGATGATGAAATTTTACACCGATGTTATGGGTGTAAGTGCAGCCTTAGTTGGTACGCTTATGATGGTAGCTCGTTTTATAGATGCTTTTACGGATGTAACGATGGGACAGATTGTAGATCGAAGCAAACCCACGGCGGCAGGAAAATTTAAACCATGGTTAGTAAGAATTTGTGGACCTGTAGCAGTGGCATCCTTTTTGATATACGGAAGCTGGTTTGCAAATATGGGAATGACTTTTAAAATTGTGTATATGTTCGTTACTTATATTCTTTGGGGAAGCGTTTTTTATACAGCAATCAATATTCCGTATGGTTCCATGGCATCTGCAATTTCAGCAAATCCGGAAGAAAGAGCGTCACTTTCAACATTTAGAACTATGGGTGGTGCGTTAGCCGGTATCTGTATTGGAGTTCTTTTACCAATCATTATTTATGATAAAGTTGGTGATGTTCAGGTTATGAACGGTGGTAAAGTTTCTATAGCAGTAGGTTTTTGTTCCATAGCCGCAATACTTTGCTATATTCTTTGCTATAAAATGTGTACAGAACGTGTGAAGTTGGAACAGAAAACAGAAAAATTCAATTTTATTTCTTTGCTTAAAGGTTTGGTAACTAATAAGGCTTTGATAGGTATTGTGTTGGTATCTATTTGTATGTTATTAGTTCAGTTGACAGCGACTACTTTACAAGGTTATGTATTTCCTGACTATTATGGAAATGTTGCGGCACAGTCTGTAGCTACATTGTTGGCAATGCTTCCTACTTTTTTATTAGCAGCAGTGATTGGGAAAATTCAGGCGAAATGTGGTAGAAAAGAACTTAGTATTGCAGGTGGAATTTGGGGAGCAATTGTTTTTATTATTATGTATTTTATGCATATCAATAATCCGTGGGTGTTTGCCGGTATCTATACGCTTGGCTATTGTGGACTTACGGTGATTCAGTTAATTTGTTGGGCAATGATTACGGATGTAATTGATGATACAGAAGTACAGACAGGTTCCCGTTCAGATGGAGAAATCTATTCTGTTTACTCTTTTGCCAGAAAAATGGGGCAAGCAGCTTCTTCAGGTGTAGCTGGAGCTCTTCTTACGATGATAGGTTATGTATCCGGTTCTACTGTTGGACAGACGGAAGCAGTGAAAGAAGGCATTTATACATTGTCTTGTTTAGTTCCTGGTATAGGATTCCTTTTATTAGCATTAATTACATGGTTGTTCTATCCATTGAGTAAAAAGCGTGTAGATGAAAATGTAGAAATTCTTGCCCAAAAACGTGCCGTAAAATAGTGATAAAGAATAATAGAAAAAGGCAAAAAACATAATACTACTTTTAAAGCTGATACAGGAAAAGGACGATGCTGGGGGGCGTTGTCCTTTTCCCCTATAAAAGTAAAAATAAAGAAGGGAGAAAATAATGAGCAAAAAATTAAATTGGAACGAAGGTTGGTTATTTACGAAAGAGGTTTCTTGGGTACAAGATAACAAGGTTGTATTGAATGAAGAAGCATGGGAAAAAGTAAATGTACCACACACATGGAATGGAAAAGACGGACAGGATGGTGGTAATGACTATTATCGTGGAACTTGCTATTACACAAAAAAATTAAATAAAGAATTAGTAGCAGATGGAGAGGATGTTTATCTTGAATTTGAGGGTGCAAATTCTTCTGCAGATGTATATGTAAATGGAAATTTAGCTGTACATCATGATGGAGGTTATTCGACTTTCCGAGCAAATATTACGGAATTATTAGAAGATGAAAATACAATTATAGTTGCAGTAGATAATGCGCCCAATGACAGAGTATATCCGCAGATGGCAGATTTTACTTTTTATGGCGGTATCTATAGAGATGTAAATCTTCTATGTGTTTCTAAGGCCAGATTTGATTTGGATTATTTTGGAGGTCCCGGTATTACTGTAACACCTGTTGTAGAAGGCTCTGATGCGAAAGTTGCGGTAAAAGCTTATTTTACAGGACTTACCGGAAAGGAAACTGTAAAATTTACAGTAAAAGATGGAGATAGTGTTATTGCAGAAAGTACCATTGCTGCAACAGAAGGAACTGCTGATTTCGTAATAAAAGATGTTCATTTATGGAATGCTATCCAAGATCCTTATCTTTACTCTTTAGAAGCTGTACTTACAGATGGCGAAAAAGAATTAGATCAAAGAGTTATTAGATTTGGATGTCGTTATTTTGAAATTCATCCTGAAAAAGGCTTTATTTTAAATGGTAAAGAATGTCCATTGCGTGGTGTATCCAGACATCAGGATAGACCGGAAATTGGAAATGCATTACTTCCAAAACACCATAAAGAAGATTTAGAATTAATTAAAGAAGTAGGAGCAAATACCATTCGTCTTGCTCACTATCAACATAATCAGGTTGTATACGATTTGAGTGATGAAATGGGATTTGTTCTCTGGGCAGAAATTCCTTACATTTCTAATCACATGCCAAATGGCCGTGAAAACACAATTTCTCAGATGAAAGAGTTGATTGTTCAGAACTATAATCATCCATCTATTTTCGTATGGGGACTTTCTAATGAAATCACTATGAAAGGTGATACAGACCCTGATTTGATTGAAAATCATCATATTTTAAATGATTTATGTCATGAAATGGATAAAACAAGACCTACTACTATGGCAATTGTTTCCATGTGTCCGATGACAAGTCCTTATGTACAGATTCCGGATACTGTGGCATGGAATCATTACTTTGGGTGGTATGGTGGCGATACGTCTATGAATGGTCCTTGGATGGATAAATTTCATGAATTATATCCAAACTTACCGGTAGGTATGAGTGAATATGGATGCGAAGCCTTGAACTGGCATACATCCGATCCGGCACAAGGAGATTATACAGAAGAATATCAGGCTTACTATCATGAAGAATTAATCAAACAGTTATTTACCAGACCATATCTTTGGGCAACTCATGTATGGAACATGTTTGATTTTGCGGCAGACTCCCGTTCTGAAGGAGGGGAAGATGGTATGAACCATAAAGGTCTTGTGACATTTGACCGTAAATATAAAAAAGATTCTTTCTATGCATATAAAGCATGGTTGTCTGAAGATCCATTTGTACACATTTGTGGTAAGCGATATGTAGACAGAGTAGAAGATGTTACGAAAGTAACGGTATACTCAAATCAGCCGGAAGTAGAATTGTTCGCAAATGGTGTTAGTCTTGGAAAACAAACAAGTGATGTTCATTTCTTCTATTTTGATGTACCTAATGCAGGAATTATGCAGTTAGTAGCAAAAGCGGGTGAATTAGAAGACACAAGTAAAATCGTAAAAGTGGAAAAATTCAATGACGATTACCGTATGGTAGAAACCGGAGATGTATTAAATTGGTTTGAAATTACAGAGATAGAAGGTTATTTTTCTATTAACGATAAAATGAGTGAACTTATGTCTAATGAAGCGGCGAAAGGATTTTTATTAAATGCTATGATGAGCTCAGCGGAAGGAAGAAATACAATGGCGGATGCAGGAAGTATCATGGATAATCCTGGATTAATGACCTTCTTGTCCGGTTTTACTGTAAAACGTCTTTTGTCAATGATGCCTGCAATGGGTGGTAAGCCTATGACGAAAGATCAGATGTTAGCATTTAATGCTGCATTAAATCAGATTAAAAAATAAGTAAAGGTATAAAATTCCTTCATTTACAAATACTAGAATCAACTTAGTAAATGTAAATGGAGGGATTTTTTTATATGAGAGCAACCGGAATTGTAAGGAGAATAGATGATTTAGGCAGAGTTGTGATTCCAAAGGAAATTAGAAGAACATTACGTATTAGAGAGTCAGATCCTTTGGAAATTTTTACCGGAAAAGAAGGGGAAATTGTATTAAAAAAATATTCTGCAATTAGTGAAATGTCTAATTTCGCAAAACAGTATGCAGAAAGTTTGAGCCAAGTCTCCGGAAGAATTGCAATCATTGTAGACAGAGATCAGTTGGTTGCAGTTTTTGGAGGGTTAAAAGGAAGCCTGGGAAAAGAAATTAGTAAGGAGTTAGAATCTAAAATGGAAAAAAGAGAAACCTTTATGGCAGTAAAGGGAGATCGGAATTTTATTAGCATTATTGATGAGATGCCGGAAGAAATAGTAGCAGAAGCAGTGTGCCCAATTCTTAGTGAAGGAGATATTATCGGAGCTGTACTCTTGCTTGAAACAGATAATAAGCGTAAAATGAATGAAGGAGACTTGAAGCTAATTCAGGCGGCAGCAGGTTTTCTTGGAAAGCAGATGGAACAGTAGATCAAACAAACAGAAAAAATATGCTTATAAATAAGGCAGGGGAATTATGGTACAAAAGATTTGGAAAAAAATTTTAGAAAAAGAAAATGTAAGACAAAATCTTAGTAAATTAAGGGATTTGATAAAAGAACAAAATAACAAAGATGAGTGTAAAATGCTGGTACAGGAAAATGAACTTGTATTGGAAAGTCTTTTAGAATCAGATGATGCAAAAACCCGAAAAAATACAGCATTATTAATAGGAGATTTGGGTATTGCCTCCATGCTGATAGTATTGTGGCGTGCTTATGAAAGAGAAAATACTTTATTTGTGAAAAGTTCTTATCTTGCAGCCATGGGGAAAATGGATGCCTCGGCTTTTTTAAAACCTATAAAAGCAAGGATACAAGAGTTAAGTAATATAGAAGTGGAAGAATCGAATCAAAAGCATATTAGAGAAGAACTTCAAGAATTAAGAAAGCTTATTCTTTCCATAGAAGGAATCAAAAAGCATAGATTTATAGGCTGGAATAAGGAAAGTGAAGTAATTCTTTTGGCGAATCGAAGACATTTGGAAACAGTTTTTATGGAAATAAAACAACTTCCTGACATTCCTACTTTCGATGCTAAATTGATGAATGCCGGAATTCGATTAAAAACACCTGTTTTAGAGCCGTTAATGGAAATTAGAACATGGCAGGAAATGTTATTCTTGGTTTCAGGAATGAAGACATGTGAAAAGGATCCGGTAAAAGCAGCGGAGACAATTTCATCTTCAAAATTGATAGATTTTTTAGAGGAAAGGCATAAGGGAGAGTTCCCTTTTTATTTTCGAGTGGAGATGAAGTCAAAGGATGAAAAAGAAAAACAAAAATTTATAAAGAAATTTGTGGATGTTTTGGAAGATAAAACGTCAGGAAAGTTTTTGAATTCTACATCTGATTATGAAGTTGAACTTCGTTTGGTAGAAAACAAGGATGGAAGATTTAATGTTATGGTAAAACTATTTACAATTAAAGATTTTCGTTTTGATTATCGAAAAGAAGTGATAGCATCCAGTATTCGTCCGGCAAATGCAGCTCTTTTGGTACAGTTGGCAAAAGAATATATGATAGAAGATGGTAGAATATTGGATCCGTTTTGTGGTGTAGGAACCATGTTGATTGAACGACAGATGAAAGTAAATGCGGATACGTCTTATGGGCTGGATATTTTTGAAGAAGCGATTGAAAAGGCCAGAAGAAATACAGAAGAGGCGAATCAGTTAATTCACTATATTAATAGAGATTGTTTTACCTTTACTCATGAGTATCTGTTTGATGAAATTTTTACGAATATGCCTTTTGTACAGGGACGTAAGACACCATTGGAGATTTATGAGATTTATGACAAATTCTTTGAAAGTGGAAGAAAGTTAATTAGACGTGGTGGAGTAATAATACTTTATAGTCATGACAAAACATATGTGGAAAAATTATCTTTAAAACATGAACTGGAAATTCTTAAGAAATGTCAGATTAATGTCAAAGAAGATACCTGGCTTTATGTATTGAAGAAATAGAGAAGAGGCTGTTGCAAATGAATGCGTTTTCAAATGTTAGATTTTGATCTAAGATTTGAGGTGCAATAAAAATGTGACAGCCTCAATTGATATGATTACATAAATTGTAAATTATAAAACATACAGCAAAATGCAAATATATTGTAAAACACTTCCGGCTACTACAAATAAATGAAAGACAGAGTGCATATAACGATGTTTTTTTCCCCGTCCATAGAGGATAGCTCCAATGGTATATGAAATTCCACCAAGTAATAACCAAAAAAGTCCGGTTAAGGGAACGGCTTGCATAGTAGGCTTTATGGCAAAAACGACACACCAGCCCATTGCCAGATAACAAATCATAGAGAATTTGGCATATTTTTTTAAATCAATTGCTGTAAAGATAGCTGCAACAAAAGCACATCCCCACACAATGCCCATAATTAGCCAGGCCCATACGGGAGAAATGGATCGAACTGCACATAGCATAACCGGAGTATAGGTGCCGGCTATCAATAGATAAATGGTACAGTGGTCTATAATTTGCATTATTTTTTTGGCCATACAATTAGGTAATCCATGATATACACTGGACATGGAATAAAGAAGTATAAGGGAAGAGCCATAAATAATGCTGCTTGTTATGCTCCAAATGTTATGTTTGGCAATGGACACCATGAGACAGGTAAGCAGGGCAACGAGACCAAATATAGCACCTGCGCTATGAGATAAGGTGTTAAATAGTTCTTCTCCTTTCGTATAGTTGGGTAAAATTCGGTCGCATAATTTTGTTCGTGTCATTTTTGTGCCTCCAAAATATAATAATTTATCACGATAGCAGTTCTTGCAGAGTAAAACAAGAAAGCTTATATTCATTAGTATTCCCAGATATTGGCAAGTATAACGATAGAGCAATAAAAATCACAACCTACTTGTGAATTCTACTACTCTACTGACAGGAGAGTTGCTTGAAATATTAAGCAAAAGTCTAAAGATGGGGAATTGTTAATTGAGGGAAACGTGTTATAATAAGTACACTTTTTATTATGAATGAAAGAAATGTATTTACGAGAAAGTGATATGATTTGAAATTTTAAAGAGGTAATCATGCAGGATTTAAAGTTTACTATTGCTAAAAATATACAAAAACTCAGACAAGAAAAAGGAATGACCCAATTGGATTTGGCAGAAAAAATAAACTATTCTGACAAAACAGTTTCTAAATGGGAAAGAGGAGAATCTTTGCCTGATATTGTGGTTTTAAAATCTGTAGCAGATTTGTTTGGTGTAACATTGGATTATTTGGTAGAAGAAGTACACAATGAAAGACCTTTGACAAAGGAAATGTTAGATAAAAATTATAGAAGAAATTGTTATATTATTACCGGTACCAGTATTTTTATTGTAGCTTTGATGGCAACGTTGATTTATGTCATTCTGGCCATGATATTTCCGGGAACCCGTTATCCATGGTTATGTTATGCTTATGCAATACCTGTGGCATTTATTGTGTGGCTGGTATTTAATTCTATTTGGTTTAATCCCAGAAAGAATTTCATGATTGTATCGTTGTTAGTGTGGTCATTATTAATAGCATTATATTTTACTTTTTGGATGTTGGGATTTTATATTTGGCCAATTGTTTTGGTGGGGATTCCCGCACAAATAATCATATGGATGTGGTCAAAAATCAAAAATAAGATTAAAATTTGATATGATTTTTAAATGATATAATTTCGAGGGTGATTCATAATTTATTTTGTAATTACTGTAAAAATAGAGAAATGTGAAAAAGGAAGAGGATGAATGAACGAAAAGGTACAATATAAGAGAGTAGATGATTCCAGAACAGAAACAGCCCATATGATTCGTCCAACTCATTTAAATGGTGCGGAACGATTGTTTGGTGGAACACTGATGCAATGGATTGACGAAGTGGCAGCAGTTGTGGCAATCAGACATTCCGGAAGTAAAGTGACAACAGCGTCTGTGGATAATCTGACATTTCTAAAAGGAGCCTATCAAAATGATTTAGTTATTATTAAAGGGAAAATGACATGGGTAGGAAAGACTTCTATGGAGGTTTGTGTAGATACCTATGTTGAAAACCGGAACGGAGAACGTACAAGAATTAACAATGCACATTTTATTATGATTGCGTTAGATGAAAATGATAAACCAATTCCGGTACCAAGATTGCAATTGGAAACAGAACAAGAAAAATTAGCTTGGGAACATGGGGAAGAAAGGCGTAAAATCCGAATTAGAAGAAAAGAAGAACATTTGGATGGGATATAGAAATCTTGTGAAAAGGATTCTATTTATATCTGAGCATCCCATAATTTTATTATGTTTAGAATAGTCGAAAAAAAGAGCGATTGTATGGTGGAGAATTTCTACATCATGTAATCGCTCTTTTTAAAGAAATACAATGTTTAAAAGTTAGAAATAGTAGCAGAATATTTGGAATCACTTACATCTTTTATGAGAGTATGATAATCGCTTTTTTCTAATCCGTTTGAGATAGAGTAGACAAAAGAAAAATCAATAGGAACATCAATATTATTATCTAAATGTGTAATGGTATGATTCTGAATATAAGTTAATAAATCGATGGCCTTGGATACTTCTTTTTCGTTGTCATATCCATATAAGAATAAGATAAATTCACCGCCCCATTGTCTTGCAGCAACGCTGTTTTTTATGCCAAAATCCGTGATAATATTTGCTATTTTCTTGAGATAAATATCTCCGTTATCAGCGCCATAAGTGGCATTGATTTTTATAAGTCCGTCTGCTCTTATGATGATCATGGCATAATAACCCAGAGTTTCAGGAGAAGAAAATAAAGCATCTAGTTTTATTTCGATTCCTTTGTGATTGTATAAACCGGTTAAGGTATCCAGATGAATTTCTTGAACTAGTTTGTTGTTTTTTTTAATATTGTCTGTCACATCCATCGCAACACCTAAAATGTAATCGTTTTCAAGGATTTCATCAATTTTGATGTATTTGTCGTTAATTTCATATACGTTTTGTTCGTAAGGAACCGGATTGGTCCGAACGGAATCGATATAGTTTTTAAAATCATCCCGACTGGTGGATAATAAGTTTATAGTATCTTCATCCCAAGAAAAAAGAGTAGGAATATATTCGGAAAATTTAATGTAATTACTGGTATAGCTGTACTCATAGGTTCCTAAATAGATATTGGTTCGGCTTAAAATATAAGTAAGTTTTGAATTACTGCTGAAAAGACTTTGAACCATAGTGTTAATATGAGTGCTTAACTCAGAGAGTTCATATACGTTCCTAACATCCACAATTTGATTTAGGTTTCCTTCAGTAATGGAAGACAGTAATTCGTTGATTTTATGTAGTTTATTTACGATATTCGTTTTCATATATTCATTAAATGAAGTTGCCAAAGTAATAGCAATTAACATCATACATAGAAAAAGAATACATATAACGATTGGTAGTTCCTGATATAAATGTTGCAATTGGATTACATAAGCTACATAGGTAGAACCAATTTTTTTAAAGATACAGTAACTTTCTTTTCCGTTTATATTAGCGTAAATTTCTGTTTCATCATTTTGAATATCCATAAAGGAAAAACCAACTTCTGAACAATCTAAATTTACGTTTTCTTCCTTAGAAGCTCCTACAATTTTACCTGACTGAGAATCAATGGCAAAATAATGAATATTAGGGTTTACTCTGAAAAGAGAGAAGATATAAGATAATTCGTTTTTTGCAGTTGCTTTTTCAACATTAACAGGTTTCATCCCTATTTGGATAATATATTCTTGGTTGCGGCTCCATAGAGCGGAGTACTGCATGAGTTTTTCTTCTGCAGTATTTGGAGTTATGCTTTGCACCAGTTCTAAAGTTTTATCTGTTAAAAGAGGTTTGAAAAATCCTATTTGTTCACCGGAATCAAAAGTATAATTATAGTATTCGGGATGTGTGCCACTAAAAATTTTACCTGAAGTATCAAAAAAATGAATTTCGTCAATTTCCAGATGAGAAGCAATATTTCTAAGTTCTTCGAGATTGTAAAGAAGATCAGGAGAGGATTCAATTAATCGAGATACAACCTTAGCGTTGAGTAGGCATGTTTTACGATATTCGGCTTGTGCAATTTCCAATTCTTGTTGGTTTTTTAACATAATTTGTTCAATTTGTACTAAAGAGCGCAGACCTTCTGTATAAGCACGATCGTGTTCTATTTTTAATTGGATGATAGAAACCACCATAAGACTGAGAAATACAAGTATGAAAGAAATAGTATATAAATATCGATTGATTAACTGCTTTAGTGTTGGCATAAGAATCCCTCCTTCTAATTCAATAAAATTAGGAGTTGTTTTAGAGAAAATATTAAAAATATTCTTATTAAAACAGTATCAAAAAAAGAGATTGTTTTCAACGGAAATAATAAAACAAGTGATTTTTGCTTAATCGTATAAGGAGAATTGAAAAAGAGTACCTTATATATTATGATAAAATTAAATACAGACACAGCGAAAGTAGTGGGGTGATTATTATGATTAACTATTATGCCATTATGCTTATCCTTACCATAATAAGCTTTCTAATAGTTTGGTATGAATATCAAAACAGAAAGACAAATTATTATTATATGGTCATAATGATGATTATGGTGATAGCCAATGCTGGTTATTTGGCAGTTGCTCTTTCTACAAGTGTGGAAGAAGCGATTTTGGCAAATAAGGTGTTATATTTAGGTAGTTGTTTTGTGCCACCGGTTATGTTGTCATTGATATGTACATTACTTGATTACAAAATGCACATGTGGCTGAAGTGTATTCTTTATGGCGCAAGTGTAGTCATCTATGGGATGGTTCTTACGATTGGATATACGGACTTATATTATAAAGATATCTATTTGAAAAGTTATAGAGATGCAACGGTAATTGGTCATATCGATGGAAAAGGATATGCATTGTTTTATATTTTTATGTTGTGTCATATTGCAATAGCTTTGTGTATGATTGTGTACATGCTTACTAAAAGAAGAAGTGTTTCCAGAAAGAATTTAATTGGAGTAATCACGATGGTGATTGTAAATATCTACCTTTATTTCATGGGGCAATTAATCAATCCACTTATCGAAGTAATACCTCTAACTTACGCAATTAATTGTGGAATTTTAGGCTACATATTTAAAAGAGGAATTATATACAATTTTGATGACAATATCAGTAATTCCCAGAAAAGAGATACCAATGCTTATATTATGTTTGATGAACGTCTAAATTTTTTGGGATGTAATACAATGGCAAAATGCATTTTTCCACAACTTGCAGAGAGTATTGTGGAAAGACCTTTGGATAATGAATTGGCTGCACAGCATATTATGGGATGGCTTCATCAATATGATGAAGGAGAGGAGAGAATATTTTCATATCAAAGTGAAAAAGCACATTATGCATGTGAAATAGAGCGTTTGTATCATAAAGGAATACATCGTGGATATATGGTAGAAATGCGAGATGATACCAATGAATGGAAGTATCTTAATTTGCTTTCCACTCATAGTGAAGAACTGGAATACGAAGTAGAAAAGCAACATCGTATAGCAAAAGAATTGAAGCTGGCGAAATTAGAAGCAGAATCAGCCAATGATGCCAAATCACAGTTTTTAGCTAGAATGTCTCATGAAATCAGAACACCAATTAATGCGATTATCGGAATGAATGAGATGATAGTTAGAGAGAGCGAAGAGAAAGAAATAAAAAAATATGCTCACGATATACGAACTGCCGCAGATACTCTATTGGGAATGGTAAATGAAATATTAGATACCTCAAAAATTGATGCAGATAGAATGGAAATTATTTTTAAAGGCTATGATATGGCTTCTTTGTTAAACGATTTATATCATATGATAGCAGTGAAGGCACAAAATAAAAATTTAGATTTTGTATTTGATGTGGATCCGGAAATTCCCAGTGAATATTTTGGTGATGACGTACGTATAAAACAAGTGTTAATCAATTTGCTAAATAATGCAGTAAAATATACCAATGAAGGAACGATAACATTAAAGATTTCTTGTACTATAGAAGGAACTAACGGAGTTCTTCATTGTAGAGTAATAGACACAGGAATAGGAATCAAAGAAGAAGATTTTGACAAACTTTTTGAAAAATTTGGAAGGGTTGAGATAGAAAAAAATAGACATATAGAAGGAACAGGATTGGGACTTAATATTTCATCTCGCTTACTGCAACTTATGGGAAGTGAGCTTAAGGTGAAAAGCGAATACCAAATAGGAAGCGAATTCTATTTCGATTTAAAACAGAAAATTGTGAATATAGAACCCATTGGTAATATTGAAGAGAGAGTGTCCAAAATAATAGAAGAAGAGAAAAAAGATACGTTTTATATTGCTCCTGAGGCTAAGATTTTGATTGTAGATGATAATGCTATGAACAGAGATGTTTTTATAGGTTTATTAAAACAGTCACAGATTCAGGTACAACAGGCAGCTAGTGGCCAAGAATGTATCCAAGTGTTGCATCAGCAAAAATTTGACATGATATTTTTGGATCATATGATGCCGGGGCTGGATGGTGTAGAAACTTTTCAGATAATTAAGAAAAAGAAACTTTGTAGAAACACACCGGTAATTATGTTTACAGCCAATGCCATGATGGGAGAAAGGGAGAAATACTTAAAGGAAGGTTTCCGAGATTTTATGACGAAACCGGTGAATCCGCAAAAATTAGATGAGATGGTAATGAAGTACTTACCTAAAGAATTATGGAAAGAAGGAAAAGAAGAGGAAAAAAATTCACACAAAACTAATCCTGACAATTTCCCTCAAATAGAAGAGTTTGATTTTGAATATGCTTTGGGATTGTTAAAAAATGAAGAACTTCTCATGCAATCATTAGATAATTTCAAAGATTTATTGAAGTATCTTCCGGAAAAGCTTAGTACATATTGCAGGGATTTAGAAAATGAAGATAATATTAGAAATTATAAAATCGAAGTTCATGCTTTAAAAAGTACATCGGCAACGGTGGGAGCACTATTGTTATCAAAATTAGCAAGAATATTAGAAGTAGCGGCAGCAGAGGGGGAAGTAGAAAAACTTAAAATACTGCATCCTGTTTTAGTGGAAGAAATTGCAAAGCATGCCGAACGGGTGGCAGTATTGTTTCCGGAAAAGAAGCAGGAAATAGAAAGTAAGGAGTTAATAGAGTCTTACTTAGAGATGTTAAGTATAGGGCTGGTACAAGATGATTATGATACAGCAGACTTTATAATGGAAGAACTTAAACGGTACCAATTTTCAAAGGAAATACAAACTTTGATAGATGAATTAGCGGGTCAAGTTTTAAACATGGAATCGGATCATGCTATAGAAAGCGTAGAGAAAATTAAAAGAGTACTATAAGATAAGGGGGATTTGCTTATGAAAAAAATATTACTAGTGGGACAATTCACAGATTATTTTCGAGAAATAAATAAAAGTCTTGCGCAGAAATATGAGGTACGGGCATGCGTAAATAAATTAGAGATTTTCAGAGGAATGTTTAAGTTAAACAAACCTGATATTGTAGTAATCCTTTTAAATGAAATGAATAAAACAAACGTAGATTTGTTAACAGGTATACAAGAGGAATACAGTGAGACACCTGTTGTATGTGTAGGAATTCAGATGGAGGATACAAAAATAGAAGAGTTGGAGAATAGTAACTTTATTTTTGTAACAGTCCCTTATACTGAGCAGGAACTTATGGAAACGGTAGATGCCGTATTGGAAGGAAAAATAATTCCAAAGGCAGTCCATAATGAAGAAGAAGAGAGGATGGAGAAAACAGAGGAAGAAAATGGCGAAGAGGAAGAAAAGTCAGAGTTCACGCCTGAAAGAAAGAAAATCGTAAATACCAGAAAGACCATTTTGTTGGTTGACGATAGTGGGGTTTTTCTTAGAATGTTACAGGGATTATTATCGGAAGATTATGACATTCGGATGGCAACCTCCGGCTTAAAGGCCTTGGCTTCTATTCGTGAAAAACGACCGGATTTAATTCTTCTGGATTATGAAATGCCAATGTATGATGGTAGAGAAACCATGATTAAAATTCGAGAATCAGAGGTAAATAAAGAGATACCTATTGTGTTTGTGACAGCGGTGAACAAAAGAGAACATATTAAATCTGTGCTTTCATTAAAACCTGCCGGATATTTATTAAAGCCTATTGATAGAGACAGGTTGTTTAGGACCATAAAAGAGATAATTGGATAAAATATATTATAAGGGGAGCTGTTAAAAAATTGTAAACGGCTCCCCTTAAGTAATGAAGGATTAGCCAATGTTATCTTCAATAAAAGGTCTGATAACAATATCGTGTACGCAACCTTCCTCATTTTCGATACAAGCTTTAATCATTTTTGCTACAGTTTCCGGTTTTAAATAATTGTGATTTGCAATGGCTCTAAAATTAGTATCTACGCCACCGGGGTAGACATTACAAACTCCGATATTTTCCGGTTTCACTTCTTTTAAAAGAATTTTACTAATTCCTTCCATAGCATCCTTGGAAGCAGAGTAACTGCCCGCCATTGGACTATTAAAAAGACAACAACTACTTAAAATATTAATAAATAATCCTTGTTGTTTTTCAGACATTAGAGGATAGATTTCCTGAATCATTCCTACAGCACTAACACAGTTTAATTCAAACATATAACGCAAATCTTCTAAATTAATATCTACAACCTTGTCTTTTTTTGTATTGGCGCCGGCATTATTCACCAATACATCTATCGTGCCAAATTCTTTTTTTACATGTTCACAAAATTCATGACGTTTAGAATCATTTGTAATATCAAAACATTCACAGTAGGCATGACAATCGCCTAACTGAATCATCAGTTCTTTCATTTTTTCTTCATTTCTTCCACAAAGAGCAAGATTGTAATCTTTGCTAAGCAATACGGCTAATGCTTTTCCAATTCCATCTGTAGCGCCTGTAATTATAACTGTTTTTTTCATATAATGGTAACCTTTCTTAAAAAAATATATTTTTATTTTGAATTGTGAGAAAAAAGTTGTCAAGAAAAGATTGGAATAGTTGATTATTATATACACGTAACATTATTTACGACTTGTCAAAAAATGTCGAAAAGGTATAAAATATGACAAAGATATCATGTAATCTATTAGATTACATTTAAAGAAAGAGAGAAATAAAAATGGCAACAATATTAAAATGTAAGATGTGTGGTGGAGAAATAGAGATTAATGAATCTATGACAATAGGAACTTGTCTGTACTGTGGTTCTACTATGACACTACCTAAAATAGATAGTGAGAAAAAAGCCCGTTTATTTAATCGTGCCAATCAGTATCGTCTGAATTGTGAATTTGATAAAGCTTATGATGCGTATAAGATTATAGCCCAAGAGGATGAACAGGAAGCAGAAGCTTATTGGGGAATGATTCTTTCTGAGTATGGAGTAGAGTATGTAGAAGAACCGGGAAGTAAAAAAAGAATTCCTACTTGCCATAGAACTTTAATTCAATCCATTCGTTCTTCCATGAATTATAAATTGGCACAACAATATGCTGATGCAGAAAATAAACTGATGTATCAGGAAGAAGCAGAAGAATTAGATAGATTGCAGAAAAAAATTATCATGGTATCTTCTAAGGAAGAACCATATGATGTATTCATCTGTTATAAAGAATCTGATGAGAATGGGGAAAGAACCAAGGACAGTGTATTAGCACAAGAAATTTATCATGAATTAGAAAAACAGGGAATCAGAACCTTTTTTGCAAGAATTTCTTTAGAAGATAAATTGGGACAGAATTATGAGCCGTATATTTTTTCTGCTTTATCCACTGCTAAAGTTATGTTAATGGTTACCATGAATGGTGAGCATTGTGAAAGTATTTGGGTAAAAAATGAGTGGATGCGATATCTTCGTTTTATGGGAGAGGACACGGACAAAACGCTGATTCCTGTGTATAAGGATATTTCACCATACGAATTGCCGGATGAATTTGTAAAACTTCAGGCACAGGATATGGGAAAAATAGGAGCTATCCAGGATTTAGTATATGGTGTGAAAAAGCTCCTGGGAAAAGTGTCCAGAGGTGAAACCGGTGGAATTAAGGCGGAAGAGAGAGAACTTTTAAAACGTTTGCAAGAAGAGAACGAAAAACAAAAGAAAACATCTGAGATTAAGGCAAAAGTGTTTGCGGGAATTTCATTAGCATTTGTGATGTTTTGGTTAGTATGTATGCTCAGATACACATTTTTTAATGTGATTGGATTACACTTTAGTATAGAGGATATGGAAGCGGCAAGTCCGACTGTAGCGCTTGTGTGGGAGATATTGTGTGTGTTAAGCGGTGGAATTCAAATTGTGGCATACGTACATAGTTTAAGAAAGGGAATACGTAATAAAATATCAGGACGCTTATATGGTGTAGGATTAATATTACTTTGTGGTTCTTTTATTCTTTGTAGAGCAGTCGGATTTCAGATTTATGTCAGCAGTACAGCATATGTGATTCTAAATCTTGTCTTTGGTAGTGTTATGATATTAGTGTCAGGAGAAAGCAACAAAGAAAAAATAGGAATGATAGTGTCAGTACTGATTCTTGTGGCAATTATTCACCTTCCTTTATCCCAAGAAAAGATTGCATCTATGGGAAATGAACGAGATAGTAGGGTTCCGCAGATAGAAGTTATTTTGGATAAAACATATTATTGGAGACGTTTGGAAAATAGTAAACGAACTGTAGGATATGCATTAAAAGGTCAGGTATATACAATCATTTCTACAAAGAGTTATACCAATGGTGATATGGAATATGAAGTTGAAAACAGCCTTGGATGGCGAGGATATATTAAAAGTGAACATGATAACAAATCTGTAAAATTATTAGAAGTTACAGAAGAATAAAGTTAGATACGAGGAGAAACCTTTATGGCAACAGTATTAAAATGTAAGATGTGTGGTGGTACCTTACAATTGCAAAGCGATGAAACAATTGCGATTTGTGAATATTGTGGTACCAAGCAGACCTTACCCAAAATAGACAGTGAACGAAAAGCTCAGTTATATGATCGTGCCAATCATTTTCGTCGTAGCAATGAATATGATAAGGCTGCAACCATCTATGAGCAGATATTAAATGAAGATACCTCGGATGCAGAAGCATATTGGTCCTTGGTATTGTGCAGATACGGGATTGAATATGTGGAAGATCCCCAAAGTCATAAACGAGTTCCTACAGTAAACAGGGCACAGTTTAGTTCTGTTTTTGCAGATGATGATTATCTGATGGCTTTAAAATATGCAGATGCATTACAGCAGGAAATCTATGAAGAAGAAGCAAAAGCCATAGATGAAATCCAAAAGGGTATTTTAGCAATTTCAAAACAGGAAGAGCCTTTTGATGTTTTTATCTGTTATAAAGAAACTGATTCCTATGGAAGAAGAACGGCCGATAGTGTTTATGCTCAGGATATTTACAAGGCATTGACAGAAGAAGGATATAAGGTGTTTTTCAGCCGTATAACATTGGAAGATAAATTGGGAACTGCGTACGAACCATACATATTTGCGGCTTTAAATTCAGCGAAAGTCATGATAGTACTTGGAACAAAAACAGAATACTTTAATGCTGTTTGGGTAAAAAATGAGTGGAGTCGATATCTTTCACTGATTAAAAATGGGAAAAAGAAAACTTTGATTCCGGTATACAAAGATATTACTGCGTATGATCTTCCGGAAGAATTTGCATATATCCAGGCCCAGGATATGTCTGTTATTGGATTCATGCAGGATTTGGTTCGTGGTGTAAAAAAAATCATTCCGAAAGATAAACAGGAAACCATAACTGGTGGATTGGAAGAACAGATGGCTAGTTCTATGCTGAAAAAAGCCTATGGATTTTTAGGCATGGGTGATATGGAAGCAGCGAAACAGTGTTTGAATATGGTATATACATATGAACCTGACAATGCTGAATATTATGTGGGCATGTTAATGTTGAAGTATCGATGCCAGGAAGTGTCGGATCTGGCAAAAGTGGACCAATCCATTGTGGAAGAAAAATTTTATCAGAAAGCAATGCAGAATGGGGATGATAAGTTAAAGGATGAGTTGCTTCTTTTAGCCCAACATACCATGTATAACGAAGCGAGAAATATTTCTGAAAAACATGGGATCTTAAGTGATTATCAGAAAGCAATGCAGATGGTGGAAGAGATTCGAGTAGAAGAAATAAAGCTATCGGATAAAGAATTTGCAAAAGATATAGAAGCACTCAAAAAACAATTGAAACAACAAATCGAAACAGTAGAGGAAGAAAATAGAGAAAAACAACAAAAGGAAGACAAACGAAAGAAAAGAAATCTAATATTTAAAAGAGTTTGTCTTGCTATCATTCTGGTATTTGTAATGTCGGTTGTGGGATTATGGGTTGTATATTCCTATATAAAACCACGTCCTATTTATGAAGAAGCTATATCTTGCATGCAAGAAGGAAAGTATGAAAAAGCAATAGAGTTGTTTTCTACTATTATTGATTACAAGGATGTGGCAGAATTAGTTTATTCCATTGAGGATAAACAAATAGAAGCCTGTCAGATTGGAGATGAAATTGTCTTTGGACGACAAGGCAAAACCACCGATCGTTTCTACTCTGCCGTGTATACTATTGGAAAAAGGGGAGACTTTAGTGCATTATCCAGTTTGTTTGGGATGGAAGAGAGACCTTTGATTTCCTGGATTGTTTTAGAGAGACAAGAAGATAAGGTATTATTGCTGTCTAAAGATTGTTTGGTGGCAAAGGAATATAATAAATCTAAGAAAAGTACCTGGCAAGACAGTGACTTAAATAGCTGGTTAAATAATGAGTTTTACACAGCATCCTTTTCGGAGATGGAAAATAAAAGAATTGTGCAGCGAAAAAATTTAGGGCAAAATAATAAATTATTTCTCTTGAATCAGGAAGAAATCATGAAATATATGCCAACGGCTGCAAGTCGCCAAGCGTATGCGACCGAGATTGCAATTAAGAATGGAATTCAGGTTGCAGATAACGGACACAGTTGTTGGTGGACAAGAAGTGATAAAAGCACACAGCAGGTAGTTCCGGTATTAAGTACCGGAGAGTTTAGTGAAGATGCGATTTATGCGGCTAATGACTTTGTAGGAGTACGTCCGGCAGTCTGGATATCTTTGTCGGATGACGCAACTAACATGTATGCAGATGAGATAGAAGTAGTAAATACAGTGGCGAAAGATGGTTCACAGAAAAAAGTAAATGATTCAGAAAGTAAAAAATTAGAGAGGGTGTTTGCGGTTGAAGAGGCACTAGAGCTTTTAGTTTTTTGTATCATAGAAAATGGATATTATCAGGAAACAACTATAAAATATGAACCAACATCATTAGAAGAAGACAGTATTATTGAATGTAAGTTACTTAATGATGACGAAGTAGAAGTTACAACTTTCGAGGTGGATTTGACTACTGGTGTTTGTAGAGATAAAAGTACCGGAATGGAATTTAAGTTGAAATAATAGTTATTATATTAAGAGATTGCGTTGTGGTTTGTTAGGATTGTGTACTTGTAATCTAAATGGATAAGAAAGATAGTAGTATAACAAAAACTCCCTATATAAGGGAGTTTTTTGTTGCAATCCCTATTTGCCTTATATATAATAAAAGGAAATTGTCATATAAGAATGTAAGAACGGAGGAAACCGTAATGATTAAATTATTGGAAGGCGGAGCCTATCTGTTAAACGGCCAGGAAATTGTTGCAGATAACGGCGGCGCATTAAACGAAGTAAAAGCAAAAACAGGCAAAGACGTAAGCAAAGAAGCAGCGAAACAGGCAACTATTGCTTATGATATTTTAAAAGAACATAATACATCCGACAACATGGATAAGTTAAAAATCAAATTTGATAAATTAACTTCCCATGATATTACCTTTGTAGGTATTATTCAGACAGCAAGAGCATCAGGATTGGAAAAATTCCCAATTCCTTATGTATTAACGAACTGTCATAACTCTCTTTGTGCAGTAGGTGGAACTATTAACGAAGATGACCATATGTTTGGTCTTACCTGTGCAAAGAAATATGGTGGAGTTTATGTACCACCTCATCAGGCAGTTATTCATCAGTTTGCCCGTGAAATGCTTGCAGGTGGTGGAAGAATGATTTTAGGTTCGGACTCTCATACACGTTATGGTGCACTTGGTACTATGGCAATGGGTGAAGGTGGACCGGAATTAGTAAAACAGTTATTAAACCAGACTTATGATATCAATATGCCAGGGGTTGTGGGTGTTTACTTAACCGGTGAACCAATTATGGGTGTTGGTCCTCAGGACGTTGCATTGGCAATTATTGGTGCTGTATTTAAAAATGGTTATGTAAAAAATAAAGTAATGGAATTCGTTGGACCAGGCGTAGCTAATTTAAGTGCTGATTTCCGTATTGGTATTGACGTAATGACTACAGAAACAACTTGTCTTTCTTCTATTTGGAAAACAGATAAAGAAATTGAAGAGTTCTATGAGATTCATGGAAGAAAAGAAGATTATAAAGAATTGAATCCAGGTGAAGTAGCTTACTACGATGGTATGATTGTAGTTGATCTTAGTAAAGTAAGACCTATGATTGCAATGCCATTCCACCCAAGCAATACATATACTATTGAAGATGTAAATGCTAACTTGGGCGATGTTTTAGCTGAAGTAGAAAAAGCAGCTCTTGTAAGTTTAGATGGTGCGGTACCTTACTCCTTACAGGATAAAGTAAGAAATGGAAAATTCTATGTTGATCAGGGTATTATTGCAGGTTGTGCAGGTGGTGGATTTGAAAATATTTGTGCAGCAGCAGATATCTTAAAAGGACAATATATTGGAGCAGATGAATTTACATTAAGTGTATACCCTGCTTCTACACCAATTTATATGGAATTAATTAAAAATGGTTGTGCAGCAACCTTAATGGAAACAGGAGCAATTTTAAAAACAGCATTCTGTGGACCATGCTTTGGTGCCGGCGATACACCTGCTAATAATGCATTTAGTGTTCGTCATTCAACACGTAACTTCCCGAACCGTGAAGGTTCTAAGCTACAGAGCGGACAGATTTCTTCCGTAGCATTAATGGATGCCCGTTCTATTGCAGCGACAGCAGCTAATAAGGGTATGCTTACGCCAGCTACTGATTTTGATGGCAACTTAGGAAAATACAAATACAACTTTGATTCTAAGATTTATGCTAACCGTGTCTTCGATTCCAAAGGAGTTGCAGACCCAAGTGTAGAAATTAAATTTGGTCCAAATATCAAAGACTGGCCTGCAATGACAGAATTACCGGAAAATTTATTACTTCGTGTAGTAAGTGAAATTCATGATCCTGTCACAACAACAGACGAATTAATTCCATCTGGAGAAACTTCTTCTTACAGATCTAATCCACTTGGTTTGGCTGAGTTTACATTATCTAGAAAAGATCCCAAATATGTTGGCCTTGCCAAAGATATTCAGGTGGCTCAGAAAGCAGTTATGGAAGGAAAATGTCCATTAGAAGCAAAACCAGAATTAAAAGAAATTATGGCTGTTGTTAATGCTCAGTTCCCGGAAGCAGGCGAAGGTAATATGGGATTTGGTTCTACTATTTTTGCTGTTAAACCAGGTGATGGTTCTGCCAGAGAACAGGCAGCAAGCTGTCAGAAGGTATTAGGTGGATGGGCAAATATTGCTAATGAATATGCAACTAAGAGATATCGTTCTAACTTAATTAACTGGGGTATGCTTCCACTGTTAATTAAAGAAGGAGAAATTCCATTTGCGAATTTAGATTACATTTTCTTCCCGGGTATTCGTAAAGCGGTAGAAGAAAAAGACTCTGTAATTAAAGCGTATGCTGTAAAAGAGGGGTCTTTAGTAGAATTTGAAATGACTTTAGGTGAATTAACCAACGAAGAACGTCAGATTATCTTAGATGGATGTTTGATTAATTACAACAGAGTATGATAACACAGGGTTAAAAGGTCATACTTTTTATGCATGCATAAAAAAGTATGACCTTTGGTACCTGCAAAACATGAGAAAGTAGCCCAAATGGGCGGATTTTGAATGTTTTTAGGATTTCGAGAGCATGAAATGCGAAGAAATCCGTGTGTTGAAAAGGGCTAAAGTTTTTTAAAAGAATGACGAAATAAATAACACATGAAAACAAGTTTGGCCAACTTGTATAAGTGAATATAGACAGAACCACGGAGGGTGTGTAAGAAGAAAAAAGGAGTTTCTTTTTGCGTACTCTTTTTTATATTTGTGCGAACATGAAAACTAATAATGTTTGAGGTTGAAGCAGGGAAGTGAAAACATATAAAGGACCACTGTCAAGAAAGGAAGAGAGAACCTGCGAAATAAATGTAAGAGCAGGAAAATAATATAAACTTGAAAATAGATTCTTCTTACATAGGAATGGAATCCGGCAGGACATATCAGTCTTGTTCTACAAGGAAGTTATCATTTCGGGTACAAATGGGAAATGCTAATCTTAGCTCTGGACTAGGTGATGGTCTTGGGGGTAAGGAAGATGCTTTTAATGAGGAGCATGCTTTAAATAATAACCAACAAACAAAGAATCAAACAACAGATGTTTGGGAAAAGGAAGAACCGTTGCAGGAATTATCGGATGTTGTAGGAAAATGGAATCAAACTTCATCCATTCGAAATATTCCCCGTGTTACTCAAGTGAAAGAGTATAGTGCAATGGAAGAGCTTAGGCAGCAGTGTATTCTTTATTTATGGACTATATTCTTTGGTGAAAGCAGAACCAGAGAAATTGCAGAAAAAATGGGAGTAAGTTCTTATAAAGGGATAGGGAATTTACAATCTATGAATAGATTTGGAAATAATAGTGGGAATGTAACAGCAGAATTACAACAGCTGCAACCGGTGAACATGTTTACAATTACAGCAGAAAGAGAAACTGTATTTACAGAATCTGAGAGAACTTCTTTTTCTACCACAGGTATGGTAAAAACAGCCGATGGCAGAGAAATTAGCTTTCAGTTAGATGTTTCTATGAGCCGAAGTTTTGTGCAATATACTAAAGAGACAGTGCAAAATGTTGCCACATTTATTGATCCTCTTGTCATTAATTTAAAGGGAAATATTGCTGAAGTGTCAGATCAGAAGTTTTATTTTGATTTAGATGCAGATGGAGAAGAGGATTTGATATCAAAATTATGTGAAGACAGCGGATATTTAGCTTTGGATAAAAATCAGGATGGCGAAATTAACGATGGAAGTGAATTATTTGGAACAACTTCCGGCGATGGGTTCAAAGACTTATCTATTTATGATGAAGATAAAAATGGCTGGATTGACGAAAATGATGAAATTTGGAGTCAATTAAAAATTTGGGTGCAGGATGAGCAGGGAAATTCCAAACTATATTCTTTAGCAGAACAGGGTGTTGGTGCCGTTTGTCTGCAAAATGTATCTACCGAATTTGGTCAGCGAGGTCAAAACGGACAGATGAACGCTGCCATAAGAAATACCGGTGTTTTTTTATATGAAAATGGAAATGCAGGAACCATACAGCATTTGGATCTTGTGAAAAATAAAATAGCACAATATGCATAAAAAAAATACGTCCACATACAATGAAAGAAAAAAGGACAGGTGGGCGTATGAAAGTAAAACGAGTAAAAAGAAAACAAAAAAAGAGAGAAGGAAGAGGAGGCCTTGTGCTAACCGTTCTTCTCTTTTTTTTCTTGTTTCCTTTTTTGATGAGTGGATTTAGTAAAAGGGAGCAAGAAACTTTTGATATAGATCATACGCCGGGACAAGTATGGGTGATGCAAACAAAGTTTTGGGGAAAACTTCAAATACCATTGGAGGAATATTTGGTTGGGATGATGGCTTCTTCCATTCCTGCAGAATATGAACCTGAGACATTAAAGGCACAAGCAATTCTTCTGCGTTCTTTTTGTATGAGTCAGATGAAAAAAGAAGATGGGAAGAAGATAATTGAGGATAACATTGTGAAAGAGTATTATCTCGAAGAAAAGCAAAGAAAGAATTTATGGCAGGAAAAATTTGTTGATTATGAAAATAAAATTCAACAGGCGATATTAGAAACGAAAGGGATGATATTGGTATATGAAGGTGAGATTATTAATCCGCCTTTTTTTAGAATGAGCAACGGTAATACAAGAGATATTGATGAATATATGGGGGTAGCTGGAAATCTTTCTTTCTTAAAAAGTATATCTTGTGAAGAAGATAAAATGGCAACAGAGTACATACAATATGTAGAAATGACACAAAAAGAATTGGAAAAAATCTTGAAAAAATCATTCTTAAAGAGTAATGAAAAAATAGAAAAAATAGTTCTGTGTAAAGACAATAATGGATATGTAAAAGAAGTAGAGATTAATGGGAAAAAAATTGAAGGAGAGCTTTTTCGAAAAGCGTTTGGGTTATCTTCTTCTTGTTTTATTTTTGAAAAAGTAAATCATATGATTGAAATACAAACCAAGGGAATTGGCCATGGTTTTGGTTTTTCTCAGTACGAAGCTAATCAGCTTGCCAAAAATGGATTGGGATATGAAGATTTGATTCTGCATTTCTATGAAAATATTTCTTTAGAAAAAATATGACATAAAATAGGTATAAAGATAAAGTGTTAGGAAAAACTAAGGAAAAAGGAGGATATCACATGAAACGAAGAAGAAAAAATCATAAAAGAGAAAGAATGATTATGTTGTGTTCTAGTGTGCTTGTTTTAACAGCGCTTACGGCAACAGGAATTTATGTAAAAGAAAAAAGTCACAGTCAAAATGATGGATACGTGGTAGATTTATCAGAATTGGAAAATGAAGAAATGGATTTGATGGTTGCAGAAGATCCTATTCCGGAGAAGGAAGAGGAATCAGCAGAAGTTTCCTCTACAGGAGTAGAAAAAGAAGAACTGTGGAACACTTCTGAAAAACGTTGGTTAACAGGTGAATACGAATTTCCGAATGAGGAATCTGAAGAAGAGGAAGAAACAGAAGAAGTATTTTTTGATTTTTTAGCACAGGAAGAAGAAACTTTAAGTTTTTCGGAAGAAGAAAATCTTTTATGGCCGGTAGTTGGAAATGTATTAATCAATTATAGTATGGAAAAACCTGTGTATTTTTCTACTTTGGAACAATATAAATTAAGCCCGGCTATTGTGATAAGTGCAAAAGAAGGACAAAATATTCATAGTGCAGCCCGCGGCAAGGTGACAAACATTGAAAAAACAGCGGAACTTGGAAATGTAATTACTATGGATATTGGAAGTGGATATGAAATAGAATATGGGCAGCTTACTAATATTCAAGTAAAAGAAGGGGATTTGGTGGAAAAAGAAGATTATATTGCAGATGTAGGTACACCTACCAAGTATTATAGTTTAGAAGGAGATAATGTATATTTTTCTCTGAAAAAAGATGGTCAACCGGTAAATCCTATGACAAAATTGAGGTAACTCTTTACCTAAAGAAAAGTTAAAGGTATAATAAATGTGTATGCCTTTAAGAAATACAAAAGAAAATACAAGGAGGAAACCCAAGTGAAAATAAAAGTCTGGCTGTCAATTATATTCATTACGTGTGTAGTGACGGGATGTTCTTTTTTCTCTCAGAGTGATTCAGATTCTGAAATGAAAAATGAAACCTTGGGATTGACACCAGATTTTTCTTATACAGTTGTGCAGCAGGTTCCTAACATATTGGTAAATCAAGTAGGATACCTGGTGGATGATTCTAAAGTGGCTATATTACATGGTAAAGACTTAGAGACAGAGTTTGTGATATATAATGCTTTGACTCACGAAGAAGAATATAAAGGAATTCTGAAAGCGGGGAAAATTGAGATTTCAGATTCATTAAATGAAGCTACAGGTTTAACAGAAAAAAAAGATATTTATTTGGCAGATTTTTCGAAGGTGACAAAAGAGGGAACTTATTATATTTATCATCCAAATTTAGGATATTCTTATGAATTTGTGATAGGAACAAATATTTACAATGAGGTAGAAACAAAGATGCTTCAGATGATAGAGAAGGAAGAAAACGATACTTCTTTAATGTGCTATCAATTGACAGCCCTTTTACTTACGAAGGAATTATATCCCAATCAGATTTTGGATACAGAATATTTAGATCGTTTATGTAAAGAAAAAATAGAACGTTTATTACAATCTCAAGATTCTGGCAGTGGAGCCATTTATGCAGATATTTCCACGGTAGAGAAAATTAAGGATTTGGATCAGACTCAAAAACAGCAATATATCTCTTTGGCAGCAACTGCAGAATTTGCGGGTACTATGGCGATTTATGCATATCAAATGAGAGATTTGGATTGGAATATGTATCATCAGTGTTATGGAGCGGCGGAGAGAGCTTATCGCACCATACAGAATAGTTTGGATAATGTAGCCTATGATGCAGGATATTTTGCAGCTGCACATTTATATCGTTTAACAGGAAGAGGAAAATATTCTCAAGCAGTGAATCAGTACTTGGGAATGAAAGAGGAACAGAAAAGTTATACGGAGTACGATTTTTCTTTGTATGCAGACTATGCATATATTACTTTTCGTTATGGGGTGAATTTGGAGACCAGTGAGAAGGTAATGAAAAGATTAATGTCAGAAGCGGAAGAAATTTCCCTTTCCAGTGGAAGACCTACGTATTATGTTTCTGAACAAAAAGAGTATAATGATATCGATGGAAAACTTCAAGATATGGGAAATTTGGCTTTGGTGAATTATATTATTACCAACCATGAATATACTCAATTACAAAAAAATTATCGGGATTATTTTATGGGAAGAAATCCGCAAAATATTTGTTATATTGATGGTTTTGGAGTTTTGAATTCTATGGAAGAGACAAAGAAAGTAACACCAAAAAATTGTGGACTGTTTTATTTGCTGTTACAGAGTACAAAGAGATAGAAGTTTCAAAAGTAAGAATAAAAGGAGTAAAAGGAATGAAAATAGTAGTTTTGGCGGGTGGATTAAGTACAGAAAGAGATGTGTCTTTTAGTTCCGGAAGCATGGTATATAAAGCATTAAAAGAAAATGGTCATCAGGTGATTATGCTGGATGTATATTTGGGGTATGAGGGAGATATCCAAGGATTGTTTGAAGCAGATATTGATTGGGCCAAAGCTGTGGGAAAAGTATCTGAGAAAAATCCTGATTTGGAGGCTGTAAAAAAACTAAGAAAAGACGGTGGACGTAATTTCTTTGGACCAAATGTAGTTGCTTTGTGCCAAGAAGCGGATGTTGCTTTTTTAGCGCTCCATGGAGAAAATGGAGAAAATGGAAAGGTGCAGGCTGCCTTGGATTTAATGGGAGTTCGTTATACGGGAACGGATTATTTAAGTAGTGCTATTTGTATGGATAAAGGATTAACCAAAGATATGTTCGCTTTATTTGGAATTCCAACTCCACAGGGAATTAAATTAAAAAAAGGACAAACAGATCCCCAAACGGTAGAATTGCCATGTGTGGTGAAAGCATGTTGTGGTGGATCCAGTGTAGGCGTAGCGATGGCGAATACACCGGAGGAATACGAAGCGGCTAAAAAAGAAGCCTTTTTATATGATGATGAAGTTGTCATTGAGCAATACATAAAAGGAAGAGAATTTTCGGTAGGAGTTATGGACGGAAAGGCTTTACCGGTGATTGAAATTGCACCTTTACAGGGATTTTATGATTACAAAAATAAATATCAGGCAGGAAGTGCAGTTGAAACTTGCCCGGCTTTACTTAGCGAAGAAAAAACAAAAGAAATGCAAGAATATGCCCAAAAAGCGTTTCAAGTACTGCGTTTGAAAAATTATGCACGTATGGATTTTATGATGAATGAAAAGGAAGAGATTTTCTGTTTGGAAGCAAATACTTTACCGGGAATGACACCTACTTCCTTATTGCCTCAAGAAGCAAAAGCGGCCGGAATTTCATTTCATGAATTGTGTGAAATGATTATTGCAGCGGCTTTAAGAGAAGAAAACTAACAAAATCAAAGTAAACCCCAAGATATATTTACGAAATAAAGAAGATGTTAGGATAGGAATAAAATGAAAAATTTAACAATTCAGAAAATTTGCAAAGCTTGTGATGGAACTTTATATGGAACAGAATGGGTAAAGGATGAAACAAAAGAGGCACTGGGTGTGGTATTAGACTCTCGTTTGTTGCAAGAGGGATTTGTGTTTGTTGCTACCAAGGGAGAAAAAGTAGATGGTCATAAATTTATTCCTTCCGTATTTGAAAAAGGAGCCATGGCTGTTATTTGTGAAGAGGTTCCAACCGTAATCACAGGTCCTTGTATTCAGGTAGAAGATAGTTTTGTTGCTTTAAAAAAACTGGCGGCTTTTTATCGTGAGCAATTGGATATTACTGTTGTAGGGATTACCGGAAGTGTAGGAAAGACAAGTACGAAAGAATTTGTAGCAGGGGTTCTGTCTACTAAATATCGAGTATGGAAAACTCAAGGGAATTTCAATAATGAAGTAGGTTTGCCTTTAACGGTGCTTCAATTGAGGGATGAGCATGAAATTGCAGTATTGGAAATGGGCATTAGTGATTTTGGAGAGATGCACAGATTAAGTGAAATTGCAAAACCGGATATTTGTGTTCTTACCAATATTGGTCAGTGTCATTTGGAATTCTTAGGAGACCGTGACGGTGTATTAAAAGCCAAAAGTGAAATTTTTGATTTTATGAATCCCGAAGGCATGATTTTTGTGAATGGTGATGATGATAAATTAATTACCTTGAAAGAAACATGGAAAGAGAGATTAGTGACCTTCGGTCGCGAAGAAAATAATGACGTAATCGCCTGCAATGAAGTATCTAAGGGACTGTTAGGCAGTACCTTAGATATGGTGGGAATGGTGGATATTTCTAAAGTACAGATTCCGTTGCCGGGAGAGCATATGGTATTAAATGCTTTGGCAGCGGCAGCAGTAGCAAAGCATTTACAATTATCCAAAGAAGAAATTTTAGAAGGAGTAAAAAACGTAAAAGCAGTCAGTGGAAGAAGCAATATTATTCCGTATGAGAATTTTGTATTGATAGATGACTGTTACAATGCCAATCCTGTTTCCATGAAGGCAGCCATTGATTTATTGCAGTCTGCCAATGGCAGAAAAATTGCTGTTTTAGGTGATATGTTTGAATTAGGGGAAGATGAACAGATGCTTCATTATGAAGTAGGAAGCTATGCCAAAGGAAAGATAGACTTCCTAATTTGTATAGGAAATCTCGCAGAACATATTTATGAAGGTGGCGTAGAAGATAAAGCTGATAGTATGTCACTTTTATATTTGCCTGAGAAAGAGGATGTATACCAGCACTTACAGGAAATAATACAGCCGCAAGATACCATTTTGTTAAAGGCATCTCACGGCATGGGATTTGCAGATATTGTAGCTTGGTTTGAAAGAAATTATCTTAAACAAGAGATTGATTCTTAAAATACATATCTTGAATCTGGTCGGAAACATAACCGGCCAGATTTTTTTTGGTATCTTTATCTAATTGATCTAAATAAATAGCTTTTCCATATTCTATAATTACATGAGTTTTTTTGATAAAAGGACTATGATCTTCAAAAATGTCTGCCACATTGTTTAATGCGATAGGCACAATTGGACATCCTGATTTTTCTGCTAATTTAAAACTTCCGCCATGGAAAGGAAGGAACGAATCATTTTGTTTGTTACGAGTTCCTTCCGGGAAAATACAAATGGAAATCCCGGATTTGATTTTTTCAATACCGGTTAAAATAGTTTTTAGGCCCTGTTTAATATCACTTCTATCTAAAAATAAACAATGTAAATTACGCATCCAGTTTCTTAATAAAGGAATACGTTCGATTTCTATTTTAGAAATATATCCTGTCAAACGAGGTACTCTGACATAAGTAAGAAGGATATCAAAATAACTTCTATGATTAGCGACATATAAAACAGCTTCATCTTTGGGAACATTTTCTTCCCCTAATACAGTGACCTTAACCCCGGTTAAGAAAAGAATGACTTGAAAAGCTCCTTTTACAATAGCCAAAGAAGAACGGTTTTTTAAATCCATGTTAAAGTGGCCAATGATCCATTCAATCAATAATAATGGAATACTACAGATAAAAAACAGAATCAAAAAAATAGCAACCAATATAAGACGTATCATAAAGAAATCCTCTTTTCTCTTAAACTTTTTTATGCGAAAAAATAATCAGCTTTGAAAATTTAATCTAAAGCAAATTTATAACTATTGTTTAGTATACAAAAAAATAATTATCAAAACAAGATATTTTTCCCTTGTAAGAGAAAGCTTGTTTTGAATAATGCGCATAAGTTCTCTAAATAAAGAATATATTGTAGGTAACAAAAAGAAAACGGAGCTATATGAAAAAGTTAGTAAAACCAGTTATGAAAGGGATACTAATGGGAGTATTTGTTATTTTTTTATTTCAAATACAAGGTTGCAAAATAAAAGTTGTATCAAAGGAAGAGCCACGCAGTGAAGTTCGTTTTTCGATTATTAGCGAAGAATGTATTCCTGAAAGTTTGAGTAATTTAATTAACAAGAAAAAAGAGAAAATAATGAAGATGACCTATGTGGATGAGGGGAAACGCTTTATTGTTGTGGGATATGGGGCACAAAACAGTGGTGGTTATTCCATTTATATTAAGGATTTATACAAAACAGAAAATGCAATTTATGTAGATACGTGTTTGGTTGGTCCGGAAGAGAAAAAAATAAAAGAAGGTGTAGTATCTTATCCGTGTATTGTTTTGCAGATATCGGAAATGGGCTTGCCTGTAGTTTTTCAATGATAAATGTGGTATACTGTTATGAAATAACGGCGATACTTTAAAATGAAATGAAGGGAAAAATTATTGCTGAATCATAAGTAATTTTCCCAAGAGAGGTAATCAAATGCTACTGATTAAAAATGGATATATTTTAGATCCGGAAACAGGGTATGAAGGAGAAGCAGATATCCTGGTTGAAAATGGAAGAATTAAAAAATTATATAAAGGATTCACCGGAATGGTGGATGAATCTTTGTTTCCTGATATGGAAGTCATTGATGCGGATGGTTTGTATGTGGCACCGGGACTGGTGGATGTACATGTACATTTTAGAGATCCGGGATTTTTATATAAAGAAGATATTGAGACTGGAGCCAAAGCAGCTGCAAAGGGTGGTTTTACCACAGTTGTTTTGATGGCTAATACGAAGCCGGTAGTGGATAATGTGGAAACATTAACGTATATTTTAGAAAAAGGAAAGAATACGGGAATTCATGTAGAAACTTGCTGTAGTGTCAGCAAAGAATTAAAGGGAAAAGAGCTTTGTGATTATGAATTATTATTGGAAAAAGGTGCGGTAGGGTTTACGGATGATGGAATTCCATTATTGGAAGAAGTACTTGTAACGGAAGCGATGAATCGCATTGCTAAGTTGAATGTTCCCATCAGTTTGCATGAGGAAGATCCTAATTTGATTGACAATAATGGAATTAACCGGGGAGAAGCTTCCGCGCATTATGGAATCGGAGGGTCTCCAAGGGAAGCAGAAGTGACCATGGTGGCACGAGATATAGAAATTGCTAAGAAAACAGGAGCTATTGTAAACATTCAGCATATCAGTTGTAAAGAAACGGCAGATATGATACGTCAAGCAAAACAAGAGGGCTATAGTAATATTCATGGAGAAGCAACACCTCATCATTTTACTTTAACGGAAGAAGCAGCGATTGTTCATGGTACCATGGCTAAGATGAATCCGCCGCTTCGAACAAAAGAAGATAAGAAAGCAATTATCGCAGCAATTAAGGATGGAACCTTAGATATTATTGCTACTGACCATGCACCTCATAGTGCGGAAGAAAAAGAAAAATCTATTACGGAAGCACCTAGTGGAATTTTAGGATTAGAAACAGCGTTTGCTTTAGGAATTGGGGAATTGGTAGAAAAAAATGATATGCCACTGATTGATTTAGTGGATAGAATGAGTTATGCACCGGCAAAAATGTATCATTTGGATGCTGGATATATCAAAGAAAATGGACCGGCAGATTTTATTATTTTTGATCCCAATGAATTTTGGAAAGTGGAAGGATTTTTATCCAAATCCCAGAATTCGCCATTCCTCGGTAAAACATTATTAGGTAAAATTAAGAAAACGATCTGCCAAGGAAAGATTGTTTACGAGGACTAGTGAAAAAGCAAGACTCAAAATTAAATTCATATATTGTAATTTGTAATTACGAAAATAATATAAGACAGAAACATGAGATGGAGGAAATTATGTCACAGAAGAAAAAAGTAATGGCCACAGTAGTGGAACAAAAACAATTAGCACCTGGAATTTTTGATATGTGGTTAAAAACAGAAATTGCAGCAGATGCAAAATGTGGACAGTTTATTGGAGTTTATCCGGAAGATAAAAGTAACTTACTTCCAAGACCAATTAGTATCTGTGAAGTAAATAAAGAAGAGAGTATGCTTCGAATTGTATATCGCGTAGCAGGAGAAGGAACAGAAGAATTTTCTCATTACACAGCTGGAAAAGAAGTCCCTGTTTTAGGAGTGTTAGGTAATGGATTCCCGGTAGAAGAAGGAAAAGGTAAAAAAGCATTTCTTATGGGTGGTGGAATTGGTGTTCCTCCGATTGTTCAGTTAGCGAAAGAATTGGATTGTGATAAACAGGCAGTGGTTGGTTACAGAGACAATAATTTATTCTTAAAAGAAGATTTGGAAGCTTATGCAAAAGTATATATTGCGACAGAAGACGGCAGTGTAGGAACAAAAGGAAATGTTATGGATGCTATTGCAGAAAATGCATTAGATGCAGATGTGATTTTTGCATGTGGTCCAATGCCAATGCTTCGTGCAATTAAAAAATATGCAGCAGATAAAGGAATCCCAGCCTATATTTCTTTGGAAGAAAGAATGGCATGTGGTGTAGGTGCATGTTTGGGATGTGTATGTAAAACTACCAAAAAAGATCATCATTCTCACGTAAATAATGCAAGAATCTGTACAGATGGTCCTGTATTTTTAGCAGAAGATGTAGATATCTAAAATAGAGTTTAAATCATTGTTGAACACAAGAGTTAGTTAAGAATAGGAGAAAAACATGAAGAATACAAAAGTGACCATCGCAGGTGTGGAATTTAAAAATCCTGTAATGACAGCGTCCGGCACCTTTGGTTCCGGTATGGAATACGGCGAATTTGTTGATTTAAATAAATTGGGTGCAGTAGTAACCAAAGGTGTGGCAAGTGTGCCATGGCCTGGCAATCCAACACCTCGCGTAACAGAAGTATATGGTGGAATGTTAAATGCTATTGGATTACAGAATCCGGGAATTGATGTATTTATTGAAAGAGATTTAAAATTCTTACAGCAATTTGATACCCGTGTTATTGTAAATGTATGTGGAAAAACAACAGAGGACTATATTGATGTTGTGGAAAAATTAGGCGATACCAATGTAGATATGTTAGAAATTAACGTATCTTGTCCAAATGTAAAAGAAGGTGCAATTGCTTTTGGACAGAAGGCAGATGCTCTTTACAATATTACTTCTGAAATTAAAAAACATGCAAAACAACCAATTATTATGAAGTTAAGTCCGAATGTAACGGATATTACAGAAATGGCTAGAGCTGCAGAAAGTGCAGGAGCAGATGCTCTTTCTTTAATTAATACTTTGACAGGTATGAAGATTGATATTTATAAAAGAAACTTTGCCCTTGCCAATAAAACAGGTGGTATGAGTGGCCCGGCTATTAAACCGGTTGCAGTTCGTATGGTTTATCAGGTGGCGAATGCAGTTAAGATTCCAATTATCGGTATGGGTGGAATTGCAGGTGCTGAAGATGCGTTAGAATTTATGATGGCCGGAGCTACCGGTGTGGCAGTAGGTGCAATGAACTTTATCAATCCTTATGCAACAGTAGAAACTGTAGAAGGAATTGAGAAATTCATGGAACAGCAGAATATTAATGACATCAATGAAATTATTGGATGTGTAAAATAATTGGAAGTTTGATAAAAGATTTTTTAAAATAAAAAATATGTGATAATTAACCTCCCGGATGAATATATTTGTGTAAGAAGTCGAAGTTTATTCTTATGCAGATAAGAGGTGTTTTCAGATGTGAAAATCCTCGGTTTAGAATGTCTCGGGAGGTTTTTTATGGAATTAAAAAAACAAAATATACATAGGGACCGGATAAAATGTCAGATCAATACACAAATTACGTTGGAAGAAGATAAAAATATTAGCGATCGTAGTCCTGATGTGGTATCTGTTTTGTTGCAAAGCGGAAAAGTTATTTTAGATGAAATAAGACCTGTGACAGATAACTTAATGTTGAGAGGAAAATTACAATATGAAATATTGTGTGTAGCAGATAACCCAGAAAAAAGATTGTTTCGAATTCAGGGAGAAATTCCTTTGGAAGAGAAAATTAGAGTAGAAGGATTGGAGAGTATAGATAATCCGCAGGTGCAAGTTGTTTTAGAGGATTTTAGAGTAGGTCTGATTAATTCAAGAAAAGTAAATGTTCGTGCTTTGGTGAATTTTTGTATTACAGTGAAAGAACTGTATGATGACGAATTTTTGATTGATATTTCGGGGCAGGAAGCTTTTGAGATTAAGAGAAAATGGGAGGAAAATTCTGTTCTTGTAATAGATAAGAAAGATGTATTTCGAATAAAAGAAGATTTAGAATTACCTTCTTTTCTGCCTCCTATTGGAGAAGTTTTATGGAAAAATTTAGAATTAGGAAGGCTCGATATTAAAGTTCTGGAAGACAACATTGGATTACAGGGCGATCTTCACTTGTTTGTGCTGTATGCAAGTGAAGGAGAAATGTCGCAAATAAAATCTTATGAAACTACGATTCCGTTTAGTGGAAATGTGGAATGCCAGGGATGTGGCAGTAGTATGATTGGAGATATTCTTCCTTATGTTTCTTATCAAAACTTAAGTGTGAAACCGGATTACGATGGAGAAGACAGAATGCTGGAAGTGGAGATGGTATTGGATATTCCAATACAAATTTATGATAACCGTCAGGTAGAAATGATTACTGATGTTTATGGGACAGAAATGGAACTTGTGCCGGAATATACCTCCGGATGGAATCGTTTGCTGGAAGAAAAGCATGTTGCCAGAGTAAAAATATCACAGGAAATCAAAACAAAACATAGTGATAAGAAAGTGATGCAGGTATGTCACATGAATTCTTCCGTTCAAATAGAAGATGAAAGAATCGTAGAAGAAGGGCTGGAAATTCATGGAATTATAGTAAGCACTCTATTGTATATGGTAGACGGAGAAGAAGATATTTATGAAGCATTGAAGAAAGAAATTCCTTTTTCTTATTTAATGGAAGAAAGAGAGATAACAAAGGGTTGCAAGTGGAAGCTACGCCCTACGATAGAACAACAAAATGCGGTCATTTTAGATGAATCCACGATAGAAGTAAAAATGATATTGGGATTAGAGATTTTGGTAGAAAATTGTCAGAGTAAAAGTTATATATCATCTATTCAAAGCATTCCCTACTCTCAGGATCTGATTGCAAGTGCACCGGGAATCATAGTTTACATTCCGTCGGGAAAAGAGGAATTATGGGAAATTGGCAAGCGGAATCAAGTTTCTATTAAGTCAATCAAAGAAATTAATGATCTTTCGGGAGAAGAAGTAGAAAAAGGGACAAAAATTTTATTGGTAAAAGGATAGAAAATATAAAAGACCGGGGACATATCAAAATGCTTCCCCGGTCCAATTTTTACTAAAAGTATAAACACGCCAATTTGATGTTGGTGGTTTGTCTTATAAAAATAGGATAAACTTAAGCTTCACTTTCGTTAGCCCAAGCATCAAATTTTTCCATAACGGCATTATAAGTTTTTTTAGAGATTTCAGGTAATTCGCCACCCCAAGTTTTTTCAGCTTGCTTGAAACCCTTCTCAAAAGCGGCTCTCATTTCTTCGATTTTTTCAGGATCGCCTCCACAAAGAGCTTTGGCAAAATCTATAATTCTGTCAGAAGTCTGGTTTACTCCCCAGTATCCGTCTTCTGCAATATCTGCTTGTGCCTGAGCTTTGGTAGCGGCATCTACGGTAAAGTTACCGGTGCGAAGAAAGCTCCACATGTCATCTGCAGTGCCGATAGCATTGCCCTGGCCTAACATAAGTTTTTCTACTAAGCTTTTTAACTGAGCGGTTCTAGCTTCTGTTTCTGCTTTTAGTTTGTTGATTAATTCCGGATTTTGTTTATAAGTTTTTTTGGTGCTGGCTGCTGTACCGGTAGAAGTAGATGGCTCATACACTACACCGGATTCTACAGTGGCTTCTGTTTTTTCTGATTTTTCACTTACACTTTTGGCTTTTGTTTCATAGCTGGTGCTGTTGTAAGTAGTACCATAATTTGTAATTCCATTTACACTCATAGTTGACTCCATTCTGCAGACATATCAAATGCTGTCTGCTGCATTCAAAAGATAATCAATGTCTTCTATAAACTATGTCGGCAGCGGAGAAAGAAAGTTTATAGATAGGAAATAAAAAACAATTAAAGTACAATTTGAAAACTCCTTTAAAGACAAGGCATTTACGTTGACATAGGGTGATGGATTGTATATAATTAAATACAATTTAATGTATATTGTATACAAAAAGCAATTTGAAAGAATATATTTGTTGATCTGTGATTCGTAAGAAAATAAGAGCAATATAGGTAAATAGGGGGAGCATATGAAAAAAATTGTAATTAATGCTATGGCAAAAATCAATCTTGGTTTGGATGTGTTAAGACGCAGAGAAAATGGCTATCATGATGTAAAGATGATTATGCAGACTGTAAATATTTACGATACCTTGGAATTTGAAAAAAGAGATGATGAACAGATTGTGATCAAAGTAGATGCCATGGAGCTTCCTACGGACGAAAATAATTTGATTTATAAAGCAACCAAGCTTTTATTTGATCAAAAAGGTGTGACAGAGGGAGTAGATATTACTTTGACGAAACGAATTCCTATTGCAGCAGGAATGGCTGGTGGAAGTACTGATGCGGCAGCAGCATTGGTGGGAATTAATCGTTTGTTTGAATTGGGATTTTCGGTAGAAGAATTAAAAGAAATTGGTGTTAAAATTGGTGCCGATGTTCCTTATTGTATCGAAGGAGGAACCGCTTTAAGTGAAGGAATCGGAGAAATTTTAACGAAACTTCCTGATGCACCGGATTGTTTTGTTGTGGTTGCAAAACCGGAAATTAGTGTCTCAACAAAATATGTATATGAAAATCTTCATGCAAATGAATTGAAATATCATCCGGACATCGATGGAATGGTAGAAGCGATTAAAAAGCAGGATTTAGATGGTGTATGCAGTCGTATGGAAAATGTTTTGGAAACTGTAACAGAAACTAAGTATCCGATTATTTCTGAAATTAAAAACTTGTTGAAGGAAGCAGGGGCTGAAAATGCATTAATGAGTGGAAGCGGTCCTACAGTATTTGCAATATTTAAAGAAGAAGAAGTAGCAAAAGAAGCGTTAGAAAAAGTTGTAGCCAGTGGTTTGGCTAAGCAAAGTTTTGTTACTGTTTTTGCTAAAGATACACAGATTCAGGTATAAAGGACGAACATAAGAGGTAATTGTTTGGCGGAAAGCGAAATTTTTACAAGTAGTTATACGCGAGAAGGGAAGTAAAAATGGGAAGTATTTTTCAACAGGAAATGGATGAATATCTACCTTTAAGGGATGTAGTATTTAAGACTTTAAGACAGGGGATTTTGACCGGAGAATTGAAACCGGGAGAGCGTTTAATGGAAATCCATTTGGCGAATAAATTAGGTGTTAGTCGTACTCCAATTAGGGAAGCTATCCGTAAATTAGAATTGGAAGGCTTGGTTACTATGATTCCAAGACGAGGGGCAGAAGTAGCACAGATTACGGAAAAGAGCATGAAGGATGTCTTGGAAGTACGAAAAGTATTAGATAACCTGTCTGTGGAACTGGCTTGTGAGAGAATTACCGAAGAAGAAAAAGAACAGTTGAAAAATGCATGTATCGATTTTGAAGAAGCTGTAAAAACAGGAGATTTTGCTAAAATAGCAAAAACGGATGTTGCTTTTCATGATATTATCGTTGTGGCAACTCGTAACATTCGCCTTTCTCAAATGGTAAATAATCTTGCAGAGCAGATGTATCGATACCGTTTTGAATATATTAAAGATAGTAGTCAGCATGCGCGTTTGGTGCAGGAGCATGAGGAAATCTGCAGAGGTATTGTGGAAGGTGATAAAGAAAAAGCTTTAGCAGCAATAGAAGCTCATATCGATAATCAGGAAATTGCAGTTTTAAATCAAATACGAATTGATCGAGAAAAAAGAGCATAAGATAAAAAAAGTTGTCCATACTTCTTTTTAGAAAATGAAAATAAAAGGAAGTGTGGAAAATATGAGAGAAATAAAACAATGGATATGTTTATGTTTCATGACTATTGCTTTTTGGGGAGTGATGTATCCTCAATTCAGTTTGGTGGAAGAAAGTTATGAATGTAAGACAAAAGAAAAAAATCCTAGAGAAGATTTTTTTGCTATTTTAGATGCAGACAAAGGAGAAATTGTAATTAAAAGTAAATTTCTTGAGTTGTTGATGGAAAAACGAAAATAGTATGAAATAAATGGTATCTGATAAAAATGGAGTAAAGCAAGTATTAGTAAGCTCATGTAAAAGATACAAAACAAAATGAAAATGGAGCGAAACAGATTTTATGGAAGAAACGAATCTGAAAAATCTACCGGTAGGAGTATTTGATTCCGGTGTAGGTGGTTTGACCGTGGTGCGAGAAATCATGCGTCAGATTCCTAACGAAAGAATCGTATATTTTGGTGATACGGCCAGAGTGCCTTATGGAAGTAAATCCAAAGAAACGGTGACGAAATATTCCAGACAAATTGTGCGTTTTTTGGAAACTCAAAATGTGAAGGCTATTGTAATTGCTTGTAATACTGCAAGTGCGTATGCTTTGGAACAAATTGAAAAAGAAATTGATATTCCTATTATAGGTGTAGTAAAGCCTGGTGCAGTAACAGCAGCTGATGTTACGCAAAATGGGAAAATTGGTGTTATTGCTACTCAAGGAACTATTCAAAGTGAAATATATACACAATACATAAAATCCTTGAAGGCGGAAGCTCAAGTGATAGGGAAGGCATGTCCCTTATTTGTACCTTTGGTAGAAGAAGGGTTGCTGGAAGATCCGGTAACGGATGAAATTGCGCAAAGATATTTGAGTGTATTGATTGATTCCGGAATTGATACATTGATTTTGGGATGCACACATTATCCTTTGATTCGCAGTACCATAGGAAAAGTTATGGGCCAGGGAGTTACTTTGGTAAACCCTGCTTATGAAACTGCTATTGAGTTAAAACGGTTGTTGAAGGAAAAAGATATTTTGCAGGATGAAAAGCCGGCGTTGGGTACCAATCAGTATCAGTTTTTTGTTAGTGATGGGGCTGAAAAATTTCAGCATTTTGCAAATACTATTTTTAAGTATGGAGTATTGGCAGTAAAACAGATTAATATTGAGGTGTATTAAAATGACCAAAGAGGTTATGATTTCCATTCGAGGAATCCAGTTTGACAATGGGCAGGATGGAGAAAAAATAGAAAGTATTCAAAAAGGGGAATATTATTATAAAAATAATACCCATTATATTATGTTTGAGGAAATTATCGAAGGCATGGATGAGCCTGTAAAAAGTATGATTAAATTCAGAAAAGGGGAAATGCATTTAAACAAAAAAGGACCAATTAACGTAACTATGGATTTTTTGGAGCAGAAAAAAACCTTAACTGATTACAGAACGCCTTTTGGAAGTATTGTGATTGGAGTGGAAGCAACAAAAGTAGATTTTGAAGAAGAAGATAAACGCATTGTAGTTACGGTAGAATATGCTATGGATGTAAATTATGAACATTTAGCTGATTGCAATATTAAAGTAGATATTCGCGCTAAGGATGGAGAAGCGTTTTCTTTAAGAAGTTAGGATAGAATATATAAAACGGTGTTGGAATTAGGGTTTTAATGAATATTTTGTACAAAAAAGTAGGAGAAATGAATTATGAAATGCAGTAATTGTGGCGTGGAAAATTTAGAAGGAGCTCTGTTTTGTAAGAGCTGCGGAAATAAGTTTACAAAAGAAGAACAGAAGGTTGAGACTAAAAAAACAAGTGTTTTGCAGGAAATGGATACATATTTGTCAGAAACATCGAAGATGATAGACCTATTATATGAGAAGTTTGAAGAAGTAAAAAAAGAGTTTCATTCAAAATCAGATATCAATGCTAATGAGTTACTTGCACTGAGAAACAAAAAAGAACAATTAGAAAAAGAAAATAAAATGCTGAAAGAACAGACAGTTATACAAAATAATAGAATTGAGGAATTAAAGAAACAATTACAAAGTGGTGTGACATGTTCTAAATGTGGTAAATATTTTAAAGAAAAGGTGATATTTTGTTCTGAGTGTGGAACAAAATTAGGATAGTTTTTACAGTAAAGTCTTATACGGAGAATGGAAAGAAGGAGAAAATGATTATGTTTTGCATGTATTGTGGAACAAAATTAGAAGAAGATAGCAAGTTTTGTATTGCTTGTGGTAAGAGTGTTAAAAAGACAAATGAAAATCAATTAAAAACAGAAATAAAAAATATAGAAATAAAAAGCACTGATATAAAGACTAAAGGGAAACGGAAATTTTTTATTATTGGAGCTGCTATTATAGGAATATTTTTACTATTTGCCAATATTCATACCTGTGATTGGTGCAATAAGACTTATATAGGGGCACAATACTATGATATGTGGGATAGCAGTGAGTTGATGTGTAAAAAATGTGCTACGCAATATTATATGGGATTGAATATAAAAAATTTCAAAAAATGATATATGGATTATTATGTGATTAAAATTCAAATACGAAGGGAAAGTTATGTTTTGTATACAATGTGGGACTAAAATAGAAGATGATAGTAGTTTTTGTCATCATTGTGGAACCAAAATAGGTGAAGTACAGGAAAAAAAGGTTATATTAGAAAATAATGATAATAGTCAAAAACAATCCGTAGTGTTAGAAGAAAACGGGAAAAAAAGCAAAGGTAAATTAATAGGTGTTTTAGCAGTAGTTATTACAGTAATTATTTTTATAGTGTGCTTTAATAATAGAACTATTTCTGTGGATTTAAATAAATATGTCATAGTTACGACAGAAGGATATAATACGTTAGGAGAAGCACAATATCAGTTTGACTATGATTCATTTTATGATGACTATAAAGACAAAATAAAAATGAAAACACAAAACGGGAAATCTACGATAGTACAAGATTGGATAGGGGACCAATATTATGCGGTTGAAATGTTAAGAGATTATTTTGGTGGAAGTTTAAATCAAAGATCTAAGCTTAGTAATGGCGATGTCATTACATTTTCCTGGTCTTGTGAAGATGATGTGATAAAAAATCTATTTAATTGTCATTTGAAGTATAGTGATATAGAGATACAAGTAACTGATTTGGAAGAAATAAAAACATTTGATCCTTTTGAAGGTATCAGTATAGGATTACAAGGAGATTTACCGAAGGTTACTGTTTCTGTGACTAATAATTCTGATAATGATGCAATTGGAGATATTTATTATGCTCCGATTTCTAATCCGATTTTGAGAAATGGAGGTAACATAACTGTTCAAGCCATCGTAAGAGGTACTGAAGAAGAGTTTATTGAAAAATATGGAATGTTACCAAGTCCTACTGAGAAACAATATACGGTAGAAGGGTACCGGGAATATATTTTTACACAAGATCAACTTACGAATCAGCATGTAGAGGAATTAGAAAATTTAACATATCAGGAATTACAGGCAGAATCTTGGACTTCTGATGAAACGATAGAAGATGTGGAATTTTTGGGTACATATATTATATCTCAAAAGGAACCTAAATATGGAGATTACGAAGAGTATGGAAGTATTTATGTTGTTTGTAAGGTAAAAGTAAATTGCAATTTGGATACGACTCTAGGGCTGATTAATTATCCAATTGAATACTACTATTATGTGAATTTTGAAAATATTGTTTTACAACCGGATGGAGTATTAACACAAGCAAATCCATTTGATACCAGCTTTGGTCCTTTTGATACATTTGAAGTGTATACAGGATATTATAATAGTCGAGGTAGTGAATATGGTTTCTATTATCATGGATATGAAACGCTTGAGGAATTGGAAAAAGATATTACTACGGGTACTTATAATTTGGATGATTACAATTGTGAAAATAATATAAAAAATAATTGAGATTTAAGCAAAAAAGAAATCGGCTAATGCCGATTTCTTTTTTGCAATAAGTAAGGGTATCTTATCATACAAATTATCGTTCTCCTAATTGGTCTAAGAGATTAATCTTCATATCATATAATCTTGGGGATAAGTCCACATGTATTTTGTGTGGATTTACAAGACGTCTTACTTCGTCCCATAATGTAGATAATTCCTGCTGACAGATTTCACGAATTTCCATAACAGATGGAGATTCGTAGACGCATTCTCCCTTTAGAAAGACAGGGACTAAAAGTTCTTTCATTGTATAAGATCCTGGAGCTAATTTTGTTTTTTTCCAAGGTTCAGCTGGGTCAAATAGCATGAGAGGGTTGGTTTCATCAAAAACATCATCAACCAGGCAAATTAAATCTGCTTTGATTTTCCCGGATTCTTTATCATAGATTCTATAAATTGTTTTGTTTCCCGGATTAGTTACTTTTTCTGTATTTTCAGAAAGTTTAATCTTAGGAATAAAGCTACCATCTTCTTTCATAATTGCTGCCAACTTGTAAACACCGCCAAAAGAAGGACAGTCTTTAGAAGTAATTAAATGGGTTCCCACTCCCCAAGAAGTAATAGTAGCTCCTTGTGCTTTTAAGCTGTCGATGAGGAATTCATCTAAATCATTAGAAGCAGAAATAACAGCATCTTCAAACCCTGCTTCATCCAGCATTTTTCTGGCTTTTTTTGAAATATAAGCAAGGTCTCCACTATCCAAACGGATTCCGTAGAATTTCGGTTTTATGCCGGCATCCTTCATTTCTTGGAATACTTTTATGGCATTTGGTACACCGGATTGCAAGGTGTCATAGGTATCAACTAATAAAGTACAGGAGTCCGGATACATCTGTGCATAAGTTTTAAATGCGGTATATTCATCGGGAAAACTCATGATCCAACTATGGGCATGAGTACCTTTTACAGGAACATCAAACAGCTGTCCTGCCAACACATTACTGGTGCCGATACAACCACCAATCATAGCAGCTCTGGCACCATAAAGTCCTGCATCTGGTCCTTGGGCACGGCGAAGTCCAAACTCCATAATACCATCGCCTTTGGCTGCGTAACATACGCGGGAAGCTTTAGTGGCAATCAGACTCTGATGATTCATAATGTTTAGAATGGCAGTCTCAATTAACTGTGCTTCCATAATTGGTGCAATTACCTTAATCATAGGTTCTCTTGGAAACATGACACTTCCCTCCGGAATGGCATAGATATCTCCGGAAAAATGAAAAGATTCCAAATAATCCAAGAAATCTTTTTCAAAAATATGTAAGTTTGCAAGATAACTAATATCTTCTTTGTCAAAACGCAAATTTTTAATGTACTCAATAATTTGATCTAAACCGGCGCTGATAGCATAACCACTATCTTGTGGATTAGAACGGAAAAAAGCATCAAAAATTACGGTTTCGTTTTGGTCTTTGTTTTTAAAATAACCCTGCATCATGGTAAGTTGATAAAGGTCAGTCAATAAGGTTAAATTCTGTTTTGCCATGGGTACTTCTCCCTTCTTATTGTTGGTATGCAATTGTTGAATAAGCAATTCTATTATTACAAATATACATCAAATGGAATTAGGTGACAAGGAAAGAAGAACTGTTCTGATTCATGAAGAAAGAAAAATAAAATAGAAATCCTAACGATTCTAATAAAATACCTCATAACCCTTGACAAATGGGCGTTTCTAGTGTATTTTGTTGCTAATGCGTAGACGAAGACAGTATTATTTTTCCAAAAGGCAAAGCGAGTCGGGGATGGTGAAAGCCTGGTGCGAGTAGGAAATTTAAGAATATCACTTCTGAGCAGCCGACTGAACGAAAGTCTTTTTAGTAAGTTAGGCCGGTTCTTCACCGTTAAAGGAAGGACGTATAATTTCCACATAAATTGGGTACATGGAAACGTACGATTGTGTAATAGGTGGTATAACGAGAATATAACCTCGTCCTTTTACAAGGACGGGGTTTTTTTATATTCTGGGGAAAAGCAAGACAATGATACCAGACGGATTGTTCTGTGCTCTGCACTCTCACAATCCTGCCCGACATTCGGATATCGTGGAGCATTCGCCCCACTTTTATCCTCATTTCGGGGCGGGGCATGAAACCATAAAACAGCTTATGTGCAAGCACAACGTGTTTTATAGTTTTTGCCCCTGGTATCAAAAATAAATTTATAGAAAGGAAAAACATCATGTACCAAAAAGTAGATACGAATCTTAATTTTGTAGACAGAGAAAAAGAAACTCTGAAATTCTGGCAGGAAAATGATATTTTCCAGAAAAGCATGGAAAGCCGTAAAGATGGTGAAACATATACATTCTATGACGGCCCCCCAACAGCCAATGGGAAACCACACATTGGTCATGTTTTAACCCGTGTTATCAAAGATATGATTCCAAGATACCGTACCATGAAGGGTTACATGGTTCCAAGAAAAGCAGGTTGGGACACACATGGTCTTCCGGTAGAATTGGAAGTAGAAAAATTATTAGGATTAGATGGTAAAGAACAGATTGAAGAATATGGTCTTGATCCATTTATTTCTAAATGTAAGGAAAGTGTTTGGAAATACAAAGGTATGTGGGAAGATTTCTCAGGTACTGTAGGTTTCTGGGCAGATATGGATGATCCTTACGTAACATACCATGATGATTTTATTGAATCTGAATGGTGGGCGTTAAAACAGATTTGGGACAAAGGACTTTTATACAAAGGTTTCAAAATCGTTCCATATTGTCCACGTTGTGGTACTCCTCTTTCTTCTCACGAAGTAGCACAGGGATACAAAGCTGTTAAAGAACGTTCTGCAATTGCCAGATTTAAAGTAGTAGGCGAAGATGCACACTTCTTGGCATGGACAACAACACCTTGGACATTGCCATCCAATGTAGCACTTTGTGTGAATCCGGATGAAACATATGTAAAAGTAAAAGCTGCAGATGGCTATACTTATTACATGGCAGAAGCACTTCTTGAAAAAGTTTTAGGACCACTTGGAAGTGAAGAAGTAAAAGCTTACGAAATTTTAGAAAGCTACACAGGAAAAGATTTAGAGTACAAAGAATATGAACCTTTATTTGCATGCGCAGGGGAAGCAGCAGCAAAACAGAA
>JAFYWF010000108.1 GCA_017558145.1 Lachnospiraceae bacterium
ACAACAATCTTCAGATTGATGGATGTATCGAAGATGTATGTTCTCCTCATCCAATAGATAAAAAATTCGAGGCATTTAATTTCCATGTAATCCATATGGATGCACATGATTTTGATTCTATTCGAGCTGCTTTCAAAGAAGCAAGAGAAACAAAAGGAATGCCAACAGCAATTATCGCTAAGAGTATCAAAGGTAAAGGAGTTTCCTTCATGGAAGACAATGCCGGATGGCATGGAAAAGCTCCTAACGATGAACAATTCGAAGTAGCGATGAAAGACTTAGAAAGGATTGGTGAAACATTATGCCAGAAGTAAAGAAAATTGCAACCAGAGAAGGTTACGGAAAAGCTTTGGTAGAATGTGGAGCAAAATATCCTAACCTTGTAGTATTAGATGCTGACCTTGCAGAATCAACAAAAACAGCAATGTTCCAGAAAGCTTATCCGGATAGATTTTTTGACTGTGGTATTGCAGAAGGTAATATGGTAGGTGTAGCAGCAGGTCTTGCTTCTACAGGAAAAGTAGTATTTGCCAGCTCCTTTGCAATGTTTGCAACAGGAAGAGCATATGAACAGATTCGTAACTCAGTGGGATATCCTACATTAAATGTAAAAATTGGTGCTTCTCATGCAGGTATTACAGTAGGAGAAGATGGTGCAAGTCATCAGTGCAATGAAGATATCGCATTAATGCGTTCTATTCCCGGAATGGTGGTTATCAATCCTGCAGACTATATTGAAGCACAGGAAGCAGTAAAAGCAGCTATTGAACATGAAGGTCCTGTATATTTACGTTTTGGACGTGCAAATGTACCTGTAATTAATGATAGAGAAGATTATAAATTCGAAATTGGTAAAGGTACTGTAGTTCGTGAAGGAAAAGATGTTACTATTGTTGCTACCGGAATCATGGTAAATTCCGCATTAGAAGCAGCTGAAAAATTAGCAGAAGAAGGAATTGATGCAGAAGTTCTTAATATTCACACTATTAAACCATTAGATGAAGAATTAGTAGTTGCATCTGCTAAGAAAACAGGAAAAGTTGTAACTGCAGAAGAACATTCTGTAATTGGTGGTCTCGGAAGTGCAGTTTGCGATTGTCTTTGTGAAAAATATCCAACACCTGTTTACAAAATCGGTATGCAGGATGTATTCGGTGAATCCGGATCTGCAGCAGATTTAATGGTAAAATATGAAATCGACGGAGCAGGTGTTTACAAACAGGTAAAAGAGTTTTTAGCTAAGTTCTAATATTTTACGAAATAATTTAATCGAATAGATAAAAAATTAGAAAGCTTGAAGGTCTGATAGACTTTCAAGCTTTTATAAGTTATGATAGAATAGATTAAATTATGTAATATTGTATTAGTAAAGTGCTGTTGAAAAATAAACAGATATAGCTTTTATAAGTAAAATTCAACAGTCATTAATAAGAAAGGACAAAGTAATGAATATTTTATCTCCATCAATTCTTTCCGCAGATTTTGCAAATTTGGGAAGAGATATTTTAGAAGCAGAAAAAGGCGGAGCAAAATACCTTCACGTAGACGTTATGGATGGAAAATTTGTACCATCAATTTCTTTTGGTATGCCTGTTATTAAATCTATCCGTAGTGTAAGTGATATCGTATTTGATGTACACTTAATGATTGAAGAACCAATTCGATATATTAAGGAATTTGTGGAATCAGGAGCAGATATTATAACCATTCATTTAGAAGCATGTAGAGACGTACAAGCTACCATTGATAAAATTCATGAAATGGGAGTAAAAGCAGGTCTCTCTATAAAACCTGGAACACCGGTTGAAAGTTTACTTCCTTATTTGGATAAAGTTGAAATGATTCTTATGATGAGTGTAGAACCGGGATTTGGAGGTCAGAAGTACATTGAAGCTTCTACAGAAAGAATTCGTCAGGTAAGAGCTATGTTGGATGAAAGAAACTTATCTACAGATTTAGAAGTAGATGGTGGAATTAATGTAAATAATGTAAATGTTGTTTTAGATGCAGGTGTAAATGTCGTAGTTGCCGGTTCTGCGATTTTTGGCGGAAACATTGAAGAAAAAACAAAAGCATTTATGGAAAAGTTAGACAATATGTAACTGTTTAGAGCTTGCTATGAATAATTATCATTATTATAAAGAAATATGGTATTATAAAATATAATTTCAAAAAAGGGAGGTCCATATCATGAATAAAGGAAAATATTATATGACTACCGCTATTGCTTACGCTTCCGGTAAACCTCATATCGGAAATACCTACGAAGCAATTTTAGCAGATAGTATTGCAAGATATAAAAGAAACGAAGGCTATGATGTATTTTTCCAGACAGGAACAGACGAACATGGTCAGAAAATTGAATTAAAAGCAGCAGATGCAGGTATTACTCCACAGGAATACGTAGATAATGCAGCAGGAAAGATTAAAGAAATCTGGGATTTAATGGATGTTTCTTATGATAAATTCATTAGAACTACAGATGCGGATCACAAAAAAGTGGTACAGAAAATCTTTAAAAAATTCTATGATCAGGGTGATATTTACAAAGGATCTTATGAAGGACTTTACTGTACACCATGTGAATCTTTCTGGACAGAATCTCAGTTAGTAGATGGAAAATGTCCTGACTGTGGAAGAGAAGTAAAACCTGCACAGGAAGAAGCATATTTCTTTAAAATGAGCAAATATGCAGATAGATTGATTGAACACATCAATACTCATCCTGAATTTATTCAGCCGGTATCTCGTAAAAACGAAATGATGAATAATTTCCTTCTTCCGGGATTACAGGATTTATGTGTATCCAGAACTTCCTTTAAATGGGGAATTCCTGTAGATTTTGATGAAAGACATGTAACATATGTATGGTTAGATGCTTTAACAAACTATATTACTGGTATTGGATATGATGTGGATGGCAGCAGTGAGCAATACAACAAATTATGGCCGGCTGATTTACACTTAATCGGAAAAGACATTATTCGTTTCCATACTATTTATTGGCCAATTTTCTTAATGGCTCTTGATATTCCGTTACCAAAACAGATATTTGGACATCCATGGTTATTACAGGGTGATGGCAAAATGAGTAAATCCAAAGGTAACGTATTATATGCAGATGATCTTGTAGATTTCTTTGGTGTAGATGCAGTTCGTTACTTTGTTCTACATGAAATGCCTTTCGAAAACGATGGTGTTATTACTTGGGAATTAATGGTAGAAAGAATGAATTCTGATCTTGCTAACACATTAGGAAACTTAGTAAACAGAACCATTTCCATGAGTAATAAATACTTCGGTGGAGTAGTAACAAAGACAGGTGTCGAAGAAGAAGTAGATGCTGACTTAAAAGCAGTCGTTCTTGGAACTTTAGAAAAAGCAACTGCAAAAATGGATCAGCTTCGTGTAGCTGATGCTATGACAGAAATCTTCACATTATTCAAACGTTGCAATAAATACATCGATGAGACAGAACCATGGGTATTAGCAAAAGACGAAGCTAAGAGTGATAGATTATCAGAAGTACTCTACAACTTAGTTGAAAGTATTGTAATTGGAGCAACTCTTTTGGAAGCATTTATGCCTTCTACAGCAAAGAAAATCGTTGCTCAGTTAAATACAAATATTAGAAGCTTTGATGAATTAAATACATTCGGTTTATACGAATCCGGAAGCAAAGTAACAGAAACACCGGAAATCCTTTTTGCAAGATTAAAAGTTGAAGAAGTGATTGAAAAAGCAGAAGCTATGTTTGCAGAAAGAAATAAACCAGAAGTGCCAGCAGAACCTGTAATTGATGTAGAAGCAAAACCAGAAATCTCTTATGAAGATTTTGATAAATTACAGTTCAGAGTTGGAAAAATTATTGCTTGTGAAGAAGTGAAAAAATCTAAAAAGTTACTTTGCTCTCAGGTACAGATTGGTAGCGAAGTAAAACAGATTGTTTCCGGAATTAAACAGCATTACAGTGCGCAAGAAATGGTAGGTAAAAAAGTAATGGTATTAGTTAACTTAAAACCTGCTACACTTGCCGGAGTAATGAGTGAAGGCATGCTTTTATGTGCAGAAGATGCAGATGGAAATCTTGCTCTTATGACACCGGAAAAAGAAATGCCTGCCGGAGCAGAAATTGCTTAAAATTTATATTGGGATAAAACGGGAATTCCCGTTTTATCCTTTTTTATCAATTAAAACGAAAGTAAATATGTGTACAGACATGATTTTCCTTATTAATACATATAATGAAAAAGCATAATTAGAAATATATTAGCAGGAAATTAGAGTATAAATTGGGAGGAGTATATGAAAAAAAGAATCAGTTTATTTCTATTAAGTTGTTGTCTTTGTATATCAGCCGTAAAAGTGGAAGCAAAAGAAGCTGTAGGATATGAAAAATATGTGAATCTGATTTTGGATGAAGTAAAGAAAAATAAGAGTGATACATCCTTAATATCTTTAGGAGATTCCTTGGAAGATATCATTCAAAGTATAAAACCGGAAGATGCAAATAAAATTTTAAACTTTGTAGAAGAAAAGATTGAAGATGGAAGTTGGGAAACTGAAAAAGGTATTGAAAAAGCAATTGAGGAGGGGGAAGAGAAATTTGGTGTGACATTGACAAAAGAGCAAAAAGAAATGATTTATTCGATTGTCAAAAAGGTAAAAAATCTTGGAATTGATCCTATGTTTCTCATAACCCAGGCAGAAAAAATTTACGACAAATATAGTGATGAATTAAAATCACAAGCTAGTGAAGCCGGGAAAAAAATTGTAGAAGAAACTCAAGAAAAAATAAAAGAAGAAATCAAAAAATCTGTTACAAATTATTTTTCTGATATGGTAACGAATGTAACATCATTTATCAAAGGAATTTTTAATAGATAATATGGAAAGACCACAAGAAAAATTTGAATTTAGAATGGCTTATGAAAAAGATTGGGAACCCGCCATGAAATTGGCGTGGGAAACTTTTTTGATTTTTGAAGCCAGTGATTATACAGACGAAGGAATAGAAAGTTTTCGAGATTTTATCTCAGATCAATGGTTAAAAAAAATGTTTCTCAAAGGGCAATATCAAATGTTTGTAGCTTTAGATCAAGATAAGATTATTGGTTTTTTGACTATAAGAAATGAACATCATATTTCCCTTTTATTTGTAGATAAAGATTATCATTATAAAGGAATAGGAAAAACCTTGGTGCAAAAAGTGGGAGAATATATCATTACTGAAATAGGAGTAGATTATATGACGGTAGATTCGGCACCGTATGCTTTGGAGTTTTACCACAAATTAGGCTTTTGGGATTTGGCTCCCCAGCAACAAAAGCAAGGGATAATTTACACTTCCATGAAGAAAAATTTGAAATATGCAACGCTTGAAAATAATGTAAATAAAAATAAAAACTTATTTTGATACGTTTTTATGAAAAGAAAAAGGAAAAACTTATGAAAAAATTTTTTAATTTAGATTCACCATTTATGATTTTTTTATCAAACTTGACAGATGTAGTTATTTTAAATGTGTTATGTTTAATTTGTAGCATTCCAATTATTACGATAGGTCCGTCTGTAACAGCAATGCATTATGTAACTTTAAAAATGGCGAGAGAAGAAGAAATTCTTGTAGGGAAATATTTTTTTAGAGCATTTAAAGAAAATTTTAAGAAATCAATTATGGTATGGTTAGGATTTTTAATAATAACAGCTGTTTTCTTTTTGGACTATAGAATTTTAAAAGTAGTTGGATTAGTGGAAAATAAAGTATTTTTAATGATTATTGGTGCAATTTATTTATTTGTTTGTATTGCTACCATGTATGTATTTCCTTTATTGGCCCGATTCGAAAATAGTTTGGGTCAGACAATAAAAAACTCAATTTTTATGAGTATTTTACATATTTTCAAGACATTAATTATGGCCATTATTTATCTTCTTCCAATTGTTTTAATTCCATTACATTATAATATGATTTTGGTATTCTTGTTAATTGGTTTGTCAGGACCTGCATATATTAATAGTTACATCTGGAAAAGTATATTTAAAAAATATGAGCCTGAGATTGTTAAAGAGGAAATTGTGTCAGATGAAGATTTTAAAATCTCGGAAGATTAATGGTAAATAATAATATTAAAATATTATATATTTGGCAATATGTATAGAAAAAGAGAAAAACTTTGTGAAATTGTAGTATGGAGAATTTATCGTAGTTTTTGTATACTAGCCTTAGTGTAAAAGCAGGCAAGCCCTGTTAAAATAGGAGGATTATAAAATGGCAAGTTTATCTTTAAAGAATGTTTGCAAAAAATACCCAAACGGCTTTGAAGCTGTTAAAAATTTTAACCTTGAAATCGATGATAAAGAATTTATCATTTTCGTAGGTCCATCCGGATGTGGTAAATCTACTACACTTCGTATGATCGCTGGATTGGAAGATATTTCTTCTGGTGAATTAAAAATTGGTGACAAAGTTGTTAATGACGTAGAACCTAAAGACAGAGATATCGCAATGGTTTTCCAGAACTATGCTTTATATCCTCATATGACAGTATATGATAACATGGCTTTTGGTCTTAAATTAAGAAAAGTACCAAAAGATGAAATTGATAAAATGGTAAGAGAAGCAGCTAGAATTCTTGACTTAACAGCTCTTCTTGAAAGAAAACCTAAAGCTTTGTCTGGTGGACAGAGACAGCGTGTTGCTATGGGACGTGCTATCGTTCGTAATCCTAAGGTATTCCTTATGGACGAACCTTTATCTAACTTGGATGCAAAACTTCGTGTACAGATGCGTATCGAAATTGCAAAATTACATCAGAGATTAGGTACAACCATCATCTATGTAACACATGACCAGACAGAAGCTATGACACTTGGTACAAGAATCGTAGTTATGAAAGATGGTGTTGTTCAGCAGGTAGATACACCTCAGAACTTATATGAAAAACCACAGAACCTCTTTGTTGCAGGTTTCATGGGATCTCCTCAGATGAACTTCTTAGATGCAGTTGTTAAAGTAAACGGTGCTGTAGCAAACTTAGAAGTTGGCGGAAAATCTATTCCTTTACCAGCAGACAAATCTAAGAAATTAATCGATGGCGGATATGATGGAAAAACTGTTACTTTCGGTATTCGTCCAGAAGACGTATATGATGCTCCTGATTACATTGCAAAAGCTGCATGTGTATTTGAATCCGAAGTTAAAGTATATGAATTACTTGGTGCTGAAGTATTCTTATACTTCGATTTAGCTGAATACCCAATCACAGCTAGAGTTGATCCTCGTACAACAGCTAGACCTGGCGATACTATCAAATTTGCATTTGATGTTGAAAAAATTCATGTATTCGACAAAGAAACAGAACAGGTTATTACAAACTAATTTAAGAATATTAGGGGGTCAGAAGTTTCTGACCCCTTTTTTATCATTAATAGAAATGGAGAGAACGGATGTTATCCAATCAGATTATTCAAAAAAGCTTGGATGAATTAAAAGCTGTTACAAAAATTGATTTAGAGGTATATGATTTAGAAGGAATCCGACTTGCAGGAACTATTAAAAGAGATATTCAAGAAGGAGAAATTGTAAGTATTTTTGCAAAATCTGCAGCTGAAACTCAGGAATTAGAAAATAAATGGTTTATGAAGATTCAGGATGAAGAGCAGGATATGTATGTTTTAATTGTATATGGAGATCAGCCATATACTTATGCTGTAGGAAAAATTGCAGTAAATCAATTGCAAGCACTTTTAGTAGCTTATAAGGAAAAATACGATCGGAATAATTTCTTTCAAAACTTAATTCTTGATAATTTGTTATTAGTAGATATCTATAACCGAGCAAAAAAATTACATTTGGAAGTAGAAGCGAAGAGAATTGTTTATTTAATTGAAACAAAAGTAGAAAGTGAATCTCTTGCAAAAGAATTATTGCGTAGTTTATTTTCACATCACAATGGAGATTTTGTTACATCTGTAGATGAAAAAAATATTGTTTTAATAAAGAATCTTTATAAAGAAGATACGGAAGAGGAAATTAAACAAACAGCGAAAACCATTTTAGATATGTTAAATACAGAAGCAATGCTTAGTGTAAAAGTATCTTATGGTACTGTGGTGAATGAATTAAAAGAAGTGTCTAAATCCTATAAAGAAGCTAAAATGGCATTAGATGTAGGTAAGATTTTTTATGCTGAAAAAAATATTATCGGATATGAAAAATTGGGAATTGGAAGATTGATTTATCAATTACCTATTAATTTATGTCGTATGTTTATGAATGAAATTTTTGGAGATAATCTACCGGATAAATTAGACGAAGAAACCTTGATTACGATTCAAAAGTTTTTTGAAAACAGTTTAAATGTTTCAGAAACAGCAAGACAGCTTTATATTCATAGAAACACCTTAGTATATCGAATAGAAAAATTAGAAAAAGAAACAGGTTTGGATATTCGAAATTTTGATGATGCATTGACATTTAAAATTGCACTAATGGTTGTAAGTTATTTGCAATATTTAGATCGCAAAGAATAAAAATATTTTAGCATAAATAGAACAAGCCTAACATAAAATGATTCTATAGGAGGGAAGCCTATGGAATCATTTTTTCGTTATATAGCATATGTAGATTATTATAAAAAAGGCCAAAAAATTTCTAATGTAGGATTTTTAAAATGGAGATATCTTTATAAAGGGCATGAAGTTGAAATAAAATTAAATGGTTTGCCTAAAGTAAAAAAAGCATGTTCTATCATGGAAATAAGGACAGGAAAAAAAATTGGAAATATTATTTTGGAACAAGGAATGGGTTACTTTGAAAAAAAATTTCCAATCAAGCAAGCTTCCGGTGAAGACTATGTAGAAATAGAGAATGAAAGATTATATTTGAGAGATATTCAAGGGTTTGAAGTAGAAATAGAAACTGAAGAATATTTAAAGATTGAAGTGGATTTTGAAAAAGAGTTAAATCAAAAGATTATAACATTAGATGAAAATAATGTGGAAGAAAATTATGAAATAACACAATATGCAAAAGATTCCATGAGTAATGTTAAGAATAAAATTACATTTATAGAAGAAAAAACAAGCAAGCCAGATGGTGAAATAAGAACTCTTGAACTAGAAAAAAATGTAGAAATAATGAAACCAATACCGGAAGATAAATGGGAACAATTATGTATGGAATATCCAAAAGTTCTTCCATTTAAAACAAATAGAATCTTTTTATCAATTAAGCCAAAAGATTTTATTATTTTAAGAGAAGATTGTCAAAAGAAAGTAAATAATAGTTTTTTGTTGCATGGATTTTATAATTATGGACATATGATTTTAGGAAAATTATCAGAAGAAAAAACATCTCCAATTTATATTGGTGTTCCGGGAGTATACTATGAAAGAGAAAAGCAAGCAGCTCAGATGTTTGGATTTGTAGGATTTGAAAGTACGGAAGATCCGGTTCAATCGGGAAGTTACGGATATTATATGATGGAAGTTAATATTTAGAGTGGAAAACAATAAACTTAAAATTTAGAGATGAAAACTTCGTTTTCAAAATCTCTAAATTTTAAGTTTATATTTCAACCGTATAGTCTATGAACTAATGAAAAAAGATTCTTGAAATTATGTAAATGAAATATATGCGAATATAGGTAATTGGAAAATATGGAAAATAATATCTGTTAATCAATACCTCTTAAAAAGGAAAGTGGTAATTTTTCTTTTACGATAGAAAGATAATGGTTTAGTGTATCTGTATCACAAGGAGAAAGTCCGGGAGTAAGGATGTTTCCACTATCCATAAAGGATTGGATGTAGTAGTTGCTTTTAGGAGAAATCATAGTAGCAATTTCATAAAAGTCTTGTTCGGAATGTAATTCTTTTACTACAGTGGTTCTAAATTCATAATCAATACCGGCATTTTCTATTATGGAAATGGATTTTTGTATTTTATTGATATTTAAATCAGGTTTTCCACACACTTTATTATAATTGGAGAAACCGGCTTTCATATCCATTGCAATATAATCTAAAAGATGATGATCTAAAAGAGAAGATAGTACATCCGGACAATAACCATTGGTATCTAATTTAATCTTAAATCCCAAGGCACGTACTTTTGTTAAAAAAAATAATAAATCTGATTGTAATGTAGGTTCTCCACCGGTAATACAGATTCCGGAGAGAACTTTTTTTCTTTTATTTAAAAAAGAAAATATTTCATCTTCAGAAACAAGAGAATGAAGATTTCCTTGTAAAAGTAAATCCGTGTTATGACAAAAAGGACATCGAAAATTACAGCCACCAGTGAAAATAGTGGCGGCAACATGGCCGGGATAGTCTAAAAGGGTTGTTTTTTGATAACCATAGATATTCATATTGTTTCTTCTTTCCAAGTTTTTATCAATTTTATATCTGTATTTTTTTAATGTCAATGGAAAGAAAAATGGATATCTTTACCAAAGAATATAGAAGCGTTATAATAAGACAAGAAAAAGGGGTGGAGATTATGATAAAGAAAATAAAAAAATATACAAAACAATGGGATATGTGGTTAATTATTTTTTCTGTATTATTTTCCGGTATGCTGGTAATTAGTCGACATGTCTATTATGATTGGAAAACAACAATGTCTGTACATGATATTTACGTATCAGATTTTCATATTGTAGATATGTTTGTACTTATGATGTATATACCTTTCATCTATTTAGGAATGAAAATTATTTCTTATATTTTTTGTTCCACAAAACAAAAATTATTTGGGCTACAAAGAAAAAGAAATTTAATCTTATTTTGGGGTTGTTTCTTTTTCATCATGGTATTGTGGATTCCGTATTTTATGACTTATTGGCCGGGCGGAATTTATTCTGATACAGTAGATACTTTGGATATGGCATTAAAAAACAAGGCTTTGGATAATCATAATCCACTATTATATACCTTTATCTGGAGATTTATATTTTGGATTACAGGAGCCTTTCGAGGAGAGGGGGTTTATGGTGGATTAAAGCTTTTTACCGTATTACAGTCAGCTTTAATGGCATTTATGTTGTCCGGATTTATTCATTGGACATATAAAAAGGGAATTCATAAAGGGATTATCATTATGGAAGTCATTATTGCGGCTTGTTATCCGTTATATCCATTTTATGGAATATCTCTTTGGAAGGATACTATTTTTAGTATTGCTGTTTTTGCTTTTTCCGTATTTCTATATGAAATTTTTGACAAAGAAGAAGATCGTATTTCAAATAAAAATCTTATCATTTATATTGTAATGACTATTTTAATTATTTTTTTAAGAAATAACGGAATTTATATTGCATGTTTTTATTCTTTGGGAATGTTCTTTTTGTGTTTAAAAGATCATAAGAAAATGGGTAAAAAATTAGGGTTTAGTTCTCTTGTTATTATCATGTTAGCCTTTGTGATTCAAAACCCTGTCTATGACAAATTTGGGCTAAATAGCGATACTTCAACGGAAAGCTTAGGCGTACCTATGCAACAGGTAGCGTACATATATACCACGGATGGCAAAGTGAATGCCGAAGAGTTGGAGGTTTTAAATAATATATTACCTTTGGAAAATTGGAGTGCATTGTACAATCCTATCGTAGCAGATTATATTAAATTTGATCCTAGTTTTAACAAAGAATATATGGAAGAAAATGCAACAGAATTTTTGAAAGTGTATGTTAGCTTAGTAGTAAAAAATCCGGTAAAAGCTATCAAAGGGTATTTGCTTGAAACCATGGGATTTTGGGATATTACAAAAAATTCTCCAACAGCATATATTTGTAATACACATTTTGGAAATGCGGAATACTTTATGAGTGATTATTTTGATTATTATTTCGGATTTTCATTTAAAGAATATGTAGAACCAAGAAATTTTATCAGTTCAGCAATTTTTGTATGGATTATGATAGGAGCAATTTTCCTATGTTTGTCACAGGGTAACAGAAAAGGAGTTATCTGTATTTTACCAACGCTTGGTTTGTGGTTATCCATTATGATTGCAGTACCGGTTGCGTTTTCCTTTAGATATGTATATGCAATCTTTTTATGTGTGCCTTTGTATGTTCTGGTAAGTATCAGATCCTTTGAAAAAAAGCAGAAATAATAAGCTCAAGTAATATAAGTGAGGAAGTATGGAACAACACATTAAATACATGAAAGAAGCTTTAAAGCAGGCAAAAAAAGCGTATGCTTTAGGGGAGGTGCCTATTGGCTGCGTGATTGTATATGATGATCAGATTATCGCCAGAGGATATAATCGTAGAAATACAGATAAAAATACTTTAGCACATGCAGAGATTACGGCCATTAATCGAGCAAGTAAAAAAATAGGTGATTGGCGATTAGAGGGATGTACTTTGTATGTGACTCTAGAGCCATGCCAGATGTGTTCCGGTGCTATTGTGCAATCTAGAATTACGAATGTAGTTATGGGATGTATGAATCCGAAAGCCGGTTGTGGAGGCAGTATTTTAAATATTTTAGAGATGCCGGAATTTAATCATCAGGTAAATGTAACAAGAGGTGTCATGGAAGAGGAATGCAGTCAGATATTGCAAGAATTTTTTAAAGAGCTTCGCATTCGGAATAGAGAGGAAAAAGCCGCAAAAAAAGCATTGGAAAAGCTGACAGAAGGTCAGTAAAAGAAAGGGAGAGATGTTGACAAAGGCTTAGTTTCCCTGTATACTAACAAAGTATTTTTTAGAAGATGTAAGACAATCATCCTGTATAGGATGGAGCTTATATAGCTGCCCTTGGTAAGTGGCGATGAAGTTTGGGTCTTGCGCAATAGGAATCTACGAATCTGGTCAGGGCAGGAATGCAGCAGCCATAAGAAGAATCTCCTATGTGCCGCGAGGGTGCCTGGCGGAGTTAACTGCTAAGGTAACGTGTATAAGTTCCGTCCTGTACAGGATTTTTTTTGCTGAAGGTCTAGGGAGTAACGATAATGAGTGAATGTAATTTATGTCCCCGCAACTGTTTGGTGGATAGACAAGATGGAAAAAGAGGATATTGTGGACAAAGCAATAAAATACTTGTTGCAAGAGCTGCTCTTCATATGTGGGAAGAACCTTGCATCTCCGGAAAAGAAGGATCCGGAACTGTATTTTTTTGTGGATGTACACTTCGTTGCATTTTTTGTCAAAATTATCTGATTGCACTAGGACGAAATAATAAGGATGAATCTATAGGCAAAGAAATTACCATAGAAAGGTTAAAAGAAATCTTTTTAGAATTACAAAATCAGGGAGCTAATAACATTAATCTGGTAACGGGAACCCATTTTATTCCACAAATTGCCGAAGCATTAAGGATGGCAAAAGCAGAGGGTTTAGTGATTCCTGTTGTATATAATACAAGCAGTTATGAAAGAAAAGAATCTTTGCGTTTGTTAGAAGGATTGGTAGATATCTATCTACCGGATATGAAATACGTATCAAAAGAATTGTCCAAGGAATATTCTCATGCACAAGATTATTTTGAAGTAGCCAAGGATGCCATAGAAGAGATGGTTCGACAAGTAGGAGAAGCTTGTTTTGATGAAAGAGGATATATGAAAAAAGGAGTTATTGTAAGACATTTGGTATTGCCGGGAAGTACGAAAGATTCTAAAGCTGTGTTAGAATATCTTTGGAATACATACGGAAATAGAATCTTTGTCAGTATTATGAATCAGTACACACCCACGGAACAAATAAAAAACCACCCCATGCTTAGCCGCAAAGTTACCAAGCGAGAATACGCAAAGGTAGTAGATTATGCACTAAGTCTAGGATGGGAAAATGCTTTTATTCAAGAAGGTGAAACCGCAAAGGATAGTTTTATTCCTGATTTTGATGGAAACGGAGTATAATCTATAGTTCCTCATCACTATCAGCAGCAACAGCACTAACGACAGATGATACCACAGCTACAACAACTGCAAAAATAATAATTAATAAACCGCCACCTAATAAAACAAACATTTCAGGCATAGTAAAAACCTTCTTTCATAATCATTAATATCTGTTTAAAATAAATGAAAATCCAGAATTATTTTAAACAGTTACCTTTAAGTTTAGGGGATTTTAGTAGTAGTGTCAAGATAGATTATAGGAAACAATATTTATAAGACATTATTATTTGTAAAATATAGGATTTTAAATGGCAATTATACACAAATGATATAAATTGGTATAAACTAGAGGTAACATTAAAAAAGGTAACGTGTACAAATATAATCTCGGTCTTGTTTGTATAAAGTTTAATGAAAGGAATGGATGATTATAGTGAAAGAAATTAAGAATATTATTTTTGATATGGGAAGGGTATTATTAAAATTTGATCCTTATGTATCCTTAAAGACATATTGTGAAAATAAAGAAGATAGAGAACTTATTTATAAAGAATTATTTGAAAGTCCGGAATGGATAATGGGAGATGAAGGGAAAATTACGAATGGTCAGCGTTATGAATTGGTAAAAGAGCGAATTCCGGAAAGATTACATAGAACTTTGAAATTGGTTGTAGAGAATTGGGATATGTGTATGGAACCGGTGGAAGGTGCTTTAGAATTTTATGCATGGGCAAAAAGGAGTGGTTATCACACATTTGTGTTATCCAATGCTTGCAATCGCTTTTATAGGTATTTTCCCAAATTTTACGATTTAAATTCATTTGAAGGAGTAGTTGTGTCATCTGATATAAAGATGATCAAACCTAATCCTGAAATATATCAATATATTTTAAAAACATACAGTCTAAATTCAGAAGAATGTCTGTTTATTGATGATGTAAAAGCAAATGTAGAAGCGGCAGAAAAAGAAGGAATTCATGGTTTTGTGTTCCAAAACAATTTTGAAAAATTAAAAGATATGTTAGGAATAAGAAAATCATAAAGAAATAATAGAGAAAATGTAATTAGGAAAGGAGGGGCGAATATGGAAAAGAAAATAAATGTTATGTGTACGGAAAAATATGAAATTAGGCGAAGTTAAAAAATTACATTGATGAATCAATTGGATAAAATTTGGAAAATAATGTTAATGGAGGAAAAGAGAATAATGAAAAAATATGATGTGGTTGCATTGGGAGAATTGTTAATTGATTTTACAGAAAATGGAAAAAGCGAGCAGGGAAATTCTTTATTCGAAGCTAACCCAGGAGGAGCACCTTGCAATGTATTGGCAATGCTTTCTAAATTAGGGAGTAAATCTGCTTTTATTGGAAAAGTAGGAAAAGATAACTTTGGAAAACAATTGAAAAATGCTTTGGAAGAAGTAGGAATTGATACAACCTATCTATATATGGACGACGAAGTACATACTACTTTAGCTTTAGTACATACTTATGCAGACGGTGACAGAGATTTTTCATTTTACAGAAATCCGGGAGCAGATATGATGTTGACCGAAGAAGAGATACCGGAAGATTTTATTAGAAATACTAAGATTTTTCATTTTGGAACATTATCCATGACACATGAAGGTGTCCGTCTGGCTACGAAAAAAGCATTAGACGTGGCAAAGAAATCCGGATGCTTAATTTCCTTTGATCCAAACTTAAGACCACCTCTTTGGGACAGTTTGGAAAATGCAAAAGAGCAAGTTTTATATGGTTTACAATATTGTGATATTTTGAAAATATCTGACAATGAAATTCAGTGGCTGACAGGAGAAGAAGACTATACGGACGGAGTAAATTGGATTTTAGATAGATATGAAATCCAATTGATTTTAGTATCTATGGGCAAAGAAGGAAGCCGTGCTTATTATAAAGGGAACATGGTAGAGGTATCTCCATTTTTACAGAAGAATACCATTGAAACAACCGGTGCCGGAGATACCTTTGGAGGGTGTATTCTGCATTATATCCTTGAACATGGATTGGAAAATCTGACAGAAGATAATATGCTAGAGATGTTACGATTTGCGAATGCGGCAGCAGCTTTGATTACTACTAAGAAAGGTGCATTGAGAGTAATGCCGTCTAGGGAAGAAATAACTAGAATTTTAGAAGATAAGTAAAAAGTAAATATGCCAATAATATAAAAGATGACATCTATTCGTTTCTTCTGTGTTGTTAAGTGTAAAAAATTATGAAAATTTTAAAAGAACATGTGTATATCTGATTAGATATATGCATGTTCTTTTATCATATAGAAAAGTTCTTCCTATATGATAAAAAAACTCCGTGAGGATGCACACGCCGAAGCAGTGGTAAATATCGCTTTGCGACGCTTCGGCGGCGCAGAATACGCGTTTACGCGTATTCTTTCTTGTATGTGATGCATTTATATAGGAGATAAATGAAAGGTTACGGAAAAAATAAAAGAATTGAATTATAGAAATAAAAAAGCTATAATAAAAATTACTTATTGTATAATTACTAATTTTATAATTAGTAAAAGGAGATGTCGGATATGTTTATAGGAAGAGAAAGAGAATTAAGCAAATTAAATAAAATGTATCAAAGTGAATTGTTTGAATTTGCTGTTTTATATGGAAGACGTCGTGTTGGAAAAACAACTTTAATACGTGAATTTATGCGGGATAAAGATGGTATTTTTTACATGAGCATAGAAGGAACAAAGAGGGAGAATTTGCAAGGATTATCAAAAGCTGTATTATCAAAAAATGAATTACAGCAAAATACTGCCCAGTTTCGGGATTTTGAAGATCTTTTAGATTATATAGATACTCTTGCAAAGACGGGAGATAGAATGATAATTGCCGTTGATGAGTATCCTTACTTAGCAGCGTCATATCCATCTATTTCTTCTATGATACAGAGTCACATTGATAATTGTTGGAAGGATAGTAAATTATTTTTCATATTATGTGGCTCTTCCATGAGTTTTATGGAAGAACAGGTTTTGGGATATAAGAGTCCTCTGTATGGAAGACGTACTGCACAATTTAAAATTCACCCCTTTACATTTTTTGAGACCAGAAAAATGTTAGCTGATTTTTCTGAAGAAGAGCAGGCAATTCTGTATGGAGCAACGGGAGGGATTCCGGAGTATTTATCAAGAGTATCCGTGAAAAAGAGTGTGCATGAAAATTTAATACAGCTATTTTTTGAGGAATCGGGACGTTTGTTCGAGGAGCCCATAAATTTGATGAAGCAGGAATTAAAAGAGCCCATGAGTTATCATTCCATCATTTCTGCCATTGCATCAGGAGCCAGTAAGGTAAATGAAATTGCAACAAAAACAGGTTTAGAAACCAGTGGATGTAGTAATCAATTATCTTCTTTGATAGCTTTAGGAATTGTGTGTAAGGAAACACCTATAACGGAATCGGAAAGCAGCAGGAAAACATTATATCGCCTAGCAGATAGTATGTATGTATTCTGGTACCGCTTTGTAAGACCAAATATTAGCAGTATTTCCCGAGGAGTAGGAGAGCAGATATATTCATCTTTAGTACTTCCTCAGTTAAATGATTTTATGGGAGAGGTTTTTGAAGAAATCTGCCAGCAATATTTGTTTCTACCAGGTATTTATGAGACATTACCTTTTTTTGTTGGAAAAGTAGGTTATTGGTGGGGAAATAATCCGAAAAAGAAATGTCAGGAAGAAATCGATCTTATGTCCGTATATGAGGATAAGGTTCTGATTGGAGAATGTAAGTGGAAAAATGAAAAAGTTGGAATGAGTGTTATAGAAAAATTATTAGAACGTGGAGAATTATTTCCCTATAAAGAAAAGAATTATATCATTTTTTCCAAATCAGGATTTTCCGAGGAAGTTATGGAGTATGCAAGAGTAAATGAAAATATTAGATTAGTTGATTTTGAAAAGATGTGTGAATAAATAATAGTAAAAAAGTAAAGTGGAGCAAATATCATTTAGATATGATAGTGTTCCACTTTTTTTATTATAAAAATGGAACCAATATTTTGATATTTAAAAATAGCATAATTCATAGCTTCTGAATTTACAGAAACTTTACAGAAACGTTCTTTTGAACTTTACAAAACATATTTAGAATAAATATTGTCAATGAAAATATGAAAGATAAGTTCTCATTGACAAAGAAGAAATCGATGTTTCACGAATAAGAAAGAAACTTGCGATTTTTAAGCAAACAAAAGAAAACTTATCTGTGTAATGATAAGGCTAGGAGGAAAAGTTATGAGAAAAATTAGCAGTTTGATTATGACAACAATTTTATGTGTAGTATTTCTTACAGGGTGTGGTGCAAAAGGAACAGAAAAAACAAATTTGTCAGTATCTACAGATGGTTCTACATCCATGGAAAAAGTTATTGGCAGCTTAGGTGAAGTATTCCAGGAAGAAACAGAAATTTCTTTTACTTTTAACCCTACAGGGTCCGGTTCCGGAATCAAAGCGGTTAGTGAAGGAAGATGTGATATTGGTCTTTCCAGCAGAGATTTAAAGACTGAAGAAGTAGAACAGGGACTTACAGCGACTATACTTGCCTATGATGGAATTGCGATTATTGTAAATCCGGAAAATACAGTAGAAGATTTGACAAAAGAAACATTAGCAAAAATTTATACAGGTGAAATCATTAACTGGAGTGAAGTTGGTGGTATAGATGCAGAAATTGTGTTAATCGGAAGAGAAGCCGGAAGTGGTACAAGAGATGGTTTTGAATCTATCACAGGTACAGAAGATGCTTGCAAATATCGTCAGGAATTAACATCTACAGGTGATGTAATCACAACAGTAGCACAGAATCCAAATGCTATCGGTTATGCTTCTTTAGCATCTGTAAAAGATACTGTAAAAGCAGTAAGCATTGATGGTGTGGTTCCAAGTGAAGAAACCATCAAAGATGGAAGTTATGTAGTACAGAGACCATTCGTGTTAGTAACAAAAACAGATGCAGCACTTTCTGAAGGGGCACAGCAGTTCTTTGATTACATTACATCTGATGCAGCAGTGGAAATTATTTCCGCAGCAGGAGTTGTAGCAGCAAAATAAATAAGGAGAAGGCGATGGCATAGGGTCACCGCTTTCTTTTGTTATCAGTTAGAAAGTATCTTAAAGATTTGGGATTAAGGTACCGGGAGAATTGTAAATGAGAAAAACAAAATTCATAGAAAATTTGATTCATGGTATATTTTTGATTTTAGGATTAGCGACCGTAGCCAGTGTATTAATGATTACGATTTATCTGGTAGTAGCCGGAATACCGGCTATTAAAGAAATTGGGATCTTTAAATTTCTTTTTGGAAAGACCTGGGCATCCACTGCAGCAGAACCATCCTTTGGAATTTTACCCTTTATTTTAACCAGCATCTATGGTACAGCGGGAGCTATTGTTCTTGGAGTTCCCATTGGCTTTTTTACGGCTGTTTATTTATCAAAAATAGCACCTGGAAAAGTTAGAGAATATATGAGCGAAGCGGTAAGTTTATTGGCAGGTATTCCATCCGTTGTATATGGTTTGGTAGGTATGTTGGTATTGGTACCGGAAATTCGTAAATTGTTCCACGTGCCGGATGGTGCCAGCCTGTTAGCGGCCATGGTTATTTTGGCAATTATGATTTTACCTTCTATTATAAAAGTATCTATCACAGCCTTAGATGCTGTACCGAAAGAATATGAAGAAGCATCCTTAGCTTTAGGTGCAACACCAATAGAAACCTATTTCAGAGTATCCGTACCTGCAGCCAAAAGCGGAATCGCTACAGCGGTTGTTTTAGGTGTTGGTCGTGCTATTGGAGAAGCCATGGCAGTAATGATGGTATCAGGAAATGTGCCTAATATGCCGTCACTTTTCCAAAGTGTTCGTTTCTTAACCACAGCAGTGGCAAGTGAAATGGCATATTCCAGTGGATTGCAGCAGCAGGCATTGTTCTCCATTGCACTGGTTTTATTCTTATTTATATTGATGATTAACGTAACCTTGAATTTCTTTTTGAAAAAAGATGGAAAGGAGGCATAGAATGGATCATAATAAAGTAAAACAGAAAAGAAACAATTATGAATTATTCATGAAATCCCTTATGTTGATTTCAACATTGGTAACCGGCTTATTAGTTATTTTTTTAATCGCCTATGTTTTTGTAAAAGGATTACCCAATCTTTCTATAGAATTTTTAACTACAAAGCCTAGTTACATAACGGAAAAGATCGGTATTTTACCGGATATTTTAAATACCGTATATATTGTTCTGGCAACCTTGGTTATTGTTTTACCCTTAGGTGTAGGAGCGGCTATTTATTTAACAGAATATGCCAGTAATAAAAAAGTGGTTGGTTTGATTGAGTACGCGGCAGAAACGCTTTCCGGAATTCCTTCGATTATTTATGGTTTGGTAGGAATGTTATTTTTCTGTCAGTTTTTAAGTATGAAAACTTCACTATTGGCAGGTGCACTTACCCTGGTAATTATGAATTTGCCAACGATTATGAGAACGACACAGGAAAGTTTAAAAACTGTACCGGTAAGTTATCGCGAAGGTGCCTTTGGCCTGGGTGCCGGAAAATGGAGAGTAATCAGAACAGTTGTATTACCGGGATGTGTAGATGGTGTCATCACAGGATGTATTCTATCCATTGGAAGAATTTTGGGAGAATCAGCAGCTTTGTTATTTACTGCAGGATTTGCCCATGCGGTGAACGGAATCAAAGAGGGATTGGTGAGTCCGGGAGCTACGTTGACGGTAGCACTCTATGTTTATGCAAAGGAACAGGGAGAATTTGGTGTTGCATTTGCCATTGCGGCAATTTTAATGATATTAACCATTATTACCAATCTGGCGGCAACGATGGTTGGAGCATATTTTAGTAAAAGGAGAAATCGTTAATGAATAATATAATAAATGCTGAAAAATTGTGTATCTGGTATGGGAATAATAAAGCGTTAAAAGAAATTTCCATGTCTATTCCTGAAAAAAGTATTACAGCTTTCATTGGTCCTTCCGGATGTGGAAAATCCACATTTTTAAAAACCTTAAATCGTATGAATGATTTGGTACCAGGAATCAAAATAGAAGGAAACGTAAATTATGAAGGAAAAAGTATTTTTGATCCTTCCGTAGATGTCAATGAACTTCGAAGAGAAATTGGAATGGTGTTCCAAAAACCAAATCCTTTCCCTATGAGTATCTATGATAACATTGCTTATGGACCAAGAACTCATGGGATTACAAACAAAGCAAAATTAGATGAAATTGTGGAAAAAGCATTAAAAGATGCTGCTATCTGGGACGAAGTTAAAGACCGTTTGAAAAAGAATGCTCTTGGTCTTTCCGGTGGTCAGCAGCAGCGTCTTTGTATTGCCAGAGCTTTGGCAGTTGAACCAAAAGTGTTATTAATGGATGAACCAACCAGTGCTTTGGATCCAATATCTACATCCCGTATAGAAGAACTTGTGACAGAATTAAAAGAAAAGTATACTATTGTCATCGTAACTCACAATATGCAGCAGGCAGTTCGTATCTCAGATTATACGGCATTCTTTTTGTTAGGAGAATTGGTAGAATTTGGACAGACAGAAAAATTATTTTCACAACCATTAGATCAGAGAACAGAAGATTACATTACAGGGAGATTTGGATGATGAGAAGTAGATTTGATGAAGAGTTATTGATGTTAAATAAGGAATTAATTGAAATGGGTGCGCTGTGCGAAGATGCGATTGAGCTGGTTGCGAAAGCGTTGGAAACGAACGATGCAGATATTTATAAAGTAGTAAGACCAATTTCGGTAGAAATTGATCATAAAGAGAGAGATATCGAATCCAGATGTATGAAACTGTTGTTACAGCAGCAACCTGTTGCCAGAGATTTAAGACAGATTTCAGCAGCGTTAAAAATGATTACCGATATGGAACGTATTGGAGATCAGGCAGAAGATATTGCAGAAATCATTGGTTATTTAAAAGGCGAAAATTTAAACAGCAGCGTTCCGGTACAAGAAATGGCACGAGCAGCCATCAAGATTGTAACAGAAAGCATAGATGCATATGTTAACAAGGATATTGTACTTGCAGAAGCGATTTTAAAAGAAGATGATATTATTGATGAATATTTTATGGAATCAAAGAGACGATTGATTAAAATGGTGGCAGAAAACCCGGCAACTGGGGAATATGCCCTGGATCTTTTAATGATTACCAAATACTTTGAACGAATTGGAGATCATGCAACGAACATTGCTGAATGGGTAATTTTTTCTGTTACAGGTGAACATGAAGATGCATAATTGGAAATAGAAATGGGTTTATGTAAAGAGAGGTAAGAATATGATTTGGTGCGTAGAAGATGACAGCAGTATCCGAGATATTGAAATATATACCTTATTATCAACAGGATTCGAAGCAAAAGGTGCAGAGTATGACAAGGTAAAAAGCCTGGATATGGGAGCTGATGATTATTTGGTAAAACCTTTTGGTATGATGGAAATGGTTTCTCGCATCAAAGCAGTTCTTCGAAGGAGTAAGCCAAAGCAGGAAGTGGTGATTCTTAGAAGAAAAGAATTGGAATTAAACGCAGATGCCAGAACCGTATGTATCAAAGGGGAAAAAATTTCTTTAACATATAAGGAGTTTGAATTGTTGCAGTTATTCTTGACGCATCCGGGGAAAGTATATACCAGGGATATTCTATATAACGAAATTTGGGGTGCAGATTATATAGGAGAAACCAGAACGGTAGATATGCATATTCGAACTTTACGACAGAAATTAGGAGAATATGGCGAACTGATAGAAACGGTAAGAAATGTCGGCTATCGTATGGAAACATGGGATCCAGAAGAATAAATATAAGTTTTATCGATACATAGGATTAGGAGAAACATCATATGAGAGAGAAAATATTTCGTTCCATATTAAATGTTACGATAGTGGTTCTGATTTCCGGTTTGCTTTTATTTACCATTGTCCTTACTCATTATTATAGTGGGATTCAAAGAAAGCAGCTAAAAGATAAATTATCCCTAGCTGCGTTAGGAGTGGAGCAGCAAGGTCTCCATTACCTTTCTCAAATGGGAGAGGATGAGGACCGTATTACCTGGATTGCAAAAGATGGAAGTATTTTGTTTGATAATCATGCAGATATTGACAAAATGGGAAATCACAGCGATCGGGAAGAAGTGAAAGAAGCTATGGAAACAGGAGTCGGCAGCAGTCGAAGACATTCCATTACCTTAACAAGAAATACGGTCTATGAAGCAGTTTTGTTGTCGGATCAGACCGTATTAAGAATTTCCATGGATCAAATAAGTACGTTAGCTTTACTGTGGGGATTGATTCAGCCATTTGGAATTATCTTGTTGTTGGTTGTGGCAATTGTTTATTATGTAGCTGAAAAACTGGCAGATCAAATTATGCAGCCATTAGATTTGATTGATTTGGAACATCCTCTGGAAGAGGAAAGTTATGAAGAAATGGCTCCTTTTTTAAATCAGATTTATCACCAGAAGAAACAGATTAAAAAACAAGGGAAAGAACTGGATTTAAGAAAGTTAGAGTTTGAACAGGTAGTATCTCATATGAGAGAGGGATTGGTTCTTCTTAACACAAATAATCAGGTTCTAAGTATTAATCCTGCCGCAATGGAGATCTTTCAGACAACGGAAAAGTGCATTGGAGCGGATATTTTATCTGTGGAACGAAAACAAAAATTTATTAGTGCCATTGAAAAAGCAAAAGAGCAGGGGCACAGTGAAATCCGTTTGGAAAAGAATAATCGGGAGTACCAGTTTGATATTAGCAGTATTTGTACGAAAAAAGGAAATGGGGGATTTATTATCCTTGCATTTGATATTACGGAGCAAAGAAATGCAGAAAAAATGAGAAGAGAGTTTTCTGCGAATGTATCACATGAATTGAAAACACCGCTACAGTCTATTATCGGAAGTGCGGAATTAATGAAAACAGGAATTGTAAAAGAAGAAGATATTCCACGTTTCATTGGTCATATTCATACAGAAGCCTCCCGATTAGTGGTGTTGATTGAAGACATTATAAGATTATCAGAATTAGATGAAGAAGGAGAAATTCAAAAAGAAGAAGTTTCTTTACATCAAGTTGCTACAGAGGTTTTGCTTTCTTTGCGGGAAAAGGCCGAAAAGCAGAAAGTTACTTTGCAATTAAAAGGAAGCCAAGGGATAATTCCTGGTGTCTATCGTCTGTTACACGAAGTGATATATAATCTTTGTGAAAATGCAATCAAGTATAATATAGAGGGTGGTAAGGTTGTAGTAAAAATAGAGGATAGAGAACAGCAAGCCTCTATTAGTGTGGAAGATACCGGCATTGGCATTCCATTAGAACATCAGGAACGGGTGTTTGAACGTTTTTACAGAGTGGATAAAAGTCATTCTAAAAAAACCGGAGGAACAGGACTTGGTTTATCTATTGTGAAACATGCAGTCGGATATCATAATGGAAAAATAGATTTATTCAGCCGAGAAGGAAAAGGAACGACCGTTATGATTTGGTTTCCAAAGAATTGATAACATTTTCATTATTATGAAGGGACATTATTTTATCTCAAAATAAAGAGAAAAATAATGTCCTTTTTTCGAATAAAAATTTAATTGACAAAAGGTCTACAATAAGTAAACTAATATTAAGTCTACTGGATGTAGATTTTTGAAAATAGGTAAGTGAAAAAGAATACTTAAAATATAAGTAAATTTTTTAAAATTAAGATCCATAGATAACTCGTGTGCTAAATTTATAGTACTCATAGTACTCGAACAAGACATATTCAGTGTTAGATTACAGGAGGAATAGGTTATGAATATTAATAATATGTATTCTGTATTTACAGGTATTTTGGAAATGAGCATTATTGCATCGGTATCCATTATAGTTCTTTTATTGTTTCGTTCCTTTTTAAAGAAATTTCCAAGAATTATTTCCTATTTTCTATGGGGAATCGTGTTGTTTCGTCTGGTTTGTCCGGTAAGTTTTCAAAGTCCAATTTCTATTTTAAAATTGTCTAATGCTCCCTTTCTGTCAGTATTGTTTTCGGGACAAGAAGCGGAGGAAGAAAGATTACAACAGAAAGATGAATTTGAATATGTAATTTCTGATGAAGTTGTTATTTTGGAAGATGAGGTTGTGACTTGGAATGTGGAAGATTCGGGAAATGTGGAAGAAACGCACAAGACGTTGCCGGTGAAGCATACGAAGATTCCTGTGTGGAAGTGGCTGTTTCCGGTGATTTGGATTATTGGTATGGGAGGCATGTTAGGCTATGGTGTGAGTTCTTACATTTCTTTAAAAAGAGAATTGATAGGTGCCATAAAAGAGAAGGATAGTATTTATTCCTGTGATTATGTAAAAACAGCCTTTGTTATGGGATTTCTTTTTCCACGGATTTATTTGCCTTCTGATTTGGAAGAAGCAAAAAAGGAATTTGTGATATTGCATGAACAGGTACATATGAGAAGAAAAGATTATCTGTTCCGTTTGGCAGCATATATTGTTCTGGCTGTTCATTGGTACAATCCTTTTGTATGGATGGCATTTTATTTGTCAGGTGTAGATATGGAAATTTCCTGTGATGAAGCTGTTATGCGAAAAGCAAAGAAAGATATTCGTAAAGAATATGCCGAAGCACTTTTGGAAATGGCATCGGGCAACCATATTTTCTTTGCAGGTTATCCTGCGTTTGGAGAAAATCAGACAAAGGCAAGAATCAAATCAGTTGTAAATTATAAAAAGAAATCAAAGATACTTTTCTTTCTTGGTGCAATTATAGTTGTATTTTTGGTGTTGGTTCTGGCTTCTGATCCAAAGTGGTCGGAAGGGCAATCGGCGGTTTCCGCAATTGATACCAATGAAGACATAGAAAAAGGAAAAAGAGAAGCCTTTGTGGAGAGTAAAATAAGAGAATGGGCCGAAGCATTTTGTAATAGAGATGGGAATATCATTGTGAATATGAGTACATCGGAAGCAAGAAAAGTTTATGAAGAGGATATGTTGCTTGAGGAGGGTGCGGAAGGGGTAAGCTTTGGCTGGTCCAGTCCATGGCCCGTGATGGAGACAGATTATAGCATTAAATTGATGGAAGAAAATAGAGCAATTGTGTTGTATTATGCGAGAACGTCAGATCCTCATGTGACTGTGTGGGTCGAAAATCTGGAATTTGAATTGGGTGAAAATTTTGAAAAAGAGGATGATTTTAAAGTTACCAATAGTGAACTTTTGTATTTGGACAGTATTGATAATGTGGCAGAATTTGTATTAGCTTATGAAGAAGGTATCAATAATACTCCCATGGATTATCTGACCAATGAATCAGGTGAAGCATTGAATAAGAATGCTATAGAAAACAGAGATAGTATCTGGTATGAAAATCTTTTTTCTCCCGAGACAGCGGCAATCAGTTTGTTGAATTTAGATTCTGAAAAGGTGTCCATTGATGTCAGTGAAGGTGAAACAGAAGAGGAAGTAATACTTACATTGATATTTCAGACAGGTGAAGCAGAAAACAACAGTATTTTGCAGGGAATAAAAATGATACGGCCTTTTGGAGAAGACGGCATCTGGATTCCACAAAACTATACAGACAGTGTTTTAATGGAGAATGGAAGCAACTATTTTAATCATCTTGAATTTTACAAAGAGAAATTAGGTGAGAATTTCTTAGAGGAACATTATGAAAAAGTTTATACTGTAGAAAGTGATATCTCTCGAGATGGCATAGATGAAATCATAGAAGTTTACACCGGAAATGGTGGGGACGGAGAAAGTGGTTATGTTTTTGTAAAAGATGCTCATGGAAATCTTTTGTTTCATGAATATGCTCATGTAGCAAGAGTTGCATGGAATATGGTATTTCTATCAGAAGATAATTTTCTGATGAACGTATTTATGGAAGACAGAGACACACGCGGCGAATATGGTTATGAAGTTTATCGTGTTGTGGGAAAAGATGAAATTCAAATTTTAGCAAAAGACAGTTTTTCTTTTGTTATCGAAGGAAAAACCTTAGATGAGGATAAAAAACAGGAATTGCAGGAGTTTATGGAGAACTTGCAGATGTATTTGGAACAGAGTGAATTGCTTTTAAGTACACAAGAAAATGAGTTAAAAGCGAAGGGATTGTCGGAAGAAGGACTTACCTTAGAAGAGATAACAGCCTACCATTATTTGTGGAAGAAACTTGCTCAGGGGATGGATTTGGAACCTATTGGATAAAGATAAGGAGATAACATGGCGGAATATAAATTAGGAGAAATTGAAAAGAAATTTGCACAGATTATATGGAATAACGAACCGTTATCCTCTGGGGAGCTGGTGAAATTGTGTGAGAAGGAATTGTCATGGAAAAAATCTACTACCTATACAATTTTGAAACGCTTGTGTGAAAGAGGGTTATTTATCAATGAAAAAGGGATGGTAAGAAGCCTGGTATCAGAAGAAGAATTTCAGGCAAATTTAAGTGAGAAGTTTGTAGAAGAAGTTTTCTCAGGATCTTTGCCAAAATTTGTAGCAGCATTTACTAATCAGAAGAAATTGAGTGATAAAGAAATAGAGGAATTGAAGAAGATTATAGAGAATATGTAGAATAATTAAGAGCTTATTCAATGTTCCCGTTGAGTAGGCTCTTCTTTATCGTATAGGAAAGTTCTTCCTATACGATAAAAAACACTCCGTGAGGATGCACACGCCGAAGCAGAGGAAGATGTCGCTTTGCGACGCTTCGGCGGCGCGGAATACGCGTTTACGCGTATTCTTTCCTGTATGATTTACAGGAATTAAATGTGATACTTTATTAAAAACTAAAATCATAGAAGAATTAGCATAAAATAATGCCACCTGTAAAAACTACAAGGTAAAAGAATTTGCAAGTAGTTTGAAAGGTGGTATTTTTATGGATTCTATCTGGACGAAAAGTGTCGATGTTCCAAAGTTTCCCCAGTTACAGGGAGATATGGCTACAGATGTTTTGATTGTAGGCGGAGGAATGACAGGTATCTTATGTGCCCATTTTTTACAGGAAAAAGGCATAAATTATATCTTGGCTGAGGGCAGAACTATTTGTTCTGGTGTGACCAAAAATACCACAGCAAAAGTCACTTCGCAACATGGTCTTATTTATCATAAGCTTGTAAAAATATAGGAAGGGAAAAGGCGGCATTATATTTAAAAGCCAATGAGGATGCACTTCAAAAATATGAGGAATTATGTCAAGGAATAGATTGTGATTTTGAACATAAGCCTTCTTATGTTTATTCTATGAATGATCCAACAAAGTTGGAAAAAGAAATTCAGGCGCAGTTCCATCCGTTAAAATTTATTTCTTCCATAGTAAAGGATTTGAACATTTATGAGCATACTTTTGTGAAAGAACTAAAAGAAAATGTGGCAGTAACGGAGCAGGGAAATATTACGTTTCAAAAAATTATTTTTGCTACACATTTTCCTATAGACAATAAACATGGATTGTATTTCTTAAAAATGTATCAGCATCGTTCTTATGTGATAGTCTTAGAAAATGCTGTAAATGTAAAGGGGATGTATGTGGATGAAGCGGATAAAGGGATGTCTTTTCGGAATTATAAAGATTTACTTTTTATTGGCGGAGGTGATCATCGGAGCGGAAAACAGGGTGGAAATTGGAAAGAGTTAAGGGAGTTTGTAAATAAATATTATCCTCAGGTAAAAGAGACAGCCTTTTGGGCAACTCAGGATTGTATGACTTTAGATGAGATTCCTTATATAGGTCAGTATTCCAAGGGTAAAGAGAATTATTATGTAGCCACTGGATTTAATAAATGGAGAATCTACGATGAACCTGCTTACATTTTCTAAAAAAAGATGTCCTCATTTAGGATGTGCTCTAAAGTGGAACGAGGCAGAAAGGTCATGGGACTGTCCTTGCCATGGTTCCAGATTTGATGAAGGTGGAGGTGTGATTGATAATCCGGCTACGGGGGATTTGAAGAACATTTCATAAAAAAATCCGACCATTTTGAATGGTCGGATGCTTTTTTTTATATATTCAAGTTTTCTTTAAAATTTTATTATTTGTTCTTTTGGATAACATTGAAATGATTGTAAGAATTACGGTTACCAAAAGCAAAGCTAAAGACAATAAATGGTAAGTTGCCGCACAATCTATAACACTATCAAAATCATCTGCCTTAAACTCTAAAAATTGACATAACGATGGAAAATAAAGTGCAATGGCACAAAAACACCAACTTAAAAAGCGTAAGGAATAAGAACGTTCATTTGTGTGTTTTTTGCTCATAATTATTGAATAGATAAGTGTTATCCACGCACATAATCCTAATAATAATGCTAAAATTTGTAACATAGTATTCTCCTTTTTTTAAAAATTTATTTTAACATTCTAATATATTTGTGAAAAGGAGTAAATATTGAAGGATAAAAATAATTGATTTGAAAAGATATAATTGTTATAATAAAGCAAAATTGCTAATCATATAATTAGTAATTATGTAATTAGTTAAAATGAGGTACCCAATATGTTTATCGGAAGAGAGAGAGAGTTAACTAAGTTAAATAAAATGTATCAAAGTGAAACGTTTGAATTTGCTGTTTTATATGGAAGACGGCGTGTGGGAAAAACAACTTTAATACGAGAATTTATGCAAGATAAAGATGGAATTTTTTACATGAGCATAGAAGGAACAAAGAAGGAGAATTTGCAAGGGTTATCAAAAGCAGTATTATCAAAAAATGAATTGCAGCAAAATACTGCCTGGTTTCAAGATTTTGAAGCACTTTTAGAATATATAGATGCTCTTGCAAAGACAGGAAAAAGAATGATAATTGCCATTGATGAGTACCCTTATTTGGCAGCGTCATAACCATCCATTTCTTCTATGTTACAAAGTCACATTGATAATTGTTGGAAGGATAGTAAATTGTTTTTCATATTGTGTGGTTCTTCCATGAGCTTTATGGAAGAGCAGGTTTTAGGATATAAGAGTCCTTTGTATGGAAGACGTACGGCGCAATTCAAAATTCATCCTTTTACATTTTTTGAGGCGAGAAAAATGTTATCTGCTTTTTCCAAAGAAGAGCAGGCGATTTTGTATGGAGTATGCGGAGGTATTCCGGAGTATTTATCAAGAGTATCCATGAAGCTGAGTGTTGATGGAAAGTTAATGCTGGATGGTGAATATGACTGGGGTGAACCTGTTGGAAGAGAGGTATGGTAATGGAATTACTGCATCAAGGAGATATTCTTAAAATAGAAAAAATTAAACATCCAGTATTGATAGTTAGTAAGGATTTTAAGCTGTGGAATGCACAGGCGCAGTATTATACGGAGTAAAGTTAAAAATTTAATGATAAACACTAAAAATATATTGATAATCAATTAATCCAATGATACTATGTAAGTATAAATCAGTTGAAATTGCAGGTAACGATATGGATAAACTAAAGAAAATTGCCAAAACACTTGATTCCGTTGCAAAGTTTATTTTCTATATAAATATAGGAGCAGCTATATTAGTGTTTATCGGATGGATTATCATATTAGGGGAAGTTTTAAAAAATCAAAACGCACTGAGAGAAAATTTAATATTAACACTTGGAAGTGTGAAGGTGGGAATTTTACCGGAACAAGCGCCTTCTGTTACTTATACAAATATGCGTTTTTTTATTGGAACGCTGGTGATGTTTTCGATTACTATTTTTGTACTTTACGGGGTGAAAATTGTCCGAAAAATTTTGAAGCCTATGAAAGAAGGTCTGCCGTTTGATGAAAGCATTTCAAAGAATTTAAGAAACCTTGGAACCATGACACTGATAGGAGGGGGCATTTGGTCAATTACAAAAGTAATTGTTGATACAACTACTTTTAGATACTATCAGATTAGTGAATTGTTTCGACCGGAAATGATTACAAAGGTTGAATTATCCGTATCATTGGATACTACATTTTTAGTAATTGCAGCAGTGATTTTTTTATTATCTTACATTTTTCAATATGGAGCGGAACTTCAAAAATTATCAGATGAAACGTTGTAGGAGAATGAGATGGGAAAAATTATTTTGCGCTTAGACAGGGTAATGGCGGATCGGAAAATGAGTTTAAATGAATTGTCGGAACGGGTTGGGGTTTCTAATGTAAATTTGTCCAAATTAAAAACAGGAAAGGTAAGTGCCGTACGGTTTTCTACCTTGGAGGCAATTTGCGAGGTTTTAGATTGTCAGCCGGGTGATATTTTGGAATACCAGAAAAGTGATGAATAAAATATGAGCAAAACAGATTTAGAAAAATCAATAGATAAAAAATTGAAGATTCAAACTACAGGTAGGGATGATTCGAAAGAAGATACGTATCATCATCCTTACGAGCCTACTCCTTATTCGGTACTAACAAGACTGGTAGAGTCGGAGTATCTTACAAAAGAAAATATAGTAGTGGATTATGGTTGTGGAAAAGGTCGAGTTGATTTTTTCTTGTCTGCAAAAATAGGATGTAAAACTATTGGCGTTGATTTTGATGAGAGAATGATTAACAAGGCATTGGAAAATAACAAAAGTTTTAGTGGAAAAAAGAAAACGGAATTTGTATGTATTTCTGCCGAGAATTATGAAATAACAGATGCAGATTGTTTTTATTTCTTCAATCCTTTCCCTATAGAAATTTTACATTCTGTTTTAGGCAAAATCCTAGATTCATATTATGAGAATCCTCGTTCCATGACATTATTCTTTTATTATCCGGATGAAGAATATGTAGCATATTTGATGACGAAAAATGAGTTGATGTTTGTGGATGAGATTGAATTCATGGATTTGTTTGAAGGAGAAAATGAGAGAGAACGGATTTTGATTTTTGAGATAGTCTAGAACACACAAGTTAAATGGTATCGTGACATTGCGAGAACAATAATTTCCAAGCATAATAGTCTATTAGTAAGAGATGAACGAAGGGGAAGAAAATGAATTTTTTAACATTTATTGAAAATACAGCAGCTGTCTTAGAGTTTGTATTTTTTATCTTGACCATGTACGCCTTGATCGTAGGATTAAAGACAAAAAATTATGATAAGTTGAAGATATATGGTGCTATGTATTTGGTGCTTAATCTGATTCGCAACCTATATACATATATCGTGAAAAAATCAGTAGCGGTTTCCATTATAGGCGGTGCAGACGGACCCACATCCATTTTTCTGGCAGGAAAAGTGGGAGGTTCTATGATAATCTACTTGATATCATTAGTTATTATTCTGATAGGTGTCGCTATTTTGGTTTATTTAAGAAAGAAAAAATAAGAGTTAAAAGTATTGACATAAGTAATTGAAATAAAAAATAGACTATGATATAACAAAACCAATAAAAATTAAATAGACGAATTGAAGGGAGAAAATATTATGGTTTTACCTACAAATTTTTGGCTGTTGTGTTTGGCAGCTATGGTAATCAGTTCTATCGGCTTTAAAAATTATGTGTGGTTTATCTCTTTAGGATATGGATTTTCTATTGCCGGTGAAGGACTTTTGTTAATGCTTTTATATGGAAAAGAATTAACACCCGGAACACTGATTTGTTGTATTTTATTTGTTATCTATGGTTGTCGTTTGGGAGGATACTTGGCTTTTCGAGAATTAAAAAGCAGCTCCTATAAGAAAAACATGACCGGTGAAATCAAAGATGGAAAAACAATTCCCATGGGAGTAAAAATTTCCATTTGGGTAACTTGTGCTGCCCTTTATGTAACACAGGTTAGTGGTGTTTTTTATCGATTACATAATGGTAGCGGCTCCAACGTGTGGACTTATGTGGGAGCAGTAGTGATGCTTTTTGGTCTTGTTTTGGAATCGGCAGCAGACTTACAGAAGAATGCTGCAAAGAAAGTAAATCCTCGTCGTTTTGTAGATACCGGACTTTACAGAATCGTTCGTTGTCCGAATTATTTGGGTGAGATGATTTTTTGGACAGGAGTATTGTTTTCCGGTATTGGTGCAATTACAGGTTTAGGTCAGTGGATTGTAGTTTTGATTGGTTATGTAGGAATTATCTACGTAATGTTTAGTGGTGCCCGTCGTTTGGAAGTTCGCCAGAATAAAAACTATGGTAACGATCCGGAATATCAAAAATATGTAAAGACAGTACCTATTTTATTACCATTTATTCCTTTATATAGTGTGGAAAAACACAAATGGTTGGTTGCGTAAAGAATGTCGGCCGGTATAATACAGAATTAAAAAATTTGAATTGATTGATGTACCCCCAAGTAGAAATCTACTTGGGGATTTTTCTGTTAAAATCATGAATAATTTATAGAGAATTAAGATATTATGGTTAATATATTATACAAAACAATAAAATATAGTTGATTACAGATAATATATTAGCTATTATATAAGAGTATTAATTATGTGGGGAAAAGAAAAATGAGTAATTATTTATGGGAAACACCTGAAGAAATAAATTTAACAGTTGCAGTAAATGCAAGAAAACTTCGTAAAAGATTAGGTATATCACAGCAAAAATTAAGTGAAATATCAGGAGTTAGTTATGCCTCCATAAAAAGATTTGAAGCAAGCGGAAATATTAGTTTTTTATCATTAACAAAAATTGCAATTGCATTAGATGCAGTAAATGGTATAAAAGCAATTTTCACGGAAGTTCCTTATAAATCCATTCAGGAGGTAATAAATGAACAAAAATGATATAAAATTAGGATTGAAAACGCTAAAAGTAAAATATTATAACCGTTATGTAGGAACTTTAGCATTAACTAGACAAGGGAAAGTGGCTTTTTCTTATGATCATGAATGGTTGGAAACAGGTTTTGCTATTAGCCCCTTTTCATTGCCTTTAGAGGCAAAAGTATTTGTACCGAATCATCATATTTATGAAGGATTATTTGGTATTTTTGCAGATAGTCTTCCGGATGCATGGGGACGACTTTTGCTGGATAGAATGTTAAAAGAACATAGTATAGACAGTAATATCACAGTTCTTGACAGATTGGCATTAGTAGGAAAAAACGGAATGGGTGCATTAGAATATGAGCCTGATTATGCATTGGAAGAAGACGTTAATTTAAAAAACTTTGATTATTTGGCAGAACAATGTCAAAAAATTCTTCAAACAGAATATTCCGAAGAATTAGATTTTTTATATAAAATGGGTGGAAGCAGTGGAGGTGCAAGACCTAAGATTTTAACAAGTATAGATAATAAAGATTGGATTATTAAGTTTCCGGCGCATATAGATTCAAAAGAGATTGGATATCAGGAATATTTATATTCTGAATGTGCAAAAAAAAGCGGTATTATTATGACAGAAACTAAATTATTTCCGTCTAGGATATGCAAAGGTTATTTTGGAACGGTTCGATTTGATCGAAATATACAGGATGATACAAAGCAAAAAATCCATATGGCGACAGCGGCAGGATTATTAGAAGCAGATTATAAGGCTCCATGTATGGATTATCATACTCTTATGAAATTGACAAGAATTCTCACACGAGAAAATAAGGAAGCGATAGAAAACATGTTTCGAAGGATGTGTTTTAATGTATTTGCTCACAATCGTGATGATCATGCAAAAAATTTTAGTTTTCTATACGATGAACAAATAACCGGATGGAGACTAAGTCCGGCTTATGATTTAACATATAGTAATACTTATTTTGGAGAACATACAACTTCCGTAGATGGAAATGGTGCAAATCCAAAAGAAGAAGAAATTCTTGCAGTTGGAGTAAAAGCAGGAATGAAAAAGAAAGATTGTATCTCAATCATGGAACAGGTAAAAGAGATCGTTTTACATGATTTAAAAGAATTTTTGTAATAAGTTAAAGAGAATAAAACCGGAGCTGTATGAAAATATAGCTCCGGTTTTGCTATGTCTAAAAACATAACTGGTTAAAAAGTCTTTAGTAGGTTCTTCGAATATCCCCGCAGGCAATCCCTTTTCCTGGATTTCCGGATGGCTGAGTCATAAAATCGTCTTCCATGGCGTGAACGATAATGGATTTACCAATGATTTCATCAATGGTAAATCTGCGATCGAAAAATGCAGTCCATGCATAGCCTTGATTAGATAACAATGGAGGTAAATCTCCTGCATGGAAAGGATGAGGAAGATCATTGGGATTGTAGTGAGTACCTACATTGGCAAAATCATTTCCACAGTCCGGGAAATTATGAATGTGCATGGCAAAGAAATCAGAATTATTAGCCATGGGTGAAAAAGGAAGACCAAAAAACTCAGCCTCCACTAAAACTCCGCCGTTAGCCGCCTGATAAAATTTTACAAGTCCACTGGTTTTAGGATTGTTTTTGTCATCTGCAACCCAAGCCATAGCTTTGGGTCTGTCATTAGATAAAGCCTCAATAAGAGGAACTCTTGGTGTTAATTGATAAGATGGCATATAGAGTCCTTTTTTATTTAAGGTATGAATTTTTTGTATAAAGGTGCAAATACTTAAAAAATTAGAAATTAAAAAAGTGCAAAAAAATTTCTTTTGAAAAAGATAGAATCAAAATACAGCAAACGAAGAAAAACAAATGATTCTATGGAGGAAATGAAAAATGGAAAAAACAAACAACAATATTCTTGCAACAAATACAGTTTTAAAAGGAGAATATGAAGTTAAAAGCTATATGGGAACCGATGGTTTGATGAACTTATATCATGGTGAGGAGCTTGAAACAAAAAAGAAGATTAAGATTTACGAAAGCTTTCCCTGGTATATGGTTAGCAGAGGGAAAGACGGTGTGACTGTAGTACCTGAACAATTTTTAGAAACCATGTATCCTGAAGTAATAGAACGAGGTAAGAAGAACGTAGAATATATGAAATATTTTCAGGAAGAAAACATTGTTTTTGAGATAAAGGATTACTTTGAAGAAAATAATACCTATTACATTATTGCAGAAGACATGGAAGTGATCTCCTTAAAAGAATTATTAGAGGAGGAAAAAGAAACTTATTTTTCCTTAGAAGAAACCATGGAAATGTTAGATCCAATTATGAATTTCTTGGAAAAATTACACCAAAAGCAATTAATACATCGGGAAATTACACCCGGTAATATTTATATTAATAAGAATACAAACAAAGCATTTTTGGCAAACTTTTATACCGTCCGTGATTTTTCCAATACAGATGCTACTGTGTATATCACCGCAGGATATACACCATTGGAACAGCATAGCAAGCATGACAAACAAGGTCCATGGACCGATGTCTATTCCCTCTGTGCAGTGATCTATGAGTGTGTAACAGGTCAAAAAATGCAAAATGTAGTAGATAGACTGGTAGAAGAGTCTACGCTTACAATTTCTCCCTCAATCACAAACATATCCGAAAGTCAAAAAGAAATTTTATTACAGGGACTTGCGATTAAACCGGAAGACAGAATTTCTTCCGTAAGAGAATTAAAAGAGAAATTAATGAGGATAAAAACAATGCATATGATGTAAGAATCATTTGGGAAATGAGGGGAGGCATGATATACTATTAGATAAGTGTCTGCCCCATACAAAAGGGCAGATAAAACAACGAAGGAGGAGAAGAATATGAACGTAAATCAAATTTGCATGAGTTGTATGAAAGCGACTATTGATGAACAGGGAATTTGTACCTATTGTCAGACAGCAGATGCTTCTAATATAAATGATAAAAGACACCTTCCGGTAAGAACCATTTTAAAAGGGAAATATTTGATTGGAAGAGTAATCGGAGAGGGAGGCTTTGGAATTACCTATATCGGGTACGATTTGGATCTTCAGTTTCCGGTAGCCATTAAGGAATTTTGTCCCAGAGAATTTGCAGGAAGAGAAATGACAGATCGTTTAACTCTTCTCCCTTTTGATGCAGGCAGCGAAGAGATTTTTGAACAGGAAAAAGAAAAATTTATTGACGAAGCGAGACGTCTAGCCAGATTCCGTAATGAACAGGGAGTGGTATCTGTTTTAGATTATTTTAAAGAAAACGAAACTGCTTATATTGTGATGGATTTTGTGGAAGGGATTACCTTACGTAAATATTTAGGAATGTTAAATACCCTGATGCCCCTTTCGGAATTATTAACCTTGTTGAAGCCTTTGATGGAAACCTTGGAAAAAATCCATGGCGAGCAAATGATACATAGAGACATCAGTCCGGATAACATCATGATTAGAAAGGATCGAAAAAAAGTCTATCTTATCGATTTTGGAACTGCCAGAGATGTTACTGCAGGACATACCCTGTCCGTGTATCGAAAAGGAGCCTATACGCCTTTGGAGCAGCAAAGCCGTGACGGACATCAGGGCTCTTGGACCGATGTTTATGCCCTTTGTGCTACTATTTATTATTGCATTACAGGCAAAACCATTCCGGAAGCGGTGGACCGTGTCATGGAAGATAAATTGATTCCTCCATCCAAATTAGGGGTGGAAATATCTTCTGCTATGGAAGAAATACTATTAAAAGGTTTGGCAATCAGGCCCGAAAATCGAGTACAAACCATGGGAGAATTGATGCAGGTACTTTATGCAATGGAGAAACAGGTGGCAAAAGAAGAAGATACCACTGTCCCTATAGAAAGTACTTCTAAGGAACAAAAAGATAGTTCGGATATAGATACTACGGTACCGCTAGACCAGGATGGAAATGTGGATATGGAAGCATTGCCGGTATCGGATGCAGTAAGATATGAAGCGAAGAGAAAGTGGGAGCTGTTAGAAAAAGAAGGAAAAAGGATATTTATTTTTGATAATACGACAACTCTTGCATTGGCTCTTATTATGGGAATGTTCTATTGGTGTTTTTATGAAAAAATGATGTTAATAGGAGTAACATATTGCGTTATTTATCTTATTTTGGGAGTAGGAATTTTACCGAATATAATATCCTCCTTAGTAGCGGATTCAATAAAAAAATCAAAAATTAAAGAAGAGATGTTTCCAAATAACTTTGACAAAGCAATCCTATTGTTACAGATAAAAGCTTTAAAAACTACAAAACAATTTTTAAAAAAGGATCGGTTTCTTTGTTGGATTGGAACAAAAAATTTTCCGGTGGAACAGAACCAATTCATGGACTACTACTATCAAACCATACTTCCTGCTACCGATATTCCTCAAGAGCTAAAAGATGCTTGGGTATATCAGGCTAAGAAAAGTGAAATATGGAAATAAATAAAAGAAAAAGTACCTCTTAAAAAAGTGCAAAAAAGTTCCAAACAGTTTTTATATGATAACTATAGAAACAAGGAAAACAAATCACTTAATTTACCGGGAGGTACTGATATGAAAAAAAATAATACTAACACAACCAAAGCTTTCGATTACTGTATGTACAAAATGTTTGCCAACAACTTCTATTCCACACGTTGTAAAAACCAGTTATACGTAAAACGTATGCAAATGGATTTTATGGAATTAAATCCGGATAAAAAAACAGAATATGAAGTAAGATGTTACAGTCTTATCAAACAAATGAAAAAAATGGTGCCGGAAACCTTTTTCAGAAATAACGTTGAAATTCACGTTTTACCGAAAGAAGAAGGGAATGTGGAATTTGTAGTTGCCAGCAAAGGGCAGGAATTACATTTTTATACCAACAATCAAAAAAAGAAAGCATATCTTCACTGCAGGCTCACCAAGTGTGCCTAGTGAAGTAAAAAAGAAAGGGAATCTGAATGCGAAAATTCCAAGTAACAGGAATGAGCTGTGCAGCCTGTAGCACGCGGGTGGAAAAAGCAGTAGGAGGACTGCCGGGGGTATCCTCTTGTGCAGTCAGCCTTCTCACCAATTCCATGAGTGTGGAAGGAACTGTCACCGATGAAGAAATTATAAAAGCAGTGGAAGCTGCCGGATATGGTGCTTTTACCCAAGAAAAAAAAGAGAATACAAAATCCGAAAGTAGAGAAGAAGTACTACAGGATAAAGAAACTCCTATTTTAAAAAGGCGATTATACAGTTCATTGGGATTTTTACTTGTTCTGATGTATGTTTCCATGGGTCATGTCATGTGGGAATGGCCGGTACCGGAATATTTTTCCATCAATCCTGCAGCCATTGGTTTACTACAGCTGTTATTGACTGTCATTATTATGGTCATTAACCAAAAGTTTTTTGTAAACGGTTTTAAAGGATTATGTCACAAAGCACCCAACATGGACACCCTGGTGGCTTTGGGTTCCGGAGCCTCCCTGGTGTATAGTGTGTATGCTTTATTTTGCATGACCACAGAAATGGCACAGGGAAATATAGATGGGGCTCATCATTATTTGCATGAATTATACTTTGAATCTGCTGCTATGATTCTAACCTTAATTACCGTAGGAAAAATGCTGGAGGCAAGAGCCAAAGGAAAAACCACCGATGCCTTAAAAGGGCTGATGAATCTGGCTCCCAAAACTGCAGTATTATTGGTGGAGCAAGGAAATCAAAACGACCAGGTTACGTGTCATAATAAAAAGGAAAGTAGGGAACCCTCCTTTGAAAATTATATAGAAAGAAAAGTACCCATTGAACAGGTGAAAAAAGGCGACTTGTTTGTGGTTCGACCGGGAGAAAGTATTCCTGTGGATGGAAGGGTATTGGAGGGACACAGTGCCATTGATGAATCTGCCCTAACCGGAGAAAGTATTCCTGTGGACAAGGAAGCAGGAGATTTGGTTTATGGAGCCACCATCAATCAATCTGGGTTCCTGCGTTGTGAAGCTATGAAGGTGGGGGAAGATACCACTCTTGCGAAAATCATTCAGATGATGAGTGATGTGGCAGCCACTAAAGCTCCCATTGCAAAAATTGCAGACAAGGTTTCCGGTATTTTTGTTCCGGTGGTTATCAGTATTGCTTTGGTAACTACTTTACTGTGGTTGCTTGCAGGAGAAGCTCTTGGGTTTGCCTTGGCAAGAGGAATCTCTGTTTTGGTCATCAGTTGTCCCTGCGCTTTGGGATTGGCTACTCCGGTAGCCATTATGGTAGGCAATGGAAAAGGAGCTAAGAACGGTATTTTATTTAAGACCGCAGCCTCTTTGGAAGAAGCAGGAAAGGTGTCTATTGTAGCCTTAGACAAAACCGGAACCATTACCAAGGGAGAACCCCATGTGACAGATATTCTTGCTGTGGATGGAATGTCCCAGGATAACTTACTTCAGGCGGCATATTGTTTAGAAGCAAAAAGTGAGCATCCCCTAGCAAAAGCCATTCTTCAGTATGGAAAGGAAAAGGGATTCTTACAAAAAGAAGTATTAGACTTTAAAGTATTACCGGGAAATGGTCTTGTGGGAACTATGGATGGATCAAAATTGATTGGAGGAAATCTTAAGTTTGTATTATCCAATATTCCTGTGAAAGAGGACATAAAAAAACAGATGGAACAACAGGCCTCTTTGTTAGCTATGGAAGGAAAAACTCCTTTATTTTTTGCCAAGGACGATACCTTCTTGGGAACCATTGCCGTAGCGGATGTGATCAAAGAAGACAGTAAACAAGCAATTGAAGAATTAAAGAACATGGGAATTCATGTAGTGATGGTTACCGGAGACAATGAGCAAACGGCCAAAGCCATAGGAAATCAAGCCGGTGTGGATGAAGTGATTGCGGGAGTTCTTCCTGATGGTAAAGAACAAGTGATTACAAGTTTACAGCAAAAGGGTAAAGTAGCCATGGTGGGAGATGGAATCAATGATGCCCTGGCTTTGACGAAGGCAGAGATTGGAATCGCCATTGGTGCCGGATGCGATATTGCCATAGATGCAGCAGATGTGGTATTAATGAAAAGCAGACTTTTGGATGTGCCGGCAGCCATTCGGTTAAGCCGACAGACCAAAAAGAATATTCATGAAAATTTGTTTTGGGCATTTTCCTATAATGTCATAGGCATTCCATTGGCAGCAGGTCTTTGGATTCCTATTTTTGGATGGGAAATGAATCCCATGTTTGGAGCTCTAGCTATGAGTTTATCCAGTTTTTGTGTGGTAACCAATGCCTTAAGATTAAATTTTTTTGATATCAGAGATGTGAAAAAGGATAAAAAAATAAAAGCAAAAGAAAAGGAGAATAAAAGCATGACAAAGAAAATGGTAATCGAAGGTATGATGTGTGGACATTGTTCCGGGAGAGTAAAAAAAGTATTGGAAGGTCTTCCTCAGGTAGCAGAAGCGTTGGTAAGTCATGAAGATGGAACTGCTGTGATTACCTTAACAGAAGAAGTTGCAGATGATGTTTTAAGAAAAGCAGTAGAGGATCAGGATTACAAAGTAATCAGTATGGAATAAAATGAAACTATATAAGGAATTTTTTCGATATGTAATACCTTCCATGTTAGCCTTTGCTTTGTCAGGGTTGTATGGAGTTATCGATGGTTTCTTTTTGGGGAATGCAATGGGGGATGCAGCATTGGCAGCAATCAATGTGGCATACCCTATTACTGCGTTTGTACAGGCATTGGGAACCGGAATCGGTATGGGAGGTGCCGTACAATACACCATACATAAGGCTCAGAAAAAGAAAGAAGAAGCAGCTAAATGTTTGGGAGTCACTCTTTTGCTCTTGGTAGGCTCGGGAGTTGTGATGACTCCTATCCTATTATTTTTTAATGTACCTATGTTAAAAGCTTTAGGATTACAAGGAGAATTATTACATTTAGGACATGAATATATTACCTGGATTGCCATAGGAACTATGTTTCAAATCTTAGGAACGGGTTTGGTTCCTTTTATGCGAAACTTAGGAAACGCCTATATTTCTACCATAGCTATGATCATTGGTGCTATGTTTAATATCACCTTTGATTATCTTCTTATTTGGGTATTTCGCCAAGGAATGAAGGGTGCGGCCATTGCATCCGTGATGGGACAGGTGGCAGCATTTTTGATTAGTATTGGATATGTGATTTGGAAAAAAGAAAGAATCATAATAAAAAGAATTTCCTTTTCCTTAGTGAAAAAAATAGGCTTCGTAGCCTGTTCCCCTTTTGGGCTATCCTTTGCACCGAATATAACTTTGATATTAGTGAATTTAAATGCCGTAACCTATGGTGGGGAATTTGCAGTCACTTGTTATGCTCCTATTAGTTATATCACTTATACAGTGATGCTGTTGTTGCAAGGAATTAGCGATGGATGTCAGCCTTTGGTCAGTATGTTTTATGGGAAGGGTGAAGGTGATGAGGCAAGAAAAGTTTATAGAATGTCCAGAGACTTTTCTGTGGTTGTAGGAATTCTGTTTATGATTGCAGTTATCTGGCAGGGAAGATGGGTGGTTGGTATTTTTGGTTCTTCAGGGGAAGTAACTGAGTACGTGTTGCAAGTATTGCCCGTCTTTTTAATAGGTATGGCATTTTCCGGTCTTTCCAGAGCAGCAATTTCTTATTTTTATGCGACAGAAAAGAATATGCGGGCTTATATTTTGATTTATGGAGAAGCCATATTGTTGGCAATATTACTATTTATAATTCCAAGAACCATAGGAATTACAGGGACTTGGATTTCCATTATGTTAAGTCAGATTTTGATAGCGGTATTAAGTCAATTCATGCTGAAGGTGAAGCAAAAAAATCTGCCTTAAGTAGTATTTAAAAGATAACGAAAATAAATGTTTCATAAAAGAGAGTTACATGATAACGAAAATTTGGTTATGGTGTAATTCTTTTTTTGTTGTACCATTGGTGTTAAAAAAGTGCAAAAAAATTTCAGGACTACCACATAAAATGATAATAGAAACAAGAGAAAACAACAAATGAATTTAGGAGGAACACATTATGGTAGCAACAGAAATAAGAATGCAAGGATCCAACGGAAAACAGTTTAAGGTGGCAAAAACCGATAGAGAGCTTATCAATGAGATTTGTATGTATACACAATTCTTACAAAAGTTATGTGGAATACGTTATATTTTAAAATTTGCAAATCAGTTCAATCACCATTTTTTAGATCATTTAAAGGAGGCCACAGACCAACAGTTTAATTCGGCAGTAGAAATCCGAAATGTTTATTGTAAGGAAGCAGAAGCAAGAGAAATAAAATATAGTTTCGTGGAAGGAGATTTATTAAACGAAGCCATCAAAACAATAGAGAGTGTAAATAGATATAAGGACTATCATGTGGAAATAGTATTTGAAAAAAACGAACCGCAGAGATTTAAGGATATTTCTACAAAAGATTTAGTTAATATTTATATCAATATGGTGGTATTCATGTCCGAAGCCTTAAATCATGCAGGTTTTGAAGTGATTGGATGGTCGGAGTCAGATATATTAAGAGCCATCTATTTCGTATGGATGGAAATAACACATAGAGATACGGCATATAAATGCAGGTTGCATGAATAACAAAAAATATGCCCGGATAAAGAAATGCTTCCCCGGGCATAAATAGATTATAGTTCAATTTCCATATAGTCTTTTTTATCATATTCGACTACAACACAGTCGTTCATATAGATACGTTCCGGAAGGGTAATCATAACATGCATAATATCATTATGTACCGGAAGAGCTGCTAAGTGCCAAACACCAACATTCAATTTTACAAAGGTTCCCTTTGGAACATAGAAAGCTTCTGTTAATTCCGGAACAGGGTCTTTAGAAGCAGGGGCCACATGAAGAATCGCATCATCATCTAATGGCATCACACCTTCGCAGGTTGTGTTATGGTATTCTACCGTTGTGATTATCATTTTTTCAGGCTTTCTGCTTACCAATGGAGAAAATGCAATAGGAAGATTTCCAGATACAGGAAATTCTACCTGATCATTATAGAAATCACCTAGGCTGGGACCTTCCGGATTTACCATGCTGGCAAAAGATCCATAGTGTTTGAAGTTTTCTGCGGTTAACGGTTTTACTTTGATTGTTCTCATAATTACCTCCCTAAAATGTTAATCATAAAGTTTTTATTTGTACGTACTTTTCATATATACTTACATTTTACAAAAGAAATAGAGAAATGTCATTTCTAATTTAGTGATAAGAAAAAATTTTATCAAATTTATAACTGAAAAAAGGACGCAAGAATATTTTAATTAGCATATGGTTTTTGTGGAGCTGTCCAACGAAGGGAGTAATTCGTCAGCTTCATTTGTTTCTATATCCATAGTTTTGTATTTTTTGATTTTTGAATTCATAGAATTTAAAAAGTGAAAAAAGGATTAAAAGAGCAAGAATAATGAAAAAATTTGCTAAAAAGGTTCTTTGTCTTACCATACTGTTTGTGTTACTTTCTGTAATCATAATTACGAAGGAAGAAAAAATTATTTCAACACTAAATCCACATCTTAACAACGAATTTTCTGCTCCCCAAAGAGAAGTTTTGGTTTTATCAGAGGAAGAAAAAATCTGCTATCTGACCTTTGACGATGGTCCCAGCAAAAATACTATAAAAATATTGGATTTATTAAAACAGTATAATGCTAAAGCAACTTTTTTTGTGATTGGAAACAGTATCTGTGAGGAAAATAGACCAATCATAGAAAGAATCATACAAGAAGGTCATGCCATAGGCCTTCATGCTTATAATCATGTTTATGAAAAATTTTATGCTACCGAAAATAGTTATTTAGAAGATTATGAAACTTTGTATAAGGTTTTAAAAGAAGATTATGGAGTAGAAACAGCACTTTTTCGATTTCCGGGAGGTAGTGCTTGTAAATATTTATACGGAAATGGAAAAGAATATGTAAAGAAAATGCAGGAAAAAGGATTTGCCTGTTTTGATTGGAATGTGACAGGAGAGGATTCGGTAGGTACACCTACGGTATCTTCGATTCAAAAAAATGTATTTGAAAGAGTTTTTTCTTATCATACACCAATCGTGCTTTTACACGATTCCAGCATCGCAGATATAACAGTAGAAGCTTTGCCGGGAATTTTAGAAAAAGTAAAAGAAAATGGATATAAGTTTGACACCTTGGAGCATCGTAAGGAGTATGTTTTTTCAGGAAGTAAATAAATTGTAAATTACCGGGAAAAAGCGTCAGAATTTGGGGGGTACAAAAAAGTTGTATTTTATAGTAAAATAACTGTGTATGTATAAGTAGATACATATGTGGGAATTATAGTGGGGACATATGGGGTCGAAAACTTTCAAGTATTAGGGGTATAAGTGTTAAGAGATTTTTTGCAACATTGAAAGCGACAAGGAGACTTTATGAGAAAAACAAAAATTATTTGTACCATTGGACCGGCTTCCCAAAGCCCGGAAAAAATACGAGAGATGATAGAGGCAGGGATGAATGTCTGCCGTTGTAATTTTTCGCATGGCTCTTATGAAGAGCAAAAATTGAAAATGATGAATGTTGTCAGAATCAGTGAAGAGATGAGAAAACCGGTTGCAACCTTAATTGATACAAAAGGACCGGAAATTCGTCTTCGTACATTTGAAGAAGGAAAAATTACTTTAGAAGAAGGGCAAAGGTTCGTATTAACAACAAAAGATGTAGTAGGAACAAAAGAAATCGTTTCTGTTACTTATGAAAATATAGTAAATGACGTGGTCCGCGGAGGATCTGTTTTAATTGATGATGGTCTGATTGAACTTGTGGTAGAAGACATTACAGATACTGACCTTATTTGTAGAGTTTTAAACGGAGGACCGGTTTCTGATAAAAAAGGAGTGAATCTTCCGGGGGCAAATTTATCCATGCCTTTTATTAGTGAGCAGGATAGAAAAGATATTTTGTTTGGAATTGATTGTGGATTTGATTTTATTGCGCTTTCTTTTGTTCGTACCAAAGAAGATGTTTTGGAAGTAAGAAAGCTGTTGGATGAAAAGAAAAGTCCAATGAAAATCATTGCTAAAATTGAAAATATGCAGGGAATCAATAATTTGGATGATATCTTAGAAGTTTCTGACGGAATTATGGTAGCACGTGGTGATATGGGCGTGGAAGTACCGTTAGAAGATGTTCCTGTAATTCAAAAAAGAATGATTCGTAAGGCAGTAGCGAAAGGAAAACAGGTTATTACAGCGACTCAGATGTTAGAGTCTATGACGAAAAATCCAAGACCTACCAGAGCAGAAGCGACAGACGTTGCTAATGCTATTTTTGACGGAACCACAGCGATTATGCTTTCCGGAGAAAGTGCTAATGGAAAATATCCTGTAGAAGCTCTAAAGACAATGTCCAAAATTGCCGAAAGAGCAGAAAAGGATATTAACTATAATAAACTTCTAAGAAAAATACACGAAGAAGGAAAAGAAGATATTACGGGAGCAATTTGTCATGCTACCTGTACGATTGCATCAGATTTAAATGCATCTGCTATTATTACGGTTACTATTTCCGGATTTACGGCAGAAAAGGTAGCTCGTTTTAAACCATCTTGTCCTATTATTTGTTGTAGTGTAAATCCAAGGGTTTGTCGTCAGGCGGCGTTACTATGGGGAGTGACTCCATTGTTAATTGAAAAGAAGAATACACCGGAAGATTTGTTCAAAGAAGCATTATGGGCAGCAGAAAAAGCCGGAAAGATTAAAAAAGGTGACAGAGTTGTAGTAACTGCCGGAGTTCCGTTAGGAGTAAGCGGAAATACGAATATGATTCGTGTAGTAGAAGTATAAAACCATTATAATTAGTTTAATAAATTATGGCAGAAAAATAATGGAAAGAATATAGCAATTAAGAAAGGTTGGTGAGAGTAGATGGATATGAAAGTAAATCAGCTTTTGTCTCCTGCGCCTGTGGATACGCAGACTCAGGTAAACCAAAGTGACGGAACTTTTAAATTTACTCTTGCCAGTCATATTGCGGAGGCAGACTTGCAGGCAAGACTCAGTACCTTGATGGAAGAAATTACAATGCAGGGTGACAAGCTGGCAAAGAGAAAAGATATCCGGGATATGAAAAGATATCGAGGATTGGTGAAGGATTTTATGAATGAAATCGTAAATCGTTCTCATCAATTTTCAAGAGAAAACTTTTTAGATAGAAGAGGGCGGCACAGAGTATACGGCATCATTCGTTTGGTAGATCAAACATTGGATGAATTAGCACAGGAACTGGTAAAGGATGAAAAGGATAATCTTGCAATTCTTGCTAAAATAGGGGAAATCAGAGGATTGCTGTTAGACATATTTACGTAAAGGGGGATAAATATGGCAGGCTTTAATGATATCGTAGGACAAGAACAAATAAAAGAACATATGCAAAATGCCATTCAAATGGATAAGGTGTCACATGCATATATTATTCAGGGAGAGCTGGGTGCAGGAAAAGAGTTTATTGCGAAAGTATTTGCAAAAACGATTCAATGTGAACGAAGTAAAAAGCAGCCTTGTGAAGAATGTCGATCCTGCAAACAAATTGATGGAAAAAATCATCCTGATGTGATTTGGGTAAGTCATGAAAAACCGAATTCCATAGGTGTAGAAGATATTCGCGGTCAGGTAAATAATGATATGGGTATTAAGCCTTATTATGGACCAAAGAAAATCTACATTATCAGCGAAGCTGAAAAAATGACAGTACAGGCTCAGAATGCATTGTTAAAGACTTTAGAAGAACCACCGGCATATGGAGTAATTATATTACTTACCACCAATGCAGATACGTTGCTTCCGACAATTTTAAGCAGGTGTGTGGTTTTACATATGCGTCCGGTAGAAGATAGAAAGATTGAAGAGTTTTTAATGAAACAGCTTCATATTCCGGATTATAAAGCCGGTGTATGTGCAGCGTTTGCCAGAGGTAATATGGGAAAGGCAAAGGCTTTGGCAGAAAATGAAGATTTTGAACATATCAAAGAAGAAGCCATTTCTTTATTAAAATATATTCATGATATGGAATTATCCGAAATCGTTGCAGCTATTAAAAAAATTAGCGATTTTAAATTAGATGTAAGCAGCTATTTGGATATTATTTCTGTTTGGTACAGGGATATTTTGTTGTTTAAAGCTACAAAAGATGTGAATAGCTTGATTTTTAAGGAAGAAATACAGTATATTAGAAAAATAGCGGGCAGAAGCTCTTATGAAGGAATTGAAAATATCATTGAGGCATTGGATAAAGCGCAAACTCGTCTTAGTGCCAATGTTAATTTTGATTTGACCATGGAATTATTATTCTTAAGTGTGAAAGAAAATTCCTAAGAGACAGGCTCCTTTGTGATAGAAGAAATTTAAGTAGAGGAAATGCTTCGGCATGAAGTGAGGATACATGATAAAGGTAATTGGTGTAAGATTTCGTACGGCAGGAAAAATCTATTTTTTTGATCCGTTACAATTTGAAGTAAAAAGAGGGGACCATGTTATTGTAGAAACTGCCAGAGGAGTAGAATACGGTACGGTAGTATGTAACCCTAAGGAAGTGGAAGAAGATCAGGTGATTCAGCCTTTGAAACCGGTTCTTCGTGTAGCAACTTCTAAAGATGATGAACAAGAAATCAGTAATAAAGAAAAAGAGAGAGAAGCTTTTAAAATCTGTTTGGAAAAAATTAAAAAACACGAGTTGGATATGAAGCTTATTGATGCAGAATATACTTTTGATAATAATAAAGTGTTATTTTATTTTACAGCGGATGGAAGAATTGATTTTCGTGAATTGGTAAAAGATTTAGCAGCAGTGTTTAAAACAAGAATCGAGCTTCGCCAGATTGGTGTCAGAGATGAAACCAAAATTTTAGGTGGAATCGGAGGTTGTGGAAGACCACTTTGTTGTCATACCCATCTTTCTGAATTTGTTCCGGTATCCATTAAAATGGCAAAAGAACAGAATCTATCTCTAAATCCTACAAAAATTTCCGGAGTTTGTGGAAGATTAATGTGTTGTTTAAAACATGAAGAAGAAACTTATGAAGATTTAAATAAGTCTCTTCCAAATGTAGGAGATTTTGTAAATTGTATTGATGGTGTCAAGGGTGAAGTTCACAGTGTAAATGTACTTCGTCAGTTGGTAAAAGTAATTGTGGAAGTAAACGACGAAAAAGAAATTCGCGAATATCGTGCAGATCAGCTTCGTTTTAAAAGAAGATTCAAAAAAGAAAAAATGGATGTTCATGATAAAGAACTTCGTGAGTTAGAAAAATTAGAAAAGCACGAAAAGAAATCAAACTTGGACGATAACTAAGCTATGGAAGTATTGATAAAAGCAAATGAAAGAGTAGATGAACTTGGACGAAACGGTTATCGGATTATTCAAAATCCGGACCGTTTTTGTTTTGGTATGGATGCAGTGCTCTTATCCGATTTTGCTAAAGTAAAAGAAGGGGATAAGGTTTTGGATTTTTGTACCGGAACCGGTATTGTTCCAATTTTGATGGAAGCAAAAACAAAGGCAGCATCTTTCAAAGCCTTGGAAATACAAGAAGACAGTGCGGAAATGGCAAGACGAAGTGTGTCCTTAAATCATCTGGAAGAGAAAATAGAAATTATCACCGGTGACATCAAAGAAGCGGACAAATATTTTGAAACAGCATCTTTTCATGTGGTTACTTGTAATCCGCCATATATGATAGGTCAACATGGTTTGGCAAATCCGGATAGCGCAAAAGCGATTGCGCGTCATGAGGTTTTGTGTACCTTGGAAGATGTCATTGCACAGAGTGCCAGAGTGTTAAAAATGAGTGGCAGCTTATATATGGTACATAGACCATTTCGATTGGCAGAGATTATGGCTACTTTAATGAAATATAAATTGGAGCCTAAAAGAATGCAGTTGGTGTATCCTTATGTAGATAAGGAACCGAATATGGTATTACTTCAGGCAACTAAAGGCGGAAAATCCCGAATTACGGTGGAAAAACCGCTGATCGTATATGAAAGACCGGGAGTTTATACAAAGGATATTTTAGATATCTATTATGAGTAGAGAGGATAGATCATGGCAGGAAAACTTTTTTTATGCGCTACGCCTATAGGGAACTTGGGGGATATGACTCCTCGCGTAATAGAGACGTTGGAAAGTGTGGATGTGATTGCAGCGGAAGATACAAGAAATAGTATCAAACTATTGAATCATTTTAATATTAAAACTCCTATGACCAGTTATCATGAATACAATAAGATAGAAAAAGCAGATACTTTGATTGCTAAAATGCAGACAGGACAAAATATTGCATTGATTACCGATGCAGGAACGCCTGCGATTTCTGATCCTGGAGAAGTTTTGGTACAAAAGTGTCAGGAAGCAGGAATTGTAGTTACTTCCCTTCCGGGACCGGCAGCTTGTATTACGGCTTTGACTTTGTCCGGATTATCAACCAGGAGATTTTGTTTTGAAGGTTTTTTATCTTCAGATAAAAAGGAGAGAAGAGCAGTTTTAGAAGACTTAAAAGAAGAAAGTCGGACTATGATTCTTTATGAAGCACCACATCATTTAAAAGGGACGTTAAAAGAATTATATGTTGTTTTAGGGAATCGAAAAATTACTCTGTGCAGAGAGCTGACAAAAAAATTTGAAACTATTTTTCCAACGACGTTAGAAGATGCTTTGGAATATTATGAAAGTAACGATCCAAGAGGAGAGTATGTTTTAGTTATAGAAGGTAAGAGTCATCAGCAGAAGGAAGAAGAGAAACAAGCTTCTTTTTCGGAAATTTCTATTGAAGATCATATGAAGCTTTATGAAGATAAAGGTGTGGATCGTAAAGAAGCTATGAAACTGGTAGCAAAAGAACGAGGAATTAGTAAAAGGGATGTTTATAACTACTTACTATCCTTATAGAGAATCAAGAGTTAACTCATAAAAATAGTAGAACAGATATTATTTATATCACAGTTTTAAAATATAAATTATGCATAAAGAAAAGTATATTCATTAAAATATGCATAAAAAATTATTTAAAATAAATTTGTAGTAAAATTAAAACACATTATTTATAGATAAAATTACAGACGAAAATATAAAGGAGAAAAATACCAATGAAAAGAATAATATATTTGTTACTTTTTTGTTTTGTTTTTTGTCTCACAGGATGTAATTCTAAAGAAGAAGCTATGGCTATCATTACAGAAGTTCCTTGTGAAACAGTTGGAATCAGCTTTTCTTTGAATGGATTATGGATGATTCAGGATGAGGCAATGGCCAATTCCAATGTAGAAGAAGGACAGACGGTATTTTTAAGTACATATAAAGAAGAAACGGGATCTGCTATCAACGTTATTTGTGATGATTTGACAAAAACAGAAGGGGCAACTTTAGTACGTTTGGAAGATTATATAGCGGATATTCAAGAACAATTGAAAATTTCCAGCGAATATAGTTATGCATGTAGTGAAGTAACAAAAGAATCTTTATATGGACAGGAATATCAAACTTTCTCGGCAACAGTTTCTAACTTGGGTGGGGAGCAAAAGTATTATATACGTAGAAAGGATGATACAATAATTATACTTTTATTTTCGGTGTTTGGCGAAGATCAACTGAATGAAATTTTGGCTTTAGGAAAAGAAATGTAAGCATTTTGCTTGCATTTTTTTGATTTAGTGTTATGATTAAAATCGTATTTGAATAAATATGCAAGAAAAGAGGAGAATGTTATGAAAAAATTAATCGTGACTTTATTAGCCGGTGTTATGGCTCTCGGATTAGTTGCTTGTGGTGGTTCTTCTGACAGTACTACTGAATCTAAAGTACCTGCAAACACAGTTCATTCCGTAGATGATTTACCGGGAAAAACAATTGGTGTTCAGTTAGGAACAACTGGTGATATTTATGCAAGTGATTATGAAGCAGAAGGTTCTACAATTGAACGTTACAACAAAGGTGCAGATG
>JAFYWF010000109.1 GCA_017558145.1 Lachnospiraceae bacterium
GGAAGAAATATTTAATGTAAAAAGAGAAATATATGAAGATAAAATTAGAATATTTAAGAGAAGTATTCGTGATTTTAATAAGAATCTTCGTTTAAAATATTCTAAAAGATATGCTTCTAAATATATTAATAATATTAATTTACTATAATGTAATCAAAGATATTTCTATTCTACAAGAAAAACTAAATTTAGACTATATACAAGATAAAATATTAAGAAAAAAATATTTCCATTTAAATAAAAAGGTTGTACAATGGAAAAGTTGAAAAGAAAATAAATAAAAATATAATTAAAATGTGGATTAGATATTTATTTACACAAAATTAAGACGAAAGGCAGGAGAATTAAATGAGATTAAAAAATGTACCGGGTGCAAGAGAAGCAATTGCAGCCAGTGATTTAGTAATAAAAGAACCAAAAGAATTAAAAGGAAAATGGAAAGAATTTTGGAATAATGATAAAGAATTACATATTGAAGTAGGTATGGGAAAAGGTAAATTTATGATGGGAATGGCAAAAGCTCATCCTGAAATTAATTATATCGGAATTGAGATGTATTCTAGTGTTCTTTATAGGGCTGTACAAAAATTAGAAATGGAACCATTAGAAAATTTAAGATTTCTTTTATTAGATGCAAAAGAAATTACAGAAGTATTTGAAAAAGGAGAAGTAGATAGAATATATTTGAATTTTTCAGATCCATGGCCAAAAGACAGACATGCAAAAAGAAGATTACCAAGTCGTCAGTTCTTGGCAAGATTTGATCAAATCTTAAAAGAAGATGGTGTAATTGAATTTAAAACTGATAACAAAGATTTGTTTGCATTTGCAGAAGAAGAAGTAGAACCTGCAGGATGGAAGATTCTTGAAATTACATATGATCTTCATAATGATGAGAAAATGGTAGAAGGAAACATCATGACAGAGTATGAAGAAAAATTTTCTTCCATGGGAAATCCTATTTATAAATATATTATTAGAAGATAAAAAAATAAGTATTGTAAATAATGGATAATATAGTAATAAATAATGAATAAATGCAAAAAGGTGATTTTCCAGTTGGAAAAATCACCTTTTTGCATTTATGTAATTTTGAGAAATTCTTATAAATATTGAACAAATTGATAATACTAGTTGATGAGAGATATTTGAATTACATTCTACCAAGTAGCTTGGATATCTTCTTTGTAATAAATTTTGGCTTCTTCTAATACAGAAAGTTTTCCATTACAACATTCAACAATAGTAACAGAACAATTTTTATGTATCATTTTCCAAAAGTCTTTAGAAGGTCGTTTATTGATACTATGTATAAAACCTCGAATTAAAGCACCATGTCCGACAATAAGCATAGACTGATATTTATTTTCGGCAGGAAGAATAATATCTTCTATAAAAGATTTACACCTTTCATATAGTTCTTCAAAACTTTCTCCACCTGTAGGAGGGATATATTCTCCAGGATTGTGGATAAAATTATATAATTTCATTTCAGGATGTGAATGAATTTCCGGTAAACTTTCACCTTCACCTTCGCCAAAACACATTTCTGTTAATCGGGAATCTACAAGAATATCTAAATCTCGTTTTTTTACTAATATTTCAGCAGTTTCCAAAGCACGAATAAGTGGACTAGAATATACAATATCAAAAGGAATATCTTTTATAGCATCCGCAGTAATATGTGCTAGTTCTTTGCCATATTCATTTAATGGTATATCGGATTGTCCTTGAATCTTTTTTTCTTTATTCCAAATAGTTTCACCATGTCGGATAAAATATATTTTCATGTATAATCTACCTTTCTGTAAAAGATAATATAAAAAATATTTGTATTATAACTTTTCAATCTATATTCCATTTAATCTTTTGAAAATAAATAAAATTAGATGACTAATATCATTTTATACAATATATTTATTACTGTCAAAAATTAGAAATGTATTATATAATATAAAAAACAAAAGATAAATCTTCTTAAGTTGGCATTAAGGAGGAAATATGCAATTAAGTCAGGTTGTAAAAGCTCAAAGAGAATTTTTTAATACTAACGAAACAAAAAGTGTGGAGTTTAGAAAAAAACAGTTATATAAATTGGCAGAGGTGATAGAAGAATATAAACCTCAAATTTATGATGCATTGAAAAAGGATTTAAATAAATCAGAGTATGAGGCTTTTTTAACAGAAGTCAGTATTGTTATGCAGGAAATCAAGACTGCAATAAAAAATATAAAAAAATGGAGTAAACCTAATTTAAAAAAATCTTCTTTAGCAGTTAAACCAAATAAATCATTTACGATTTATGAGCCTTATGGAGTAGTTTTGGTACTTTCTCCATGGAACTATCCTTTTCATTTGGCAATTGCACCATTGGTAGGAGCTATTACAGCAGGAAATTGTGTAATTTTAAAAACATCAAAAAGCAGTGCGTATACTTCAAAAGTAATTGAAGAAATGATACATACAAATTTTGAACATTATTATTTATATGCAGTAGATTCAAAAATTTCTTATGATACTATTTTATCAGAAAAATATGATTATATATTTTTTACAGGTAGTGCAAGAGCTGGTAGAGTTGTAATGAGAGCAGCCAGTGAAACTTTAACACCGATATCTTTAGAATTAGGTGGGAAAAGTCCTTGTATTGTTGAAAAATCTGCAGATATTAAAGATGCCGCTAAAAAAATTGTTTGGGGAAAAACATTAAATGCCGGACAAACTTGTGTAGCACCTGATTTTATTTTAGTTGAAGATGTTATAAAAGAAGAATTAATAGAAGCAATTAAATTAGAAATAGATAATAATTATAAAAATGCATTGGAAGATGATAATTATCCTAAAATAATAAATCTTCATCATTTTATGCGACTTTGTCGGTATATAGATAGAGAAAAAGATATAATCGGTGGTCAAAGAGATGAAAACACCGAAAAAATAGCACCAACAATTTTTCCTAATACATTATTCACTAGTGAAATTATGAGGGATGAGATTTTTGGTCCTATTATTCCTATTGTTGTATACTCAAAAATTGATGCAGCACTTGAAGAATTAAAAAGTAGGCCAAAACCTCTTGCATGTTATATCTTTACTAAGAATCAAGAATTTGCAAATAAAATCCTAACAGAATTTTCCTTTGGTGGTGGTTGTATTAACGATTGTATCATGCATTTGGCTAATGATCATTTACCATTTGGTGGAGTAGGGGAAAGTGGAATGGGTAATTATCATGGCTATAATAGTTTCAAAACATTTTCTCATGAAAAAGCAATATTGAAAAATACAGGTGTATTTGATATACCTCATAGATTTCCACCTTATACAAAAGAAAAGTTTGCGTTTATTAGTAAGTTAATGAGCTAATAAGATATAAAAATATAATTTTAGTTATTTTTTCATAAAAAAACTTTGATGTTTTTGTTGCTTTTTTCAATAAACTGTAATATAATAACACATGTCTTATGAAAAAAGCGCCTTTAGCTCAGTTGGTAGAGCACCTGACTCTTAATCAGGGTGTCCAGGGTTCGAGCCCCTGAAGGCGCACGAAGCACTGTTTTTGGACCTTGTGTCTGGGGGCGGTGTTTTTTTTGTATTCTTAAAAAGATCTTATCCCGATATAGGAATAAGATCTTTTTAAAATTCTATCTATAAAATGTTCTAAAGCCGGACATTTATCATTCTTTTTTCAAGCCTTTTTTCGTTTTCTGAATATATAAGTCTTTCTTCTATATATAATTTAGCGTTATCAATGCTTGCCTGAATTTCTTCTTCTGTCACTTGTCTAATAACTTTAGCAGGAGAACCAAGAACAAGAGAGTTATCGGGAACGATAGTATTTTTTGTTACTAAAGCACCAGCACCTACAATACAATTATTTCCTATTTTTGCTCCATTTAAAATAATAGCACCCATACCGATAAGAGAATTGTCTCCAATAGAACATCCATGAATAATAGCTCCATGTCCAATGGTTACCAGAGATCCGATTTCAACAACGTATCCTTTATCTGTGTGAACCACCGCATTATCTTGAATGTTGGTTCCTTCTCCAATTATGATAGGGTCATCTACGCTACGGATGGTAGCATTATACCAAACATTGGCTTCTTTTTTTAAAGTAACATTTCCATAAACAGCAGCACCTTTAGCAATAAAAACAGTATCATCTATTTGTGGTTGAAACATGGATTTCCTCCTAAATATCTTGATTTTTTCTAACAAATATTGTATCATACATTTTGTGCTTGTCATAGTAAGTAAATAACGGGGTGTGGCTCAGCTTGGTAGAGCGCTTCGTTCGGGACGAAGAGGTCGCGTGTTCGAATCACGTCACCCCGATTGGAAAAGCTAGGAAATATAAGGTTTCTTAGCTTTTATTTTTGTTAGGAAAAAATTGACTTTACCTACTTTTTCTATTAAGCTTGAAAAAGAATAAGATGAAAATAGAAACGGAGATTTCTCATGATAATAGAAAGTCATACACACATGGATGACAATGCTTTTGATGAAGACAGAGATAGTTTAATTTCAGAAATAAAGAATTCCGGAATTGAATATATGATGAATATATCTGCCAGCTTAACTTCTATTAAGACAAGTATTGAATTGGCTAAAAAATATGATTTTATTTATACTTCTGTTGGAGTTCATCCAAGTGAAACAGAAGATTTAGATAAGAAAACTTTTAAATGGTTAAAAGAACAAGTAGCATTTGAAAAAGTAAAAGCCATTGGAGAAATAGGATTAGACTATTATTGGCAGGAACCGGAAAAAGAAATACAGCAGTATTGGTTTCGAGAACAGTTACGATTAGCTCATGAAGTAAATCTTCCTGTCATCATTCATTCCAGAGAAGCAGCAGCAGACACTTATAAAATAATGAAAGAAGAAAAAGCAGATAAATTGGCTGGAGTAATTCATTGTTTTTCTTATACAAAAGAAACTGCGAGAGATTATCTGAATTGGAATTATTATTTTGGAATTGGTGGTGTTGTTACGTTCCAAAATGCTAAGAAATTAAAAGAAGCAGTAGAATATATTCCTATTGAAAATATAGTTTTAGAAACAGATAGTCCTTATTTAGCGCCTGTACCATATCGTGGAAAAAGAAATTCTTCTTTAAATCTACCATTGATTGCGCAGGCAATTGCAGATTTAAAAGGTATGGATGTAGAAAAAGTAATTCAGATTACAACCGATAATGCAAAGAAATTATATAGGTTATAATGATAAACTTACTATATTCATAGGATAAAGTATTTGATTAAACAATAGAGGAAAATAAGAAAAGGAGTATTATGGCAACATTAGGAATTCCAAGTAACACCATAGAAGTATTGCAGAAATATAATTTTAACTTTCAAAAGAAATTTGGACAAAATTTTCTTATTGATACGCATGTTTTAGACAAAATTATTCGTGAATCAGGCGTAACGAAGGATGATATGGTTATCGAAATTGGACCAGGTATTGGAACAATGACTCAATATTTATGTGAAAATGCCAGAGAAGTTGTAGCTATTGAAATTGATAAAAATTTGATTCCCATATTAGAAGACACATTGTCATCATATGATAATGTTACTGTTATTAATGAAGATGTATTAAAAGTAGATATTAAAAAACTGGCAGAAGAAAAAAATGGTGGAAGACCGGTAAAAGTAGTTGCAAATTTACCATACTATATAACTACTCCTATTATCATGGGATTGTTCGAAAGTCATGTACCTATTGATAGTATTACTATTATGGTACAAAAGGAAGTTGCTGACAGAATGCAAGAAGGCCCGGGAAGTAAAGAGTATGGGGCATTATCTTTAGCAGTACAGTATTATGCAAAGCCGGAAATAGTAGCCAATGTTCCACCAAACTGTTTTATGCCTCGTCCTAATGTAGGAAGTGCAGTAATCAGATTAACCTGCCATGAAAAGCCACCGGTGGAAGTAAAAGATGAGGCTTTTATGTTCAATATTATTCGTGCTTCTTTTAATCAAAGAAGAAAAACTTTGGTAAACGGATTAGGAAATGCAGGTTTCTTACCTGTAACAAAAGAACAGGTTGTAGAGGCTTTGGATAAAATGAGTTTATCTCCTACTATTCGTGGAGAAGCTCTATCTTTGGAACAGTTTGCTACATTATCAAATTTATTGAAATAAAAAAGAAAAAGTTTTTGTGTATATATGTAATAGGAAATATATAAACACAAAAACTTTTTTTATGAATATAAATTTATAATTTCTACTAATTTAGGATAAGCATATTCGAAAAAAAATTGAAATGAGGAGCAATAACGATTTTTCCCTAAAATTCCATTATCAAGAGGAATCCTGTCTCTACGACATCCACCTCTGCAAAGATAAATCCATTTACATTTTTTACAGGAAGAGTCTAAATTTTTGGATTTTTCTATAAATTGTAATTCTTTTCTCCTATTTTCTATATCTTCAATAGAATCAGTAGTAAAATTACCTAAAAGCCATTCATCTAACATATAGAAATCACAAGGAAAAATGCTACCATCTGCTTCAATTACAAATTGTCGGCTGCAAATTCCATTCATTTCGCAGACACCTGGAGGTTGTTGACATAACAGATTCATTAAACCAATAAAATATCTAACATATCTTAAGTGACCTGATTTTGCCTCTTCATACCAGCAATCAAATAAATCTTTTAAAAATAAAGAATAATCTTTAGAACTTAAAGAATAATTAAAATTTGTATGAAATTCGTCCAAAGGATTTAAACAAGGGATATATTGTTGCCATTCAAATCCCATTTCTTGATAGAATAAATAAATATCTTTTGTATATTGTACAGTATACTTTGTAACTACTGTAAGAATATTAAACTCTACCTGATAATTTTGAAACAATTTGATAGTATCTAAAATTCTATCAAAAGTACCATTGTTGTTTTTATCTTTACGACAACTATCATGGACTATTTTGGTACCATCTAAAGAAAGTCCTACCAAAAAATTATAATCATGAAAGAATCTTGCCCAATTCTCATCAATTAAAATTCCATTTGTCTGAATACTGTTTTGAATTATAACGTTATTAACATTCCATTTATGTTCCAAATCGATAACAGATTTAAAAAAATCAAGACCGGCTAAAGTTGGTTCTCCACCTTGAAAAAGGATGGAGCAGGAACCTTCAGCAAAAGCTAATGTTTTTTTTATAATATCTTCTAATGTAGAAAGACTCATAATGCCATAAGATTCATTTTTTCGTTTAGAAGCCTCATCTGTATAAAAGCAATAATCACAATTCATATTGCATAAACCACTGACAGGTTTCATCATAATGCTAATAGCAGGCATAGTATCGTACCTCATATGTATAATGATATTTATTCTAACATTATTGGATAAATTTTTAAAGAAAACACTTTTAGTAAAAATGCACAAAAAAACACAAGAAATATTAACATATGTTCATACAAGATACAAATAAATAATAAAAAAACATACAACTTTTTCGTTAAAAGAGTTTTAGATGCTTGAAAACAAAAATATGAGATAACTATAATAAAGGTACAAAACAAAACGTAGCTAATAAGCTAGTCGAAAGGAGAAAGAAATGAAAAAAGTTGTTTCATTAGTATTAAGTTTATTAATGGTTGCTACACTCCTTGTTGGATGTGGTAACAAAACTGAAACTTGGACAGTAACTTGTCCTTGGGCACCATCAGGTGTAGCTGCAATGGTTAGCCAGAAAGCAGCAGCTCTTTCTACAGAATATTCTGAAGATATTATCTTAGTTGCAGATGCTATCAAAGGTGACGCAGCAACAGTTAACACATGGGTAGCTTCTACAAAAGCAAGCGATCCAGAATTAGTATTTGCAGGTGAAGGATTATTTGCTATTACATCTATCCTTGACCCAGCTAAATTACAGTTCTCTTATGAAGATTTCACATTTGTAGAAAATCTTTACTCTTCTGTATTCGTAATGAGTGCAGATGCTAAATTAGGCGTTAGTAGTATTGCAGATTTAGAAGCTTATTTAGCAGATGGTAATGAAGTATCTGTAGCTACAAACGGTGCAACAGGTTCTGAAGCATTCCTTGCAGCATCCTTATTTGGTGCTATGGGATATGGCGATCAGTTAAAATTAGTTGCTTACTCTTCTGCAGCAGAAGCAGCTCAGGCTGTATCTAGAGGAGAAACAAACTTCGCAGTTTCCCATCAGTCTCAGATTTTAGAAACATTCCAGCAGGGTGGAGTAACAATGGTATGTGCATTCGATGGAGAAGACATCGCAGCAGGTCCTTTCGCAGGAGTTGAAGGTGTTGGTAAACACGGATATCCATTCTTCCGTAACCGTTGTTTCATCATGGCAAGAAGTGGTGCTGATGCAAAAGATGTTGCAGCTTTAAAAGCTTTATACGGCGAAATCTTAGCAGATGCAGAAGTAGCAGACTGGTTAGCAAATACAATGCTTCTTGAAGTAGATACAATGTCTGAAGCAGATGTACAGGCTCACATTGAAAACGTTAAAAATATTGTTAACGAGTACTACGATCTCGTAGCTAACTAATTATTGAAAAAGTTGCAGGCAGTGCAGGAGAGTAGCTCCTGCACTGTTTTTTTAATAGAAAATTTCAATAAGTAGATAACTAATTTTAAATGGAGTTAGAAATGAATAATTGGTTTAAAAACATAAATGAAAAGCTTGATAGCATCGGTGCTAAGCTTGAAAAAAAAGAAGTTACAATTCCAACTGACTTAGCAGCTGCAGTTGTATTTTTTGTAGTTGGTATTGTATTATTGTTACTTGTCCCAAGTCAAGTAACAGTTGGTAAGGATGAAGTAGTTAGTGGAGCAGCATTTCCTACATATCTTTGCTATTTAATGATTGGTGGTTCTGTACTTGTTGCAGCACAGAATATTTTGAAAATTGTTCGTAAAGAGCCAATTGAAACAAAAACAATCAATGCATTAGTGGAAGTAAAAGCTTTAATTATCTTTGGTATTTTAGTAATGTTTTGGGTAATTTGTAGCCTTACAGAATTATTTGTACTTGGTGCACTTTTCTGTGCAATTGCCTTTTTACTTTTCTTTAGATGCGATAAAAAAAGTTACTACATTATTACAGTGGCTTTCGCGATTGGTATTTGGGCAGCATTCCGTTTTGTATTAAACGTAAACTTTTAAGGTAGGGAGGAAGAGATATGTTAGAATTTATTGGACCTGCTCTGCAGCAGTTATTTAACTTTGAAAACTTTCTCTGGATGAACTTAGGGGTATTTATCGGTTCGGTATTTGCTGCTATTCCTGGATTAAGTGTTATTCTTTGTATTATTTTATTTTTACCATTTACTTATAAGATGACAGCCATTCCCGGAATGATGTTCTTATTAGGTATTTACTGTGCCGGTGGATACGGTGGTAGTGTATCAGCTATTTTGATTAATACACCAGGTACACCTCATGCAGCTACTACTATGTTGGATGGACATCCATTATCCAAAAAGGGTCGTACAAAGACAGCTTTAAGAGCTGCACTTTATGCATCTACATTTGGTGGTATTTTTTCAGCACTTTCTTTATTGTTCTTAGCACCACAGGTAGCTAAAGTTGCTGCTCAGTTAGGAACAGCTGAATATTTCCTAGTGTGTTTATTTGGTTTAACAATTATTGCCGGAATTTCCGGTAAGAGCCTTGTAAAAGGTATTATTTCAGCAGCACTTGGTTTATTAGTATCTTGTGTTGGTGCAGACCCATTAACAGGATATGACCGTTTTACATTTGGTAACGTTCGTCTTTATATGGGATTAGACCTTGCTATCTGCTTAATTGGTTTATTTGCTTTAGTAGAAATCTTAGGAAAAGCAGAAGGTAAAGTTGGGCCATTAAAATTAGATACTAGCAAAATTAAAACAGAAGATAAAATTACAAAAGATGAAGCAAAACGTATGATTCTTCCAGCTTTCGTTTCTTCTATCATTGGTGTAATTATCGGTATCATTCCTGGTACAGGTGCTTCCATGGCTTCTTGGTTTAGTTATGACCGTGCAAAAGCAATGTCTAAACACAAAGAAGAGTTTGGAAATGGTTCCCTGGAAGGTATTGCTGCGGCTGAATCAGCAAACAATGCGGTTACAGGTGCAACCTTAATTCCGTTATTAACATTGGGTATTCCTGGAGATGGTTGTGTAGCTATCATGTTATCTGCATTAATGATTAACGGTTTAAACCCAGGTTTATCTTTATTTACAACTCAGGGCGACATTATGTATGCTATCATGATTGGTTTAATCTTCGTAAACTTATTCATGTTCTTACAGGGTAGATATTTAACAGACCTTTTTGCTAAAATTGTTTCTGTACCACAGGAAATTTTAACACCTATCATCGTAATGTTCTGTTTTGCAGGTGCTTATTCTGTAAATAAATCCTACTTTGACGTTGTTGTAATCTTAGTATTTGCAGCAATTGCTTGGATTATGAAGAAATTAGATATGCCAACAGTTCCAATTTTATTAGGTTTAGTATTAGGAAACATGACAGAAACCAACTTCCGTAGAGCTTTATTATTAACAGATGGAAGCTTCTCTATTTTTGTAAGTAGCTGGTACTGTATTGCATTCTTAGTATTAATCGTAGGAGCTGTATCTATGATTGTTATTAACAAGATGAAGGAAGGTAAGAAAGGGGAAGCAAAATAATGAGACCAAATATTGTAATGTATTTCTCTGATCAGCAGAGAGCAGATACTTGTGGATGTTATGGACAGAAATTGGATATTACTCCAAATCTTGACCAGTTAGCAAAAGAAGGTATTAAATTTGAAAATGCCTTTTCTGCACAGCCTGTATGTGGACCATGTCGTGCTATGTTCCAAACAGGTAAATGGCCAACAGAAATCGGATGCTTTAGAAATAACATTATGTTACCATCTGATGTAAAACCATTAGGTTCTTACATTGAAGAAGCGGGATATGAAACAGCTTATATTGGTAAATGGCATCTTGCAAGTGATGGTGAATTAGAACAGAAACCAACTATTGACCATACTATTACAGCGATTCCACAGGAACTTCGTGGAGGTTATACAGGATTCTGGAGAGCTTCTGACGTATTAGAATTTACCAGTCATGGTTATGATGGATATGTATTTGATGAAAATAATAATAAAATTGATTTTAAAGGATATCGCTGTGACTGCCTTACAGATATGGCATTAGAATTCTTCGACCAGAGAAATGAAGAAAAACCATTCTTCATGACAATCTCTCACATTGAACCACATCATCAGAATGACAGAAATTGTTATGAAGGACCAATTGGTTCTAAAGAAAAATATAAAGATTATGAAGCTCCAGTAGATTTAGCCTCTTTAGGTGGAAACTACAAAGAAGAATATCCTGATTATTTAGGACAGTGTGCATCTTTGGACGAAAACCTCGGTAAATTAATTGCTAAATTAAAAGAAAAGAATCTTTATGATAATACAGTAATTATTTTCGTATCTGATCATGGTTCTCATTTCCTTACTAGAAATAGAGATGAACACTTAAATGGTTATGATGATTACAAACGTTCTATGCATGATGCATGTTTGAAAGTTCCATTTGTAATTGCAGGTGGTCCATTCAAAGGTGGCGCTAACTTTGAAGATATCGTAAGTACTGCAAGTTTACCAAAAACAATTTGTGCTTTAGCAGGTGTAGATGTAGGAAACGATATGATTGGTGAAAATCTTGTAGATGTAGTAGAAGGAAAACTTCCGGAACGTAAAAATGAAGCATTTGCACAGATTTCTGAAAGCCGTGTGGGACGTTGTATCCGTACTCCTGAATATGCATATTCTGTATATGCTCCGGGATTACATGGTGGTGTTGCAGCAGCATCTGACTTATATGCAGATGACTTTATGTATGACTTAAAAAAAGATCCACATGAGTTAAATAATATTGTTCATGATCCTGCATATGCAGAAGTAAAAGCAGATTTACGTAAGAGACTTCTTGCTTGGATCAAAGAAGCAGAAAATGCAACTCCTGAAATAACAGATTAAAAGAGGATTATTATGCAAAAAAAAATTGGAAAACAGGCTTTAGTATATAATTGGCTTCGTGATTATATTGAAGAAAATCGTTTTTCCATAAGTAATAAGCTTCCTTCTGAAAATGCTTTATCAAGAAGAATGAATGTTAGTAGAGATACGGTACGATCTGCAATGAATACATTGGAAGAAGAAGGATTAATATACCGTATACAAGGCAGCGGCAGTTTTTTTAATAAAGCTGTTGCTGTCTATGATAATGAAAAGCGTCCGGGAATGTCACGTAAAATAGGTGTCATATTACAGGGGCAGGATCCGGATGCAAATAAAGAATTACTTGCAGGTATCAGAAGTGTATTAGATGAAAAAACAACTGATATTAGAATCTATTTTACAAATAATCGTTTTTCAAATGAACGAGCATGTTTACATGAAGTAATGCACAATAATTTTGATGGATTTATTATTGATGGTGTCAAAGCAAGTATCGTAAATCCAAATTTAGATTGTTATCATAACATTCTAGGGAAAAATATACCTATTATTTTTTATAATAATTATTATAAAGAATTACGGTGTTCTAAAGTTACAAATAATGATATTTCCTGTGCAGATGGATTAATCTCCAGATTAGCAGACTATGGACATAAAAAAATACTGGGCTTATTTTTGGCAGATAATTATCAAAGTACAGAAAAATTTTGTGGATATGTTAAAGCATTATATAAATACGGATGCACTTTTGATGATGATTATGTGAAATGGTGTGTTTCTTCGTCTGCTTATAAAGAATCATTTGAAAAAGAAATTACCAAATTTATAAAGAGTAGGCCGGAATGTACAGCAATTGTTTGTTGTAATTATATGTTATTAAAAATGGTTCAAAAAGTATTATCCAATATGGGAAAGGAAGTACCAAAAGACTATTCTCTGGTCTGCTTTGACTATTCTAATGAGGATTGGAAAGAAAGTGGAATTACATGTTCTGTATATCAGGGAAAGGTTATGGGAGTGGAAGTTAGTAAGAGACTTCTAAAAATGATAGAGAATAAGGATTTTATGCGTAGAGATTATTCTTGTATATTAGAACCATTTATTCATGAGGGTAATTCTATCGGAAAAGTAAGAATTCAGAGATAGTATTTATTTCGTTTAGATATTGAAGGTAATTGGGGGTATCTAGAGTGAAAGAAAATAAAGAGAAAAAAGAATTTAAATTAAAAAATATTTTTAGAAAAAAGATTAAGGAAAATGGGAAAAAAGAAAAAGATTTTCCCAAGATAAAGAATTCTTTTAAAATTTCAAAAGATGATAGTATAAAAAAAGAAAAATTTAAAAACCTTTTAAAAAATTATAAAAATAAAGAATCAAGCAAAGAAAATAAATTCGTAGCTAAAAAACATGACAAAAAAACAAAGAGTCAGGTAGTCAGATTTAAAAAGTTAACAAAGTCTTCTTATGTAGTTATTGCTATTGGAATCATCATGCTTTTAGTGTTTTCCATGGCAACTGCCTTTATGTTAATTGTAAATCAAAATCAAACTCAAGCGTCATTGTATTTTAACCAATATAGGTTAGCAACAAATACTCTGACTAATGAAGTAAAAAGCTATGCAGTTATTGGAAAAATAACTCATTTTGATAATTATGATCGTGAGCTTAACACAGAAAAAAATCAGGAAAATGCATGGAATAATCTTAGCCAGAGTAATATGAATTCTGAGGTAATGGATCGTTTACAAAGTATTCATACCATGACAAAAGAACTTCGTCCTTTGGAAAGTCAGGCTATTGAATTGGTGCAAAAAGGAAAATTACAAGAAGCTGTTGCTATTTTATATGGTGATGAATATAGCGGAATAGTGGAGCGAGTAGAATCCTTAATGGATCGTTCTAAGGATAACATTGAAAGCTATTTCCAAGCAAAAAAATTAATTGCCGGTATAGTTATGGCAGTTTCCGGAATCGGTTTTATTGCATTATTCTTTTACATTTTGAAAAATTACATTGATACCATTAAATTCAGTGAAAAAGAGTTGTTGCAACCTATTATGGATGTATCAGAACATATTGTAGCTCTTTCAGAAGGAAATTTTGAAGGAGAAATAGAGACAAAAGCAGATGATAGTGAAGTAGGGCAGATGGTACAAGCTATTGCTTTTATGAAAAAGAATTTCTCCAGAATGATAATGGAAATATCAAATAATCTGGAACAGATGGGGCAGGGAAATTATCAAGTAGAACTGAAACAGCAATATGTTGGGGAATTTATTAAGATAAAAGATTCCATGAATATGATTATTTCAGAAACTGTAAATACACTTTCTACAATTCGAAATGTTGCAGAGGAAATTAATCTTGGTTCTGAACAATTAGCAAGAGCAGCAGAAGATTTAGCAGAAGGTGGAAGTGTACAATCAGAAAGAGTGGCAGATATTGTAAAATTAGTTCAAGATATGTATACATCTATGGAAAAGCAAACGTTGGATGCAGATGTGACCGTAAAATTATCTACAAATGCAGCTAATATCTTAACAGAAGGCTACAAAAAAATGGAAAATTTAAAAGATGCAATATCCAATATTAATGAATGTTCATCTCAGATTAATACGATTATTTTAACTATTCAGGATATTGCAGATGAAACAAACTTACTGTCATTAAATGCTGCAATTGAAGCCGCAAGAGCTGGTGAAGCAGGACGTGGATTTGCAGTAGTTGCTGAACAAGTTAAAAAATTAGCAGATGAATCAGCAAAAGCAGCAGGAAGAACAACAAAATTAATTGAAACTACTGTTTCTGCTGTTAATCAAGGAATATTAATTGCAGATGAAACAGCAAAAAATATGAACGAAGTTATGGATGCTGCAAGGGAAGCAACTTCTAAAATGCAGGAAATGGCAATAAAATTAAAAGAAGAGTCTTCTAATATGGAAATTATACATAGAGATATAGAAGAAGTAGCAATGATTGTAGATAACAATTCTGCAACTAGTGAAGAAACAGCAGCAGTAAGTGAGCAACAATCAGCTCAGGTTGTAACAATGGTTGGTATGTTAGAACAATTTAAAATATAAAAAGTTATAAATTTTAGCAAAGGCTTTAAAATCAAACAAAGATTTTAAAGCCTTTTTTAAAAATACAGAGATATATGTTGATTTATTTAGAAAATAATCATACAATATAAAAAACTATTACAAGTAGAGATGAAAACTATGTGGAAAGGAAAGATAAATGGTACAAATTATTACAGATTCTTCAACTTTATATAAACCGGAAGAAGCAAGAGCTTTGGGATTTGAAGCTGTTCCTTTATGTGTTAATATTGGGGATTTTGAAGGAAGAGATTTATTAATTAATATGGATGATTATTACGACAGGATTAAAAAAGGTGGAATTCCAAAATCATCCCAACCTCCTATTGGAGATGTAGTTGACATATATGAAAAATATGAAGGTGATGAAATCATTAATATATCTATGGCAGATGGTTTATCAGGAACTTATCAGAGTGCATGCTCTGCAAAAGAAATGTTGGATGATGGTAGTAAGGTAACTGTAATTAATAGTAAAACTTTATGTGGACCTCACCGTTATATGGTAGAAAAAGCACAGCAGATGAAAGAAGCAGGTTGTACTGCAAAAGAAATCATTACATGGTTAGAAACCATTAAAGAAAAATCTGAATCATTCTTAATTCCACAGGATTTTGATTTCTTAAGAAGAGGCGGTCGTTTAACTCCTGTAGCAGCAGCGTTAGGTTCCGTATTAAAATTGAAACCAATTATGACACTTACAGAAGATTGCATGAGATTAGATAAGTTTGCAGTAAAGAGAACAATGAAGTCTGCAGTAGATGCTATCATTGCACATCTAAAAACTAAAAATTTAGACTCCCGTCATATTCTTTATATTTCACATGCAGATGCTTTGGAGGATGCAAAGAAAATATACAAACAGTTAAAAGAAACTTTTGTTGATTTAGAAGTAAAGATTATGGATTTAAGCCCTGTATTTGTTGCGCAGGGGGGACCCCAGTGTGTAGCCATTCAGTATATTGAAAAATAAAATTGGGTTTACATAATTGTATAATTTAGAAATAAAGAGATAAAATAAAAGCCATCTGTATAATCTGTGTTGTAACAGAAAATACGAGATGGCTTTTTATCGTATAGAAAAAATTATACTTTTTTGCTGGCTTGATAATTAGCACCAAGAAGGCCTGCACTGTTTCCAAGGGCCGCAGGAATTAATTTTACATGTGCAAAGCTAGGCATGATAAAATGAGATTTCTTTTCTTCAATTTTTTTCATAATTAAAGGTTGCACCATAATTCCTCCACCTAAAATAATACAAGGTGGATTATAAATATGAGTTAAAGTAGCCAGACCTATCATAATTTCATCAACCCAGGAATCTATGATTTCTAATACCTTTGGATCATCTAAATTTTCAAAAATTTTTCTTCCACTATCAAGTTCCGGTTTATATGCACAAGCTAATTTTACAAGACCTGTAGTAGAAGCATATTTTTCATAACATCCATCAAAGTAGTCATTACCTGCAAGACGGGCATCGCTATGAGTAATAATTGCTCCAAATTCAGATGCGGAATAACTGGATCCATAATAAACTTTTTTATCCGTAACGGTTGCTCCGCCTACACCGGTTCCGTATGTAAGCATTAAAAATTGATCATAATCTCTACCTGCACCATAAATAGCTTCACCCATGGCAGCAGCATTAACATCATTTTCAACAGTAACCGGTACATGAAAAAGTTCTTCCAATTCTTTTCGAATCTGAGTTCCGGTATAGTTTGGAATATTTTGATTTGCATAAATGATGTAACCTTCTTCCGAGTGTACCTGTCCGGCGGTACTGATTCCAATGGCATCATAGTCTGATTGCTCCTTAATAAGGGAAATTAAGGTTTCAACAATATGACGTCCACCTAATTTAGCATTGGTAGGTATTTCTTTGACATCTTGAAGTTCATTATCAATACAAATACCATATTTAATAGAAGTTCCACCAACATCAAAAACAAGAATTTTCATAAGACCTCCTATTAGATATGAACTTTACAAACTGCTTTTTTTAAAACATGATTTTCATTAACTGCAATATTTGGTTTATGAGGTTCACCGGCCATACAAATAATAAAGTTTCCGGGACCGATTATACATTGTGCTAAGTCAGCAGCAGTAGCTTTTGCTACATCTTTATCTTCATCAAAATCATCCATAACCATGGAAGAAATATCTCCGGTATCGATTCTCTCAACACCTTCTAAATCCATTTGAATATCCATATATTTTTTATGAACTTCGTAAAATCTTTCTTCTACAGGAAAAGCTTTGGCGTCCATAACATTAATAAAAACATTATCACCATCTACAACAGTTTTACCTAAAGGAAGTTCATTTAAATCATGAGATAAAATATAATCAATAGCAGTATCCAAATTTGGATTCATTCCTTTGTATAATTTCATATTAGATAATTTATCGTAAATCATATCTTGCTCCTTTTTTAGCTTATAGATAATAATGGAAGCTTATCAGCTTCCATTAAAATATGCTTTATTCTTCAATTGCTTTATAGAAACGCTGTGCAATTTCTAACGGTCTTGTAATAGCACCACCAACTACGACTGCATGAGCCCCTAATTCTAACATTTTCTTAGCCTGATCCGGATAATGAACTTTTCCTTCTGCAATGACAGGAATTTTTAAATCAGCAACTAATTTTTTAACCAGTTCATAATCAGGTCCGTCAACCTTAGGAGAATAATCTGTATATCCACTTAATGTAGTACCAACAATATCAACACCACATTCTTGTGCGTTTACACCCTCTTCATAAGTAGAAATATCTGCCATTAAAACAATATCAGGATATTTTTCTTTAATCTGTGCGATGAATTCATTAATAGTAGTCCCGTCTCCACGTGCTCTCATAGTACAGTCCAAAGCAATAATGTCACTTTCTGCGGCCACTAATTCATCTACTTCCTGCATGGTTGGTGTAATATAGGAAGCATATCCTTCCACAACTCGTTTTACTAATCCAATCACAGGTAAGCCGGTTGCTTTCTTAATTTCAATAACATCACGAATACTACTGGTACGGATACATTTGCTTCCTGCTTGTTTTGCAGCATTTGCAAAAAATGGCATAATGGACATTTCTTCACAGTACATAGGTTCGCTGGGAAGAGCCTGACAGGAAACGATAATGGATCCTTTGGTAGCTTCTAAGATTTCGGTTAAATTTGTTTTCATAATAATCATCCTTTCCTACTTATATACATGGTGTAACCGATTTTTTTCATTATAGCATGGGGAAAATATGCAATCAATAAAAATGAAAATATGTTTCAAAGTTTTATGTATTTATGAAAAAAAAGTCAAAAAATAAACAATGTGCACAAAAAAGTGTATAAGAAAAATAAATACCTATACAGAATGAAAATATTTTTTATTAGTTTATGAAAAAAATATACAAAAAATAGAAAATATATGAAAAAATTTTTAGCATTCTATTGACAAAGGTATTATGAAAATGTAAAATTTGAGCAGATAGTAACAAACTATACATATCTTAATAAGGAGGAAAAATAAGATGAAAAAGTTACTCGCGTTACTTTTAGTTGGAGCAATGTCACTTTCCATGGTAGCATGTGGCGGTTCCAGCGCACCAGCAGCTGAAGAAGCTCCAGCTGCAACAGAAGAAGTTGCAACAGAAGCTCCAGCTGAAGAAGCAGCTGATACAGCAGTTGCAGCAGACATTACATTATGGACATACCCAGTAGGTGGATTTGGTGATGCAGCTAAGCTTCAGGCTGTACTTGATGCTTTTGCAGCAGCATATCCAGATATCAATGTTTCTGTAGAATACATTGATTATCAGTCTGGTGATGATCAGGTTACATCTGCTATCGAAGCAGGAACAACACCTGACCTTATCTTAGAAGGACCAGAACGTCTTGTTGCTAACTGGGGTGCAAAAGGTAAAATGGTTGACCTTGGTGATCTTTGGACAGAAGAAGTTACAGCTGATATCGTTGCTAACTCTGCAGCAGTAGAAGCAGCTTGTAAATCTCCTGATGGAGTTTACTATGAATATCCATTATGTATGACAACACATACAATGGTTATCAACAAAGGTGTATTTGAAGCAGCTGATGCTTTACAGTACATCAACGAAGATGGAACATGGACAACTGAAAACTTTGAAAAAGCTTTAACAGCAGTTAAAGAATCCGGTTTAGTACAGCAGACAGGTATCGTTTACTGTGGTGGTCAGGGTGGTGACCAGGGTACTCGTGCATTAGCAATGAACCTTTACAGTGGACAGTTTACAAATGCTGAACATACAGAATGGACAATGAACAATGAAGCAGGTGTTAAAGGTTTACAGCAGTTAGTTGACTGGTGTGAAGCTGGTATCTTAGACAATGACCCTGGTATTGTAGCTGGTGATGAAATTCCATTATTCACAAACGGAACAATCGCTATGTCTTTCTGCTGGAATGCAGCTATGCCTATCACACATGCAGAAGCTCTTGCAGCATCTGGTGTTGAAGCTATGCCAGTAGCATTCCCATCTGAAGATGGTGTTCCAGAATTATGTGGTGGTATCTGGGGATTCGGTATCTTTGATAATGGCGATGCAGCTAAAATCGAAGCAGCTAAAACATTTATCAAATTCGTATGTGATGACGAAGCACAGGCTCCAGAAAGCGTTAAAATTTCTGGTTACTTCCCTGTAAAAGCTTCTTTAGGAAATGTTTATGCAGGAACAGAAGATGAAGCTAGAATGACAACATTTGCAAACTTTGCTCCATGGTTAGGTGGATACTACAATGTAACACTTGGATGGGCTGAACAGAGAACAGCTTGGTGGAACTTACTCCAGCAGATCTTTGCAGGCGATGATGTACAGGCAGCAGCAGATGCTTATGCAGAAACATGTAATGCAGCTACAGCAGCAGCAGCAGGCAACTAATTTACGAGTTGATTTTTTAGAATAAGAAGCACCTGCCTCGTGGAGGTGGGTGCTTTTTTTAGTAAGAGCAAGAAACATCTTAAATAAACTTTATAGATATGTAAATTAGGAAAGGTAAGCAGTATGAGCAAAAAAAATACAGCGCCGAAAAGAAGCAGAGTATTAGTAATGCGTGAAACAAGAGTATCCTATCTCTTCCTTCTTCCGGCATTAATTTTTTTCATAGGATTTGTAATTGTACCAATGATTTTGTGTTTGGTTACAAGTTTCTTCAAATATACAATGGGTGAATTTACATTTATTGGCATTAAAAACTATGTTGAAATGTTTAAGGATCCTATTTTCTTAGTGGCATTAAAAAATACGATTATGTTAGTTGTTGTTACAGTACCGGCGGTAACATTGTTCTCTTTGTGGGTAGGTGCATCAATATACAATATGAATGCATTTACAAGATCATTTTTCCGTTGTGTATTCTATCTTCCGGTTGTAACAGGTTCCGTAGCGGTTTCTGTAGTATGGAAATGGATGTTTAACAAGTACAATGGATTATTTAATAATGTATTAGTTAATACAGGTCTAATGGATGAAAAAATTTCCTGGTTAGGAGATGAAAGATTTGCCATTTGGTGTATTATCATTATCATGTTTACTACATATGTAGGTCAGCCTATCGTACTTTATGTAGCTGCTTTGGGAAACGTTGATCCATCTTTAACAGAAGCAGCAGAAGTAGACGGTGCTACAAAATTACAAACATTCTGGCAGATTAAATGGCCATCTATTATGCCAACAACTTTATATGTTGTTATTATTACAACTATTAATACTTTCCAGTGTTATGCGTTGATACAGTTATTAACAAGTGGTGGACCAAATCACTCTACAGAAACTATTATGTATTACATTTACTATCAGGCATTTAAGCTTAATAATTACGGTTATGGTAATGCAATGGGTATTTTCCTTGCCATTGTTATTGCTATTTTCTCTGCGGTTCAGCTTAAAGTCGGACAGTCGAATGATTAAGAAAGGAGGATGAATTATGGAAAGCAAAGTAACTAAAAAAAGACCTTATGATTATTTTACACTTGTTGTAATGATTATTCTTGCCATTTTATTTATCTTCCCTTTATATTGGATTATTACAGGTTCTTTTAAAGATGCCGGAGCAATTAATGCTGTGATTCCGGAATGGTTCCCTAAGAATCCTACTATGGTAAACTATGACAAGTTATCTGCAAAACCAGCATTTTTATGGTTGTGGAATGCAGTATTTATTTCTGTAATGTCTATGATACTTACTTGTGCTACTGCTGCAATGGCAGGTTATGCATTAGCTAAAAAACGTTTTATTGGTCAGGCAACCGTTTTCACACTTTTTATTTGTGCTATGGCATTACCAAAACAGGTTGTATTAGTACCTTTGTTAAAAGAAATGTCTTTCTTAGGTTTACATGACAATATGTGGGCTGTAATTTTACCAACCGTAGGTTGGCCGTTTGGTATTTTCTTATTGAAACAGTTCTCTGAAGGCATTCCAACAGAAATGTTAGAAGCAGTAAGAATTGATGGTGCGGGTGAAATTCAGACATTTCTTACTATTGTACTTCCAATGATTAAGCCTGGTATTGGTGCATTGGCAATCTTTACTTTTATCGGTACATGGAATGACTATTTCTTACAGTTAATTATGTTAAACTCCAGTAAAGTGCTTACTATTTCTCTTGGTATTGCAAAATTACAGGCAGAAAATGGTACGGACTTTGGTTTAATTATGGCTGGTGCAGCTGTAGGTGCTGTTCCGATTGTTGCTATATTTATTATGTTCCAGAAGTACTTTACACAGGGTATTACTATGGGTGCTGTAAAAGGTTAAGAATATATTCACTTAATTTTTAATTAGAAAGGTTGAGTAAAAGTTATGAAAAAATATGAAGGAATTTTTCCTGCATTATACGCTTGTTATGATGAAAACGGAGAAGTATCCGCTGAAAGAGTAAAAGCATTTACCCAGTATCTCATTGATAAAGGTGTACATGGATTATATGTTGGCGGATCTTCAGGAGAATGTATTTATCAGAGCGTTGAAGACAGAAAGAAAACATTAGAAGCTTGTATGGAAGTGGCAAAAGGTAAAATTGTAATAATTGCTCACGTTGCTTGTAATAATACAAAAGACAGTCAGGAATTAGCTGCTCATGCAGAAAGCCTTGGTGTAGATGCTATTGCTTCTATTCCACCTATTTATTTCCGTCTTCCGGAACATGCAATTGCAAAATATTGGAATGATATTTCTGCAGCTGCTCCAAATACTGATTTTATTATTTATAATATTCCGCAGTTGGCAGGCGTTTCTTTAACAGTAAACTTACTTCGTGAAATGAAGAAAAATCCTAGAGTAATTGGCGTTAAGAACTCTTCTATGCCTGTACAGGATATCCAGTTATTCAGAGATGAAGATGTGATTGTATTTAATGGTCCTGATGAACAGTTCTTATCCGGTCTTGCTATGGGTGCTTGTGGTGGAATTGGTGGAACCTATGCTTCTATGCCGGAATTATTTATTAAAGTAAGAGAACTCTTCTTAGAAGGCAAAATGGAAGAAGCAAGAGTGATTCAAAATGATATTTGTAGAATTATTTATAAACTTTGTTCTACAAAAGGTAATATGTATGGTGTTATTAAAGAAGTAATTCGTATCCAAGGTGGTCCTGATATCGGAAGCGTAAGAGCTCCTTTAGCTGAATTAGTAGAAGCAGATTATCCGATTTGTAAAGAAGCTGCAGATATGATTACAGAAGCAGTTAAAAAATATTGCTAGAATAAAATACAGGAAACAGTAATTAATTAATTGAAAAAGGCATGGAATCCATGCCTTTTTCTTGCAAGAGAAAGAATCAAACGAATGTCCGGATCCAATTTAATCTTAGATATCCAATTATTTTATAATCAATTTACAAAAACAGAGAAGAAAATAGCCGATTTTATAATTCAAAATACAAATCAAGTTTTGTTTATGTCCATTACAGAATTATCAGAAAGCTGTAAAGTAGCAGATGCCAGTGTGCATCGATTTTGCAGAACCATGGGCGTGAAAGGCTATCAGGAATTTAAAATGAAACTTTCTTTAAGCGTATCGACAGAAGAAGAGATAGAGCAAGAGAAAGAACTAACCAATGAAAATAATGATTCTATGGAATTTATGCTGGATAAAATTCTCCAAGGTCATATGAATGCGTTAAAAGAGACCAGAATGCTAATTCGCAAAGATGAAATAATCAAAACAATAGAAATGATGGAGAATGCAAAAAATATTTATTTTTTTGGAATAGGGGATTCCTTATTAACTGCAAGAGAAGCCAGAAATAAATTCTTACGAATTTGTAATAAAGTAAGTTGTATTGATGACCCACATATGCAGGCTATGACAGCATCTATGGCAGGTCCAAAAGATTTAATTTTTATTATATCTTATTCGGGAGCTACAAAGGATAATGTTTATGTGGCAAAAATAGCGAAGAAAACAGGAGCAAAAATTGTAGGAATTACCAGATTTTTAAAATCTCCATTAACAACATACACCGATGCCTTATTGGTATGTGGTTCTAATGAAGGACCTTTGGATGGGGGATCCATGGGAGCGAAATTAAGCCAATTATATATCATAGATGTATTGTTCCAAGAATATTATAAAAGAAATAAGGAAATTTCTACTGAAAATAATAAAAAAACATCAAAAGCAGTTGTAGATAAATTGTATTGATATTAGAATATATAGAATAGAGATATAAGAAAGATTCTGAAAATAGAGAGGGTTACATATGAGTAAGAAAATAAAAAATTTGGTAAAAATTCCCAAATTACAAAAAAAAGAGAAAACAGAGAAGGGGTTAGAGTTAAAAAGAATAAAGATACAAAAAACGGAAAATTCGGAGAAAGATGTAAAAAAAGAAAAGAAAAAGTTGAATTTTGACATTAATATAAAATTGCAATTATTAGTTGGATTTGTTATTCCTGTCATTTTTGTAATTTTAGTAGGGATGATTTCTTATAATAAAGCAGAAGAAGGTATGATTAGCAATTATGAATCAGCCGCACAGAATACTATTAACACTCAGATGGATTATTTAGATTTTGGATTTTCTTTAATTCGCGGTGATGCAGTTCAGATTAAATTGGATACAGAATTGCAAAGTTTAGTATCCGGTACTTATAAAAGTAATCCGTCAAAAGCATCTAGTATAACAACCCAGACAAATTCCAGTATTACGATTAAAGCAAATTTAAATCAGTTTATAAAAAATATTTATATTATTCCAAAATCGGATCAAAATATTATTTCTACAACTAAAATTATGACAGATGGTATTCATCAGCCTGTTGGTTTTTTTGAAGATTGGTCTCAGACAGAGGAAGGAAAAGCAATCAATTCCAGTCAAATTACAGGATGGATTAGTGATCATCCGGAAATGGATACAAGAACTACCTATGATCCGGAAGAATATGTTCTTTCCTTTATAACACCATTTCCTAACAAAGCAGCGGTACTAGTAGTAGATATAAGCAAAGAGCGTGTGAAAGAAGCTCTTCATTCCATTGATGTATCGGAAGGTGCCATTATTGCTTTTGTTACTGCAGAAGGAAAAGAAATTGTGGTAATGGAAGATGGAAATACAACGAATATTAATTTCTTTGAACAAGAATTTTTCCAAAATTCTCTTTTAAATGAAGAAAAGAGTGGATGGGAATATGTAACCTATGAAGGAAAAGAATATTTATATATATATAGAATAAGTGAGGAAACGGGAGCGACTTTAGCATACTTAGTTCCGGAAGCAAAAGTAACAGCATCAGCCGCAGAGATTCGAAACGTAACTATTATTTTAGTAGCAATTGCTTGTGTTGCAGCAATTGTAATTGGACTTGGAATTTCCTTAAATATTTCTACCAGTATGAGTAGTATTATTAAGAGATTGAAGAGAGTCGCTGAAGGTGATTTGACTGTTCAGATGAAAACCAGAGGCAAGAGTGAATTTGCTACATTAAATAAGCATATTGCCAACATGATAGAAAATACTCGTAAGCTGATTGTAGAAGTGGAAGGTATTGTAGGTGTAGTAAATCTTTCTGCGGAAGATGTAGAAGGTGTTTCCGGACAGATGGAAACTTCTTCCAGCGGTATTTTGGAAGCATTGGAAGAAATAGATGCAGGAGTAACACAGCAAGCAAATGATTCGCAGGAATGCTTAATGCAGATGGATAATCTTTCTCAGAGTATTGAAGCAATTACGGTAGATATTGAGAAAACAGCAGAAAATTCTCAATCTACCAAGGAGATTGTAAACGAAAGTATTTCCACTATGGAAGTGTTATCTAATCAGACCAAAGATACCATAGAAGTAACATCTAAAGTAAAAGAAGATGTTAGAATTTTAGAAAAACAATCTTCGGAAATTAAAAAATTTGTTGCTATTATTGCTGATATAGCAGAACAGACAAATCTTTTATCTTTGAATGCATCTATTGAAGCAGCAAGAGCAGGAGAAGCAGGAAGAGGATTTTCCGTTGTAGCAGAAGAAATACGTAAGTTGGCAGATGGTTCTCACCAAGCAGCAGACGAAATTAATAAAGTTGTAGCAATGATTGAAAAACAAACAAATGAAACTGTTCAAACAGCAATGAAAGCAGAAAAAATTGTAGAAGAACAGGCTGAAACAGTGGATGCAACAAAGAAGGCATTCCGTCAAATTTATCAGGCTACAGAAGAAGTAATTGAAAGTATAGAAGATGTTAAAACAAAAGTAGTAGGTATGGATCAAGATAGATCCGGAACGTTAGAAGCAATTTCCAGCATATCAGCAGTATCTGAAGAAACAGCCGCTTCATCAAGTAATGTATATGCCATTGCACAAGGTCAGAAAGATACCGTTGGTCTTCTTACAAAAGCAAGTGACGAATTAAAGACTAATATGGAAGAATTAAAGTCAGCCATATCCGTATTTAAAACTACAGAAGAATAAGTAAAATAATAAAGTAAAAATCGCACCGGTTTAGCCGGTGCGATACTCTTTTGGAGGAAATTATGTATGATCGTTTAACAGCCTCAGACATAAAAAAAATGGAAGAGGAAATAAGATATCGAAAGCTAAATTTAAGAAAAGAACTTATTGAAGATGTAAAAGATGCAAGAGCACAAGGTGATTTAAGTGAGAATTTTGAATACTATGCTGCAAAAAGAGAAAAAAATAAAAATGAAAGCAGGATACGATTTTTAGAAAGAATGATTCGAACAGCCCAAGTCATTGATGATAGTTCAAATGAAAGTGAAGTTGGGATGAATGATAGAGTAGAAGTTATCTATGAAGAAGATGGTACTGTAGAAAGTTATCGAATTGTAACCACTGTAAGAGCCAATTCGTTGAAAGGTCTCATTAGTATAGAATCACCACTAGGAAAAGCACTTGTTGGAAAAAAAGTAGGCGATAAAGTGGAAGTTATCGTAAATTCTTCCTATAGCTATTTTTTAGAAATAAGTAAAATTGAAAAAATAGATGATGATTCAGAAGATCGCATACGAAGTTATTAAAAAAAGATATTTTAAAATAGAAAAAGAGACTATTGTTACAGGATTAATATCCTTTTAAAGTTCATTTACAATAGTCTCTTAAAAAATTAGTCTTCAGCTGTTATTTTTTCACCATTCATGAAACGATGCACTTTTTTATCACAATCTAAAATGTGAATCTGTAACCATTCTTTTAAATATTCCATTAAATCATAAATCATTTGATCTTGTGTACCTAAAGAAATTTTTTCGGCATCAATTTCAAAAGAATTTAATTTTTCAATAAAGCCCTGATGTGCAGCAATATGCAACTGTAATCGAGGATAATCCATAGATTTCATGAGAGAAATTTCTTCATCAAAATGTTTTTTTGTGTAATCTTCTAATCCCTTTAAAATTTTAATTAATTCATCATATTTATAAAGAATATTTTCATCTTTTAACAGGGTCTGTACTTTTTCCATCAATTCAAATAAATACTGATGTTGTGTATCCATTAATTCAATACCGATAAAATAATCCGGATTCATTTTGTACATTTGCGTTCCTCCATAAATTAAATACAAATCAAAATATATGAAATATTGTCTATTTACCTATGAAAAATATAGCATGTTGAATTTAAAAACTCAAGAATTGAAAGAATTGTTGTTTATTTTATACAATCCTTAGAAACTTTAAGAAAAATTTAATTGATTTGTGTTTCTTTAAAAAGTAATATGATTATATTCGACAAGAAAAGATTATTTATCAAATGTAAGATAAAAATGAAAGGGAGATATTCATGGAAAATAATAGAAAAACAGAGAATTTTGAACAGAAAATTCCTCATTATTCAGATAGTAGAATAGGGGACAACATGAAGAAGATTGTAATTGCAATTGTTGTAGTTATGATAGCAGCGATGGTTGGTACCACTTCTACTTATCAAATAAGAGAACAAGAGCAAGCTGTTTTAACAACTTTTGGAAAAGCAAGAGCGGTGACAGAACCGGGACTTCATTTTAAATTTCCATTCATCCAACAAGTAGAAAAAGTAAATACTACGATTCAGGGATTTGCCATTGGATACGATGTAAATACCAATGAAACAATTCCATCTGAAGCTGTTATGATTACCAGTGATTATAACTTTATTGATGTAGATTTTTTTATTGAATATAAAGTGTCTGATCCTGTGAAAGCAGTTTATGCCTCTGCAGATCCTATTAAAATTTTGAAAAATTTAGCTCAGAGCAGTATCCGAAATGTTATCGGCAGTTATGATGTAGACAGTGTATTAACTACCGGTAAGAATGAAATTCAGGCGTCAATTAAAGAAGTGCTAAATAAGCAGCTACAAAAACATGACATAGGATTAGCATTGGTAAATGTAACAATTCAGGATTCAGAGCCTCCTACAGTAGAAATTATGGAAGCATTTAAAAATGTAGAAACAGCAAAGCAGGGAAAAGAAACTGCGATTAATAATGCCAATAAATATAAAAATGAAAAATTACCTACAGCAGAAGCAGAAGCTGACCAGATTATTAAAGAAGCAGAAGCTTATAAACAGGAACGCATTAACGAAGCTACCGGACAGGTTGCCAGATTTAATGCTATGTATGAAGAATACATTAAAAATCCAACGATTACAAAACAAAGAATGTTTTATGAAACCATGGAAGAAGTATTACCGGACTTAGAGTTGATTATCGATTCTTCTAATGGAGTTCAAAAAATTCTTCCTTTAGATTCTTTTTTTGAAATGGAAAATTCTAAAGCTGTAAGTAAGGAGGAAAACTAAATGAAAAAAACGGTAAAAAAAATTTTAATGATATTTATACTGTTATTTGTGCTATTTTTAGGACTATCTTCCTTAGTAATTACAAAAGAAAATGAGTACAAAGTAATACGACAATTTGGAAAAATTGATCATGTACAAACACAGGCAGGTATTAGTTTTAAAATTCCTTTTGTACAAACAGAAAGTTCTCTACCAAAACAGATATTAGTTTATGATTTATCTCCTTCGGATGTTATTACTAAAGATAAAAAAACAATGATTACGGATAGTTATGTATTGTGGCAAATTACAGATCCTATTAAATTTGCTCAAACATTGAACAGTTCTATTGGAAATGCAGAAAGCAGAATTGATACGGTTGTTTACAATTCTATTAAAAATATCATTAGTTCCCTACCTCAGGAAGAAGTTATTTCCGGAAGGGACGGAGAATTATCTGCAGCCATTATGAATAGTGTAGGAGATAAATTCAGCCAGTATGGATTGGAACTTTTGGCTATAGAAACAAAACAGTTAGATCTTCCAAATGATAATAAAGAAGCTGTATATGAGCGTATGATTTCTGAGCGAGGTAATATAGCAGCTACCTACACCGCGGAAGGAGCAGCCGAAGCACAAAAAATTCGAAATACAACCGATAAAGAAGTTAGTATTTTATTATCTGAAGCCGAAAAGCAGGCAGAGATTTTAAAAGCTGAGGGTGAGGCGGAATATATGAGAATTCTTTCCGAAGCATATAAGGATGATGGCAGAACTGATTTTTATAGTTTTGTAAGAAGCCTGGATGCTTTAAAAGAATCCGTAAAAGGTGAAAACAAAACAGTAATTTTAGATAAAAATTCACCAATTGCAAAAATCTTTTATGGTGGTAACTAAATAAGATAAAAATCCCATTTTAGAAAGTAATGAATTACAAAAAAGCTTTCTTAAAATGGGATTTTTTTAGCTTAAAATGTGGACAAAAAAGAAAATTTCCGATATCCTTGAAAAGAATGACAAAAGAAAATGTAAATTAAATAAGATAGGAACAAAAATGGAAGAAAAGAA
>JAFYWF010000110.1 GCA_017558145.1 Lachnospiraceae bacterium
GGTCACAGGTTCGAGCCCTGTTGGTCCCACTACCAAAGAAATTTGGTTATGCCGCAGTGGCGGAACTGGCAGACGCACAGGACTTAAAATCCTGCGGGACTTATACTCCCGTACCGGTTCGATTCCGGTTTGCGGCAGTAAATTAGAGTAGAGAATGTTGAAAAATCAGCATTCTCTATTTTTTTGATTTTTACACTTTTTACACGAACTTTTCGGTCTAACTGTTTAATGTTTTTTCAAGTTCTATTCGTTTCTTTTCATCGGAATAACGGGAAAAACAATAATGAGTTATAAAGGTTTTTACGTCTTTGTGTCCGGCAAATTCCATGGCATCTTTTAGATTGATGTTTGGATTGTCTCCAATTTTGGTAAGTGCAGTTTTTCTTACTTTGTGATTTCCTTTTTTCACGATACCAAGGTCACGACAGTATTTCTGATAGTACCAATCCATGGAATGGACAGCCATTCTTTTGTTATCTGACATGAAAATATAATCTTCCGGTCCACATTTGTAACCATTGTTTAAGTTGCTTTCTTTTATCAGATTGAAAATTTCCAAAGCAGAAGATACTACATAAATGGTGCGGTTTCCTGCATCTGATTTGGTATGTTCCACGACTTCGATATGAAGCTGCCAATTTTCTTCTTCATCTCTTGTATACTGTCTTTGTTCCATTCTACGGATATGCAGATAAGATTCTTTTAAATCTTTCCATTTCAGGGAAAGAAGCTCTCCCACCCTTAAAGCTAGGGAGAAGTTAAGAATTACTGCAAGCGGTGCTGTACGTTCCGGATTAGCCTTAAATTCAGCCATAGCCATTTCTTTAATATCTTTTTCTTCCTTTTCGCTGAAAACTTCATATTCCGGCTCTTTGGGAATTACCGGAGTAAAGAGAGAAGTATTAACCTTAAATTCGTTGTAATGGTTTACAGACAGTTCTCCACGTTCTACAAGGTAGTCAAGACTTTGGCGGATAATGATTGCCATGTTGTAATATTGCTTTTTTGTCATCTTTTCTGTGATGATTTTATTTCTTGCCCATTCCTTTAACTGCAAAGCGGTAAATTCCACGATAGGTTTATCAATGATTTCATCTTTTAAGTAAAATCGTTTCCATTCTCCGTCAATGTGTTTCATATAGTTAGAATTATTGGTATCCTGCCATTTATATTCAAACCATTCCGGGTAGAGTGTGCGTAAGGTTATTTTCTTACGTTTTTCTTCTGTTTTTTGTGATTCGTAGAAATCAATAATAGTCTTTTCGAGGTCTTCCCATTTTCTTTTGGCAATTGGTTTTTGTTTTCTAGGGTGGGTATCATCGGGCAGAAAAGAATGCCATCTTTTGTCAGACTCATAATATTTAGTTGTAAAGTTCTCCATGTGTTCTTTGATAATCTGTTCACGTTGTTTTTTAGTCATATCTGTATTATCCAAAACACCTGCTTGTGGCTCTAGGGTACTACCTTCTAAAACTTCTTTCAAGCAATTTTTAATAATTTCCGGAGAAGAAGTGTAGTTGGCAGGGATGAACATTTCCTGCACAATCGGTCTTACAATTTCCATAACTGCATTTTCCTTTCTCTAATTCTGGCGTTTCTTTGCTCTTTCATATCGTCTGCGGAGTACATTTTTCTTTGCACCGACATCTTTTTCAAGTTTACTGATTGTAATGAATTCACCATCAATAAGGCGTATCAGTTCGTCATCATCAACTAAACCGCCATTAAGATAATATGCTTTTGGTTTACGTCCACTTTTTTTCTTAGGTGGATTTATCTTAGATTCCAATTTTGTTATTTTCTGCTTTGCTTGGCTTAGTTCTTGTTTCAGTTCCTGTATCTGCTTTTCTTGACGTTCTAGAAGTTCTGTCAGACATTGGATGGCTGCGTTTGCTGTATGATCATTTTTAATAGTTTGGAATAGCTTTTCTGTTTCTTTGGTTCCAATGCCAATAATTTTGGGTTTCAAGATTTCTTTGTTACTAACATCCATAGGTAACTATTCTCCTTTCGATAAGTTAAGTTTTGTGTTTAACATTTAATTTGCGTATTTGTGGTATTGCTTTTGTTTTAAAAATCAAGGTGAAAAAGCTATGATTTTGCTAAAATAAAAATTTGTATAGTGGCTAATGGTAACTATTGATAAATTAACTTTTGAAAAAATAAAGGTTAATTTTGAGTAAAAAAATAAGCAAATAAAACCCCTATGTCATTTGGAGTTTTGATTTGCTTTTTTAACTGTCCTTTGCTTATTAAATTGTGTATAATTATTATATCATTTCTAATAAAAAGTACAATACATTTGTTTGTAAATAATGTTAATGTTTAAAAATGTTTAATGAAAAGAGATTAGGAGTAATCATGAAAGAGAAGAATGTAGATAAGTTAAAAGAACTTATCAAAGAACTTGTTGAAGAAAAATTAAGTATACCAAAGTATGGAATAGAAAGAGGGATTGCAATAGCAGGTTGGTATTATAATGAATATAATTGTTTCTTAAAAGAACAAGATATTGAGAATAATATTTCAGACAAAACAGTTATTGGAATTTTTATATATGACATATTGGAAGTTTTTAGGATTTTGAATCCAATATTAGAGGAGAGTGAAAATCAACAAGTTACAAAAATTTTGAAGAAAGAGCTTAAGTTTGATTTTTCAAAAATGGATAAAGTTTGTTCTACAGAAAAAATAGTCATGAATGCAATATTTAATAAAAAACTGATATCTGTTGAAGTGATGCATTATTTTGAAAAGACAACATTAATCTCAAACGGAATTAGAATTTTGAATTTATCACATACGTTTTTAAGATTGTTCAGTATGATTGTAATTATGATATTATCTGGACATGAAAAAGAAACAAAAGAGATAGAAATTAAGTATACAGCAGCTGTAGCAATTATTTTAGCATACACACAAATATATGAAGAAAGAATAAAGAATGATGGTGGAGAGATTAATGAAAATATAGGAATACAAGATTTGAACTATGAAATATATAAAGGTTCATTTAGAAAAGAAATGGATGACTCATGTGAAGATAAAAAATACAATAATGTGTTGAAAGACATTGATAATATTCTTGAGTATGTAAATTATACATTTGAAGATAGTATAATGCGTGATTTAGAAGGATATATGCAACAAATGGTTGAGAAATTAAAAGAATATTATGGGAATAATGTAAAAGAAATTATAGAGTTAATATTATATAATGCATATAGCAGTACAAAAATAGGAGGAGAATAAAATGAATTATATTGAAAAATTATTTAAACAGTATCCATTTATATACTTTATTAATGGAGAATATTATGCATTAGGAACTGGGGTATGTGCAAAAGTAAACCTAGGAAGTATTACATTAAAGGCTAGATATGAAAGATATATTTCTGCTTTGAATGAGAGAATTACAGACCAAGAAGCATGGAAAATATTTCATAAGTTAATTATGGAGGCAGATTTTGTTAAAGAAAAAGAAAAGATGTATGGATGTGAAAGAGATGTTTTTAAGGAGTTGAATTTTACAGAAACTGAATTAAGTGAATTGGAAGTACAAGTACAGCAATATATAGAATTTTGGAAGAAATATAATATAAAAAATTTTATGTGTTAAAGATTTGGAAATATTTATAAAGATATTGAGAGAGAAAGATTTAGGTATAGTGTAAAATAGTTTTACACTTTGTTTACACACCGCCAAGCAGATATTTTGGAATACTCCTTTTCTTAGTATTTATGCGGTTTTTAAAATCGGTGTTTCGGTTCGATTCCGGTTTGCGGCAGTAAGAAGAATCATTGAGAAATCGATGGTTCTTTTTTTGTTTTAAAATTGCATTCTCTATTGTTTATTTGTGGTAAAATAAACAATAGAGAAATAAGGGAAATTTTGATGAAATAATTACAGAAAAAATCAAGAGGATAAGAAAATGAGTATCGGAAATGTAATGCAGCAAATGTTAAATCAGATAAATAAGAAATATCCGTTGACCGAAAAATCAGTAGGGGAGTTTTCCAATATAAAGGCAAAAGGCATGAAGTTTCAAATTAAACAGTATGAAGCTGAAGGATTAGGAAACGTGTCTATGATGGAAGCAAAGGGATTCTTTGGATTGATGCAGATGGATACTTTAATTATTAATCCTTTAAAAAGAGATTTACCTTTATTTTCATATGACAGAGTTTTAGCTATGGGGAATGATATTTTGATCATTGAGCTGTATGATACTCTATTAGAAAAACAGGATTTCACAGATCTATCAGCATGGAAAGAAGAAAATCAGAATCTTCCGGATTATGATTTAGGAAAGCATTGGTATGACAGCATTAAGTTAGCTGAAAGTGTTTCTAAAAAGGGTAAGAAAGAACATAGTAATTCTTTGGAACAATTTACAAGAAGTTATTTTGATAAATATTTGAATAATAAGGCTGCTAATGTAACAGTAAGCGATATAAGTGAAAAAAACAAAAAGGCAACTGTATATGTAGAAGGGCTTTTATGTAATGGAGGACCTTCTACGGATGTATTTAAAAGAGAGTTTGGAGATGCAAAAACAGGAAATCTATTCCGTAAGGTATTATTTGGGACGGAATCATAAAATTTTTATCTTCAAGAGGATGGTATTGTTTTCTTTTATCGCATGCCGGGAGATTGGGAAGATGTTATTTTAGACTAAAGGGAGCAATAGCTCCCTTTTTTAGACACTTAATATGGTAATGCTTATTACAGCAATTGTAATTCCGAGGATTTTCTTGAGTGATAATTTTTCTTTGAAAAGAAATACAGAGTAAAGTGCGGACAGTATTAAAACGCCACCATTTTGTACTGTATAGAGGATAGCGGTATCAATTAAAGGTAAAATATACATCAATAGATTGATGGCCAAAGTTGCAGAAATTAAACATAGCAACAAGGAAGGAAGACATTTTTGATTAAGTTTAAAAGCTTGTAGAGTGCTTCCTTTTTCTGTGTTTATCAGATTGATAAGAGCAATAATACCCATAAGAGCAAATGTTATCATAATCATGCTTTGCTTTTCTTCGTTATGATAGATCGTCTGCATTTTTATGATGGTACAGTAAGCTCCATTAAATAGGAAAAGTAAAATACAGAAAATATA
>JAFYWF010000111.1 GCA_017558145.1 Lachnospiraceae bacterium
ATCCAATGCGTTAGTCGCTTCATCCAAAAATATGTAGCGTGGATTCTTATAAACCGCACGTGCTATAAGGATGCGCTGCTTCTGTCCTTGGCTCAAACCGACTCCGTCCCTGCCAATCTTGGTATTGAACTTCAGCGGCAGCCCCATGATGTAGTCGTAGATGTTGGCTATTTCGGCAGCTCGCTTCAAGCGTTCCTTGTCAATTTCTCCATCATCCACCGCAATGTTCCGGGCGATGCTTTCCGAGAAGATAACCCCATCCTGCATCACTACGCCACATTGTCTGCGCCACCATTTCAAGTTATAGTCGTTGAGATTGGATGAACCGATACGGATTTCTCCGCCCAATATCGGATAATACCCCAACATCAGTTTGATAAGGGTGGTCTTTCCGCTCCCCGATGCACCTACGATGGCGGTAATCTTTCCTTCAGGTATCTCCATCGTGATACCGTCTATCGTTTTCTTGGGATGATGCGGGTCGTACTTGAAATCCACTTCCTTGAACGACAAGTTGTTTGGGGTGTCGATGAAACAAGCCAATGCCTTTTCGTTGCTTCCCTCGTTGTCCTTTCCGTGAATCTCGTTGATGCGTTCCAAGCTGATTTTCACGTCCTGCAAGGTGTAGAGGAAGTTCATCAGCTGCTCCACGGGGCTGTTCAGTTGCCCGATGATGTATTGCACGGCCAGCATCATCCCCAATGTCATGTTTCCTTGAATCACCGATGTCGCTGCCACGACGGTGATGAGGATGTTCTTGATTTCATTGATAAAGATGCTTCCGGCTTCCTGTGTCTGTTGCAGTTTCAAGGCTTTCATCTGCACCCCGAAAAGCTCCGCTTGTACGTCTTCCCATTCCCAGCGTCGGCGTTGCTCACAGTCCTGCAACTTGATTTCCTGCATGGTGGTGATGAACTGGTACGTCTTGTTGTTATTGTCCGCCTGTTTCCCGAACAGTTCGTAGTCCAATAGTTTCCGTTGTTTCAGGAAAAAGGCTATCCACCCTCCATACAGCAGGCTGGCGGAAAGGAAGATGCCGAAAATGGTGAGGTTGTAATAGAACAGCACGCACCCGAACACCACGAAACTGAGTAGCGAGAAGGTGACATTCAGCATCTGGCTGGTGAGGAACTTCTCTACTCGGCTATGGTCGTTCATGCGTTGTAGCAAGTCGCCCATTAGTTTCGTGTCGAAGAACGACATTGGTAACTTCAACAGTTTGATGAAGAAATCGGACACGAGTGAAATATTGATTCTCATGCTGATGTGTAGCAATATCCACCGTCGGATAAAGTCAATGGCGGTACGGCTGACGGTCAACATCAATTGCCCTATGAGTATCAAGTAGATGAAGTTCAGATTCTGCTGCTTGATACCTATATCTACTATGGCTTGTGTCAAGAAAGGGAAGACCAGTTGCAGCAAGCATCCCACCAATGCCCCGAGAACGATTTGCCCGAAGTAACGGCGGTATCTCTTCACGTAGCCGAAAAGGAAACGGAAGGAACGTTTTTCCTTTCCGCTTTCTCCTTTTTGTTCATAAAACGCCGTAGTAGGTTGCAGAAAGAGGGCGATTCCCTTTTCTTCCCCTTGTGACAGAGTGCTAATCCAATGCTCTTTAAACTCTTCCAAAGTATAAGTTACCAATCCTTTTCCTGGGTCTGCAATGCAGAATTTCGTCCTTTTTTTTATTTGATATAAAACAACGAAATGGTTTTGATTCCAATGAAGGATGATAGGGAAAGGAGTATTTAATAATTGTTCGATGCTAAGCTTACCGCAAGTGGTATGGAAGCCGAGTGTAATTGCAGCCTCACTGATACCGAGTATGGAGACTCCTTCCGTGGTAGCATGACATATTTTGGAAAGCGTATCGAGTGAATACGCTTTCCCATAATATTTACATATCATAGCAAGGCAGGTGATACCGCATTGCATAGTATCGTGTTGTTTATAGAAAAATAAATTCTTCATTTTCCTGATTGTTTGTTATAATCGATTTATTTCTTCTATATTGCTAATGGATTGTTTTGTGGATTTAATAGAGTTCAAGGTATAGCGTAGTGAGAATAGGATGTTTCTACTGTCCGTATTGTTGTATTGTCTGGTGCGTATATATCCGTAGTTCGTTTCCCAATTCCCAATCGCTTTTTTAAGGATGTCGTTTATCTGTAAGTTAAGAGATAATTTGTTTTTTATAGGAATGACAGATACATTGCATTTCAGATTGTGAGTTGCACTGTATGTTTCTACCTTGTCATAAGATATGGACTGAAAGAGATAGCTTGCAGAAATATTGGTCATCTTTCCTATTTTCCAATTACAGGATAATTGTGTAAAGTATGCCGGAGTGGATTGATGCAGATACTGCTCCATGTAAGGAATTTTAGCGTTCGGGACTATGATTCCTACACTCAGATTGAACGTATGACGTTTGAACAGTTGGTCTGAATAAGTCAGCATTCCCATAAATTCTCTTGTCTTTCCTATGTTAGTGTAGGTATATTTCAACACTTGCATGTTGTCTTCATCCTGAACCGTATATGCCGTCCGGTCGTTTTTGACCAAATAGTATTCTAATTTTGCATTGAATTTGTTCATCCAAACCGCTCCGATACCGAAATCATATCTGACGGTCGGTTTCAACAAAGGGTTTCCCGTCATATAGGAATACTGGTTAAGATAAGTCGTGATGGGTGTTAGTTCGTTAAACGAAGGGAGGAAAACCTTATTATTCCCCGAAAGGGAAATCTGTAGGTCTTTTGTGGCATTATAAGTGAATGAAAATGAAGGGAGGAAGAAATTTTCTTTATAACTTGTTCCGATTTGTGCCGTTCGATGATATTCCTTGTCGAACATTTCGCCGCGCAAACCAAGTTTCATGGTCAGTTTTTGCCATTGGAAACGTCCTTCTATATAGAGAGCATATCGGTTTTCGTGAAGATTATATAAAGAGGCAACCTCATTTTCTTTCGAATTGTTTTTGTTATATACATGACTGTAACGGGTTCCGATCGATAATTTTATCAGGTCGCCGAAAGGGTGTTCGTATTCTGCCAAAAGCGAATAGATGCGATAGGTACTTCGAGCAGCCTGATTGGTCAGTTTTTCGAAACCTTCGGAAGTTTCTGTGGCATGACTGTTGTTTTTTCTGCATTGATACAGATAGTCGGTTGTGATTCGAAGGATGTTCTTCTTCGCCATTTCAACTTGATAGTCCAAAGTGGTCAGATGTTGTTTCTCCCTGTATTTGCCAGTCCGAAAGATATCATAGTCTTCCTGTATAGAAGCGGAGACATGTTGCATGTCGGAATTATAAACAGGTTTGTTCGAGGAACTGTAACCGCTATATTTCCAGTTGAGAATTCCAGTCTTTAACTTACTTTGAGTGCCTATATGCCAATCATGCGACACTCGGTTTGAGAAAGTTGTATCCGTAAAAAACTGTTTGAAAACATTGTCGGTCTGAAAGTTCTCCTCTGTTTGTACAGAATATAACGTGTTTCGCCTTTTTCTGAAACTGTAACCGAAATCTATCAATGTATTTTTAATTTTGCTTTGCGATGTGAAACCTTCTGCATTAGAATAGTGACGTCCCCAAGTATTTGTGTTGTAAATCATTAAAGCAGACTTTTCTGATGTGGTTTTGATATTTACTACGGAAGAATAGTGGGAATCATATTTTGAGCCAGGCATATTATCTACAACAATCTCTGAAATTAGTGATGGGTTCAGCATATTTATTTCTTCTGCACTTTTCACTTCTCGTCCGTTTATAAGGAATAGTATCTGTCCTTTTCCGAAATAAGTAAACTTACCATTCTTCAGGAATACGCCGGGTATATTGCTCAGCAAACTTTCCATATCGGGAAGCTCTTGCAGGAAAGTCTGTTTGACTTTGACGTGCAGGAGACTGTTCTTGTAAGAAGTGACATTACGGGCGGATTTTACGACCACTTCATCCATCTTATAACCGAACGTAAGCGGAATATTTCCCAAATCCAAGTGTTCTTTTATATTTACCATCATTTGTTTGACTTGATATCCTATGTGGCTGATATTCAATATATAATTCCCGTTCGGGATATTTTCTAGACGGAACCCATATTTTGAATTAACACATTGGGCTATGATTGAGTCGTTATGCCAAAGCACTATATGAGCTTCAAGTGTTATGTCTCCATTGTCTGCATCATAAATAGTACCTTTGATTATATTTTGTGAAAAAGAAATGCTGGAGAGCAGAGACCACATTATTAAAAATACGAGTCGCAAAGTATTCATAAACATCTTTTTAATAATTAATAAAAGCAATATAAGCTTGATAGGAGTTAACAGAATTTGTTTTTTACCAAAGTGTGAAGACCTCTGATATTTCCATATATGCAAATTATCGGTTTCAACTTCTGTAACTCCTAACAAGATGATACTCCCTTTGAGCCTAAAAGATTAAATCTAAAATAACATATTAAATAGAAGTAATATGTCGTTAAAACTTGTTTAACAGGTTCAATATTATAAACAGCCAATACGTCAAAAATAGTAATAATTTTGAATAATTTTAATTGGACAATAGTTTATATCGAATCACAATCATATACAATTTATTTTATAATTCATTTATTAATAGTTTACTTTATATAAACATCATGATAAGGCTCTGGAGCAAATGGACAGCTCGGGTCTGGAAAATCCCAATTTTCTGAGCCATAAGCGGATATAACCTCTTTCCAACATACACCTCCCATTTTTTGGCGACACTCAATAAAGTATTTGCAAGTTTTACAGCGACTTTTGTCAGATAACACATCACGTTGTAGATGATATAAATTTAGTGCTTTTTCGGAATTCCAAATTTCTGCAAGAGATTGTTTTGTGACGTCTCCTATAATGAAACGAGGATTCCAATAAAGTTGTTCACATATGGTTACTTGTCCATCCGGTAATACGAACATAGATGAATAGTTTGCAGTACATAATATCCGGTTTTTAAAAAAATCAACCGATTGTATCTGACGTTTTGTAGGTTTTCCTGTAGTTAGAGCAAGTGATGAATATCTGACAGGCATATTGAAATTATTGTTCTTGAAAAACTCGTTGATTTTCAAAAGTTTCTCGCTTTTTGCTCTATATGAAATGAATTTTTCTTCACCTTTAGGAATGGAATAAGTTGCAGGATCAATTCTCCATACTTTTATATTTTGTTTATCTTTAATATAGTCATAAATACTTTCCATATCTGCAATATCAGAATTCTCACTTGATATTATAGAATGGATAAAAGTATTGATATTGTATTTTTCCAATAGGTCAAGAGTTGATAATATTTTGTTATAATAATCCTCTTTTCTGTGTACTATCTTCAATAAGTTTTCTTTAACTAATGTGTCTAAAGATATTTGTATATCTTTTACTCCAATAGATTTAAGAAATGAAATATCACTTTCCGTTAGTTCAACTTTTGTAGAAAGAAATGGTGTAAAACCATTTCTGTACAATAAACCAACAATATCTTTCCAATTCTCATGAGTAAAAATATCGCCACCTATAATGTCTATAGAACGCATTTTTAGCTGGATTGCTTCATTGACTATTTTTTCAATAGTTGAAAAAGGTAGGGTCGCATTCCTGTTCTCTTTAGTTGCGTAACAATATAAACAATCTGTTTTGCATTTAGTTGTTATCATAAGCATTATATCATTTACCATTTGATACCTTCCAAACGATAAATCTAGTTGAGAATAGCTAAAATCATCAGGTTTGTATTGATAGCGAGAGAGGATTTTTGCAGTTTCAGAGCGAATAATTATGCGAGGAGGAAGATAAACAGTTTTCTCTCCGAAAGCAATTTTTATGAAATTTTCATTTTCGGTTATTTTTTCTACAAATTTCTCTACTAGAGGTCTATCTATTTGTAAATAATTAGCAGCTCTATTTATAGAAGATTCATATTCATCTCCATCAAAACAAGAAAGAATCATTGCAAAAATAGGATGAAGTATAATATTGTAACGCTCGGATTCTTTTGCTCTAACTTCATCTTTAACCTGCAAAATTGCTTTGCCTTTATCAGGTTTAAGGAAATAATATGGATTTAATATTGTTCTCATTTTATATAATAATTTTTTTTTAAAAAAAGTATTTTGCAGGATGACATATTTGTCATCCTGCATTAATGTTTTGTAAGACTTATGCTATGTCTCTGATTTTAAGTATGAGTTTGGCAACTTTGGGTTTTATTACATTGGTAACATCCCATTCCTGTTGACATCTCATCTGAATCAGCATCCGAAGAGCCACATCCTGAAGACATTGCTCCGCCTTTAATCTCAGACATTTCGCTAACCAATAAAATTGAAGCTTCTTCTTGAATGCTCAATGTTCTTTTTGAGTTATCGTTATTATTCATAATTATTTTAACTTAAAATTTTGCCTACTCTGTCAGCTTTTCGGCATCCGCTCCTTTTTGCCAGTATGGTCTGAACTATAATCTTACCGGTATAATTATTGTCTTATGAGTTATAAGGAAAACATTCCTTTAATTGATATATCCTATTCCATACCAACCACTACCTTCCACATAAATGGTATATGAACCGGCAGAAGGAAGTTGAATGGTGGTGTTTAAACTGTTGGCATAACCAACTACTGCGCCATTGCTATCATAGATGTAAACATTGGCATCTTGTGATTCTGGAGAAGTAATTTTGATAGTCTTTGTTTCAGAATCATAAACCACTTCTAAAGTCGGAATATGTACTAATGAACGATTCACTTTAGTACTTGATTCTTCATGCCCTGTCTTATGAAAATCTATAAATACTTCCGTCGTCTCTTCTGCCCATGCAGACAATGCAAAGGAAATAATTGCACAAAATAATAAAATGACTTTTCTCATAATAACTTGTTTTTTTTTGTTTGACTGATGCAAAGTTATGATAAGCAAAGTTTTTGTGCAAGATAAAAAGTTTGACGGGTGAAAACTTATTTTATTGAAAATCAGTAATTTACAGATGGGGGGGGGGGTAATTTTTGCAATGCCGTTTATTTGAATGTTTGACACGGCTGCAAAATTCATTAAATAAAGAGGGTAATCTATGAACTTGGTATCGGTTCATAAATCACCCTCTTTTTTAATGTTGGTTGAGGCTCTTTCTAAAGAGTTTTCATCAATCTCCGTATGTATATTCCAATGTTGGTTTCATGTTCGTCGATGCCTAATTTTTTGCGGATGTCGCTACTGATGTGGTAATGTCTTTTCAGTTGGATGTACTCTCCGATTTCTTTTCCGCGAAGACCTATGGCATAAAGACAAAGATAGTTCTGCTCTGCTTCGGTCAGTCCGTGTTCTTCCAGATAGTTCATAAATCGGGGGTGCGATGCCTTGAATGCCAATCGGGTGGAATCCATGAAAGCATCCTTGTTTTTCAGAATTTCATCTATCCATGCACTATAAGGCTTGGCATACTTTTCATTGTCGGAAATCTGTGCTGCCAATAAACTATTAAGCATCTCAATCCGAATCCGGATGGATTCGGTGATAGGTTCGGGCAACTCTTTCTGATTGGAAAGCAAGTTCTTTAAATTCTCACTTTCGGATTCCAATTGCGAGATTCTCATGCCGAGGTTTTCTTGTTCAAGCCGTAATCGGTCGTTTTCTTGTTCGGCGATGACTCTTTGAGTCTTTCCTATCCGATAGCGGTAATAAATCACTCCGATGACGGATAACAGCACAAAGGCACAACAGATGCTGTACCATATCAGTTGGTCTCTTTTTTGAATCTCGATTAAAGAAGCGACTTCCAAGTTATGTCTTTCTTGTGCAAATAACAAATCTTGCGAGAATAAGATTTTGTGTTTTTGCTCCAATGTGCTTGAATACAACTTGTAAAAACTTAAAGCATCTTTATAATTGTCATTTGCTTCAAGAACGTCTGCTTTTATGGAAAGATATTTCAAAGAATTGGTGTCTATGTTTTCAGCATGAATTGATTCCAAAACTTGGAGGGCTTTATCTGCTTCTCCTATTTTGGAATACCCGTAAGCGATATCAAGTTTGGCGTTATTGGATAATTTCTTGTTGTCATATACTGAATGGATAACATTCCTTATTTCATTATCTGATTTAAAAACGATAGTGTAGGATATGACGTATGGAATCATAATGCTTCCATAGTCGGGATGCTCGTCAATGTTGTTTTTACAGCAAGTCATAATGCTGTCTGCCAGTTGCTTGTCTTTGTTAATGATACTGCCGTCTAAAGCGTTTGTTAGACTTGTCATTTGGTAATACGGACGATTGATAGCCTGATACAATCGGGCAGCCTGTAAGTTATTCTCTATAAAATCTTTTATCTTATAGGAAGAATAAAAGTAGGTACCTTGTGCTACAAGCAGATTGGCATAGGTCAGCGTATCGGTTATTTCGTCTCTCAGTTCTCTGGCATTGATGAATGCTCTCATGGATGAATCTTTATCGCCCTTGTTCTGGTAGATGCGCCCTTGATAATAATAGGTGCGGAGTTTGTCGTCGGGTGTTCCGTGGTCTTGGTAATAATCAATGGCAGGTTGCAGCACCTCGAAGTCAGTGCGGTCGATGTAGTTCTTGTCCATTGCCATAGAAAGCAACAGAGCATGTTTCGCCTTCTCTTCTTTATTTGCAAGTTTTTCCGGCTGGATGTTCTGCAATGTCACCAATGCACTATCGGCATTAGTAACTATGTAAGTCTCTACATCTTGCAGTTTTTCCCATTCTTTAGAATGCCGAGTACAAGATGCTAAACAGAGGATAAAACTTAATATATATGCTAATGATTTCATTATTCAAACTTTGCACAAAGTTACTATATAATTTTCTAAATTAATAATTATATCATACTTTTGACTGAAAATACACATGGTTTCAAACCGAATTAACTAGATCGAATTTAATAGGAAAAGAATAATCTTTACTACATTTATCTTGAAACGCCAAAGAGACTTCGTTATAGAAATTTTTAACTATGCATACAGTTCATCATTAATTTTCTTTTTTCTTCATATTAGTAAGTAAGGTTACCTATCATAATTCTTTTTCAACTCATTAATCATATCTATAATGAGTTCACCTAGATCTCCATGTTTTTCAACAAAATCGGACTCATCTGAATTCCAACATTTACTATTCTTATATTCCGTCACATCATAAACTGTATCATAGTCTAAAGACATAAGCAAATATAGTTCCTTACATAATGTATCAGATTGTTGATTTATAATATAATAGGATGTTTCAACGTATTTGTATGAAAGTCCATCAATACTCCGTTCTTTATCTTCTTCTATTCCTCCAAATATAAATTTCTCATTTTTATTCAAATGCAATTTTGCATATAAATTAGTCATTTCTTGAATCCTAAATTCCTTGTTGGAAGTACATGATGATACAATCATAAAAACAAAAACGATGCTACATGATAGTCTTCTTGAAATTCTTCCAATTTTCTTGAGTTTGTTTTTCATCATATTAATAATAATTACCATATTGACATAATACATTATTTTTAATTCATAGAAGACAACGCCCCATACATGTCAATCAATCCAATTAAGATATTTATGATACATCTTATATTTGCGATATGAAGTTTTATCAAACAACTCTTTATTAATACAATCATGTTTTATTGCATATTCAATCAGATAATGATATGAAAATTCAATACCCTTAGATTTTGAGTAATGATATAAGTTGTAAAAGTAATCATGCACTTGCCTATTCTTCACTATTGCATCTACCTGATATTTAAACAATAAGAATGTTTTCTTATCAAACACACCCATCTTGTTCAGATAACAAATATAATCAAAATACGTTAATGTAAAATCAATTTTTTGCTCCTTTTCACTACCATGGAAACTATTATCATACCATTTAATATCATAATCAAATAGACTAAAAGTTTCTAAAATCATTTCTTTATTATTAATATCAATCAGGCTTTTTATGTAATCCGCCCGCTTAATTCGCATACTTTTATTCCATTTATATAGAGCAAATAATCCCCCAACAAGAATTGTTATTAATGTCAGAATTCCAAGTAAGTCTGAAATATAAAACGTATTATCAAAACGCATTATTTATAAGTTTTTTAAATTGTTTGAAATGAATAAACTTCATATCACAACAATTGTTAAACATATGGTTAATTATCACGTTACAAACGTACTGCTATTCAATCCGACCATTTAGGACTACTCATTTAATTTTTCAACATTTAATATTCATTGGAACAAATATAATAACCTTATTTAGCTCTAATATATTATTTAAAGAAACTGAGCGTATTTAAATAATTTTGAATGATTCAAGTTTTATTGCCAACTTCGTCATATCTTCTTCTATTTTCTTATTTGTAATACGAGCATATATTTGAGTTGTCTTGATATTGGTGTGTCCCAACATTTTTGATACAGATTCAATGGGTACGCCTTTACTTAGTGTCATAGTAGCAAAAGTATGTCGAGCCACATGATAAGTCAATGTCTTTTTTATACCACAAACATCTGCGATTTCTTTTAAATAAGAATTCATCTTTTGATTAGATAGAATAGGCAGAAGTTTACCTCCTTTAGTTTTACCTTTATATTTATCTATAATCTTTAACGGTATATCAAGTAAAAGGATATTGCTAGGAATATTAGTTTTTTGCCGCTTAGTCATAATCCATTTTTTCCCATCAAGTTCTACAATATTGTCTTCCTTTAAATTTGCTACATCAATATATGCCAATCCACAAAAACAAGAAAAAATAAACACATCCCGTACTTGTTCCAACCTTTGAGTTGAGAATTCCTTCTTCATTATTACCTGTATTTCCTCGTCAGTTAGAAACCCTCTATCTACATGTTCCAAATGAAAATGATGATTCACGAAAGGATCATGAGACATGATACCGCATTTTTGTGCAAAGATTACTATTGTCTTGAAGAACTTTAAGGTTTTAGTCGCACTATTAGATTTTAAACCTCCTGTAGTCTTTAAATAGATATCAAAATCATGTATCATAACATGCGTCAATTCTTTAGGTCGTATATCTTTTCTTCCATAATTTAATTCAAGGAATTTCATGAAATGTTTTTTAGTTGCAGAATATTTGTCATAAGTAGCCTTTGTTTTTCCAGCACCAATCATAAACTTAACATCTTCCAAATATTTGTCATAGAATTCTAAAAAAGTTGTCTTAGGCCTATCTTTACCTAGATAAACACTCTTAATCTTATCTAGACTCAAATCTGGATCATCTTTAAACTGTTTAAAAATATCCTGTAAGGAAATAGAGATTTGGTCCAATTGCGCATTGACGTTTAATGCTTCAGCGGTACGCCCCTTCATCCGACTCGTGGAATTATTCCATAATTTTTTATCGATATTTAATCCGGACGAACCTAGATTAAGCATTTCACCATTAAGGAAAATTCGAATCATTAATGGTGATTTACCTTGTTTGTTCTCATAATTGGAACGTACATAGTACGACACTTTAAATATCATTCTCATACAATTAAATTTAATGTAGCATTAACGCTACAAAGTTCAACATAAATTATTGTAAACATGATATTTAGAAGATGTCAAAACGAACTTCATGTTGCAATCACTGCTACATTTTTTCGATAGCTTTTCTATCTGTAGCGATCAATGTAGCAAATTCTGACCTAATGTTGATTGCCAACAGATGCATACATGCCTTCATTACGCTAGAACAAAGCAACAAAAAAGCGTCGTAATCAACTGATTTACGACGCTTTAGACTTTTCGTTGAAGGTATTTATAAAACCTTTCAAATTGAGTTTTGCGGAGAGAGAGGGATTCGAACCCCCGGTACCTCGCAGTACAACGGTTTTCAAGACCGCCGCAATCGACCACTCTGCCATCTCTCCAAAACTCTTTTAAAGAATGCTATTTTTCAAAAGCGATGCAAAGGTACAAATTATTTTTGAATCTACAAGCCGTTTCCAATTTTTTTTCAAAAAAACATTTCCGCCCTAAAAACAATATTACAAAACAGTATTAACAAAGCATTTTATTTCTTACCTTTGCAACATAAAAATTTTATTCAAAACCAATCTTATGAAAAAGACATTCTTTTTGAGCTGCCTTTTGTTGGTGGTAAGTTTGACTTCCGCCTTTGCACAAATTCAGGATCCAGTTCAATTCAAAACAGAATTGAAAAAAATCTCTGAAACTGAAGCACAAATTATTTTCACAGGCACCATTGATGCCGGTTGGCATGTTTATTCTACAGATCTCCCTGAAGGAGGACCTATTTCCGCGACTTTCAATACTGACAAGATAGAAGGTCTTGAATTAGATGGAAAATTGACTCCACAAGGAAAAGAAATTCAAAACTACGACAAGATGTTCGAAATGAATGTCCGTTATTTTGAAGACAAAGCAACATTCATTCAAAAGCTGAGAATTACAGCTGCCAATTATTTCATCGAAGGTTATTTGCAATATGGATCATGCAACGATGAAAATTGCTTGCCTCCAACAGACATTGAATTCTCGTTTTCTGGCAAGGGAAGCGCTACCGCCACTACAAGCGAAGCAACTCCTGCAATAGAAACAGCTGCTCCAACAGTTTCAGCCAATGTTTCTACAGCAGATTATTGGACACCAGTTGTTGACAAATTAAACACATTTGGTGAAGAAACAGCAGAAACAACCAACCAATCATGGTTCTATATTTTCTTTGCAGGTTTCATTGGTGGTTTACTCGCTTTGTTCACTCCATGCGTATGGCCAATTATCCCAATGACCGTAAGTTTCTTCTTGAAGCGTAGCAAAGACAAGAAAAAAGGAATTCGTGACGCATGGACATACGGTGCTTCCATCGTTGTCATTTATGTGACTTTGGGCTTGGCCATCACATTGATATTCGGTGCCAGCGCTTTGAACGCACTCTCTACCAATGCTGTATTTAACATCCTGTTCTTCTTGATGTTGGTGGTATTTGCAGCATCCTTCTTCGGTGCTTTCGAAATCACTCTCCCATCCAAGTGGA
>JAFYWF010000112.1 GCA_017558145.1 Lachnospiraceae bacterium
GTTTACGTTTAAATTTTTTATATTATTTATTATCTTTTAACCCAACACACATTGGAATTAAGAAAAGAATCATAACAATTCCTACAACACCAACAATGATACCCCAAAGCATCATTCCTTCAAATGCCATAATCATAGACATTCCTAATCCTAGTACTAAGAAGGAAATTACAGCATATACTATCTTTCCAACAACTTTTGGATTCACTTTAATTGGTGCTTTTCCAGACATTTTTCTGTATGTAATAATAGTTGCAATGATTGAGATAAATCCTACTGCTGTACAACCAACGCCAACATTAAACATATTCCATTCAGTAAGAAGACACATGCACATACCAAGTGCAAATACTAATCCTGCAACTGTTCCTAATACCAATGTAATAAAATTTTTCTTTTCCACAATTTCTTATCTCCTACTATTATATTGTTTTTCTTCCTGTTCCTTAATAAGACGCGCTTTAGCTTCTTCTACTTTTTCTCCTTCTCTCATAAGATGTTTTTCTACAAATCCATCAGCTATTTTGTTAAAACTCCCCTCAACTGAGTCCTCCACCTTCTGATATACTCCTGTCACAGCATCAGCTATTCTATCAACTCTTCCATTATCAAATTTCTTAAAACCTTCTACAGTACCTTCCTCGATTTTCTGATATCCGCCAACAACTCCTTCTTCAATTTTTTTGTAACCATCTACTACACCGTTTTCGATTTTCTTGTAACCTTCTGCTACTGTTTCTACAATTTTTAGCATTTTATAATCTCCCTTTCTTTATGATATATTCTGAATTTTTATTTTTTTCTTTTATCTAATTTTTCTTTAATCTTATCTTTCTTTGCTTTCAACAATCTACATACAACAAATACTCCAACAATGGCTATTCCAAAAACCGCTGCATCCTTTTTTGTTAAATTTCTTAATAAATACTCAGCTGAATATAATACTTCGTTCATTTTGATCTTCTCCTTTTTTACTCTTTATACATTGATAATACCGTTTTATTGTTTTTAAAATATTCACAAAATGTTTCTATTTTATTAATTCAAATGTTTTCAAAAAGTCATTCCATAGTTATGCTTCATGTAACTGTGCTCCACACATTCCGCAATACATCATATCGATAGATATTTTTGCGCTACATTTCGGGCAAATTACATTCGTTTTTTTCTTTTCACTATTTAAAACCGCAATTTCTTCCTTCGCTTCCTTAATTGCTTCATATCGTTCCATGATTTCTGGAGACATTTCATCGCCTGCTTCCAATCTAATCAAAGCAAGATTTCCAATTTCTTTAGTAAGCGATTTTATCATCTTCTGTTTTTCAACAACCATTCCATTAATCTTGTAATTATCAACACTTTTCTTCATACCTCTTATCATCTTTGACATTCCTGCGTTTATTGTTCCTGTAACATCCATTTTTCGTTACCTCCTTCATTTGATGAACTTATAATAACTCTGGCTTGTTTACAAAATGCTTATATAATGTTTCCGAAATATTAATTTGCAAAGAAAAAAGATGGTACTTCTACCATCCTTCTTTATCCCCAATATCTATTTGAGCAATTCTTCCGACAATCTAAAAATCTCTGGTGCAATTTTCTCTCGTTGACTTTTAAGCACCTTTTTATAAATCGGATAGGCTAAAGCCACCAAAGTCATGCCAATCAAACCAACTACAACTCCAATCAGCATGCCCTCCATAACTGTCATGCCAAAAATTTCAGATAAATCAGTCATAATGAGGCTCATTCCTGTTCCCATCACCAAAGCCCCAATAATCCCAAGTACCAATGACATCATGGTTGCCTTACTGTTCACTTTTGCATCCAATTTTCTAAGACGAGTCATTCCATCCTCTTCCTGCACCATATATTTTTGACGAATTCTCTTTATTTCATCTTGTTCCTTAGCAGAGTATGTATATTTAAAATCAATATCTGTATTCTTGCTTTCCAATCTTTTTCTAGCCTCCCCTATTAAATTCTCCAAAACTTTACAACAAAGGTACTTCCTTTTCCAAGAGAGCTTTCTACTCCAAGCTCTCCCTGTAAAATATCAACTACTCTTTTTACCAATGCTAATCCCAATCCATTCCCCTGAGTAGCATGAGAAGTATCACCCTGATAAAACTTTTCAAAAATATGTGCTCCAACTTCCGGAGATATTCCACATCCATTATCTTTAACTTTTACAACTACATACTGTTCCGTCGCTTTTAATTCCACCGCAACCTTTCCACCTTTTGGTGTAAATTTAAAAGCATTAGAAAAGAGATTATTCCATACAAGAAACAATAACTCTTCATCTGTATTTACTTTCACGTCATCTGCTATATCTGTCTCAATTTCAATATTTTTATCTTCCCAGACACGTTCATAATTCAACAGGCAGTTGCATAACTGTTCCCCCAAATCATATTCTTCTGTTTTAGGATATATCTGCTGTTTTTCCAATCGATTTAATTTCAGAATATTAGTCATCATATCCGCAAGTCGACGAGAACCATCTGCAACACCTTTGGCATATTCCATTCTCTTTTCTTCTGATAAACCTGGAGCCTGTAAAAGAGTTCCATAGTTTTGCATTATTGCAAGCGGAGTTTTCATTTCATGAGATACATTTGCAACAAAATCTGTTCTTAGAGTTTCTACTCCAGCCAATTCCTCTGCCATCTTATTAAAACAATCTATGATTTCATTAAATTTTTCATCTGCGCTAAGATTATTTACCGTTGAAATACGTACACTAAAATCTCCTTGCACAATTTTCTTCGCTGCATCTGCAATTTGCTTCGTTATTTTCTCTGTGGTAAGTTTCCTACGTACTGTATCAATTATAAAAAACAGAACACTTAGAACGATTACGTTTAAAAATGTCAACTTTGCAGATGCTTCCATATTGTCCTTTGTAAGTTCGATATTTAATGTGTTTGCCATAACTGAAACAAATAGCATTGTGGTACAAGATACTAAAAATGCTACCAATGTAAAAAACAAAAAATAATTATATAATCCTCTTTGTATCTTATGTTTTAAATCGTTGTTTTTCATTTCACTACCGCCTTATATCCAAGTCCATGTACTGTTACAATTTCAAAATCATTACAACGCGATAATTTTGCACGAAGTTTTGTCATATACACATCTACTGCTCTTGGTGCTGTTTCTGTATCTGCATCCCAGAACTCATCCATGAGTTGTGTTCTTGTAAATGTTTTCTTAGGATAAGATAATAATTTATATAAAATACTAAATTCTCTATTCGTTAATGAAATTTCCTCATCATCCAAATATACCGTATGTTCGTCTGCATCCATAACAAATTTACCAATCTCTAATTTTCTATTAGCTGCAATTTTAGCTCTGCGAAGTAATGCACCAATACGTAAAAACAATTCATCAAAATCTATTGGCTTTACCATATAATCATCTACGCCAATCCGAAATCCTCTCTGCTTGGATGCAATATCATCTCTTGCTGTCATAAATAAAATTGGAATATCTTCGTTCAATTCACGAACACTGGTTGCAAACTCAAAACCATCAATACCCGGCATCATAATGTCTGAAACTATTAGATCAATTACATTTTCTTCTAATGCGTCATAAGCATCATTTACATTCAAACATCCTATTGCCTCATATCCACTATGATTTAAAAACGAACATACTGTTTTATTCAAATTGATTTCATCTTCTACTACTAATATCTTAAACATCAACTAACCTCCGATTTAATGCTATTAATGATATCATATCATTTAAATGTTAAAGTTTTGTTTCCGTTTCTCTTTTCTAATAAAAAAACGACTGGATTTTACTCCAGTCGACAATACTTTTTTATTCAGCTATTTTTATTCCTAACCATCTATATTCAATCAAACATCTGAAAATCCTTTGTTTTCAAGGCTTTTCAACATTTCTTTACAA
>JAFYWF010000113.1 GCA_017558145.1 Lachnospiraceae bacterium
CTTCTCTTCCCACTTTTCTTGAATTTACTTGTTTTGATGGGAACTCCGCCTACCTTCTCTTCCCACTTTTCTTGAATTTACTTGTTTTGATGGGAACTCCGCCTACCTTCTCTTCCCACTTTTCTTGAATTTGCTTGTTTCGATGGGAACTTTGGTATAAATTACTGCAACTACACACATATTAGCTCTCATTTGTTCGCGCTTTACTTCTTATACTGTCTTACCTTCATTCTTCTTCCGTTAATCTTTAGCGTAATCGCTCCTGTATCCACTGTAGTTAAAATCTTGCTTCCACAATCCTCCAAACGTTCCAAGGTTTCCATATGTGGATGTCCGTAAGAATTGTTTTTACTACAAGAAATCAAACTCAGCGCTGGCAGAAATTCTTGCAAAAATTCCAAACAACTGGAACCGGAAGATCCGTGATGAGCCACCTTTAACACATCTACATTTTCCTTCTTCACTTCTCTTTCCACATACTCCCCATTTTCTTTCTTCACTTCTCTTCCCACATATTCTAGAATTTCCTTTTCCCCTTCTTTCTCCACATCTCCGGTAAGTAACATCTCAAATTCTTCGTACTCCACAAACAAAACCAAGGAAGAATTATTCCTATTTTCTATATCAGCATATACATCTGTCACATTGGGATATAAACACGAAAAACGTAACTCTCCATCTTGTATTTCTTCTCCCTGTTCCAAATAAACAATCTTTGTTCCACTCTCTACTGCCAAAGCTTTTACTTCTTTTAAAATTTCCTTATCATCCTGTATGTATGATACGCTTTGAGGTAAAAATAAATATTCAATTTCTACATGTTCTGTAGGCGCCATCTCCAACAATTCCAAAATTCCATTCATATGATCATTATCCATATGACTGATAAAAATTCCTTTTATTTTCCCGTAGCCTTTATATTTCAAAAAAGGTAGCAAACGATATTTCCCTACCTTACTGACACTGCTGCTTCCGCAATCGGAAATATAGACGTTTCCATTATTATTACGCATGACAATACAATCCCCCTGCCCTACATCTAACATCGTAATTTCCAATCCATGGTAAAAACGTGTCGTCAATATGCTAAGAGCACACAATAATATCAGTTTTCGAAAGAATGTTGATTTTATTACCTTATCACTTGCTACAATCAAAAGCAGAATTCCATAAATTACGATAAGCAGACCATGAGGTGCTCCTATATATCCATCTTGAAAAACAAGCTTCTCAAATCCTTGGCAACAAATTTCGAAATAGTTTAAAATTAATTTAATCACAAATGCAAACAAATCCAGTAGCAGAGCTACAAAAAAATTACCGCTTCCAACCAAGGTCTCCAAACCACTGACTGCCAGCAACAAAATAGAACAAAGTAATAAAAATGCCATAACCGGCAATACCAACAGATTTAAAAACACACTGTACCAAGGATAGGCTCCATAATTTAATAAAATAACAGGTAAAGTTGTCAAAGTAGCAGATAAACTGACACAGAGAGATTTTTCGCTTTTCTTCTTGCATGAAAATAATTGTTGTAATCTAGGGGCTAAAAATACCACACCTATTACTGCTAGAAATGATAATAAGAAACCACTATTATTTAATACATACGGATTGGTAAATAATTGTAAGATAGCTGTTAATCCTAACGCTGACAAACTATCATAGCTACGATTCAATATGATAGCTAATAGAGACAGGGCAAACATAATCGTTGCTCTGCATGTTGATATAGAATTGCCTGTAAACACACAGTACAATGACATGATAATAATACAAAGACCTGCTGCCTGTTTCTTTCCTGGCAGTATACGTAATAATACTTTATAAATTCCCATTCCCAGCAAAGACAAATGTAAACCGGAAATAGCTAATATATGAGAAATCCCATTGCGTTGATAAAGACTTTTATCTTCGCTATTCAGATTACTTTTTTCTCCAAGCAACATAGCTCCAATAAGACCACCATCACGACTTCCCAACTGACGTTTCAAGATTTCTTGCATATTTTGTCGTATCTTCCACATTTGCTCTTGCAAAATATTGTAATCTGTTCCTACTTTTATAATCTTACCTTTTTTAAACTGTCCTAAGATGCCTTGCGAAATATAATATTTAGCACTGTCAAATTGTCCTATATTGGTAGGTTCCTCCCACGGTGAATACTTAGCTTCTAATAAAACTCTTTGTCCTATTTTGAAATCAAGATTATCTTCTCCAGTAATCTGACATAGATACTTTCCTTCCAGTTTCCGAACCACAGATTCTTCCAAATCCTGCCCACCACTTTTATTATTCTCCGACTTTCTTCTAAATATTTTCATTTTGCTATCAACATCCGTAGCCTGTTTTTCGTTCACTTTCACATTTTTTAAAACAATCTGCCAATAACCTCCATAAACAGATTCTTTATATTCCTTCGAAACAATATTTCCTTCGAAAAGAATCCAATCTCTTTCCTCTAAATATCCATTTTTTAAAAGGATATCATTCTTGCTTCTCCCAAGCGTCAAACCACAAATAATAAGAAGAAAACCTATCGCCAGCCAGCACATAGGTCTTTTTCTTATATCCATCATTTTTTTGTTGTCTCTTCTACCCGGACCATTTCCGGATTTCTTTCAAATAAAGCAGACAGTGTCTTTTCCCCCAACTTCACTTCTGTTTCACCATCTACTGCCAACTGAACCTTTAGAACTCCAGGTAATTCTGTCAATGAATTTACCAAAGAATAAATAACAGTATCTGCTGTTATATTGCTGATAGGTGTTAAAAATGCGCTATTAAAATTAACATAGCAAATACTATCCTTAATATTTACGCTAATAATTTTCGTTTCAGGATTCAAGGTCGGAAATACCATCATGGTATTTTCTTTTCCTTTTTTATCCACCGGACCATATAACAATTGTTCCACCACTAATTTTTCCAAGGAAATATTAGTATTGTAACGCATGGTTCGATTCACCTTAATTAATTTATCCCCTGTTTCGTTAGCAAAATATAAGGCCAGGGTAACTTCCTCATATTTCTTCATGTCCTCACCTGTATTATCAATAAAAGTATCTGCCGACATTCCTCCTACTGTATCTCCCAAGGCATCCAATAAGTGCTTTCCATTAACCTGTATATTTACTTCTTCTACATCTTTTATCTGGGTTAATGTTTTCACAATAGCTGCTCGAACCAAAACTTCTTTTGTCGGTTTTACAGACTCATATTCTTTGTCAAAATTCAACGTCACCTGTCCTTTTTTGAAAATACAATTTTTCACTTCAAACCCGGAAATTACAGGTTGATATTCTATTTCTTGGGTAGGCAATGCAAGCTGCTCCAAGAATTCCTTCACCATCTCCTCCTTATTCTCCGGATTCGCTACCGGTTCATATGGCAGAGGACTAATATGATTTTCGTTTCGGTCTATATAATAAATATAATAGTTTGCCTCCTGTTTTTCTCCTTTTTTTCCACAACCCATTACCAAGAAGGTCAACAGTAGTAACACACCGATTCTAGTCAATTTATGTTTCATAGATAATCTCCTACTATAAATCAATGGTATTTTATTTACTATAAATCAATGGTATTTTTACTACAAAAGTAGTTCCTTCGTTTTCTACACTGGAAACCTGAATCGTTCCACGATGCATTAAAATAATATTTCTTGTAATTGCCAGTCCCAAACCACTACCTCCAATTTCTCGTGAATGAGACTTATCAACCCTATAAAATCTTTCATAAATACGTTCCATAGATTCTTCCGGGATACCAATTCCCGAATCCTCAATCACCACTATAAAATATTGGTGGTCTGCATCCAGCATAACACGTACCCAACCATTTTTCTTATTATACTTAATGGCATTTTCCACTAGATTAGAAAATGCCAAGGTCATTTTCACTTCATCTACATTGGCTTGTACCATACGATTGCTTTCTAAAATCACCTCAATATTTTGCTGTCTTGCAATAGGACGAAGACGCTTCATCAAAAGTTCCAAAAGAGCATTAATATCTACCGAATCTACATTTAATTCTCCATCTGTCTTATCAACTTTAACCAACGTTAATAAATCGTTGATGATTTTATTTTCACGATCAATTTCCTGAGCAATATCTGTCATAAATTCCTGATATAATTCGTTTGGTACCTCTTGTTGCATAATTAACGAATCCGCCAACACTTTCATGGAAGTCAGAGGTGTTTTTAATTCATGGGACACATTGGAAACAAACTCCTGCCGGGATTTATCCAAAATTCTCATTCTTCGAAGCACGTCATTAAAAGCATCTACAATATGTTCCGTTTCTTCATAATCTGGAATTGAAATCGCTTCGTCAGTAAATCCTTCCTTTACTTCTTTAATCGCTTTCGTAACTTTGTGAAAAGGTAATATTAAAAACTGTGAAATTGCCAGACTCATAACAATAATCATAATAGTCATTACCATTTGTAAAACAAAGGCTTTCCTCTGTAAAATACTAATGGTCAATGCAATCGTATCCGTAGAAATACTGCTTAACAAAACTCCTTTGATTTGAGGACTTTCTCCCTCCACAGTACCGGTTACCGTATCCATAATAGGAATTGCCATTTCTATATAACCATACTGATCATCGTAATACGTAGTATTTTCACCCTTAAAGCATTTTACAACTTCTTCAGAAATGATAGTTTTCCCTTCGCCAATTTCATAGGTATCTTTGATTACTTTAAAGTTTTTATTAATAATCAAAACACGCCCATCATATAAATTGGAAATTTGATTCAATTCTGCATTAATTACCTCTGAAGAGGGATCCTGTAAATAATTATAGGTAAGTAAATGATTGGCAATGATTTTGAACTGATTAGATACTTCGGAGATTTTTACGTTGACAGCACGCTCTTCATAATTTTGAAGCAACGTATACCTTGTGATATATCCCGGAATCATTCCCATCACTAATAGCAACAGGAATATTCGGACACGTAAACTCCGAAGTAATGAAATTTTATTGATTTGTTGTTTGATTTTTTCCCACATACAACTCCCAATTAGGCTCTAAAATAGTAGCCAACTCCCCATTTGGTATGGACAAATTTTGGTTCACTTGGATTTTTTTCAATCTTTTCACGAAGACGACGAATATGTACATCCACAGTTCTTACATCTCCCGGATAATCTGCTCCCCATACCAAGTGCAAGAGTTTTTCTCTGCTGTACACATGATTGGTATTCTTCACCAGAAGCTCCAACAAATCATATTCTTTGCTGGTAAGATTCATTTCCTTTTCTTCAATATAAACTCTGCGTTCTGCCAGCTCCACTTTCATGGTTCCTGCTTCCAAAACAGCTTCTTTCTCTTTTTCAGACACAAGGGAAGTTCTTCTCATAATAGCCTTAATTCTTGCTTTTACCTCTAAAATATTAAATGGTTTGGTAATATAATCATCGGCACCATATTCCAATCCCATGATTTTATCCATGTCATCTCCTTTGGCAGTTAACATAATAATTGGCACCGTAGAAAACTCTCTAATCTGTTGACAGACCTGTAAGCCATCTAATTTAGGAAGCATAATATCCAATAAAATAATATCATATTCTTTTTCTTTCGCTTTCTCCAAAGCCTCTTCTCCATCATAAGCAGCCTCTACTTCCATGCCTTCCTGTTCAAGACTGAAACGAATTCCTTTCACAATTAATTTTTCATCATCAACCACTAATATTTTCTTTCCCATGTGTTCTCCATTCTGCTATTTTGAAACTATTATTTTGTCTTTTATTTTTTCAAATGCGGCTTCCTTAATTCCGGAAACTTTCATAATGTCTTCAATTTTTTCAAAAGGACCATGTGTATCCCGATACGCAAGAATACTCTTGGCCCTACTTTCTCCGATTCCCGGCAAGGTACGTAAAAGAGCTTCATCTGCAGTATTAAGATTAATTTTTCCATTCTCTTTTGTTTCTGCCCCTTGCACTGAAATTACAGAAGAAATTCCATTGCCTTCATTTCCCACATATCCATTGTTCACTTCTTCTTTTGTGGGAATATCTATTTTCATACCATCCTGTAACACCAATGCCTGATTCACATATTCTTGATCTGCTTCCTCCGAAAAACCACCGGCTTGCGATATGGCATCCACAATTCGTGCTCCTTCTTCCAAAAAATAAACTCCCGGTTGCTTTATCGCTCCACACACATGAACAGCAATCATCACAGGTTCTACAGCCACCTGATGATTCATAGAATTTTCGGCTTCTAAGTTTTCATAACTAATGTTATCTTCCTTCTCTAGAGCCTGTTCCTGATTTTTCTCTGATTCACCGGATGGATTCTCCATAACCGTTTCCATCCCCTCGGTTGCTTCCGTTAATAAAAATTTTTCTTCAGAGCATCCTAAAAGGAACAGACTTAACATGCCTATTCCCATAATTTTTGTTATATTTATTTGTTTTGACATATATTCTCCCTTCGGAGAATTCCCCATTTGCCTATCGTAGTCCTATTCTATGATACTTTCCGTCCCTATACAATAGTCATTTTTACTAAAACACAAAAACAAAGGAGCGCGTTTTTGCTTTGAATTCCAAACAGCAGACTCCTGTAAAATCCACCCTTGGAACTTCAAACCAATTGCAAGCTCCTTTGTTACTGTTTCAATTATTCATCATCAGAATAATCAATAAATTCTTCTTCTTTTTCAATCACCTTAATATAGGTTTCTTTGTATTCTTCCCCGGTAACCTGAGTCATCAAATCTTCTGATAACTGCATCAGTTCCTTGGATACTTCTTCTCCATTCCAAATACGTTCGAACATAATTTCCATTTTAACCCAAAAATTACTTATCGCCATTAATTTTGGCATAGGAGCCGAATCCTGATATTCATCCATAAACATATCCAAATTCGGATTATCATAACGTACATTTTTATTTGCCGGAACCTTACCTGTCGCTTCATACAAATCACCGGCATGTTCTATCACCAAATACTTCGCAAAATCATTGGCCTCTTTTTTCATTTCTGTATAGCCATTAACATAAATCGTATTGGTTACAGACAAGCTTTTTGTATCCATGTCAGCATTTAATCTTGGAATTGGTGCAATTCCGTAATCATATTCAAATTCTCCGGCTTCTTTTGCTATATCCAGCTTACGAATAATATCTGTAGTAGCTGTGGTCATTACCACTTTTCCTTCCATAAATTCCTGGATTACAGATGCATATTCCACATTACTGGCGTCAATCGCAAAATAATCACTCAAATCCTGATATACCATCAAAGCCTGAATCGCTTCTTCATTGTAAATATCAATAGAATCTTTACTATCCCCACACATACCGCCGAAATCCATATAATTGCCGGCGAAGAAATAGTTATAAAAAATATCTTCTACATCCCACTTAAATACTGCTTCTACATTCTGTGGAGCATCATAACTATCTGCAAATTCCAACAAGGCTTCAAAAGTAGTTGGAATCAAAGCAGGCACTCTTTCATGTACTAATTCTGCCATTTCCTCATCTGAAATAGTATTTGCAGATACTGTTTCTTCTACTTTTTCTTTACCAGTAGATTCCTCTGTTGTTTTCGTACTATCTTTTTTACTTTCAGATTCTTTCTTTACTTCTTCCTGCGCTTTAGCCTCTGCTTCTGCTGCTTCTTTGGCTGCCTGTGCTGCATCATCCAACTCAGACTGAATTTCTTTCTTTGCAAGATCTTCCAAATAGGTCATGTTGTAAAGCAACGCACTGGTTTCATAATAAAATGGATAGCCTAGAATCTTCTGCTGATAGGTTACTGCATGCATAGCACTTTCCGGGAAATTAGAAAGACTTACTACATTATCCTGATCTGCAATTTCCATCGCCAAGCCGGCCAAATAGGCTTTTTCCATATTATCATTGCTGGCAATATAAAGGTCCGGATAATAATCAGAAGTCAAAGAAGCCTCGTTAATTCCCTGTAAAAGTTCTAATCCTGATTGTAACGTAGGAATAACACGAACTCCATGTTCTTCGTTATACCTTACCGCCATACTACTGATAAAATCTGTTAAGGCTTCATCTGTATACCAAATGTGTAAGGTTTTTGTATTGTCAAAAACCTCTTGTTTTTCCTGTTCCTTTACCTGATTTCCTGCATAAAGAACTGAAAATAACATGACCAGCACTAAAAATGCTGAAATTACTCTTTTTGTTAAACTCATTTACACTTCTCTTTCTATTACAAGACAACGGCATATAGCAACTCTTGTACCAAACTTCACTTACTGCAAACAAGAATCTAAGATATCTATCATTTGGTCTACATGCTCTTTCGTAATAATCAACGGTGGAATAAAGCGAATAATCTTCTCTCCAGCATTAATTAACACCAAGCCTGCATCCAATGCTTTTTTGATAATCTCTCCTACCGGTACCTTAAATACCAATCCCTGTATCAGACCCATACCACGTCTTGTTTCAATCATTTCATATTTTTCCGCAAGCTCATCCAAACGTTTTTCCAAATATGTTCCTACGGAATTCACATTCTCTATTATAGATTTTTCTTCAAATAAATCAAGCACTTTGTTAATGGCAGCCGCTGCCAATGGATTTCCACCATAGGTAGTTCCATGGTCTCCTGCCACCAAAGAATTGGCAGCCACTTTTTCTGTCATTAAAAATGCACCCACAGGAACACCACAACCCAATGCTTTCGCTGTAGTCATAATATCCGGTTTCACACCATATTTCTGCCAAGCAAACATGGCGCCGCTTCGTCCCATACCACACTGAATTTCATCTAAAATCAACAAAATATCTTTTTCTTCACAAAGAGCTTTCACTTTGCTTAAAAATTCTTTTTCCACCGGATGAATACCACCCTCACCCTGAATGGTTTCCAGGATAATTGCACAAGTTTTCTCATTTACTTTGGAAAGTACACTGTCAAAATCATTTAAAGAGGCAAAACGAATATTTCCAATCATAGGCTGAAAAGCTTCTCGATATTTTGGATTACCTGTGACAGACAAAGCTCCCATAGTTCTACCATGAAAACTATGTTCCATAGCAATGATTTCATGATCCGTGTTTCCATCCTTTAAATAAGCATACTTTCTAGCTGCCTTAATGGCACCTTCCACAGCTTCTGCCCCACTATTAGTAAAAAATACTCGATCCATGCCGGATACTTTTACTAATTTCTTTGCTGCTTCCACAGCCGGTACATTATAATAATAATTTGACGTGTGAATAATCTTATCTATCTGATTTTTTAATGCCTGATTATATTCTTCATTTTTGTACCCTAAAGCAAACACAGCAATTCCGGCACAAAAATCCAAGTATTTTTTTCCATTCAAATCATAAAGGTACACACCCTCGCCTTTATCAAAAACAATCTGATAACGATTGTATGTATGGAGAAGTGCTTTCTCCGCTTCCTCAATATAATCCTTCATCAGTTCCATCGTAACCTCCTAAAGAAACATTCTATTAAATTGCTCAATGCAAACTTTATACTTTAGTGAACTCTTTTAGTCTTCCTCTTTCACAATGGCAGTTCCCACACCTTCATTGGTAAAGATTTCCAAAAGAAGACAATGAGGAATACGACCATCTAAGATATGTACACGATTAACGCCGCTGGCCACTGCAGAAGTACAATTACTTAATTTTGGTAACATTCCGCCGCCAATAAATCCTTCTTCAATCAATTCATCTGCTTCTTTTGCTGTAATTCTGGAGATAAAAGATGATTTATCATTAATATCTTTGTATAAACCTTCAATATCTGTTAAAAATACTAACTTATCTGCCTGAATTGCTTTCGCAATAGCACATGCTGCATCATCCGCATTGATATTATAAGTCGCGAAATCTTCTCCTAAACCAATAGGTGAAACAATTGGTAAATATCCTTTTTCCAAAAGATCATATAAAATGTCTGGTATTACTTCTGTAATATTACCTACGTAACCAATATCCTGTCCGTCCGAATATTTCTTTTCTACCTGAAGCATTTTTCCATCTTTACCACTTAAGCCGACAGCTTTTACACCAAGTTCTTCTACCATACTTACCAAACGTTTATTGACACGTCCTAACACCATTTCCGCAATTTCCATGGTTTCATCATCAGTGACACGAAGCCCATTGATAAACTGTGCTTCTTTTCCTGTCTTTTCTACCCAACGGCTGATTTCTTTTCCACCGCCATGTACAATAATTGGCTTAAATCCAACTAATTTTAATAAAGTAACGTCTTTAATAACATTTTTCTGTAATTCTTCATTGCTCATAGCGGAACCGCCATATTTCACAACAATAATTTTTCCGTTAAATTTTTGAATATAAGGAAGGGCTTCTATTAAGACCTCCGCTTTTTTCATAACTTCCTGCATACTCTGTTCCATGATTCTTTTTGTCCTTTTCCTACTTTGTTACTTTTTGTCCGCAAAACTTTTTTGTCTGTACACTCTCATTCTTCTATTTTTACGAACGATAATCTGCATTGATTTTTACATAATCGTAAGTTAAATCACATCCCCAGGCACAAGCCTCTTCTTGACCTGATTTCATGTCTACCAAAATTCTAACTTCCGGTTCTGCTAAAATCTTACTTGCCTCTTCTTCACTATAATCACAAGCTACGCCATCCTTGAAAATTTGAATGGTACCATTTTCTCCCTGGAAGAACAGCTCAATATGATCTGGATCAAATTCTACCCCTGCATAACCTAATGCGCACAAAATTCTACCCCAGTTGGCGTCATGTCCAAAAATAGCCGCTTTAGTAAGAGAAGAACAAATGACAGATTTAGCTAAAATTTTAGCTTCCTTCTTTGTTTTCGCATGAATCACTTTTGTTTCCAAAAGAGCTGTTGCTCCTTCTCCGTCTCCTGCCATCATCTTTGCCATTTTCGTATTTACATAATTCAAAGCTTCCATGAATTTTTCATAGTCTTCATTTTTTTCAGTAATGGTTTCATTTCCTGCCACACCGTTTGCCAAAATCAATAAAGTATCATTAGTGGAAGTATCTCCGTCTACAGATACCATGTTAAAAGTATCCTGTACATTTTCTCTTAAAGCTTCCTGCAACAATTCTTTAGAAATCGCAATATCTGTAGTTAAAAATCCCAACATGGTACACATATTTGGATGAATCATACCGGATCCTTTACACATACCACCCAAAGTAACTGTTTTTCCTCCAACCTCAAATTGTACTGCTGCCTGCTTGGAAATCGTATCAGTGGTCATAATCGCTTCTGCTGCTAATGTTCCTGCTTCTTCACTATCAGAAAGATTCTTCGCTAAGTTTTCCACACCTGCACAAATGCGCTCTACCGGAAGCTGCATCCCGATAACACCTGTAGATGCAACTAAAACTGCTTCTTCCGGAATCTGTAACACTTTAGCCGTAGCTTCTGCTGTTTTTTTACAACAGTCATATCCCTGCTGCCCGGTACATGCATTAGCAATTCCGGAGTTTACTACCACAGCCTGACCATAAGCAGAATGTGCCACCACTTCTTTGTCCCATAAAACACAGGCCGCTTTTACCACATTAGAAGTAAACGTTCCTGCCACCTGACATGGCACTTCACTGTATACCATAGCCATATCTTTTCTATTCTTATATTTAATGGCAGCTTCTACTCCTGCTGCCTGAAATCCCTTCGCACTGGTTACTCCACCTTTGATTTCTTTCATAACACTCCTCCATCCTGCTGATATCATCCACTTTTTTATAATTTTTCAGCTCTAATATTTCTTCATTTCATCATAAAACAAGATAACATCATCTTTTTATTCATTAAAAGCAATAATATTTTCCGTATTTAATGTAAAATCATAATAATTTAAATCCAGCCTATGGGTCCATCCAATTTTTCTCCAAAAAGCATTCCCAATATCATTCTGTGTAAAAGCGATCAGAGATACTTTACTAATCTGTTCCTTCTTTAAGGCATTCATAGCGAAAACCACCATAGCGGTACCAATTCCCTGTTTACGATACTGTGGATCTACACACACATGATAAAGACATCCTCTTCTGCCGTCGTGACCACACAAGATGGCTCCAACCACTTTTTCATCTTTAACAGCTACCACACTTATCCCCGGATTTCGTTTCAAAAAACGTTCCACTCCTTCTCTGGAGTCATCAATGCTACGCATGGCAAATCCCTTAATTTTCATCCACAATTCATAGACACCATCATAATCCTCTATGGTCATGGATCTTACAACTGCATCCATATTCTTTTCCTTTTTCTGTGTACTTTTCATTATGACTCTTGTCATACCCGACGTTTTAAATCATTTACGATTCTTATTTTTATGGGAACATTGGGACTAATTGCAATCCCATATCCTCCTGCAATCCAAACATAAGATTCATGTTCTGTACTGCCTGGCCTGCTGCCCCTTTCACTAAATTATCCATAGCACCCATCATGATAACTCTACCCGTACGTTCATCGAGTACCACATTCACATCCACATAGTTGCTGCCTTCCACCCATTTTGTTTCCGGACAAACTCCTTCCGGTAACACACGGACAAATTTTTCACTTTCGTAAGACTCTTCGTAAAATCTTCTGATTTCTTCTTTATTATATGATGTTCCATCCTCTTTTTTCTTTAAGGAAGCATAAGCTGTAATCAAAATTCCTCGATTCATTGGTACTAAATGAGGAGTAAAATTAAGAATTACTTCTTCGTTTGATGCATAACCTAATTGTTCTTCAATTTCCGGTGTATGTCTGTGTGAAGCAACTCCGTACGCTTTGATATTTTCGTTTACTTCACAATAAAGATTGTTTACTTTAGCTCCTCTACCGGCTCCACTGGTTCCGCTCTTGGCATCAATAATTACCGTTGACATATCGAGAACTCCTGCTTTAGCCAATGGATAAATGGAAAGGAAGGAACAGGTAGGATAGCATCCCGGATTGGCAATCAATCTTGCTTGTTTAATCTTTTCACGATTGATTTCACAAAGCCCATAAACTGCTTCTTCGATAAACTGGGGAGCTTTGTGTTCAATTCCATACCATTTTTCATAAGTGGCTACATCCTTGATTCTAAAATCTGCACTTAAATCCACAACCTTAACCTGAGATAGAATTTCTTCATCTAAAAGTCCTGCCAAAAATCCCTGTGGTGTGGCTGTAAAAATTACATCCACCTGTTTTGCCATTTCCTTTAAATTATCATCCTTACAAATATCTTCTACAATCTGAAACATGTTCTGATAAACACTTGCATATTCCTTATCTATATAGCTTCTGGAACCATACCATTTAATTTCTACTTCTTTATGCCCCATTAAGATACGAACTAATTCTCCTCCGGCATATCCCGTAGCACCTACGATTCCTACTTTAATCATGTTCTCATCCTCCTACTTGTATTTCTTGCTCTATTTACCGTTCTTTTTATTTTAATAATTTTCTTTTTCTCTACTCTATGAATTTTCATCCATAAGATGATATCTGAATATATCCATAAAGTATAACACCAATCTATTCTTCTTTTCAAGAACTCTCTTTATTGCTTTACCGTGTTTGTGAAACTGCGGAAATCCTGTTTTATAATAGAACAAACATATTTTCCACAAATTATACATTTGTTTTGCATAATATGCAACTAATATTTATTTTTATGCATATAACATTTGTTTTTATACATTTTATGCATCAACTTGTATAAAATTATACTTGCATTTTATATTTGCAAGGTGTATATTAGTTTCAACTTATAAAATTAAATTTTTTATACGAAGAAATTTCATAAGAGGAGAACAAGAAAAATGAAAGAAAAAGTTATTTTAGCCTACTCTGGTGGCTTAGACACAACTGCAATTATTCCTTGGTTAAAGGAGAATTTTGACTACGAAGTAATCTGTGTATGTATCGACTGCGGACAGGGAGAAGAATTAGACGGATTAAACGAACGTGCCCTTGCTTGTGGCGCTAGCAAATTATACATCGAAGATGTTATCGATGAATTCTGTGATGAATATGTTATTCCTTGTGTACAGGGACACGCTGTTTACGAAAACAAATATTTATTAGGAACTTCCATGGCACGTCCTGTTATTGCAAAACGTTTAGTAGAAGTTGCTCGTAAAGAAGGTGCTACTGCTATCTGCCACGGTGCTACAGGAAAAGGAAATGACCAGATTCGTTTTGAATTAGGTATCAAAGCTTTAGCTCCAGATTTAAAAATTATTGCTGCTTGGAGAAATGATTTATGGACAATGCAGTCCCGTGAAGATGAAATCGCTTACTGTGAAGCACATGGCATTCACTTACCATTCTCTGCTTCTACAAGCTACAGCCGTGACCGTAACTTATGGCACATTAGCCATGAAGGTTTGGAATTAGAAGATCCTTCCTTAGAACCAAATTTCGATCATTTATTAGTACTTGGAACAACACCTGAAAAAGCTCCTGATGAAGGGGAATATGTTACAATGACATTTGAAAAAGGAATCCCTACTTCCGTAAACGGAAAAGAAATGAAAGTTTCCGATATTATTCGTACTTTAAACGAACTTGGCGGAAAACATGGTATTGGTATTGTTGACATCGTTGAAAACCGTGTTGTTGGTATGAAATCCCGTGGTGTATATGAAACTCCGGGGGGAACAATTCTTTATGAAGCACACCAGCAGTTAGAAGAATTAATTTTAGATCGTGAAACTTATGCACTCAAAATGGATATGGGCAACAAATTAGCTCAGATTGTTTACGAAGGAAAATGGTTTACACCTCTTCGTGAAGCTGTTGTTGCATTTATCGAAAGTACACAGCAGTATGTAACCGGTGAAGTAAAATTCAAATTATATAAAGGAAACATTATTAAAGCCGGAACAACATCTCCTTATTCTTTATATAACGAAAGCATTGCTTCCTTTACAACCGGTGATTTATATGACCACCATGATGCAGAAGGATTTATCAATTTATTCGGTCTTTCCAGCAAAGTACGCGCTATGAAATTACAGGAAGCTGACAAATAATTTTATGAGTGTTGTCTATGTTTTAATTCTTTACGTTTTATTGGTCAATTTACTTGGATTTTATGCCATGTACAACGACAAATTGCGTTCCAAAAAAAGAGCTTTCCGCATTCCGGAAGCTACCTTATTTACCATTGCTGTTATTGGCGGAAGCATTGGTAGTATTGTAGGAATGTATGTATTCCGACATAAAACCAGACATTGGCACTTTGTATACGGAATGCCTTTGATTTTAATTTTACAAATCATTGGACTTGTCGCATTACAAATTGCACCAATAGAAATTCAGTTTTTATAATGAAAAAAGTTTAAAAGGCAGGGAACCTTAAGATTCCCTGCCTTTTATAAACTAGAAAAATTTCGAAAACAAGATACTTCCCTGCCCTAACTCATGCAAAGTCATAAATCCAAACATTTTCAAGAACCATCCAATGGCAAATAAAACAATTCCATATTGAGCAGCACCGATGGCAGCACCACCTAATTTATCTACCCAACCAATAACCGGAAGCTTAAATGCCAATCCTGTAACATTCTTAATGGTTGTTAAACTTGCAATAAATAACACACTGAATACACACCACAAGAACCCATGAACAAACAACGCTGTCAAACGATAAGTTACCGGAAATACCACAGAAAACAGTACTGCTTCTTCGTTCATTGCCATTTTTGTAGTACTTAAAACCGTATCTGCTGCATCCTTTAATTCCAGTCCTTTTACTTTCAGTTCTACTCCCGTTTCTTCCAATTTCTTAATCTGATCTTCTGTCAAATATCCATACACTTCGGTTTCTAAAGTTTCTTTAGATTCATCTTTAATTAATTCATAATTTTCTACTAGAAATTCCTCTAAATCATCTTGAAAATAAGATAACATTGGCTCGGTTCTTTCCGGTAATAAATTTTTTACATCTCCAATTAATGCCTCCGGATTGGTAATATGATTCGTAAAGGCAGCTAAGTCTTCCGCCGGAATTTCATCTAAATGAATCGCATCAATTACTTTATCCTCCACAATTGGGTAAACCATCTGCGTTACGGATTCTGTTAATACAGAGGAACAAAACATTGCCAATACAAAGGATAAAATTGTAATCACCAAAGGCATAAGAGAGGCATACCGGCCAATACCAGTCCTGCTCTGGATTTCATATAAGTAAATTCTCCGTTGGCTTTTTTCACCAATGGTGGATGTTCCAACATAGCTTTTCTAGCCACATTCTGTTCTTCATCAAGAGCACCCATCTCTTGCTCTAATTCCTGTAATTCGTTTTCCAATTCTTCTAATTCTTTTTCTGATACAGTTCTAATTGTTTCATTGTGAACATAAAAACTTTCTGTTAAGGTAGGGTCGTTTTCAATTTTTTTGATTTCTTCATCGATACTAGCTTCATACTTTTTATCTTCAGCTATCATATTTTCCAAATCTTCTTGTAACTCTACAACTCTATGATCAAACAGCTTCTGTTCTTCTTCGTACTGCTTAATTTGCTTTTCCTTCTCCTGAATACTTTTATAAGTTTTAGAATACCAGACTCTATATCCCTGAAGACTGGACGTAACCGGATAATCATCCATGAACTTGTTATAGTTTTCAAAATATTTCTCATCTACAAAACTGCTGATTTCATGATAAACTTTCGTTTCCATAGCAAGTGTATTCTTCCATGCCTGGTATCCTGCCAGTCTGTCATTTACAAACTTTTCATACTGACGGCTTCTTTCAGCTTCTTCAATCAAGCTTTCGTGATCATTCAACAAGTCTCTGAAACGCATTAACCCATATAAGGCTGTTGGTACCTTCAGATTGCCATTTAATTCCATATGACGAATTCTATAGTGTGGTGAATTACGCACAAATGGGGGAGTGTCCACTTTACTCTCTATAGGTCTATGATCAAAAGCTCTATACTCAGATTTTAATTTTTCAATCATCTTATTTTCCAAATCCAGTTCAAGATTATAGGCTGCATTCAGCATCCTGTCTCTCTGGTGTCTCAACTGCTCCTTGCGATCTGTCATTTTCTTAATCTGTTCTGAAGTATAGTTTTCTCTTGGTTTCAAACTAGCTTCAGCAAATACATCCAAAGCATCATGCATCTTCTGAACTGCTTCCGAAAGCTTCTTTTCTACTTCCAGATTTTTACGTAATCTTTCCTGTTCTGCTCTATAAGACACTCGACCATCACTTGTATCAGGCTCTTTAAAATTCTTTTCTTCTTGTTCAAAAATTTTGATATAGTCCGTAATTGCTGTTCTAATCTCTACTGCATTATCTAAAAAATCATATTCATCAATTTTAGCAAGAAATATCCCTATGTGAGAATTAGGATTTTTTAATTCTTCATAGGTTTTTTTGTATATGTTTTTTAAATTTGAAAAATATTTTGACACGATTTTCTTCCCCTTTTCATTTGTTTTTGCTTGCCACGCTATATGTTTATGAAACATAGCTGCCGATAAAGGAAGACCTACGAAAAGAGTCACTGCCACTTCTAGTCCCAAAAGTATCAAAGCATACTTTAAAATCTTCTTCTGAATATCTGCAAGAGAGTTTTTTAATATCGCGCCGACTATTTAACTAATGCCAGTGGAGAGCCTTACCAATTGTCTTCCGGAGATTACGTAGATGCCTCTGTCATCTATTCCTCCAGTCTCGGTACCGGAGCTTTAAAAGCAAGCTTTAAAAATATACGAGCTCAGGCAAATACAGAAACTTCCTCTGTATTATTTGCACAATCCTTACCGATTCAGTCTGTTGGAAATTTAAAATCTATGGAAATAAGAGGCTCTTTTGCCGGTGGTCTGAAACCGATTGTCAGATGTGTTTACATAGAACATGTGCAGGGAAATGTAATCAAAGATACTTTATACGTTCCATTTAATAATGCCAGTCTGGCATTAGAAAAAGTAAGTGCTAACATTTCTTCCTTAGAAGCGTTAACACCGATGAAACAGATTGTACGCTTACAGCCAAAAGAAGGAACATCCGCTCTCCTTACTCCGGAAAGCAGTGATATTGCAATTGCATTGCGCTACACCTCTTCTCTGGATCCTGAAAATACAAAAATGGTATATCAATCACCTTACGTATTTTTAACAGACGTGGATTACACCATTCTTGACAACCGAGAACATATAGAAGTTCCATTCTATTTAAATGGTGTTGGAGAGATTGTTGGCCTTACAGTAATCAGTAGTGGTCCTACCGTGGAATTTGAAAATGCATTGATTACTAATTATCCAAAGCCAACTACAACTGATGGCAAAGAAAACGCTGTAACAACTCTTTTAGGCTCCTGCAGTATTGCAGAAAGCTTTGTTTCAACCAACATCATAAGTAAGATGATGAAAACATCAAAAGATGTTACACCGGTAACCTTTACCTTCACAACTCCAAAAGAGGATCTTGTAGCGGGTTGTGGTACTTCGGGACAAGTAGGAATGTTAATTACCTATACCGATTCTGCTAATAACCAGCAGATGTATCGTATTACAAATATTTTAGATTATCTTCCATTAGATAATCCACCTTTCCCAGATACTGTTACTTCTTTCAATATATTAATGACAGATGTAGCATATTTGAACTCAATTACATTGACTCCTGCTACCGATGATTGGTTCTTAACGGAAGTAAATGCCAAAGTAACTACTTATGATAATGCAAAACAAACAACAGTAAATAAAACAGCTGTTGTTAACCAATGGGCAAAAGCAGATAATTCTCTTACCATTGATATGAGACCGGATTCTGTGAATACCGATGGACCTGTAATCAATAAAATTACCGGATTTTCCATTAGTGCATCTGCACAACAATCCAAAGTTTCTGCTTCTGCAAGTTCCGGAAATTCTCTTAACATTAAGGTAGTCGCCGGAGATTTGGTTAGCTTTACTCCTACCTTCCAAAAAGTTGGTAACCCTACTGCAAATATTAACTGGGCAGCTTATAACTATGAACAGTACTTTACTGATTACAATGATGGAAGTGCTACCTTTGCAGTTCCTACCGAAGAAACCATCACTAAGGAAGGGCTTCCAAGACAATTTACATTATCTGCTGTATGCTCTGAAAATAACTCTTTGGCAATTCCTATTACCATCGATGTGGTTTCTCAGCAAGACTTAGATAATGCAAAAGATAATACTGCAAAACTTACTATCGAAACTCTTCAAGATAATCAAACGATCTCTACTGCTACTTATAACGAATCTGAAGAAATCAAGTTGGAAGTACCTGCAGTAAAAGCAACTTCTGACCAAGGCGTTGAATACTTGAAGCCGGTAGCTACGACTACCTTCAAATTTATTGCTTCGCTAGATAAAGAGACGGCTTTATTTAATGTCAGTGATAGTGACGGACGCATTGTAGATGGGGACTATGTATTAACAATTGAAGAAAATGACACAGATGTTTCTGACTGCTATTTAAAATTTAATGTTGCAGATGCAGATACAGAAAACACATATAGCATTACCATATCTGTAAAGTTGGTTGAAGAAACTCCGGAAGCAAAGACCATGGAAGTAGCGCTTATAACTTCCAATGGTGAAACCCTCATGACAAACACCTTTGAGGAACATTCTGTAGTGAATATTCTTGCTTATAGTAGTGCCTCTGTGGGAGATACTTTATACTATCGTATAACTGGCAACAATGCCGCTCAATCTTCTGTAAACGCAGTTGCAAACAGTTATGCATCTATGATTGGGGGACTAGATTCCGACACCGGTAAATTAATTACCATTCCATCATTAGATGAATTAAATAATCATCTAAATAACGCCACAAACATACAGTATGGAGAAGCCATTCCTTTTGAATATGATGTAACTATAACTTTAAATGAAGGTGGTACTAATTCTGTTATTAACGGTCGAATTAAGATTTATGTAACTTACACTGATCCCAATTCACCTGCTACCGGAACTAGTTATATCGACACCGCTGGTGTTGCTTCGATTCTAGATTAATTTAAAAACATACTAAAATAATATATGGAGGTATCCAATGGATACCTCCATATATTATTTCTTTTAAAAAAGAGCTGTTACAACAACAGCTCCTTGTACTTCTTTCTACTTAAATTGTTACAATCACACCACCGTCTGCTGCGTATAAGCTGGCCACTCCGGCAGTGTCCATAATAATTACCTTTTTTATCAAGTCAGTTTTACTCAAAATCAAATCTCTGACAGTTTCTGCTCTTTTCAGATTATTACAATGGGTAATGACTAATTTTTCATGTCCTTCTTTTACCATTTTTTCTACAATCATCTCTGACATTTTTGCCAAAGCCTTCTTCACACCCACTGCCTGGCCTGCCTGTGCAATTTCTCCTTCAATAGCCTTTAAAATCGGTTTAATATTTAAAGTAGTGGCTGCCAAGGCTTTTAAACCTGTCAATCTTCCATTCTTTTTTAAGAAATCGAGATTATCTAAAACAAAGTATGTTTCCATCTCATCGCGGTATGTTTCCAACTGCTCCACGATTTCTTCAAAAGTATACTTTCCGCTTTCTTCTAATTCCATTGCTTTTAATGCAATCTGGCTTTCTCCTGGAGATGCTGTTTTAGAATCCACCACATGAATCTTCTTTTCACCATAAGTTTCTTCATATAAACTTTTCCCTAACATAGCACTATTGTAGCTACCACTTAATTTTGCAGTTAAGGTTACCACATAAACATGCTCTGCTTCTGTTTTATAGCTTTCCATAAATTTTTCAGGTGAAGGACAGGACGATCTTGGACAATCCTTAGAATTCGCTACTCTTCTTAAAAATTCTGCCTGATCAAATGTTTCATCATCTAAAACATGCCAATCATCTACCTGCAAACCTAAGGGAATACTCTCGAATCTTGGATCATTTTTTAATTCTTCCGGTAATTCACAACAACTGTCAACTACAATTTTATAACTCATCCTTTTCCTCCATTTATACACGTAGTTTTCATTTCTACTTATGTTACCACTTTTACAAAAAATCGTAAAGTGAATTTCGCATACTTCACTAAAATGGTTTATCGCATCCTTTGCTCAAATTTGAATTATGATAACAACGATCATATGTCACATCTTTATCAAACCACTCCGGAGGACAGAACTCTTTTGCCTGTTCTTCACTTTCAAACTCTACTTCTGCAATCACTAAAGATTCGTATGGTTTTTCAAAAATATCCAACTCAATTGTAAATTGTTCATACGGAATCAGATATCTCTTTTTACGAATTACAATTCCGTCTGCTTTTTTGACTAAATGATCATATGCTTCCATTGTTAGCGGTAAATTATATTCCTCTCTTGCAAGCATTCCTTTTCCTTTATAAGTCAGATAATAAGCATCGTCCTCTTTTCGTACACGTACCACAGGTTCGGTATTTAAATACCCCTGTTCCATAACATGAAATGAATACTTACTCAAATCCGGCATTTCTTTTACTGTAAACTTACGTTCAATTTCCATAAATCCCCCATAGGTACTATTGCACCATTTTTTGTTACACTTCTTCAAAATCAATCCCTGTCATAGTTAAAAAACGACGAAATGCATTATCCCACAACAAATCCGCTGTTTTATCCATTAGAAATGTAGAAAAAGATGTTCCTGTTGTCAAAAGTAATCCACTTGCATCATACTTAATGGTTACGACAAAGGCTTTTAAACTTTCTGCATAACTCATAGCTCCACCTTCTTCCAACAAAGTATATGCATCTTCCGGTTTTTTATGAAGTATGATTTTCATAAAAATGGGAACCTTTTTTCCCTTAATCAATTGAAAACAGATTCCCTTCATATCTTTCCACTGGGAATACTCATAGGGAAACACTTCTTTGTCTTCCAACTCCTCCTTTGTATAAAAATCACGATTCTGGTAACCTTCTATCGCAAAGGTATTATAGGTATGAATCTGTGCTTCTTCTAACAAAAAAGAATCAAAAGTATCGGCATTTAATAATTTTGCCATAAATGTTTTTACATCTTTAATCTGTATTGCCAGCATAAATATCCTCTTTTATTTCTTTGCTTCTTCTTTCTTTTTGAAGATTTCTTTCAAGCTTTCTGTATAAGGCGCCCTAGCCACTCCGAATTCTGTTACAATTCCATCAATCAGATCATTATCTGTAACATCAAATGCCGGATTAAATACTTTTACGCCTTCCGGTGCCATACGTTCTTTATACCACATTTCTGTAATTTCTTCCGGTTTTCTTTCCTCGATTGGAATTAAGGAACCGCTTTCTAAACTCATATCGATGGTAGAAGTTGGAGCACAAACGTAAAAAGGCACACCATAACGTTTTGCTACCGTAGCTACTACACTGGTACCAATTTTATTAGCAGTATCTCCATTGGCTGCCACTCTGTCACAACCTACAAATACAGCATTGACCCAACCGTTTTTCATTACCATGGCAGACATATTATCACAAATGACAGTAACATCAACACCTGAAGAATGAAGTTCATAAGCTGTCAGTCTTGCTCCTTGAAGCAATGGTCTTGTTTCATCGGCAAAAACGTGGAAATTATAGCCTCTTTCCTGACCTAAATAAATAGGTGCTGTAGCTGTTCCATATTTGCTGGTTGCCAACTGTCCTGCATTACAATGAGTCAAAATACCATCGCCTGGTTTTACAAGTTCTAAGCCGTATTCCCCAATCATCTTGCAAACCCAGGTATCTTCTTCCTTAATTGCAAGAGCTTCTTTCAATAAAATATCTAATAATTCATCTTTGTATTTGTCTTTATTCGCCACACAAACAGCATCCATACGTTTTAATGCCCAAGACAGATTAACCGCTGTAGGTCTGGAAGAATCCAAATAATCTCTCTGCTTTGCAAACTCTTCATAAAATGCATCAAAATTATCAGCTTCAATTTGAGTTGCCAATATATAAATACCAAAAGCTGCAGATACACCAATCGCCGGGGCTCCTCTTACTTGTAATAAATAAATGGCATCCCAAATTTCTTTTGCAGTAGACAAACGAAGAATTTCTGTTTTTCCCGGTAATTTCGTTTGGTCAATAATCAAAAGCTCTTTTGTTGCAATGTCAATATCCACAGTTTCGTATTCCATGATATTTTTTGTACTCATATTTTCTTCCTCCCCTTCTTGCTGCCAAAGTTTCACACTACTCTATTTCTTTTGTTATTTTGGCATTTTTAATTTTATCTATAAAATGTGGCACTAATTTTTCTACATATTCCAAGGGACAAGTTTCTACTGCCTCTATCATTTTCTGATAAGTTGTAAAACCAAAAATCTTTCTCACAACTTCTATTGTTTCCTCAAACGGAATCGCTTTTTCATCCATCATAATTCGTACAAACTCAGGAATCAGAAATGCCATATATTTTCCTTCTATACCAATCACTGCATATTGATCCATCCTACGCAAATCATATTGATTAGCTCGCATTTGCTGTAGAATCAAACGAGCAGCACAATGACACAGAAAATAATCGTAATAGATTTGTGCTTCTTCTTCTCCCATAGCATCCTCAATTTCCAAGTCAAACAAATGAAATTTGTATATGCCCTTATCTTTTCCTACTACATCTAAATCATAGTAACATACTTTGGTTTTTATCTTTTCCAATGCTATACTAAAAGACATATCTTGTTTTACCAACCATGATTTTTCCGGCTGATACGGCACATATTCTGTATTCTTATCTTCATATTTTTTAATTTGACGAATCCCTATGGCCTCCGAAGGCAATCCATATTGAGCGCTTTGTTCAAAAAACTTATAGGTAGTCTCCTCAAAAGACTCCTGGCGTCCCAAATATTCTTTTTCTACTTCATTTATAGATTCTAAATCATGATTCTTACTAACAAGAACCCCTTTCATAATTTCGTAAATTCCCAGATTTCTGAGATTACTTTCCAGGAAACTCCCTTTACCAAAACCACTGGATATATAATAATATTTCTTTTCTGCAATACTTTTGATATATGTCTCTATTAACCTTTTTACCATAAAGATAACAACAATATATACCTCCTCTGCATTTAATGCAGAAATTTCCTTTTCATACATGGTTGCCGATATGTCTTCTAATTGTTTGTCCATATTTAAAATCAAGACATCTCGTAGCAACTTTCCTTGTGATAACATCCCTTCACCTTTCTACTAAGTTAAATTAAAATTATTACTAAAATAGCATTATGAGAAAACGCTTTCTACAACATTATCTCATGGTACACACTAAACTTAGGCTATAAAAAAAGGGGATGAAAAATACCAGTAAGATAATTATGTGACTCTTCTACATTAAATACTTGACTGTTATTTTACCAACAACCCTTTTCTAAATTTCTCTATTGCCTTATGCATTTAAACACTTATCAATTACTGAAATAACATCGCTACCTTCGTATGGCTTAGAAATAAAATCTGCTGCACCACTTTTGATTGCAAGAATCATTTTTTCTTTCTGTCCTGCAGCTGTAATCATAATTGCCACTGCATTTTCATCAAATTTTCTAATTAAACGAAGTGCCTCTAAACCATCCATTTTAGGCATGGTGATATCTAATGTTACTACTTCAGGTTTTAACTCCTGATATTTTAAATATCCATCTTCTCCATCCACAGCCTCGCCAACGATGGTATGTCCTGCTTCTTCCAAAATTCTTCTTAAAATTTTTCTGGAAGTTCTGGAATCGTCCACAATTAAAATGTTTGCCATATAGTTATCCTTCCTATTTCATCACAATTTCTTTACCAAGGGCAATAATATAATCCACTTTTTTCCCTAAGATACGAAGAGGTAAAATTAACATTTCCTCTGCTTCCACTGCTTCTACATCCATAGCATAAAATGGTGGGCATAAATCTAATGTACTGTCCATATGCTCCATACTTGTTGCACACAGTCCATTGATACAATTTACCACCTCTGCAATAGCATCCAATGCGTCTTCATCTACCACATTAAAGGTTTCCTGACCATACACAGAAGCCATACTACACATAGCACTTCCCCTAGCTACAAAACCTGTTGTATATCCGGGATTTCCTGTTACTTGCTGTATTGCACCATTCTGAATCTCTCTTCGTCTTGCCAGATATCCTCTTCCTACACAAACATCTACATCAATAAGACGCATAATGGTTCTAACAGCCACACTTGCTATTTTTTCATATTTTTGTCCTTCCAACGGTAAGAATAAATGTAAAATCTGGTCAATATCCCCACTTTTTAATTTTTCCATATCAGAAGAGGTAAAATTATTGTCATATTGAAAATCAATGGCAAGTTGTTCTAACTGTTCAATCAACATTAGTTGTTGATTTTCCAGTGCCTGTGCAAAAGCAAGATATTCGTTTCCTTGTTTTTTCAATAGTGTTTCTACCTGTCCTTCTGTAAGATATCCTTCTTCAATAGCGATATCCCCAAAACGCATGTCCATAATTGCCTGCAAACGATTGACTCTCTCTGCTTCTTCCTGTGTCATCAATCCTTCAGCCACAGCTATAATACCTAATTTTGCACGCACTTTTCTGTGCTCTGCCAACAAATCATACAATTGTTCTTCTGTCAGCCAACCGGAATCTTTCAAGTAATTTCCTACAATACTAGCAATCATGTCTTATCCTCCCGTTTTTTAAAGAAAAGGGCAACTCTGTACTGAAGAATTACCCTGTCAAAATATCTAGTCTATTATCTTCAAATAACGATACTATTAGGAAAATTATAGCAAAATATATTTTATTATACAAGAATGTTTTCTGAATATTCAATCAAATTTCTACAAATTAATTGGAGAAAGGACAATATTAGTTTTCAATCAAATTATAAATTATTTAAAATTAACATTTGACATTCTTTAACAGATGAAGTATACTTTAAATGTTGTTTCGCAAGAAACATATGCGGATGTGGCGGAACTGGCAGACGCGCTAGACTTAGGATCTAGTGGGAGACCGTGCAGGTTCGATTCCTGTCATCCGCAGTATAGGGAAACATTGTAGATATAATATCTGCAATGTTTTTTTTGTAAGTAGGAGAATCTTTATGGTAAAAACTCTTCAAGATGTGATTATTATTATTCCATCTTATAAACCGGATCACAAATTAATAGATGTAATTCAAGGATTACGTTCTCGAAACTTTACTAATATTCTTATAATTAATGATGGAAGTCCTCAGGAATTTGATTCTGTATTTGAAAATGCATCCTCTCATAAAGAATGCACCTTACTTTCCCACAAAGTTAACAAAGGGAAAGGATGTGCTCTCAAAACAGCATATAATTACTGTTTACAACATTTTCCTAATTGTGCCGGTGTCATTACCGTTGATGGTGATAATCAACATCATCCTGACGACATTTTAAAATGTGCCAATAGATTGTTAGAACAAGAAACAAGCGTAATTCTAGGTGCCAGAGATTTTTCCGCATCTGAAGTTCCATTCCGAAGTCGTTTTGGTAATATTATGACCCGCTTGATTTTTCGCTTAGGTTGTGGCATTAAACTTACGGATACCCAAACAGGACTTCGTGCCATTCCTGCAACATATTTAAGCTTTATGACCGAGGTTGCCGGCGATCGATATGAATACGAAACTAATGTACTATTAGAAATGAAAGCAAATAAAATTCCATTTGAGGAAGTGACGATTCAAACCATATACATAGATGATAATGATTCTTCTCACTTTAATCCTATTGTAGACTCTTTTAAAATCTACAAAACCATTTTTGCTTTTATTACTAGTTCTTTCTTGTCATCTTTAATTGACTTGGGATTATTTTATGTTTTTATTAGTATTTTAAGTGCTGTTTCTGAACAAACTTCAGTCAATATTTTTATTGCTACTGCAGTGGCAAGACTTTGTTCTTCTTTCTTTAACTATCAAATGAACCGTAAAAAGGTATTTAAGTCCGGAGATAAGCGCTCCTTTGCAAGATATTATTTCCTATGTTTTGTTCAGTTTTTTGCCTCTGCCATGCTGGTTTCCCTGATTTCCACTATTTTTACCTCAGGAAGTCTTGGAAAAACCCTATTAAAAGGAATTGTAGACATTACCCTTTTCTTTTTAAGTTATCAGATTCAGAAAAGATGGGTATTTAAAAAATAAAAAAGTTCTGACTTTCGGAAATTCACAATTTTATTTCAGAAGTTTTAACTTTTAGAAATTTAAATTCTTATAAAAAAGTTTTGACATTTCGAAAACGCAAGTTTTCATGTCAAAACTTTTTCTTTTTTACTTACGTAACTTCGAAGCCAGCTCGAAAATCCTTCAGATTTCCTCGAGGTCGGCTTCTGTTTTCATTGTAAATTCGAAGCCAGCTCGTAAATCTATTAGATTTACGAGCTGATGGCTTCTCGCCAAATGAATATAATAAGAAAAGGAGGTTAGCATAAATGCTACCTCCTTTTTCCATTATATTCGCTTGGCTTCGAATTTACACAAGTTACGCCTGTTCAAGAGCAAGTGTTACAGTTGTAATATCACATACTTCTGCTGGTCCGTAGTACTGAATAGCACCCGGATATACGAAACATGTATTTTCTGCCCATTCATCACGATGAGCTTCGAAATATTTGAATGGAGCACCATCAAGTTCTACAAGAGCTTTTTTAATAACTGGTTTGTCTTCTCCATGTCTTCTTTCGATGTTCATCATCTTAGTAATTGGCATACCACCTGCAACCCATTCATTTGCTGGTGCGGAAAGGTTGGAAACTTTAGATAAGTATCCGTTGTATCCGTACTGAATTAACATGAATGCATTGTAACCTAAGGAGTAGCAGTAATCTGCATCAAAGTTAGATGGGAATGCACATCTTCCTTCGTATCCTAAGAAATGGTGAAGAGCACCAAATTTGCCTGTGTATGTTCCTGCTGCTTTTCTTGCATCTAATTTATCTTTTACAAGAGCAGAGAATAATTTTTCAGACTCAATTAAAGAAACCTGTACGTTTCCATGTGGGTCTCTTTCTAAGAATAACTGCTGCTGAATAGCTTCTGGAAGGATTGCAAATACTTCCATAGATTCTTTTGTTAATCCACCTTCGATGAAAGCGTATTTATCTTTCCATGTAGGAAGTGCATTGAAAGCATCTGCTTTACTACCTGCAAGAAGTTCGTTAATTTCATGAATAAGTACAGAGAATTCAGGAACGAATTCTACAACACCTTCAGGAATAATAGCAACACCGAAGTTCATGCCTTTAGCAGCTCTTTTTTCAACAGAATCAGCAATATAATCAGCGATCTGAGAAAGAGACATTTTCTTTTCTGCTACTTCTTCAGAAACTAAGCAGATATTTGGCTGAGTTTTTAAAGCACATTCTAATGCTACGTGAGAAGCAGAACGTCCCATAACTTTTACGAAGTGCCAATATTTTTTAGCAGAGTTAGCATCTCTCTGGATATTACCGATGATTTCGCTGTATGTTTTTGTTGCTGTATCGAAACCGAAAGAACATTCAATATCTTCGTTCTTTAAGTCACCGTCAATTGTTTTTGGACATCCGATAACCTGAACACCTGTATTGTTAGCTGCAAAGTATTCAGCAAGTACACCAGCATTAGTGTTAGAGTCATCACCACCGATGATAACTACAGCTGTGATACCGTGTTTTTTACAAACTTCAGCTACTACTGCGAACTGTTCATTAGTTTCTAATTTTGTTCTACCGGAACCAATAATATCAAAACCACCTGTATTTCTGTATTCATCGATAAATGCATCATCAAAGATTACATAATCATCTTCAAGAAGTCCACTTGGGCCGCCTTTGAAACCGTAAAGTTCGTTTTCTTTGTTAGTAGCTTTCAGGGCATCGTATAAACCGCAAATAACGTTGTGTCCACCTGGAGCCTGTCCACCAGAAAGAATAACACCTACTTTGTGTGTTCTAGCTTCAGAAGTGTTTTCACCTTTCTGGAAAGTAATTTCACTTTTACCATATGTATTTGGGAAAAGTGCCTGGATTTTTTCCTGATCTGCAACGCTCTGAGTTGCTCCACCTTCTTTAACACAAATTTCAGAAATACCATTTCTTAACATTCCTGGAAGTTTTGGAGTATACTCATATCTTGCTTTCTGTAATGAAGAAATATTCATAGTTTAATCTCCTTTTATTAATTTAAAATTTCAACCCTATTTTAATATATTTTTCAAATAAAATAAACTACTACATTAAATTTTTTCCACAAAAATAGGCAAGGAATAGGTTTTTCACCTATTTCTTGCCTAAAAAGCTTTCATTTCAAACAGTATTTATCACTATATCCTAGATTTCATACCACTTAATTTCATTTGCTTCCATATGTAAGTCAAAGCTACTACCATCCCCACGGTAAACGGTTGTATCCTGTGGCTCATAAGTATTGTTAACAACACAATATTTACCATTTTTAACATACGCATGAACTTCTACATTGAAATTAGAAGAGAACCACTTACATAATTCATCTTCGCTGTTCGCACTCCAAAGAATACTTCTATAAAGGATACGGCTATTTTCGAAACTATAAGGAAGTCCGCTAATGTAAACACTACGCCCTTTACCAAATTCATTAACTGCCATCTGAACTTCTTTTTCTCTCTGAACAAGAATCTCAGTACCTTCATAAGCAAAGATGCTCTTCTTTCCTTCACCAAAATCAACCGCTTTTGTAGTATCTTTTAAAATGAAGTGTTCCGGATGTTCATCCCAGTTATATTTATCATAGTTCAATGTGAATCCTGTTTCTTTTTCTACACCCATTAAGCTTGCAAGCTGTAAGAAGTGTCCCTGATGCTGATGTCCACTTGGTTCTCCAACACCGATAAATCCGCCACCATTGTATACAAACTCACGAATAATAGATACTACTTCAGGGTTTGCCCAATAATATCCACCTGTGTGAGCTGTATCTGCATCACCGACATTAATAATAACATCAACGTCATCTAATACAGATTTGTCTTTCAAGATATCATCAAAAGAAATAAATGCTACATCAAATGGTGCTCCTGAAAGAGCTTCAATGATTCCTGCATAGCTGTAATTCTGTTTCTGGTATAAAGCATGGTGAACCATGTGGCATCCCCATTTTCTGATTTTACCCCAGCTGTTTAATACTGCTACTTTTTTCACGCAGTGAGGTGTTGTACCTTTTGCATTTTCATATAATTCACGGAACTCATCACATACGCTTTCTACATAGTCGATAAATTCAGGGAAATCTAATGCAAGTTTTAAATATCCACCATAACCAATTCGGTCAATTGGTTTTCTAAGAATCGCACGTCTTGCAGTTACCCAGTTTTCTTTTGCTTCTTTTACCGGATCTCCTCCCTCATAGAAAGTATCCGGGAAGAAGTATGGAAGAAATCTACCTTCTGTATATTTTACACCTTCGATATCTGAAATAAGACGAAGAGTAGAACCATTTCCAACACTACCTACTACAGAATCCAAACCGATAGTTGCGAATTCTTCCATAAATGGTTCTGTTCCAATCCAGTGATCTCCCAAGAACATCATAGCTTCTTTTCCGCATTCATGAGTAATGTCTACCATTTCTTTTGCAAGAGCTGCTACTTCTCTTCTCTGGAATGCCTGGAAATCTTTAAATTCCTTACTTGGAATACGATACTGGTTATTATAATATCCCTGATCAATAATGTATTCCGGACGGAATTTATACCCTACTTCCTGTTCAAACTGATTTAAAATATATGGGCTTACAGATGCAGAATAACCATACCAGTCAACGTATCTTTCTCTCTTCAATTCATCGAACATTAATGTGAACTGATGGAAGAAAGTTGTATATCTGATAACATTTACATATGGATGGTCTTCACAGAATTTGCGGAGACGTTCCATAGAATATTTATGTGTTTTTGGCTGACGAACATCAAATGTAATCTGATGTTCAAAATCTTTCCAATCATTGGTTACTGCATTGTACATATGTACAGGGTCCCAAATAAGATAAGCTAAAAAGCTTACTGTATATTCATGGAATTTTTCCGGATTTTTAATTACAACACAACCTGTTTCTTCGCAGTATTCCCATGCATCTACAGGAACTACTTCTCCTGTTGTACGGTCAACAACTTCCCACCAACGAGTAATATCATCGTTGTTATTTACCTGCATAAGTTCAGGAGAAATACCTTTCATTAAGGCAATAGATAATTCACCTTCTGTTGCAGTATGGAAACCTGTCATAATATAACACTGCTGTACTTCATCAGGATTGGCTTTCGCCCATTCATTATCTTTTCTAGTGGTGTAATATGTAGAATAAATTTTTGCACCAACTTTTGTTAATTCTTCCGGGAATTCAGTACCATCACAGTCACGGATAGCGTCTGCTCCCCAACGTTTTAAAATTTCAATTGTTTCAGGAACTACGTCTAAGTTTGTCGGAATGGTTACTCTTCCGGTTCTTTTAATTTGTTCACTCATTTTTTAGGCCTCTCCTAGAATTATTTAACTATTAACCTTTTACTCCACCGGTAACACCTGCAATAATCTTTTCAGACAAGAAAATATATAGCAAGAATGTAGGTAAGAATACAATTACAACCGCTGCAAATAATCCACCATAATTTCCGGTATATTTCATAGAGTTTACAATCTGCATCAAACCAACCCCAACCGGAGCCATATCTTCTGAACTTGCAAAAATCAATGCCATAAAGAATTCATTCCAAATAGCAAGGAAATTAAAAATAGTTACTGTAATGATTGCCGGTTGAATTAAAGGCAACATAATCTGCAAAAATGTTTTTGCCGGTGGACAACCATCAATCGCTGCTGCTTCTTCATAAGCAGTTGATAAAGTCGCAAAGAAATTTAATAAATATACCGTCGTATACGGAACATTTAAAAATATATAAAGCAAAATCAAGACCATTCTACCACCAATGCCCCATTTTGTTGTTAATGCAAAAATAGGCATAATAATCATAATTGCAGGTACACTCATTGCTACAACAAGTCCTGATTTCATGATTTTATTTCCAATAAATTCAAATCTGGATAACACATATGCACCCGGAGCAGAAATTACCAAAATACCAAAACATCCAATGATTGCATACATCAAGGAATTTGCAAAGAATTTAGACACGTTCTGCGCCTGCCAAGCATTTACATAGTTTTCAATGTGAAATCCTGTTTCAAACTTAAATACATTTCCCGAAAAAATTTCTCTAGAGGTAGACAAACTTGCTGCAATAATCCAAGAAACAAAAGCAACGGAAAACAATATCCAAACAATTACTATCAGATATCCTGGGAGAAGTGACATTTCTTTTCGCCAGTTAATTCTTTCTTTAATAACTTTTTCTTTTGCCATTCTTCCACCTCCCTAAAATTCTAATTCATCATCTTTGATAATTTTATTAACTACAAAATATACTACCAAAATAATCAAAGCAAGCAAAATACCAACTGCTGCACCTGCACCGGCATCTCTGGTATAGCTTCCTTTTGATCCAAAAATCTGATTATATAAATATACAACCGGTACAATTGTACTCGCTTCCGAATCGATAGGAGAAAACATCTTGGACCACAAGAAGAATGTAGTAGTATTCACGCTCCAAAATGTAATATTAGTCTTAATAATTCCTCTCAATAAAGGCAAAGTAATCTTTGTAAACTGTGCAATCTTATTTGCACCATCAATTGTCGCAGCTTCATATAAATCTACCGGAATTCTTTCGATACCGCTGATAAAAATAAGCATATAATAACCTACTGCCCCAAAAACAAATGCAAAGAGCATTGCCCAGAATTTCATATCACTGCTAAGCCATTTCACACCCTCTAGGCCAACCATTTCAAGCATTTTATTAAGCATACCGTAGTCATTATTATAAACATACTGAATCCACATAGTTGCCAAAGCTACCGCACTTACTACGTTAGGAAGATAGATTGCTGCACGGAAGAATTTTTTAAAACGGATTCCACTACACAAAATTACAGCAAACAAAAGTGCCAATGAAAGTGTAAGAATTCCACCTACTAACCAAATCTTAAACATATTCCACATTGCAGCTTTAAATCCTGCACTTGCAAATACATTCGCATAATTACCCAAGCCACAAAATGTCCATGTTGAAGTATCGCCTGTTACACTTTCTATCTGAAAGAAACTCATAAGTAATGTTCTCATAACAGGATATATGTACATTACACACAATGTAATTACAATTGGTAATGAAAATCCAATTATTAACCCTTTATTTTTCTTCATTCTTTCCACCTCGTTCAATGTAAAAGAGGCGGCACCACGAATGCGCCACCTCTTCATTACACATGTAACATTATTTAAATCTTAGTATAATGCATCCATAGCTGCTGCAAAATCAGCACCTGTTGCATATGCACCTTCAAATAATTTGATTACGATTTCATTGCTTGCTTCTTTAACGTCAGCATTGTCGTTAAGACCCATGTTCCAAGAAAGTGGGTTAGCTGTAGCTGTTAAAGCTTCAATTGTACCATCCATGATAGCTGGTGCTGTATTTCTTGGATCTGCAGGAATCTGGCTAGCTGTATCAGCCATCTGCTGGTCAAATTCGCCACTTGTTAAGAATAATGCGAAATCAAATGCTGCCTGAGCATTTTCACTGTAAGATGTAACAGCGATAGAGTTTGCACCTGCGTATGCATTTGTAGAATCAGATCCATTTGCTACTGTTGGGTAGTTGAACATACCCCAGTTAATTTCAGCGCCTGTGTTGTTGTTAACTTCTGCTGCAACATAGTTAGCACAAACAACCATTGCTACTTCACCTGTAAGACCAATTTTGTTCTGGCTTGCTGGGTATTCGTCTGGAGCACCGTCAGCTAAGTAACCAGCGTTTACAAAGTCGATGATATCCTGAGCTGCCTGAATAGCGCCTTCGCTTTCAGCCCATCCACCGTTCTGAATTAATTCAGAAACGCCAGCTTCTGTTAAGTATCTTTCAAGATGGTAACCCATGTTGAATCTTGCATAAGCTGTATCAAGAGCTAATGGCTGGTAACCATTGTCTACTAATGTCTGACATACTGCCATGAATTCTTCCCAAGTTGTAGGAACTTCAACACCACATTCTGCAAAGATGTCTTTGTTGTAGAATACACCACCTACCTGTGGCTGTTCTGTTACACATGGAAGGAATCCTGCCCATGCTGTAGCAACATCGTTAAAACATGCAAAACTCTGATCTGCATAGTTAGCTGCTGCTGCCATATCTGTTAAGTCATAGCAGTATTCAACATATGTTTTTGCAATACGAGCATAGTCATCTTCGAATAAGTCGATAGCTTCGCCCTGTTCTAAAGCAGCCATAATTAACTGCTGAATGTCACGGCCTTTCCATTCGATGTTAACCTTTGCACCTGTTTCTGCTTCAAACGCATCTGCTGCTGCCTGGATAACCTGTCCCTGTGGTTCTGCAGAGTTCCACATAGACCAGAAGTTGAGTGTTACGCCTTCATACTGTTTAGCTGCATCTGCTGTTTCTTCAGCTGCTGTTTCTTCAGCTGCTGCTTCTTCAGTTGCTGGAGCTTCTTCTGTAGTAGCTGTAGTTCCACCACAACCAACTAATAAAGTTGCAACCATTGCTACACTTAAAAGTGCACTTAAAAGTTTCTTTTTCATTTTGTTTTCCTCCTTTTATTTTGGACAACGAGTTTCTTTGCCCTCGTATTCTTAAGTATAACTTTTCCACATTGTCTTTCAAGTTTATTATTGCTATTTTTTTTATATATCTTGCTATTTTCTTCTTTTCATCTAGTATTAACTTGAATTCCTTTTCTTCTTTTTGTGCATTTTTTACATTTTAAACTTTGACACTTTGTCTATTCTGTAAATCTTATATAAAGCATATAATTATTTTTTATATACTTATTAACTATATTGAATCAATATTTTTTTATTGTTATAATTATCTTGTTATTTCTAACTTTATTTTTCAGCAAGAAACCTGTAATATTTACATTTATTTATAAATTCCGGTAAATTATGATATTTCATAAAATTTTAGGAGGTTTTATATGAGTAACAATAGCTATGAATTAATGCAAGGAAATTCTATTCGTAAAACTGCAAAGCTTCTTTACATCAGTTCTGCCAAATACGGTGGGGACTGGCACAGCGTACAACATACTCATAATTGTTCTGAACTCTTTTATGTAATTGAAGGAAGGGGACAATTTTTAATTGAAAATCAGACATATCCTGTCTCTAGCAATGATTTAGTCATTGTAAACCCTAACGTACTTCATACAGAAGTAAGTTTAAATGCTTCACCCTTAAAATACATTGTATTAGGAGTCGAAGGCTTAGAACTTTCTGCCTCTTCTATGAACGAAAACACAAACTTCTGCATCATAAATTTTAAAAATATTCGAGATATCATTTTACATTATTTACAACATATGCTTTCTGAAATTGAAGACAAACCTGCAGGTTATGAAATTGTTTGTCAGGACTTAATGGAAATTTTAATTGTCCTTCTAGGACGCCAAACAAACTTTTCCACCCTCCTTACTCCTGTCAATAAAAAAACTACTAGACTATGTGGCACTACCAAACGTTACATCGATACTCACTACAAAGAGAATATTACTTTAGATCAATTAGCAGAAGTATGTCATGTCAGTAAGTATCATCTTGCCCATGCCTTCACAGAAGAGTATGGTATTTCACCTATTAACTATTTGATTTCAAAACGAATCACCGAAGCAGAACATTTACTGATAACTACTGATTTTTCACTCTCATTAATTAGCAATACCACCGGATTTTCCTCTCCCAGCTATTTTGCACAAATTTTCAAAAAACAAAAAGGAATGTCTCCTACAGAATATCGGAAACGTGCATCCCTAGGTGTACACTAAGAAAAAAGTGCCTTAAAACTCCAAGGCACTTTTTTTCTTAGCATTATCATCATTTACTGTAACATTTCTGCCATTTGAAGAAGCTGCATATATTTTTGTTCAAAAAAATAATAAAATCCTTCACACAACCTATGTTTTCCATACATTCGATAACGATTACAATTCCCACGACATATTTTAAAATATTTACATTCCAAACACTCCGGTGCATGATTATAACTCATTTCAAGAAATTGCATTTCTTTTCTTTTCTCATCTATTTCCTCTAATGTATTTTCGTTTATATTCCCAATTCTGTATTCATCTAACGCGTAAAAATCACAAGGATAAACACTACCATCTGCTTCAATAATTGTTTGTACTCCACAAATCCCTCTTTGTTCACATGCCTCAGGAATTCCCCCCTTTAATATGGTAAACCAATTTTCAAATTGACGTATATATATTCTATTCCCCTGGCGACAGGCAATTTCCCATAATTCAAACAACCGGCCCAAAAACACTCCGTACTCTGTTGCATTGATAGAATATTCTCGCACCTGTCCATCTTCCTCCAACGGTTCCATACAAGGAATATACTGCTGATACTGATATCCTTTTTTCATATAACTTTCAAAAATCTTATCCACTTTATTTGCAGTGGTTTTATTCACTACTGTTAAAATATTATAATCAACACCATACGCTTCCAGCATTTCTATATTTTGTATAATAGTAAAATAAGAGTCTTCTCCTTTTGCACTTTTCCGATACTTATCGTGAGTATATTTGATTCCATCAACAGACACACCTACTAAAAATTTATTCTTTAAAAAAAATTCACACCATTTCTCATTTAAACTATATCCATTTGTTTGAATGACATTTTGAATATGAATTCCTTTTGTATTGTATTTCTTTTGAAATTCAATACTCTTTTCAAAAAATTCAATTCCTGCTAATGTGGGTTCTCCACCTTGGTATGCAAATGTACATTCTTTGCTTGCTTTACCAATGGCTTTTCTTATAATCTGCTCCAACGTTTTTTCATTCATAAATCCATAGTCCGGTATTTCTCTTTTGGAAATCTCATCTTTATAAAAACAATAGGAACAATGCATGTTACATTTTCCCGAAGCAGGTTTCATCATAATATAAATCATAAACTATCTCTTTCTTGTCTTTGCGACACCTTGAATTTCTCTTATTTTATACCCTAACGTCCTATTTTTAAATACTTGCCCTTCTTTTTTTGCTGTAGTAAGATAAAACAAAAAATGTAAAGGAGCAGATTATGAAACAACCTAACATACTCATGATTATGACAGACCAGCTCCGTGGTGACTGCCTTGGTATTGCCGGACATCCGGATGTAAAAACACCTTATCTTGATACTCTTGCTTCTAAAGGAATCGTATTTGATAACGCATATAGTGCCTGTCCAAGCTGCATTGCTGCAAGAGCTGCATTGCATACAGGTATGAGTCAGGAAAATCACAAAAGAGTTGGTTATCAGGATGGTATTCCTTGGAGATATGAACACACGCTTGCCGGTGAATTAAGTAAAGCAGGATATTATACTCAATGCGTTGGTAAAATGCATGTTGATCCATTAAGAAATTATTTAGGGTTTCATAATGTAGAACTTCATGATGGTTATCTTCATTATGCACGTTATAAATCTGTTTCTTATCAGAACACACAATTAATTGCTGACGATTACTACTATTGGTTAAAAGAACAAAAGGGAATTAGTGCTGACATTAATGATAATGGTCTTGATTGTAACAGTTGGGTAGCACGTCCTTTCCAATACGAAGAAAAATATCATCCTACTAACTGGGTTACAGATCGTAGCATCGATTTTTTGAGACGCCGTGATCCTGATAAACCATTTTTCTTAATGGCTTCTTATTTGAGACCACATCCTCCTTTTGATGCACCTTCATGGTATTTTGATTTATACAATCGCAAAGAATTAACTCCCCCTTCTATAGGTAATTGGGAAAATACTACGCTCTTAGAAGAACGAGGACGTTATTTCGATTCCTTGACCGGCCCCATTGATCCTGAACTGATTCGTCAAGCGCAAGTTGGTTATTATGCTTGCATTACTCATTTGGATCATCAAATTGGCCGTTTAATTATGGCATTAACAGAACATGAGCTTCAAAATGATACTGTTATCCTGTTTACTTCAGACCATGGTGAAGAATTATGTGACCACCATTTCTTCAGAAAATCCATGCCTTACCAAGGAAGTATTCATATTCCTATGATTTTATCCGGTAATTTATCTTTTGCCGGTTTAGAACCTGGTGCTATCTGTCACGATGTGGTAGAACTCAGAGATGTCATGCCTACACTCCTTGAAATCGCCGGTGCTTCCATTCCGGAGACTGTTGATGGCTTAAGTTTATTATCCATGGCTCGATCCCAAGACAACAACGTTAGAGCGGACTCAGATATTCCTTTACGTGATTATATCCATGGTGAACATTCTTATGGTCCTTTATCAAATCACTACATTGTAACATCTATTGACAAATATTGTTGGTTTACGGAAACCGGAAAAGAACAGTATTTTAACTTAGAAAAAGATCCTAAGGAGTTACACGATGGAATTCATGATTCCGATTATCAATCAAGAATAAATTATTTACGCTCTTTATTAATCCAAGAACTAAAAAATCGTCCGGAAGGCTTTAGCGACGGAGAAGTATTGATTCCCGGAAAAGAGTACCCGCCTTATCTGCAGAAAGAAGATGTGTAAAATGAAACAAATAACATTGGATTATCATATTCATTCCAATTTTTCTGATGGAACACTCTGTATCAGTAATATTTTAGACTTGATTAGAACTAATAACATACAAAAGTTTTCCATTACCGATCACGACAATATTGAAAGTATTCCGGAAGTATTTCGTTTACTTCCGGATGTTTCTTCTTATATTCCTGGCATAGAATTCACTTGCTCTGAACATCAATTAATGGGATTTCCTTTCCCATTCTCTATTCATCTTTTGGGTTATAATTTTGATTATAAAAACAAAGCATTAAATTTAGCTTTAAAAGAAAGAACAGCAAGAGTTGATTCCGTATTTTCATCCTTATTGGCAGATATTAGTCTTCTTACAAATAAGCAAATCACTTTACAAGAAATTCCTATAAGTTGTGGTGTGGTAATGCAACTTTGTGATATTGAAGCCTTCGTTCAAAATAATTTTCCACAATACTATAAGCAATCTCTTCCACTAATATCCAGTTATGCTACACCTTTGTCTGAAGCAAACATTAATATTACGGATGCAATTAACCTAATCCATAATGCCGGTGGTATCGCGGTATGGGCTCACCCATTTTTTGTATATCATAATTTTCAAAAGAAAGAAATTTCATTTTCTGAAGTAAATACGATTCTATCCATGCTAATGGAACACAATATTGATGGTATTGAAGCCAATTATTTTGATTTTTCTATACTTCAGCAACAACAACTAAAAAATCTCGCTTTAGAAAAACAATTAATATACACTTGCGGAAGTGATTTTCACGGTTCTTCCCATAGAAATCATATGGGGATTGATATTATGTTATCTGATATCCCAATAAACCTATAAGTATTTATAATACCTGTTACAAGATACATTTAGTTGTGTATATAATTTTGGACGATGCGATTCTATGCGAATCACATCGTCCCACTTTCATTGACTGTTATTAACCGACATTCCCCTTTTCTCTAATCTCCATTCTCCAATGATTTCTTCACTCCATTGTTCTAAATCTTCCATCCTTAATTCTACTCCACCATAGGAAAGAATTCCGTGTTTAGCTGCCAATTCCTTAGAGTAATCCTCCAAAAAATACACTTTTTCAAAACGTACAGGACTGGCGGTATAATGGCACACCATAGGGAGCATTCCCGTTTTTTCTTCCTGAATCTCAATTTCTTCACCGGTTACCGTAAGCGTTACCCAAGCCATACCTTCCAACATACATAATGGATTTTGTTGTGTGGATACATAATTTCCCAAAGAATAATAACATAGCGTTTTTTCTCCCTGGCTATCCTCTACCCATTCTACCGGCTGTACTACATGAGGATGGGTTCCCACAATCAAATCAGCTCCCGCTTCCGCCATCTGCAAAGCAAATTCTTTTTGTGTTGTGGATGGTTTCGTTGTATACTCTGTTCCCCAATGTGGACAAACAATGGTAAAGTCTGCGATTTCTTCCGCTCGCTCAATGTCTCTAATAACCTGTGGATGCAAGGTTGTAAAATCAATTTGTCCATTTTCTTTATTCCAATTACATAACATATCTAAACGTCCCATCATACTCTTAGGTAAAATTTCTGAATTAGGACTATATGTATAATTTAAAATGGCAATTTTTTTCCCTTGTACTTCTAAAATGGAAATCGGATGCTCTTCGTTACTTTCTTCATGAATTCCTACCATCGTAATCTGGGGATAATTGCTTTCCCAAAAATTCTCGCAATTCACTAATCCATCCAATCCCTTGTCTGCCGAGTGATTGGAGGAATGTAATACTACATTAAAGCCAGCCTTGGCAATAGCATCTCCTACCTGAGTAGGTGAATTAAACAAAGGATAACCTGAAAATCCCAAATCATTTCCACCCAAGATAGTTTCCTGGTTAATCATTCGAATATCCGCAGCTTTGATATACTCTTCCATTCCCTGAAACAAAATATCATAATTATAAGAATTATCTTCCTGTTTTCCGGTGGCTACAATTCCCATATGCATCAAATTGTCACCTACTGCCATTAACACAATCTCGGATGCTTCCTCTTCTTCCGAAACCACTTCCAAAGTTTCCTCTTCGTGCCCCTCTGAGTCTTCAGTTGTAGTTCCTTCTTCTAAATTTGCGTTTTCCGTCTGCACTTCTTCTATGGTTTCCTGATTTGAACTTACTTCTGACATGGTTGATGCATTACAACCAATCATACTAAGACTTAGAATAAATGCTAAAACCAAACTTTTCTTTCTCATTTGTATTTCCTTTCGTAATATCTATCCTATTTTACCATTCAAAAGACCTTGCTTTCATGTTAACACATTTATTTTTAATCTCTACATTAATCGATAATATTTTTTACTCCAATGATTCTATCATAATCAGCATTTTGAGTGATAACACCTTTTCTGGAATTTGCAGAATGTACAATTTGTCCATCTCCCATATATAGAGCTACATGAGTACAACTTTTCCCACCATTGGAGCTATAACATATAATATCTCCCGGCTGAATTTGGCTGTAATCAATACTTCGACCGCTACCGGTAAACTGCCCTTGTGGTGTACGACTAATGGAATATCCAAAATCAGCATAAACAAAGCATGTAAATCCGGAACAATCTGTTCCTCCCTCCAAACTTTGTCCTCCACTAATATATTTATTCCCTAAATATTGCATCGCATAGTCTATAATTTGCTGTCGTAATTCCGCTTGAGTACCGGAGGTGTTTGCCTGTATTACTTCTGTTTCCAAGCTAGGTACTTCTTCTCCAGCAGCTTCAGCATTTCCTTCTGTTTCTGCAGTCTGTTGAGCCATTTTCAGTTCTTGCTCTTCTCGGGCTTTTTTCTGCTCTTTCTTTTTTATTTCCTCAAGCTCTTCCATCGTTTTCGCATAAGAAAATTCTTCCCCTATATTAAGGTACTCTGCCTTTGTATAGCCTTCCTGGTTTTCTTTGTATTGAATCTTATGCCAGGTATCTCCCTCTTCCAGAATTCGTACCTTGTCTCCTTGCTCTAAAAATCCGATTTTCTTGCTATCCTCCTGGGGCAAACTTCTTACATTCAATCGTTCTACATTTACATTGCCGTACAAAACAATATATTTATCCATAAGGTCAGCAGCTTCTCTTCCCCTTAAAAAGAATTCTGCTTTGATATATCCTGTAACATTGCCGGAAACAATCTCATACCAATCCCGATTTTCTCCTGCCTCACTTATAATTTCAGCTACAGCTCCATCAAATATTTTTCCTACAATTGCACTATCCGTAGAAGGCTCACTTCGTACATTGACATAATCATCTACATGAGCAAAAGCAAGATGATCGTATTCATACTCCTCTTTTGTAACCTCTACATTATTTTCCGAGATACTTCCCACAGCCGTTTCCAGATCATTTTCTGATATGCTTGTTACTTCATTTTCTGATATGTTTTCTGTAAAATTGTTTTTTAAACCTTTTTGTTTCACTTCGAAATGCTGGGAATCTGCAATTTCATTTGTAGTACATTCTGTATTTCTATCTTCTGTAGTTTTTATATTTTCCTTCCATCCATAACATACAAAAAGCAAAAGACAAATTCCAACCATTGATGCTTGTATCATTCTATTTTTATTTCTCATTTTTTCACTTTCCTATATTTATTACTACCTTATTTTAATCGACCCGACAGATTGTATCATATTCTTACTTAAATTTCTATGAAAACTAATATATCAACATATATACGATACTATCTTATATAAAATTTGTAAAATTTTGTGGGTTTTCATTCGAAATATTTTAGTATATGATATTTTAGTACATTTTTTTATAGGAGTAGGAACCAATGATAAAAAATCTTAAAAACATACATATTGAAAAAAAACATATCCCTATATTGGTATGTTTTTCTCTTCTTTTGCTTTGCATTGTTTTTATCATGAGCGGACTATATTATTCTAAAAATACGTCTACTCAAGAGGTCATGACAGAACAGGCATTGGTCACAAATAGTGGTTGGGTAACAGAAGGCGGCAAAACATATTACTACAATCCTGATACCCACCAAAAACATACAGGATGGTTGGTTGAAGGGGAAGATAAGTACTATTTCTCTCCCCAAACACATGCCATGGTAAAAGGTTTATTAAAATTATCTGATAAAGAATGGTTTTACTTTGACCAAGATGGTCGAATGTATCGTGATTGTACTGTTGACAACTATGTCATTCATAAAAGTGGTCTTATTACAAAAAAAATTATGTCTGATGAAAAACGACAACTTCATCAGGAACAATTACAACAAGCGGTAGACTCTATTTCCGCTTCCTATGGTGCTGATGGTGTCAGTGTTGCGGTTATTGAAAACGGTGCTGTCACAGATACGTTCCAATATGGCTATGCTGTAAAACCAAATACTCCCATGACAGATGACACTAAGATTCGAATTGCCTCTATCTCAAAGGTGGTTCTTTCTATGATTGGCTTCTCCATGCGTGATACAGGCGTAGTTACTTTGGAAAGTAGCATTGGAGACTATTGGGGATTTGAAATCAAAAATCCTTCTTATCCAAACCATACGATTTCTTTATCTAATATTTTTACTCATACTTCTTCTATTTCAGACCTTGGTTCTTATCAGGGAATCGAAGACAAGCTTAGAAGAAATATTGTATTTCGAAACACGCAGCCTTCTCATCCTGCCAGCTGTTCTTATTGTAACTTTGCTTTTGCAGTTGCCGGTGCTACCTTAGAAAAAGCAGGCGGAAAAGTAATTGATGATTTGGCTGACGAAGCATTTTTTAATCATTTAGGAGTAGATGCCTCCTTTATATCAGGTAAACTGAAAGATACCTCTCTTTTAGCTCAACTTTATTATGCCGACGGAAGTACCGGACGAGATGTAGGCTACTTGTCCAGCTATAAAGGAAGCAATACGCCTGGCGAAAATGGCACCTCAGTAGTCGGAAGTCTTTGTATCAGTGCTCAAGACATGGCAAAACTTGTATGTATCCTTGCTAACAACGGTGCTTATGAAGGTACCCGTTATTTAACACCAAAATCCGTACGTGAAATGGAAACTCCTTACTGCGAAACAGATTATCATGGTGTCAAGGTTAAACAATGTATGCCTTTAAAATACAACACAAATATCTATGGTGAAAAAGAATTGTATTTCCATACAGGAAGTGCTTATGGCGTATATTCTCTCTTTACTTACAACCCTAAAACCAGGAACGGAGTTGTGGTAATCACTACCGGCGCCTCTGGTGCTCAGGATCAATATGGTATTTACGCTATTTGCGGTGATATTTCTAATGCTATTTATTCTGCTTTACGTAACGCAGATACTTCTTACGATCAAAATTTGGTATTAGCGAAATAAAAAAAGGAAGAATTACGCCTTGTAATTCTTCCTTTTTTATTATTTCCACAAATATTCCGGATACAATCCACTATCTTTCAAATCCTGAATAGCCTTTACAACTACAGGTTTATCTTCTTTATAAGTAACACCATGCCACTGATCCTGAGATCTTAATACCGTTACCGTTGCTTTGTTTTCTGCAAGCAGCTCACTTACTACTGCTGGAAGATAACATTCACATTTTAATGGATTTGTCTTCAATCCTTCTTCTAAAAATGCTGGGAATCTCTCTTTGATTTCCTTCAAAATGCTATTTGTAAATCCCCACATATTCATAGAAACAGGAGTTTTGCTATCTAAATATTCCCAAGTTGCTCCGTCATCTTCTGTGAAAGCAATGCCATCTTCTTTTTTCTCAATTCTAGTTCTTTCTGTTACGGATATGAGTTCTTGATCTGCGTTTACTTCACAAACCCCACGGGAAACATAACCATTATCAGTTACTGTTTTTCCAACTTCATATCCCACCATAGCATAACGATATTTGTCATCATCTTCATGGGTGCTTAAGAAATCATAGATTACTTTAAATGCTTCTACACCGTAATAATCATCCGCATTAATCACAGCAAATGGTCCATCTACTTCATCAATACAGCTTAGTACTGCATGAGCAGTGCCCCAAGGTTTCACTCTTTCTGCCGGAACATCAAATCCTTCCGGAATGTTGTTGATATCCTGGAATGCAAAAGCTACTTCCATTTGTGCCGCAACTGCATCTCCAATTACCTCTTTGAACAATTCTAAATTTTCTCTTTTAATAATAAAGACTACTTTCTCAAATCCTGCTCTTTTAGCATCAAAAATAGAAAAGTCCATAATAATGTGGCCTGCTACGTCAATTTTATCAATCTGCTTTAAACCACCATATCTACTTCCCATTCCTGCTGCCATAATAACTAATACAGGTTTTTTCATGTTTCTTTCTCCTTTTTTATCTATAATATGATATCAGGGTACTAACATACCCTGATATCTCATAATAAGCTTATTGATTATCTAAAGCTAATTTTGCTGCACCAATCATACCTGCATCATTTCCTAAGGAAGCCAATGCAAATTCTACGTTTTTGTTTGCAAAGAAAGCTCTTTCTCTATAGTTCTTTTCTACATAAGATAATAAAATATCTCCGGCTTTTGATACGCCACCGCCGATTACAAAGATTGCCGGATCCGAAACAGCTGCCATAATTGCCAAACCTTTTCCTAAATAGCTTCCAAATAATTCCGCTACTTCTACCGCTACTTCATCACCTGCTTTTACAGCATCCCAAACATCTTTTGCAGTTACGGTATCGGCATTTAAAGTAGTTGCTTTTGTACTATTCACTAATGCCTTTTTAGCAAGTCTTACAATACCTGTTGCTGAAGCATATTGCTCCAAGCATCCTTTATTTCCACAACCACAACAGTCAGTTTCTTCATAATCTACAGTTACATGTCCACCTTCTCCACCAGCTCCATGTTCTCCAATAATCAATTTACCATTTACAATAAATCCGCTTCCTACACCTGTTCCAAGAGTAATCATAACCATGTTTTTGCGACCTTTACCGCCACCTTGCCACATTTCTCCAAGTGCAGCCACATTAGCATCATTACCTATTACTGCATTGAGTCCTGTTAACTCTTCTAATTCTTTCTTTACTTCTTTATATTTCCAACCAAGGTTTGCTGTTCCGTTTACCACACCTTCTGCTGTAACAGGACAAGGAACACCTACACCAACACCAATAATATCTTCTTTTGTAAGGTTATGTTCTTCCATTTTTTCTTTGATAGATTCTGCAATATCCGGTAGAATTCTTACACCTTCATTTTCTGTATAAGTGATAATTTCCCACTTATCAATATTCTTGCCTTCTTCTTCAAAAATCCCCATTTTTACGGTCGTACCACCGATGTCAACACCAAAACAATATTTCATTGCCGGTTCCCCCTTCTGCATTTTATAATCTTAGTACACTGCCTTGAGCTACTGTAATAAGTTACACTATCTTCTATAAATTTATCAAATTTTTACTCAGAATACAACATTATTTTCCAAGCAACCGATAGAACAAAATGCTTCATGGCTGATTGCCATGAAGCATTTCTTTTACCCCAACATCGTATCCATAAAAAGCATCAGACAAAAGCCTGCCAATAATGCATATGTTGCTCCTCTTTCCTCTCCGTGAGCGTGAGTTTCAGGAATCATCTCATCACTGATGATATACAGCATTGTTCCTCCTGCAAAACTTAACGCAAAAGGCAACACTGCCGATGCAATTCCTACTGTTGAATACCCAATCATTGTTCCTACTACTTCTACCACACCAGTAAGCATAGCTATAGCAAACGTCTTACTTTTGCTCACTCCGGCCGACAGCATAGGCGCTATAATTACGATTCCTTCCGGAATATTCTGTAACGCAATTCCAGCCGCAATCATCATAGCATGAGAGACATCTCCTGTTCCAAAACCAACTCCTGCTGCAATACCTTCCGGAAGATTATGTATAGCGATTGCAATCACAAACAATAGTACCTTATTTAAGGTTGCATTATTATGACTCTCTTTATCCCCTCCTGCCATACTGTGAAGATGGGGAACCAATTTATCCACTAAATTCAAAAAAACAGCACCTACAAAAATTCCAAGAACTGTAATTCCGATATTTCCATATTCCAAAGATGGTAATACCAACCCTAATACTGCCGCTGCCAGCATTACTCCTGCCGCAAAAGAAAGGATGATATCTGAAAATTTATGAGACAAACCCTGAAAAAGGAATCCTATTAAAGCACCCACCATGGTGGCACCACCAACACCTACCGCTGTTAATAAAACCATATTCATAAAATCACCTAGTCATATATTATTAATTTTGTTGTTCTTCTCCCCAGCCAACTTTATTCTGCTCTGCTTTACGATGGCACTTTATCATCCATTCTTGAAGCAGACTCATTTTTTCCAGATCATCACTAATTTCATCTATGTTAACCACCTGATAAAGTAACATTCCGGAAGGCAGTGTTTTTTCATACTCACACTTTAAGTAACAATTCTCAACAGGTACCATCCAAAAGCTCTTAGGTAAATGATTGCTTCTAACACTGAAATGGCAGAAATTATAGTCTGCTACGTACACTTTCTTTATTTTTTTACCTTCTATACTTTTTAACTCTTCTTCAGCTACCACATATTCCACCTTATCTTCAATTAAGACTTGTGGATACTCTCTATTTTCATCAATATAGTCAGCTGCTCGTAATACAGTGTTTCGTTTTAAATCTTCTAATGTACCACTGTCTTTTTTAATTTCTTCCGGTAAAATCGGATCTCTGTCATATAGTATCTGAAGGTATTCGTTATAGGTATCTTTATACTCATGGATAAACATGGAATAATTCCACTTATCACCAATTTGCATAGAATATACAACTTCTGTCAATAATTCAGCCTTATATTTTCCATCATTTAGCTCTACTTCCATGGTGCTTCCTTCCGGAAAATAATAAGGTTTTTCCAAAAGAATCGCCACGCCACCTTCTGAAATATTTCTGGTAATCCCCGGTATCACATAATCTTTATATTTTATTGTACATGGAACCGATAACGTAACACGTTCACTTTTTCTACGTTCCACACGTCCGTCCGCAAAAAACAGAGACATAATCAACAAGTACAAATTATATGTAATCCAAAAGATAACTACAATAGGTCCTAAGGAATGATACTTGAGCATAAATAAAACGCATCGAACCAGTCCCACAACAGATAAAATAATCAAACCAATAAAAGGAAGCTTATACCTTAAATTTTGTTCCTTGTAGCCTTGTCTTGTATTTTTATCCGTAACTTTAAATTTCTTCAAAGATATACCAAAGGTTTCAAGCAAAATAGGAACCAACATAAAAGGGAACAAAATAGTTTCATAAATACCCGTCCATTTGGAATTACGAATATTTCCACTTAACATATTTAAACTAATACTACTGGTTACATACATAGGAAGCCAGAATAACAGCACCTGGGGTAAGTCACATTTCACCACTGTAATCCCAAATACCCCATATAGCAAAGGTGACATAATATAAATCAATCTTTTAAACGGTGCATACCAGTACCACATCGATGCCCAATAATTTATTTTCTGCTCATAAGATAAATCTCTGCTGATAAAAATTTTTATTTTTCTTAAAGTTGCAATTACACCTCGTCCCCAACGGATACGCTGCTGAATCAGTCCCGGTAAATCCGTAACTGACATTCCTGAGGCCAAAGCATCATCCACGCCCAAAGTTACATAACCTGCTTTTTGAATTAAAATACCTGTTGCAAAGTCTTCTGTAATTGCTTCTGTATAGAACCCTCCTATTTTTTCCAAAGCTTCTCTTGCCAAAACAGTATTGGTTCCACCATAAATTACGCTATTTGTTTTTGTTCTCGCTCTTTGAATGTCTTTGTAAAAATAATCCTGCTCATTAGGAATTCTTCTTTCTGAAAAAAGATTAAACTGAAATAAATCCGGATTATAAAAGGCCTGAGGTGTTTGTACAAAACCCAGTTTAATTTTATCCTCTTCTTTTTTGTTCTGATTTTTCAACTGTGCATCAATAAAATAAGGGATTGTTTTTAAAAGAAACTCACTTTGTGGAATCATATCCGCATCAAAAGTCACAACCAAAGGGGAAGATGAATGCGCTAACGCATTATTCAAATTTCCTGCTTTCGCACCTTTGTTATCCGGTCTGTCCAGATAGTTGATTCCCATCCTTTCAGCCAATCTGCGCATCTTAGGTCTTCTGTTATCATCACACAAATAAATATGCACCTTACTTTTATCCGGATAGTGCATACGTTTACAGCCATTGATTGTTTTGTATAATAAACTTACTTCTTCACTATAGGTGGAAATAAAAATATCTACATCCGGATATAAATCCTCTGACACCTGTGGAAGCTCATATTTTCGTACCACTGACATATTTGCATAATGTACCATTGCTTCTACCATGCCAAGAACTTCTACAATCAACAAAGCCAAACCTGCAACGGTGGATATTACACCATACTCTACCGGTATGGTAAAGAAAATTCTCCAACACAAATACATTACTGTAAAAAAAGTATTTATCACAAACCATATTTTTTCTTTTTGTATGGTTAACAAATTATATAATTTTATTTCTTTTGTCATTTCGTTTTTCACACTCTTACTCCTTAAGAAAATTATTTCATATTTATTAAGTCATCATAGGAATAAAATTTTCTTCGATTTTCGTAATTCTTTCTTCCCCAGAATATGCCACCTATCATAAACACTGCTATCACCACAATAGATACTACTAAATCATGATATATTCTTGTATAAACCAAATTCCCTAAAGTAAGTGCCCCTAAAATAGGTGAAAATACAACCATTATTTTTTTAATCACTATTTTCTTGTTGCCCTTTTGAAGAAAAGCTTCCCATATTAATGAAATTAAATATAACAAGCCTATTCCACCTAAAATGCAGGCCACAAAAATATACATCTGAAAATAAGGAACCGCTACCATCTTTGTTCCCCATGTATATCCTATTTCCCCACACAGGCATCCTACTAATATAAATGCCATGAACTTAAAAAAACGATATCCTCCAAAGCACAGCCAAATTCCAACAATCGCTACTACACACATTAGCACAAAACTTATATTTTCTTCTGAAAATTGAAACCAATCACCTAATCGTGGAATTTCTAATATCATATTCTGCATATTTTTTATTTTCCTTTCATTTAATAATAAAAAAATTCGAAAAACCAAATGTTTTCAAAATTTTTATTTCATAGGTCAATCACAAGTCAATCAAAGATTTTTAGAAAAAAAAGAAAGTGTTGATTTCTCAGCACTTCCTTTTCTTTACTCAATGAGACATCGGGGATTCGAACCCCGGACAACTTGATTAAAAGTCAAGTGCTCTACCGACTGAGCTAATATCCCATTTATTTTGTTGAGTGGTAAAACACCCTAACAGGGCTAGCTGGATTCGAACCAGCGAGTGCAGCAGTCAAAGTGCTGTGCCTTACCGCTTGGCGATAGCCCTATGTTGACATAGACGCATGCCAAAGGTGGATACTGGGATTCGAACCCAGGGCCTCCAGAGCCACAATCTGGCGCGCTAACCAACTGCGCTATACCCACCATGCTGAGATGATGAGTAAACTCATATCTCAAATGTGCTCGAAGGGATTCGAACCCCCGACCCACGGCTTAGAAGGCCGTTGCTCTATCCAGCTGAGCTACGAACACATATACTTGGTTTTAAACTACCTTTTGGCAATTTAAAAGCGGGTGATGGGAATCGAACCCACGTATCTAGCTTGGAAGGCTAGTGTTCTACCATTGAACTACACCCGCATAAAA
>JAFYWF010000009.1 GCA_017558145.1 Lachnospiraceae bacterium
AGCCTGTCTCTGAGTCTCTTTCTTTCCCGGTAAAATATGAAGTACTTTTGGAAGCTGTTTTGGCATTATATTTTAGGTATGTTTGTAGCATATTCTCTAGCATATTTTGTAATTAGTAAAGATTTCCATTTTCATCCATTTTCATTTCGATATGAAATTCTTTGTTTATATAGCAAGCAAATATTGTTATATGAGGGCGAGAAAGTTCCGTGTCATCCTCAATAAGGAAAGTATCATTAGAGCGTTCTGATATGCATTTAAACTTAATTTTTGTATCTGTTTTTTTAAGCAATTCATTTATTGTGATTCTATTATTACCTACTGCAATCCAAATCAAATATTTTTTGTAGCATACGAATATTGCATTATCTTTATTAGATATTGCAATATCTATTGTATTACCTGTAAATCTATCAAATTGAAAAACATTTCCTTCTTCTGAATGAATATTAACACGAATGTAACAGCTGTCAGATGAAACCTTTATTCCTCTACTTTTTTCAAGAAATAGCATTGTATCTATCACATTAAAAAAAGATTTTTCTATAATAGTATAAATCGGAACTTCACAATAAGTAATGCTATCAGACTGTTGCGAATACAATTTACTACTAACAATCATTATAACTATTAAAAATACTACCTTTTTCATTTTTATTTCTTATGATTTTTATTGTTTCTTATTCCAGCCTAATGTTGAATGAGGCTGTGTTAGTATACGTAAATCTAAAATACCAATACTACTATATCGTGTATACCCTATTTTAGGAGTATAAGTATATAGCTTGATTCCTTGATGTTTTTTTTCGTGGTTTGGTGCATTTCCTAAATCCTTACCATTTGCACCAACTGAACCAGATGGGGTAGGATCCCCATATGGATGATTATGTACATAACTAGTAACTGAATATCCTTCATCGGTTAATTCTCTAAGGAGAGAAATACTTTTCGGTTTATGATTGGTTCCTATTATACTAATGTCATCTGTAGAGTTTAAAGTTGCGTGTCCCCATTCCATAGGTACTCCATTATCTTTTGTGTAATAAGATGCAAGAAATTCAAAAATTTCTTCTGCATTTTTACTTCCACAAACTTCAATTGCTGTTGTGTTTTGATTTGATAATTTTATTTCAGAAATAGTTCCATATTCAAAAATACCAGTTTCTCCAACAATATTACCGTTATCATCTTTTATACGCACTTGATCATGATTGTTATTTGGAATTATATTTAAATTCCCAGTAGAATTAAATTCCCATATATCCTCCCCATCCGGGTCCACCAACTTAACCGGGTTCCAAGCACAATAAGCATAAGGAGACACCCCAGGATATTTATCCGCCATAGGATCCACACTAAGCCATCCCGTCATCAAATCCGAGTCGTAATACCTCGCTCCGAAGTAGGAAAAGCCTGTTTCTGAGTCTCTTTCTTTCCCGGTAGAGGATTGGTGGTATTTTGGCGATGTTTCGGTGTTATATTTTATATAGTTTTGATACATATTCTTCGGTTATTTTCGAGGTGCAAAGTTACTGATTTATAATAGAATCAATATTACATTTTTTTATATATTGATGTTTAAAATCTTTCATGTATTCCAATTCTCTATAATATCCCACATAATGTGAATTTCTGTTGATGAATATTATATTTTCATCAACAACTTCTCTTAACACATAACAATTGCAATATTCGGCTTCTACCCATATTAAATATTCTTCCGTAGCCAACTGTACATCATAAGGGTATAAAAGATATTTAACTGATATTATAGCAGAATCTGTTGGATTATATAGTTTATGATAATCAATAGGATTTTCATAATCCGACAATTTAATCTTCGGATTAAAATTATAAATGATTTTAGAGATTTGTATTTTTGCCAATTTAACCGGTATGTTTGTCCTTCGCGATGGATAATAAATAGTGTCAACTATAGAATCAAACAATTCTACAACCTCTGCCTTTAACACATAATCTGTAAAATCTATATATCGTATGCATGGACAATTAATGTTATCAGGTATATAATATTCACCTGTAGAAATCTCCATTTGACATTTGCCATTTGAATAAATTCTCATTTCTTGACTTTGAATCGTTGTACTAAACATAAAACTAAGTATAACGAATGTTTTCAATAAATTAGTAAGCTCCTTCATGTCTATATATTCCAATTTGTATACTTTGATTGTCAAATGTTGGATCGTTTTTATAACAAGGTAATTCTGTTTTTACTCCTTTTTGCAAATATGATTTTTTAGTACTATAATCCCATTTATTCATAATATGCATTTCTGTAGGAACATAGAAACCTTGAGTATAGAAATATTTATTATAATCAAATGTTCTTGCAGCAAATTCTTTTGCAGTTATTTCGCAATCAAGCTCTTCATCTTTAGACATCCCTATGAATTTCCATGCACCTTTAGTAATTTGATAGCAGTGAAATATTTCTTCTGCTAAAACATTTCTCTCATCTCCACCATGATTTTCCGCAGCTACTCCCCAACTCACGTATAAATCCTCACTTACTGAATGTTCTGTTACGTAATCTATTTTTTCTCCGATTGTAAATATTTTTTCACTTTTCATTATTTCATCAATAACTTCCTTCCCTTTATTATTCTCATATATCTTTCTAAGAACATTCATCTGTTCATTTCTAGGATGATCATTTATACTTGAAACTTTTTCTGTAATCCAATCTCCATTATTATCAGTTCCTGTAACTATCCAAATTTCCTCCCCATCCAGATCCACCAGCTTCACCGGATTCCATCCACAATAAGCATAAGGAGACAGCCCCGGATACTTATCCGCCATAGGATCTACACTAAGCCAACCCGTCATTAAATCCGAGTCGTAATACCTAGCTCCGAAGTAGGAAAAGCCTGTCTCTGAGTCTCTTTCTTTC
>JAFYWF010000114.1 GCA_017558145.1 Lachnospiraceae bacterium
GGTGCAAGAGAAATCGGTTATATGTATGGTCAGTATAAGAGATTAACAAACCGTTATGAAGGCGTTCTTACAGGAAAAGGATTATCTTATGGTGGATCTTTAGCTAGAAAAGAAGCTACTGGATACGGTTTATTATATTTAACAGCTGAAATGTTAAAATCTAATGGTTCTTCAATCGAAGGAAAAACAATTGCAGTTTCCGGTGCAGGTAACGTAGCAATTTATGCTATTCAGAAAGCACAGCAGTTAGGTGGAAAACCTGTAACATGTTCTGATTCTACTGGTTGGATTTATGATCCGGACGGAATTGATGTTGAATTATTAAAAGAAGTAAAAGAAGTAAAACGTGCTAGACTTACTGAATATGCAGCAGCTAGACCAAACGCTGAATATCACGAAGGTAAAGGTGTATGGAGTGTAAAAGTTGATATTGCTCTTCCATGTGCTACACAGAATGAATTACATCTTGAAGATGCAAAAGCATTAGTTGCTAACGGATGTATCGCAGTTTGTGAAGGTGCTAACATGCCTACAACATTAGAAGCTACAGAATATTTACAGAACAATGGTGTATGGTTTGTTCCAGGTAAAGCTGCAAATGCAGGTGGTGTTGCAACTAGCGCATTAGAAATGAGCCAGAACTCTGAAAGACTTCATTGGACATTTGAAGAAGTAGATGGAAAATTACAGCAGATTATGGTTAACATTTTCCATAACTTAGACAAAGCAGCTAAAGATTACGGTATGGCAGGCAACTATGTAGCAGGTGCTAACATTGCAGGTTTCCTTAAAGTAGCAGAAGCTATGCAGGCCCAAGGCATTGTATAACGCATAATTATTCAAAAAGAGAGAACCCTACACATTGCAGGAAACCGCAAAAAAGTGTAGGGTTTTTTATGTTTTGGTGGGAGTATAAAAATACAGAAAATAAACGGATTATTCAGTAAAAAACGGGGTGAAAAAGAGATAAGTTACAAGCAATATACATATAATATACGCGTAATATACAACCGATTTTGCATAATACACAAGGGATATTCATTGAAAATGTATTTTTATGAAAAGGGGTAAAAACATAGCACAGGGTATCTTTGAAATTACGAATTATTTCAAACAAGAATTTTGATATGGAGATTGTCGGTTTATGTAAATTGTGATACACTACCGACATGAGAAGTAATCGTGTACAGAGTGGTAGCCTCCCAGACTAGAGATAGAGGGGAGGTGGTGCTGATGGATATGTATGAAGTTTTAAGCCTATTATTTTTAGGCGGCTCATTTCTAATCGCACTGCTTGCCTACATAGATAGGAACAACAAGCGAAAATAAAAAAGCCACTTCTGTCTTGGCCGGACAAGTGACTTTTTTAGTGACTTTATTTTGAGGCTAACCACTTTGTGGGCGGTTGCTTCTCTTTTTCTATGTCTATTATAATATGCAGAGAATAAACTTTCAAGAAGAAAATTGAAGATAGTTGGTGTAAGTAGGAGTTTGTTTGGGATAGTAGTATACGCGTAATATACAAAAAGCCTTGAAAAGCTCATGAATACTGAATACCTGTGCTGAAGCTATGACAGCTCAGGGAATTGTATAAGGCCCAATATTTAATAATAAGTGTAAAATGCTTCGTAAAGAGATTTACGAAGCATTTTTTGTGGGACAAGACTTGTTATTCAGAGATTAATAGCATATAATTACTAAGAACTTTTGGCGTTTCTATATCAAATGCCAGAAGTTTTTTGTGTTTATAAGGAGGGGATTATGAAAAAAAGGATTTTTTATAGAGAAGTTGCCTATGTGTTAGGGTTAATTATTATGGCATTTGGAGCTGCCTTTACAGAACTAGCTAATTTTGGAATGTCTATGATTGTAGCACCCGCTTACATATTACATTTAAAGGTTTCTGAAATGGTTCCTTGGTTTACCTTTGGTGTTGCCGAATACTGTATGCAGGGAATGATTGTGATATTAACAGTACTTACGGTAAGAAAATTCAAGATTTCCTATTTATTTTCATTTATTACGGCACTGTTATATGGCACAATATTAGATCGAGCAATCTATATAGTTTCTTTTTGTAATAACGATGGACTAGGGATTCGAATCTTATGGTTTGTTGTTGGTTCTATATTATGTTCTATTGCAGTATCACTATTTTTCCATACATATATTTCGCCAGAAGCTTATGAGCTAATCGTAAAAGAGATTTCTGCAAAATTTTCTATTAATATCAATAAGGTGAAAACGGTGTATGATTGCATCAGTGCATCACTTGCCCTAGTTTTATCTTTTTGCTTTTTTGGATTTGGAGTATTTCGTGGCGTAGGGATTGGAACTGTAATCTGTGCTTTGGTGAATGGATGGATGATTGGAAAAATATCATCATATTTGGAAAAGAGATATGATTTCGTGAATAAACTGGAAGAGAAGTATACAAGAATTTTTTAGCCCATTGAAATATTTCATTTCTTAAGTTTTCGTGAACTGGATATAAAATTAGTAGTTAGTGTGTTAGAATAGGTACAGATATTTTAATGTAATAAGGATTTTGGAGTGGTTATAGGAAGTGAAAATTAGATGAAAAGATATATTAAATTAGTAGCTGTTTTATTGATTGGATTTTCCATAATGATGTGTGGGTGTAAAAAGGGAACCCAAATCGAGGATGAAATCATTGCTAATACAGATAGTACGGGAACATTAGATGCTAAAGTGGAAGAGGAACAAGAAACAGTTCTAGAGGTCCCTGACGATACAAGTATAGAGACTGTAGAGAAGCAATTGACCATAATGGGTGAAAACAAAGATATGTGGATGGCGGATTTGGAATACGCAGATGAAGTTTATCGATATGCTGTTACAGACTTGGATCATAACGGAAGATATGAAATTATTGTAGCTAATATGGGAGGAACGGGTCTCTATACCTATAGTCGTTTCTTTGAAATTAACGAATCATTAGATGGACTGGTGGAATGTACCACCGACTTTATGGAAGGAGACTCGCAACCGGATATTATCGTAGAACAGGTAGATACTTATGTTGATAAAAATGGCGAGTTTCATTATGTGCTGCCAGATGTATTGAGAAATGGTATGGCTGAATATTATGAAAATGTCCGTGAACTTATACTTCAAGACGGAGAGATTATTACGAAATATCTTGTAACGAAATCAACCATTTATGATGGAGAGATTCCAAACGTAATCTGCATGGATTATGAGGGAAATGTGATTACGGAAGAGGAGTACGAAGGTATTGTAGATCATTATTTTACAGGTTATGAAAAAGTAACCACAAATCTTAGTTGGCAAGATGTACGTCAGTTGCCAGACGATATAGAAGAGATTAAAAATATGTTGGAAGAAGCTATGTAAAAAATAAAAGTAATATGTTAATTAAGTAATATTAGAAGAAAGAGGAGAACCGATTATGAATTTTATGGATAAAAACTTAGAGGATATTGTAGTAACACTTCCATTTGCAGACGGAACAAGTATGGATTGTGGAGTATTTTCTTATTTTGAGGTTAACAATAAGGAATATTTTGCACTACTTCCATTAAAAGGAGAAAAGGAATTGGATTTTTCCGCTAGCTATATGCTATATGAGGTAGATAAAGACGAAGAAGGTAATCCTGTTGTTATGTACATTGAGGATGATACAGAATATGCGATTGCAGCACAGTGTTTTTCTAATCAATTAAATAGCAAGAATTAATGTTTGATAAACAGATTGCCTATTTTAAAAATAAGGCAATTATAACGAATATAAACATTTGCATTTATGAAAATAGAATGATAGAATGTTACAGAACTAAATATAGAATTAGGTGTCAGAAAACTTATATGAGTTGGTTCTGATGAAAAGGGAAACAGGTGCAAATCCTGTACGAACTCGTCACCGTAATTAGGGAGCGAAGCTAAAATATCACTGGGAAACTGGGAAGATGGTGGATGCGATGAACTATAAGCCGGGAGACCTGCCTGATTTGAAGTACATAAGCGAAAAGCTTGATGCCACGAGTAATTGGTTGTACATAAAAATCTTCTTTAGAAGAATTTATTTGTGTGTAGAGAGTTATCGCTTTGATAGCTCTTTTTTTATTGTAGAATATAGCTGGTTCAAAATTAAGATGTGTGCTTACCATAGGAGAAAACATGGAAAATTCTTATAAATATTTTGAAAATAAAGAGTGTCAATATTATCCGTGTCACCAAGGAACACAGAATATGAATTGTATGTTCTGCTATTGCCCACTTTATAACAGGGAAAAATGTCCGGGTAAATATACCTACATAGAAGTAAAAGGAAAAAAGATAAAAGAGTGTACAGAATGTACATTCCCACATGAGCCCAAGAATTATGAGATAATTATGGCTTTGTTGGGTTAATTTCTACGTATATCATTTAATTTATGATAGAAAGTAATGTTTGGGGAAATGGGTGAAAATCCCATACGAGCCCGTCGCCGTGATGCGAGTAAATTGCAGATATCCTTACCTAATGCCACAGTTAGGGAAATGTCATTGGAGAATGTTCTGAGAAGACGGAATTTGTATCGCTAAGTCGAAATATCCAAATGTTATAATCCTTTGATATAGCCGCGAGTGCCGGTAAGAAGGGGAAATTTTATATTAGGAGGAAAAGAAAAATGAGATTTATGAAAAACAAGAAAATTCAATCATTAATCCTTTGTATGATGCTTATTGTGGCTATGGCATTTACAACAGTTGGATGCAATACCCAAAAAGATAGTGGTGTAGAAGAAAGCACTGCTGCAGTAGAGGAAACTGTAGAAAATGAAGTATTAGGTGAAGGCGAAACTAAGTTTTTATTTACGGTTGTAGATAAAGATGGAAATGAAACTAATTATGAAATTCACACAGATAAAGAAACTGTAGGAGAAGCATTACTGGATTTAGAATTAATTGCTGGTGATGAGGGAGAATTTGGTTTATATGTAAAAACAGTCAATGGAATCACAGCAGATTATGATGTAGATCAGACCTATTGGGCTTTTTATGTAGATGGTGAGTATGCGATGTCAGGCGTTGATGCTACAGCAATTGAAGAAGGTAAAAGTTACGCATTAAAAGTGGAAAAATAATGAAAATTACAATAAGAGAAATGAACGTATTTGGGATGCTTGGGGCACTGATGTATGCATCCAAAATGGTAATGGAAGTGGCACCAAATATTCATTTGTTAGGAGTATTTACCATAGCTTTTACGGTGGTATATGGAAAAAAGGCATTATATCCTATTTATACTTTTATTTTTATAACTGGGATTTTTAATGGGTTTGCCTCATGGTGGATTCCATATTTGTATTTATGGGCCATTCTATGGGGAGTTACCATGTTACTTCCAAAGAAAATGCCGAAAAAAGTACGTCCCATCGTGTATATGATAGTAAACGCCTGCCATGGTTTTTTATATGGAGTCTTTTATGCGCCGGCGCAGGCCATTTTGTTTGGCCTAAGCTTTGATGGTATGATAGCCTGGATTATTTCCGGTTTACCATTTGACATGATTCATGGTGTAAGTAACTTCTTTTGTGGAATTCTGATAGTACCTATCGTAAGTGTTTTAATGCGAATTGAACAAAATAGTGGTAGTGAACTGTAAACACTCCGTGAGGAGGCAAAAAAAGGATAACTCTACTTTCCATAGGTGGTAAAATAATGGATACAATGCCATGGTGTATTATTAACGCCTTGTGAGGCAGAAGAGACAGATGAGAAGCACATGATATTTATAGAACGTGTAGAAGATGAATATTATATTCGTATCGCCCATGAGATGACAAAGCAGCATTACATTTCTTTTATCGCGGCATTGTCGTCTGATAAAATACAGATGATTAAGCTGTATCCTGAGGGAAATGCAGAAGTAAGAGTAAAGATAAATGGTGTAAAAAAGATTCTGTTCTATTGTAACAGAGATGGATTGTTTTCTCATAAGATTTTGAAAGGAATTGATGAATTAAGGTAGGTGATTTAAGTATATTTGGGGAGAGAAAAAAGTGTTAGAGGAAAAGCTATGTTTTGGAGTGTAAAAGAAGATAAACTGCAAATTTTAGATACAACAATAGATTATATTACCTTTGGTACCGGTAATAAAAATCTGGTAATGATTCAAGGTCTTAATACCCGTGGGATCAGGGGTGCAGGTATAGGACTGGCTTTTATGTATCGTATTTTTGCCCAAGAGTATAAAGTGTATCTTTTTGATAGAAGACCTGATATATGGGAAGGAATTACCGTAAGAGACTTTGCAAAAGATATCGCAGCGGCAATGGATAAGTTAAATATAAAAAGTGCGGATATCATAGGGGTATCTCAAGGTGGTATGATCGCCCAATATCTTGCCATAGACAGACCGGATTTGGTTCATAAGATAGTGCTTGTCGTTACTATATCAAAGAACAATGATACCGTAAAAGGCGTAATTAGTAACTGGATAGAGATGACACAGAATGGAAATATGAAAGCTCTGGTGACTGACATGGCAATGAAAATGTATTCGGATGAATATATGAAGAGATACAAGCTGTTTTTACCATTGTTAACCATCATACAGAAGCCAAAAGATGTAAATCGTTTTATTCTGTTGGCAAAATCCTGCCTGACCTGTGAAGCGTATGAAGAATTAGATAAGATAACCTGCCCTGTATTGGTCATTGGTGGAAAGCGAGATAAGGTGGTTAGTGGAGAAGCATCCGTGGAAATCGCAGATAAATTAAAATGTGAAATGTACTTGTATGAAAAATTAGGACATGCAGTTTACGAGGAAGCAAAAGATTTTAACCAAAAGGTATTTGATTTTTTAAAGAAATAAATAGCAAAATGTGATATGATATGAAATATCACAAAGAAAGAGTACTTAGGAAAAGTAGATAGAGGAGAACAAAAAGATGAAGGTGTTGTTAATTAACGGAAGTCCAAAAGCAAACGGAAATACAGCAAGAGCCTTAGAAGAAATGGTTGCTATTTTTTCAAAAGAAGGAATTGAAACAGAAATTGTTCATGTAGGAAATAAAGAAATTCGTGGCTGTGTAGCTTGTACTGCCTGCTATAAAACAGGACAGTGTATTGTAGACGATATGGTAAATGAGTGTGCAAAAAAATTCGAAGAATGTGATGGTATGGTAGTGGCCAGCCCAGTTTATTACGCATCTGCAAATGGGACTTTAATTTCTTTCTTAGACAGATTGTTCTATAGTTCTCATTTTGATAAGCGTATGAAGGTTGGAGCTAGTGTAGCAGTAGCCAGACGTGGAGGGTGTTCTGCTACTTTTGATCAGCTGAACAAATATTTTACTATTACAGGAATGCCAGTAGCATCCAGTCAGTATTGGAATAGTGTACATGGTGCAGCACCTGGACAGGCTAATGAAGATGCAGAAGGGTTGCAGACCATGCGTACTTTGGCTAAAAACATGACATTTCTTATGAAGAGCATTGCTCTTGGAAAAGAGCAGTTTGGCTTGCCGGAAAAAGAAGCTCCACAGCGTACCAATTTTATTCGTTAATGAAACTATAGAGAACAAAGGAGTTCATACGTGAATTAATAGATTGTCGGATATTGACGTGTTTTCGGGTAAAAAGAGGATAGCTTATGATGTATATTTTATAAAAAAGGTTATAAAATATAGTTAACATTTATGCATACAGGTGTTCAATGGAAGGATAATCTGAATGAAGAAAAAAATGAGACTAAAATTATGGGTTAAAATTGTTTTATTTATTCTTATAACCGGAACTATTTCAATCCTTGTATTCCAAATGGGGAAAAGATTTGGAATGGAGATTACTTTAAATAATGGGCAAGAGGAAACATTCAAAGAAACATTTCTTATGATGTAAGATATTAAAAATCTGAAAATATAAGTGAATTATATTTTGAAAAATAAAGAAGAATCGTCTGTAAAATGTATATAAAATATAAATTAAAAAATGTCGTACAAGAGAAAAACTTGTTACGGCATTTTTTTGTGTTTTTGAGTCAAAGGAATTGATTCTAAAAAAATTGAAATGCGGATTTTCTAAGAAAACTTACATAATTAGGAAATGAACAGAAGATACTATAAAAAAATAAGGAAAAGAGAAAGGGAAAGAAATGAAGATAACAGCAGATATCCGATACATTGGCGTGAATGACCATTCCATTGATTTATTTGAGGGAATCTATAGGGTACCAAATGGCATGGCTTATAATTCTTACGTAATTATGGATGAAAAAATAGCAGTTTTAGATACTGTGGATGAAGAATTTACCAAGGAATGGTTGCGCAAATTAGAGAGGGAGCTGGAAGGACGAAAACCGGATTTTTTGATCGTGCAGCATATGGAGCCGGATCATTCGGCTAATATTGTGCATTTGTTAGAACACTATCCGGAAACTGTGCTTGTAGCAACCGCGAAAGCATTTGATATGATGGAGCATTATTTTCATACAGGTTTGAAGGCAGTAAGAAAAGTGGTTACGGATGGGGATATCTTATCTTTGGGAAAACATAAACTGCAATTTATTTCTGCACCTATGGTACATTGGCCGGAGGTAATGGTGACTTATGATGAGATAGACAAGGTGCTTTTTTCCGCCGATGGATTTGGAAGATTCGGTGCACTGGATGTGGAAGAGGAATGGGAAAAAGAGGCAAGGCGATATTATTTTGGAATTGTAGGGAAGTATGGAGTGCAGGTGAATCGACTACTTCAAAAATTACAAGGAAAAGAAATTCAAGCTATTTGTTCTCTGCATGGACCGGTATTAAAAGAAAAAGTGGATGCTTATATTCAGTTATATCAAAAATGGGCATCCTATGAACCGGAAGAGGAAGGTATTGTAATCGCTTATTCGTCAGTGTATGGCAATACGAAAAAAGCAGTCTTATTTTTAGAAGAGCTATTACGACGAAATGGGTGTCCCAAAGTATTACTTTATGATTTAGCCAGATGTGATATGTCTGTGGTTGTAGCTCAGGCTTTTAGATTTGACAGGCTGGTATTGGCTACTACCACATACAATGGTGGTTTATTTCCGCCCATGAGAGAATTCATTAACCAACTTACAGAAAGAGAATTTCAGAATAGAACATTGGCGTTGATAGAAAATGGAAGTTGGGCGTCCATGGCAGGAAAATTAATGCGAGATAGATTTGAAAAAAGTAAAAATATCCATTTTGTGGAGCCTTTTATTAAAATTACTTCTGTAATGGATGAAGCGAATAAAAAGGAATTGTCGATGTTAGCAGAAAGATTAAGTCATAGGAAATAAGTGTCAGTAAAGAAAGACGCAGATTATGGTTTAATGAAACAGGAAAAGAACAGTTATAAAATGATATTTTATATTGTTTTTCATAATATTTTGAAAGGAGCATAAGAAAATGAAATATGTATGTGATGTATGTGGATGGATTTATGACGAGGAGGTAGGTGATGCGGAATTAGGAATTGAACCGGGAACTAGGTTTGAAGATTTGCCGGAGGATTTTTTGTGTCCGTTATGTATGGTGGGAAAAGATCAGTTTAGTATAGTGGTTGCCTAAGTAAATTAAATATGTATAGCATAAGAAATATAAAAGGAAGTGAGAATCAGTGCAGGCAGGATATAGAGAAATCTTAGACAGCGGAAAAGAGTATTATGAAATACGTTTAGATAGTATTGGCGGGCTGGGGGCTAATTTATGTGGAAAAATGTTGGGAGAACTGGGATTGAAATATTTGGATGTAAACAGCAGCAGTTTTTCCAGTTATGGTTCTGAAAAAACAGGAACACCGGTAAAAGGTTTTATTCGATATTGCAAAAAGGAAAAAGAAATTCGTTTGCACGCGCCCATTACAGAACCAGACTTGTTGGTCAGCTTTCATGAAGAATTTTTAGTAGATGCCAATGGAAATAAATATAATGTAGAGGCACAAAAAATTGCTATGGAAACCCATTCCAGAATTAATGTGGTGATGTTAGGAGCCATTTTAAAAGTCATGGGAGTCGACAGTATTTTACCGGGAGAAGAAATATGCAAAGAAACTCTAGGGAAAAAATATCCTGCAAGCTTGGAAAATAATTTGCAGGGAATGCGAAGAGGATATGAAGAAGTAAAATTAATCGATAGAAAAACAGAGAAAGTGGAATGTGATAAGAACAATCAAAGTCAAGATCCTAAATGGGGGTATTTAACAGCTCCCTTAGGGGGGATTAATCCTAATTATGGAAATAGCATCTCTACCAATTTGTCTCATTCAAGACAAGGGTATGTTCCGCTTTTTATCAAAGAGAAATGTATCAACTGTGGATTGTGTTTTTCTGCTTGTCCTGATATGGTGTTTCAATTTGTAAAAGGAGAATATAAAGGACGTAGTATGATGATTAATACGGGATTAGATTACGATCATTGTAAAGGCTGCCTTCGTTGTGTAGATGTTTGTCCTGTCAATGCGCTGGTAAGAGGTGTAGAAGCAGAGCAGGAAAACTTAAATTATAATATGCCTAATCAGGAGCTTTTGAGAAAGCCAATTTATTATGAAACAGCAGGAGCTGATGGCTATATTACATCGGAGTCCTTTTTGACAGAAAAAAGAATGGAAGGAGGAGAAGTATAGTGGAAAAACAAGTAATGGAATACGCATCCGGGAATGAAATGGCAGCCATTGCCATTCAACAAATCGGATATGATTTGATGGGGTATTATCCGATTACGCCTTCTACTCAGATTGCGGAGAATCTTGATGTTATGCGGGCAAATGGAGAAACTGACCTGATTATGGTAGCTGCAGAAGGAGAGCATAGTGCAGCAGGTATCTGTTATGGTGCATCGGTGGCCGGAGGTCGTGTCATTAATGCTACCAGTGCCAATGGTCTGTTATATGCCTTGGAACAGTTTCCGGTACAATCCGGAACCCGTTATCCTATGGTAATGAACGTTGCTTGTAGAACGGTATCCGGTCCATTGTCCATCAAAGGCGACCATAGTGATATTATGTATCTTTTAAATACCGGTTGGCCTATTTTGTTTGCAGCAACAGCACAGCAGGTGTATGATTTTAATATTATTGCCTTGAAGTTATCGGAAGCTGTAAGACTTCCGGTAGCGGTAGCTTATGATGGATTTTTTACCAGCCATCAGAAACTGCGTTGCTACCGTTTTGAAAATGAGAAAGTAGTAAGAGATTTTATCGGAGAAAAGAAAGAAGAATATCCCTTTTTAGATTTGGAGCATCCTATTAGTGTGGGTTCTTATATGAATGAGCCGGATATTATTAATAATCGTTATCAGCTTCATATGGCCATGGAAGAAACAAGAGAATTGTTGCCTAAATTATTTGCTGATTACACAAAACTTTCCGGTCGTAGTTATGGAAAAGTGGAAGGGGTTGGCTGTCAGGATGCAGAAAGTGTTTTGTTTTTGTTAGGTTCTTCCTATGATACTTCTATAGAAGTAATTGAAAAGATGAGAAAAGAAGGACGAAAAGTAGGGGCAGCGACATTGCATGTATTACGTCCATTCCCTGCAAAGGAAATCAGTACCTTCTTAGCATCCGCTAAAAAAATCTTAGTAGCAGACCGCCAGGATAGTTATGGAGCAGGTGGTGGAAATCTTTCTTTGGAAGTCAGGGCTGCCATGCAAAAATGTGGCAGCGGTGTTGCTATTAAGAGTTTGGTATATGGACTTGGTGGCAAGGATTTTTTCCCGGAAGATGTAGAACTTATGTTGGAGTGGTTGGAAGATGAGACAAAGCCGGATTTTGCATATTATGGGGTTACACCGGGAGATGTGAATCAGGAGAAAGATACTCCTTTGGTTGCCCCTGTTACCAGAGATATGACACAAATTGGTGCTACTAAGGTAGAAATAGAGAAACAGGAGTCTGAAAGCAAGGATGGAACATTGCATTCGAACATGGAAACATTAAAGGTGACAGGTGCAACTCCTAATGCGGTTACCGCAATGCCTGCCAGAATTGCACCGGGACATGGTGCCTGTCCGGGATGTGGTATTCCTGTGAATTTAAATCTTTTGCTTCGTGGTATAGAGGATCCGGTGGTATTTTTGTTTCAAACTGGCTGCGCTATGATTGTAACCACGGCATATCCGAAAACCAGTTTTCGAGTTCCTTATATTCATAATTTATTCCAAAATGGTGCAGCAACCTTAAGTGGTGTGGCAGAAATTTGCTATCGTAAGCAGGAAAAGGGAGAAATCCCCAAAGGAGATATTATCTTTGTAATGGTGAGTGGAGACGGAGGCTTGGATATTGGTATGGGTTCGGCCTTAGGGACAGCCTTAAGAGGACATAGACTTTTGATTTTTGAATATGACAATGGTGGATATATGAATACCGGATATCAGTTGTCTTATTCTACGCCAATGGGGGCTAAAAGTTCCACTTCCCATGTAGGGAAAGAACAATATGGAAAAACTTTTTTTCATAAAGATATGCCTAAGATTATGGCAGCCACAGGAATTTCATATGTAGCAACGGTAGCAGAATCCAATCCTACGGACTTTATGAAAAAAGCGGCCAAAGCAGCTTATTATGCAAAAACTTGTGGAACTGCTTATATAAAAGCCATTTCTGCCTGTCCATTAAACTGGAATGACCAGCCTGCCACAGAGCGAAAAGTAATTGAGGCAGCCGTAAATTCCTGCTATTTTCCATTATATGAAGTAGAAAACGGGATCACGCACCTTTCCTACGACCCCGAAAAAATGGGAAAGAAAATTCCGGTAATAGATTGGCTTTCCATGATGGGAAGAACCAAACATTTACAAAAAGAACAGTATGCTTCCATTGTTGCAAAGATGCAGCAAGAAGTAGATAGTAGATTTGCTGAATTGAAAAAAAGAGTAATTTCAGAATAGTAATATGCTAAAAAGGTGTAAGGTATTTTAAGTGTTGATGTGTCCCCAAAAAGTTAGACCTAAAATCTAACAATTGGGAGGTCGGTTCATGTGATACTTTACACCTTTTTTTATTAAATGTTATGCTTTGTATTTAATATGCAAATTACAAGCAATACAGGGAAAATCACTGCAGCCAAAATACCGGTTTGCAGTTGCCCGGTAGTTGCATTAGAAACAAATCCAACTAGAGTAGGACCTATAGAGCATCCTAAATCTCCTGCCAAAGCAAGTAGAGCAAAGAGTGTGGTGCCTCCGGCACGAAGTGAGCTGGCAGCAGTACTAAAAGTGCCGGGCCACATAATCCCAACGGAGAGTCCGGTAAGTGCGCAACCGAGTAAACTAAGGATAGGACTAGCGGTTAAGGCGGTAAGCAAGTAAGAAATGATACATAATACACTACTTGCTAACATGAATTTTTTTAAATTTATTTTATCTGCAAATTTCCCATAAAGAGCTCTTGATATTCCCATTAAAATTGCAAATGTCATAGGTCCGGCCAAATCTCCTGCGGTTTTGGAAATACCAAGTCCGGCTTCTGCAAAAGTAGAAGCCCATTGAGCTATGGAATGTTCGCTGGCACCGGAACAAAGCATCATTATAATTAGAATCCAAAAGATTTTTGTCATACATAATTTGTGGAAAGGAATTTTTTCCTGTTCGTCTTCTAATAAAGGAGCAATAGGTGTTTTTAAAAAGAGAATAGCATTTGCGATAGGTAGAAGAGACCAAATGCAAGCCAGTATTTTCCAATGTTCAATTCCAACAAAATAAAAGAATAAAGTGGATAAAAGAACCACGCCAACATGTCCCCAACAATAAAAGGAATGTAGAAGACTCATAGCACTTTCCTTATTATCGGTAGGACAGCTTTCCATAATGGGACTTACTAACACTTCTAAAAGACCACCGCCTATGGCATATATCATAACAGCAATGAGTATTCCGAAAAAAGGATTTATAAATTGTGGAAGGAGAGTAAGTAAAATTAGTCCCAAGGAAGAAAAAACATGTGCTAAAACAATAGAAATACGATAGCCAATTTTATCAACATATTTACTTGCTAAAAGGTCTGTTAACAACTGTACTCCAAAGTTAAAGGTAACCAGCAAGGTGATTTTATCCAATGGAATGTTGTATATTTTTTGAAAGGTTAAAAAAAGTAAGGGGATGAAATTATTAACAATTGCTTGGACGATATAACCTATAAAACAGGCTATAATAGTATTTTTAAATGTTAGTTTCATAATGTTTTTCCAGCTCCTTAACAGATATTGATAAATGAATTCAAGCTTTATATTACCATAATAGTACAAAAACGACAAAAAATTCTGACAAAAACAAAGATTGTGACAAAATCAAATGTATGATAAAATTGCACGTAGAATGAAAACAAAAAGGAGTTCTTATTATGAAAAGAGCATGTGGCATTTTGCTTCCTGTCAGCAGCTTACCATCAAAATATGGTATTGGTTGTTTTTCCAAGGAAGCGTACCAATGGATTGATCAATTAAAAGAAGCGGGGCAGAGTTATTGGCAAATTTTACCTTTGACACCAACTAGTTTTGGGGATTCGCCATACCAGTCACCATCTTCCTTTGCGGGGAATCCATATTTTATTGATTTGGAAGAATTGATAGAAGAAGGTTTATTGACAAAAAAGGAATGCGATAGCATAAATTGGGGCTGTGACAGTAATTATGTAGACTATGATGCCTTGTTAGAGCATCGCTTGGACATATTAAAAAAAGCTTTTGAGAATGATGATTTAGAAAAAAATGAAGAATTTAAAAAATTTGTAAGAGAAAATGAAGCATGGTTGGAAGATTATGCTATGTTTATGGCCATCAAACCTTGTTTTGACGGTGCATGTTGGAGTGAATGGGCAGAAGATATTCGTAAACGCTGGGATTACTCCATGGATTATTATAAAACTACATACAAAAAGGATATTGATTTCTACAAATATATTCAGTATCTTTTTGACAGACAGTGGAAAAAAATAAAAAAATATGCGAATGAAAATGGAATTGAAATCGTAGGAGATATTCCGATTTATGTAGCATTTGATTCTGCGGATGCATGGGCTAACCCAAGATTATTCCAGTTTGACTCTGATAATAATCCAAGTGCAGTTGCAGGTTGCCCTCCGGATGTTTTTTCAGAAGATGGTCAGTTGTGGGGAAATCCATTATATGATTGGAATTATCATAAAAACACCGGATTTGACTGGTGGTGTAGACGAATGGAACATTGTTTCAAAATGTATGATGTTGTAAGAATCGATCATTTCAGAGGATTTGATGAATATTACAGTATTCCGGCAAAAGATACTACAGCAAGAGGCGGTCATTGGGAAAAAGGTCCAGGAATGGAACTTTTCCATGCATTGAAAAATAGAATTGGGGAAAAACAGATTATAGCAGAGGATTTAGGTTTTATGACACCTACTGTTGAAAAATTATTAGCTGACAGTGGATTCCCGGGGATGAAAGTATTAGCATTTGCTTTTGATCCAAGTGGAAAATCAGGATATCTTCCTCATAACTATGATAGAAACAGTGTTGTATATACAGGAACTCATGACAATGAGACCTTGGTTCAATGGACTACCGGTATGGATGAAGAAACAGCAGCTTTTGCTGAGAAATATTTAAACAATGCTTCCACACCTGTAAAAGATAGATATTGGGATTATATTCGTCTTGCTATGATGAGCAGTTCTAATACTTGTATCATTCAGGCACAGGATTTATTAGGCTTAGGAGCAGAGGCTAGAATGAACTTCCCATCTACTATAGGAAATAACTGGAAATGGCGTATTTCAACAACTATGCTTACAAAAGAGGCAATGGAAAAAATTTATGATATTGCTATTATCAGTGATCGTTTATCCTATGGATGTCAGCATTTAGAATGGTTGAAAAAAGAAGAAAAAAGAAAAGCAGCTGAAGAGGCTGCTAAAAAAGCAAAAAAGAAATAAGAAATAAGGTATTATGACTAAGATGCTGCCCTGAGTTATAAATCGGGACAGCATCTTTTGCATATAAGATTCTTCTATGGTAGAATAAATCGAATTGTAAAAAGTTAGATAATGGAAGATAGAATTGTATTTATAATCTGAGATTGAGAGAATAGTTATGGAAGAAAAGAAAATCAGAATTAATAAATATATTGCCGATGCGGGCATCTGTTCCAGAAGAGAAGCTGATAAATTGGTGGAACAGGGATTGGTTAAAGTAAATGGAAAATTTGCCGAAAGCGGTACAAAAGTAGGAAGTAGGGATGAGGTTACTGTAAGAGGGAAAAAAATCACAGCTTCCGAAGAAAAAATAGTACTTGCCTATTATAAGCCGGTAGGAGTTACCTGTACGGAGCGGGATCTTCATGCAAAAAAAACGGTTATAGAAGATTTGAAATATCCTGTCAGAGTTACTTATGCAGGAAGATTAGATCAAGATTCTGAAGGTTTGCTTTTAATGACAAACGATGGAAATTTAATTAATGGGTTAATGCGAGCTGCTAATTTTCATGAAAAAGAATATATTGTTAAAGTAGACAAGGAAATTACGGAAACTTTTATTAAAGATATGGCTGCTGGAGTATATTTAAAGGAATTAGAACAGACTACCCGACCTTGTACGGTAGAATATATTGGAAAATTTACATTTAAGATTATTTTAACCCAAGGATTGAATCGTCAAATTCGTCGTATGTGTAAGGAATTGGGGTATCAGGTCAAACAATTACGAAGAATACGTATTGCAAATATTGAATTGGGTAAGCTAAAACCCAGAGAATATCGAAGAGTAACAGATAAAGAATTAGAGATATTATATTCTAAAGTTAAGAAATAAGAATCAGATATGTAAAAATGGTATTGTACGTCATATTAGGTTGTTAAAATATAATGATAGTATCAGGAGAAGAAAGATGACTTCGTTAGAGAGAATGAAAGAATTGATTATCATATTACAAGAAGCGTCCAGAGCATATTATGCCGAGGACCGAGAAATTATGAGTAATTTTGAATATGATAAGTTGTATGACGAATTAGTAGATTTGGAGAGAAAAACGGGGATCACATTAGCCGGAAGTCCGACAGTTAGTGTGGGGTATGAAGCAGTTGAGGAGTTGCCTAAAGAAACACATGAAAGTCCTATGTTATCACTAGGAAAAACTAAGGATAGAGAGGAATTGAAAGAGTGGTTAAAGGATAAAGAAGGCTTGTTATCTTGGAAATTAGATGGCTTAACAATTGTACTTACCTACGAAAATGGGAAACTGGAAAAAGCGGTTACCAGAGGAAATGGAGAGGTAGGAGAAGTTGTAACTAATAATGCGAAAACTTTTACGAACCTACCCTTAACTATTTCATATCCGGGGAAATTAATTCTTCGTGGTGAAGCGGTAATTACCTATGATGATTTTAAAATAATTAATGAAGCTATTGACGAGGTGGAAGCAAAATATAAAAATCCCCGTAACCTTTGTTCGGGATCTGTGCGCCAGCTAAATAATGAAGTTACGAAAGACAGACGAGTAAAATTTTTTGCATTTTCTTTAGTGAAGGCAGAAAATGTAAATGATTTAAGCGGTTTTAGTACCAGAGAAGAAGAAATGGAATTCTTGGAAAAATTGGGATTTGAAATAGTAGAATATAAAAAAGTTGATTCCGATCATGTATTAGAAGCAATTACTTTTTTTGAAGATAAGATAGCAGGTTATCAGATACCATCTGATGGACTTGTTTTAACATATAATGATATAGAATATGGAAAATCATTGGGAAGAACTGCAAAGTTTCCACGAGATGCCATTGCATTTAAGTGGGCAGATGAAATGAGGGAAACAACACTCTTGGAAATTGAATGGAGTCCCAGCAGAACAGGACTGATTAATCCGGTAGCTATTTTTGAACCGGTAGATTTGGAGGGAACAACTGTGAGTCGGGCTTCCGTGCATAATATTAGCATTGTTAAAGGACTTAAATTAGGAGTAGGAGATACGATTACAGTATACAAGGCAAATATGATTATTCCACAAGTAGCAGAAAATTTGACTATGTCAGATACCTTAGAAATTCCAAAGATTTGCCCTGCTTGTGGTGGTGCTACAGAGATAAGAAAAGTAAATGAAGTACAATCCTTGTATTGTACAAATTCGCAATGTAGTGCAAAGAAAATAAAGGCATTTACATTATTTGTAAGCAGAGATGCCATGAACATAGAAGGATTAAGTGAAGCTACTTTAGAAAAATTTATATCAAAGGGATTTTTACAGGATTTTACGGATATTTTTCATTTGAATCGTTTTGAAGAAGAAATCAAGTCAATGGAAGGTTTTGGTGAAAAATCTTATCATAATCTAATGATTAGCGTAGAAAATGCTAGAAAAACAACCCTTCCGAAAGTGATTTACTCATTGGGAATTGCAAACATTGGATTGGCTAATGCAAAAATGATTTGTAAGGAATACAAATATGATATTGGGGCAATGATGAATGTTACTACCGAAGAATTAAGTCAGATTGATGGAGTGGGAGCAGTGATTGCAGGAACTTTTTATGATTACTTTCAACAAGAACAACATCGTAAAATGGTGGAGCAGTTGCTGGAAGAGTTGATAATCGAGAGAGAAGTTATAGAAGAGGGAACTCAGATTTTATCGGGAAAAAGCTTTGCTATTACCGGAAGTTTGGTGCATTTTGAAAATCGAAATGCTCTAAAAGAAAAAATTGAATCTTTAGGAGGAAAAGTTACAGGAAGCGTAACAGGAAAAACCTTTGCACTAATTAATAATGATGCTACATCAAATTCTTCTAAAAATAAAAAGGCAAGAGAGTTAGGGGTGCAAATTATGACAGAAAGTGAGTTTTTGACAGCATATGTTTGAGAAAAAAGAGATAGATCGCAGAAAAATAACAAGAAGTGAGCAGGTAGAGTATTATAAATCTTGGATGCGTTTTTCTTTTAAATTAGTACACCGTTTTAGTGATTTTTGGAAAGATATTATTGTAGAATATGATTTGAACCAGACAGAATTTCTTATGTTAGGTGTAGTGGTGGATCATCCGGGATTATCACAACAGGATATTGTAAAATTTGTTGGAGTTGATAAATCTATTGTTTCTAGAACTTTAAAACGTTTGGAAAAAAAGGATATGGTAACTCGTAGACCAAATGCGGAATATAATCATGGTCATTTTTGTGAAACAACAGAATATGGAAAAAAAGTTTTTCATGAAATTCATGCAAAAGGTGATCCTCTCATCGAAAAAAGATTTTCCTTGGTTGGTGGAGATGAATTAAAAAGTGCTAGTGAAATTTTGATGAGATTATGGGAGGATATTTACTAAATAGTGAAGTAAAAGTAATGTTTATAAAAAAGGAGTATGGTGATACGAATTCGCCATACTCCTTTCATGTATCATGAAAAATTATAATTCATAAGGTGTGGTTTGATATACAAAGTAATTAAGCCAATTGGTGTACAAAATGTTGCAGTGACTTCTCCACTGTAATTTAGGTTTTTGGGTATCATCATCGTTAGGAAAATAGTTCTTTGGAATTTCAATTGGTAAACCTTTATCTTTATCTCGATAATATTCATTTTTCAAGGTTAAACGATCGTATTCAGGATGTCCCATTACAAAAACCTGTTTTCCTTCTTCGGTCATAGCCAACATTACACCAGCTTCTTCAGATTCTGCCAAAACAATTAAATCTTTGCAAGCATGAATTTTATCTGAAGGAACCGTAGTGTGTCTACTGTGAGGAATATAAAAATAATCGTCAAAACCTCGAACCAAAGGATTTTTTCGATTGGAAACCTTATGTTCAAAAACACCAAATAGCTTAGCATCTAACAATTCTTTATTAATTCCAAAGTGATGATAGATACCGGCTTGAGCACCCCAACAAATATGGAAGGTGGAAGTTACATGAGTTTTAGACCAATCCATAATCTCACATAATTCTGGCCAATAATCCACTTCTTCAAATTCCATTTGTTCTACAGGAGCTCCGGTAATAATCATTCCGTCCCATTTACGATATTTTAATTCTTCAAAGGTGTTATAGAATTTATTTAAATGGCTGCTGGAAGTATGAGTAGATATGTGACTGCTGATTTTCATAAAAGTAATATCTACCTGAAGAGGTGTATTGCTGAGAGAACGTAACAGTTGCAACTCAGTATCTTCTTTCACAGGCATTAAATTCAGGATAATAATTTGTAATGGACGTACGTCTTGGTGAAGGGCACGGCATTCATCCATAACAAATATGTTTTCATTTTCTAAAATATTTTTTGCGGGTAAATCGCTTTGTATTTTAATTGGCATGTGTTACATACTCCTATCTTTTTCGTAGAAACAATCTGTTAAGTTTCACATTATCGTTGTTTATTTTAACATAGGAAAAAAGCAATCGCAACAGTTTGATATTGGGCTAGGAAGATATATCCGTTTGGGTCAACTTGTTTTTTGAAAAGAAATAATGTAGAATGCTAACTATATTTTATGCTTTGGAGGAACAAAAGATGGATTTAAAAGAAAAAATTGAAGCGATTTTAGAAGAAGTAAAAAAGAACCCAAATTTGAAGGAGGATTTTGAAAAAGAGCCTGTAAAAGTAATTGAAAAATTTGTTGGTGTAGATTTACCTGATGATGTAGTAGAAAAAATTATTGATGGTGTAAAAGCAAAAATTACAGTGGACAAAATGTCTAAATTTGCAGGTGCTTTAAAAGATTTATTATAGAATCATAAGCGAAATTCAATGGTAAGTGGGGATAAGTGTTACTATGATTGATGCAGCAACTATATCCATTCAATACATAAAGAAAGATGACTTTACCGGTAGTTTCAAGGGAATGCGATATCGTTTGGCAAAAGTCGGAGACGGTATGGAGGTTGTGATATGGCCCGGTCCTTATAATTTCATTAAAACGCCGGAAGCAAAAAAACAAAGAAAAGGATTTGCACTTTCCATCGAAGGAAAAGAAGAAGCTGTGAAATGGCTTAATGAGCAGTATGAGCTTCAAAAAACATTATGGGATAGTGCATTGAACTAATAGTGGTGAAAATCAGAAAAAGTTGTTATATTCCTCAAAAGAATGTTGAGAGATATAGCAGCTTTTTTTGTAAAAAAATTATGAATTATTTATTATATTTTTAAATTGCAAGCTAGGAACATTTACTTTTAAAGTTTCCTCTGATAAAATGAAAAAGATTGAGGAAAATATACATTAAGAATAGTTTTGGAGGAAATAATGAAACAAAATTTTTTAGATAAATTGGAACGTAAATTTGGAAAATATGCAATTCAAAATTTATCCTTATATTTGATTATATGTTATGCATTTGGATATATTATCCAAATGATTAATCCTAATTTTTTTTATTATTTAACATTAGAACCGGCACAGGTTTTAAGAGGAGAGGTATGGAGATTATTTACTTGGGTTGTGATGCCGCCATCCAGTAGTAATTTGATCTTTACTTTGTTGATGTTGTATTTTTATTATTCCATTGGAAATAATATGGAAAGAGTATGGGGAAGTTTCCGGTTCAATGTATATATTTTTAGTGGACTTTTGTTCACTATATTAGGTGCATTTTTGGCATATCTTCTTTATTATTTTGGGTATGGAATTAATGCAGTTGGCATTGGCAGCATGGTAAGCACATATTACATTAACATGTCTGTGTTGTTGGCTTATGCGGCTACTTTTCCAAATATGAAGATTATGATGATTCTTTTTATTTTCCCAATACCTATGAAAGTAAAATGGCTGGGGATTTTATATGCCTTCATTTTGGCTATGGAAGCAGTAAGTACAGGTATGGTTGGAAAAATTATTATTTTAGCTTCTCTTTTAAATTTTATTACATTCTATTTGGTGTCAAGAAACAAACGCTATGCATCGCCAAGACAAGTGTATGAACGTAAAGTACAACAGGCGGAAGTGAAAAAAATGCAGAAAATCACAAGACATAAATGTGCTATTTGTGGAAAAACAGAAGCAAGCCATCCGGATGCAGAGTTTAGATTTTGTTCTAAGTGTGACGGTAACTATGAATATTGCCAGGATCATTTGTTTACTCATGAGCATGTTAAAATTCAGTAGTTTTAAGCGTGAGAAGATTAAGCTTTAAGAAAGGAACAGCCATGTGCTGATGTGAAATATCATGAATAAAGAGTTGGCATTTGCAAAAAAAATAGAAGAAATCAGAAATTTGGCAAAAGAACAAGGGAATGTACTTTCCCAGGAGCAGGTGGAAGAAGCGTTTGCTGAAATTGAGATTACCAAAGAACAATTAGAACCGGTATATTCTTATTTAAAAAGCAAAAATATCGGAATAGGAGAACCTGCAGACTTAGAAGCAACTTTATCTGTGGAAGATAAAAATTATTTGAATGAATATTTGGAAACAATTCAGGAATTACCAAAGTTAACTGATGGTGAAAAAAGAGCCTATGCCATGTCTGCTATGGCAGGTGATGGAGAAGGAAAACTACAGATTATTAATTGTTTTTTATCGCAAGTAGTGGATATTGCAAAATTATATAGTGGCCAGGGTGTACTTTTAGAAGATTTGATTGGAGAAGGTAATGTGGCATTGGCTGCGGGCGTAGAGATGCTTGGATGTTTGGAAGAACCTGATGAAGTAGATGGTATGCTAGGTAAAATGATTATGGATGCCATGGAAGACTATATTGTAGAGAATACAGAAGCAAGAAAAGCAGATTTACAGGTAGTGGAAAGAGTAAATTATATTTCTGACCAGGCCAAAGAATTGGCAGAAAGTTTACAGAGAAAAATATCGATAGAAGAATTATCTGAAGAAACAGGCATAAAACCAGAAGAAATTCAGGAAGCTATCAAATATAGCGGAAATAAAATTGAATATTTTGAATAACAGCTTAGAACAGCAGAAAAATTAATAAATAGACCCTTTAAGCTTGCTTAAAAGGGTCTGTTTATTAATTTTTGTATTGGCGAAGCCAATACAGCGAGCGAAACCGAAGGTTTAGCGAGTCTGTTCTAGAGTAAGGGAAGAGCAGAAGAGCGAAACCGAAGGTTTAGCGAGTCTGTTCTGGAGAGAGGGACAGAAGAGCTTGCGAGTCTGTTCTAGAGTAAAGGAAGGAAACACAGTGGGAAATAGAGATTTTAAATATGTTATGCATGATTTAACCAACATATATATAGGTGCAAAACATACTTATGATGAATTGTTGGTATCGGAAGATGTGCCGTTTAAATTAAAGACATTAATCAGCCGTTTTGTTTTGAGAGAAGTGGCCGGAGAAACCAAAATTGAAGATCATATTTTCTATTTAAAAGAAACAGATATGTCTTACCAGATTTTTAAAGAAATGAAAGCAAGGTTTCGTTTAAGTGTTTGGAAAGATGAAAATGACGGAGTAAAAAGGCCGGGATATCAGAGCAAAACATATCGAATTCATGAGATTATCGGAAATGAAGAATTGATGAGAAAAAAAGATATTACAATTGTAGAAGAAGTACATATTACCAAATTAGGTCTTATGTCAGTTTCTTTATAAGAAATGTAATATTTATAGATTTATTATAGAGAATATGAGAAGGATAGAAATCCGTTAGAGAGGAAAGAAATAGATATGGGAATAAAAGACGTAACTGCTTACGAAATAGTAGAGGTAAGAGAGATTAAAGAATTAAGAAGTGTGGCAACGGTACTTCGTCACAAAAAAACAGGTGCAAAAGTCATATTAATGGAGAATGAGGATGAAAACAAGGTGTTTTATATTGGATTTCGCACAACACCAAGAGAAAGTACCGGAGTGTCTCATATTTTGGAGCACTCGGTTTTATGTGGTTCCAAACATTTTCCGGTAAAAGATCCGTTTATTGAGCTTGCAAAAGGATCTTTAAATACTTTCCTGAATGCTATGACATATCCGGATAAAACAGTATATCCTGTAGCCAGTTGTAATGATAAAGATTTTCAGAATCTGATGCATGTATATTTGGATGCTGTTTTTTATCCTAATATTTACAAGAATGACATGACCTTCAGACAGGAAGGATGGCATTATGAAATGGAGGATATGGATAGTGATTTGACTATTAATGGTGTGGTATACAACGAGATGAAAGGAGCATTTTCCTCTCCGGACGATGTTTTGGAAAGAGAAATTTTAAATTCACTTTTTCCGAATAATGCCTATAGTGAAGAATCAGGAGGAGATCCGGATCACATACCTGAATTAACCTATGAGCATTATTTGGAAATGCATCAAACATATTATCATCCGTCTAACAGCTATATTTACTTATATGGAAATATGGATATGGCAGAAAAATTAATGTTTATCGATGAAAATTATTTATCTGCGTTTGAAAGATTAGATATGGATACAGATATTAGACCGCAATCTGCTTTTGAAAAACCAATAGAGCTTAAGAAACAATATTCCCTTTCTGAAGGTGAAGAATTAAAAGAAAATACTTATCTAAGCTATAATATAGGAATGGAAAATAATTTAAATGCGGAGCATTATCTTGCTTTTCAAGTATTGGATTATGTACTCTGTTCTGCACCGGGAGCACCTGTAAAACAAGCGCTTTTAGATGCAGGTATTGGAAAAGATGTATATGGATTTTATGACAATGGTGTTATGCAGCCATATTTCAGTTTGGTAAGTAAGAATACCGATGAAGAAAAAAAGGAAGAGTTTATTTCTGTTATTGAAAATAAGTTACGAGAATTATGTACAGAAGGTTTAGATAAAAAATCTCTTACAGCTGCTTTGAATTATTATGAATTTAAATATCGTGAAGGAGATTTTGGTTCCTATCCGCCGGGATTGATGTATGGATTACAAATTTTAGACAGTTGGTTATATGACGAAACGATGCCTTTCATTCATGTACAGGCAGATGAAACCTTTAAAATTTTGAGAGAAAAAATTCAAAGTAATTATTACGAAGAATTAATTCAAAAATATTTATTAAATAATAATCACAAAACAATTTTAATAGTAGAACCTGTAGAAAATCTTGCAGAAGAAAAAGAAAAAGCATTACATGAGAAATTACAATCCTATAAAGCTTCTCTGAGTAAAGAAGAAGTAGAAAAAATTGTAGAAGAAACAGCAGCTCTTTTAGAATATCAGGAAGAAGAAAATACACCGGAAGAATTAGAATGTATTCCGGTATTGAAAAAAGAGGATATCAGAAAAGAAACAGGAAGACTTTATAATGAAGAAAAGAAAATAGGGAATGCAGTGAGTTTGTATCATGATGTTTTCACCAATGGTATTAGCTATTTCAGATTGATGTTTCAAGCTTCAAAAGTACCTAGTGAAACTTTGACTTATTTGGGATTGTTAAAGCATATGATTGGTTTGGTTGATACCAAGAAACATTCCTATAGTCAATTGTTTCATGAAATTCATATTGAAACAGGTGGTATGGTTCCGGTTATTAACCTATATACAGATTCTAAAGATTTGTCTAAATGTGATGTATATTTTGAATGGAAAGTAAAAACATTGGAATCTAAGTTGCAAGAAGCCTATGAATTGTCAAAGGAAGTGATATTGGACTCTCTTTTTGAAGATGATAAACGACTTTATGAAATTATCGCAGAATTAAAATCAAGAATGCAGTCTGATATGACAGGTGCAGGACATCAGGTTGCCATGGGAAGAGCAGCATCGTATTTTAGTAAATCTGCAGCTATTTCCAGCCAAATCAATGGTATGGAATTGTATCATTTAGTGTGTGATCTTGAAAGAAATTTCGAAGATAAGAAAGAGGAGTTAAAGAAAGCATTACAGGGAATTTGTCAGCAAGTATTTCGTCCGGAAAACTTAATGTTTGACTTTACAGGAAGTAAACAGGCATATGAAGTTTTTGAAGATATTTTTGCCGGGTTGGCAGAACAGTTGTACAGTTGCAAGTTGGAAAGTGAAGGTTTTGTTGTAGTACCGAAAAAGAAAAATGAAGCTTTTATGACTGCAGGACAAGTACAATATGTAGCGAAAGCCGGGAATTTTTTGAATAAGGGCTTGCCATATACAGGTGCTTTAAGAATGTTGAAGGTAATTATGGGATATGATTACCTTTGGAATCAGGTTCGTGTAAAAGGTGGAGCGTATGGTTGTATGTCTGGTTTTTCTAAAAATGGAGATAGTTATTTTGTATCTTATCGAGATCCTAATTTGGTAAAAACCTTAGAAACATATGATAATGCAGTGGATTATATTAAAAATTTTTCACCCGATGAGAGAACTATGACCCAATATTTAATTGGAGCAATTAGCGATTTGGATGCACCTTTGACTCCGCAGAGTAAAGGATTACGTTCTTTGTCGGCTTATATGACAAAACAGACAGAAGCAGATTTCCAAAAAGAAAGAGATGAATTATTGGTTGCTGATGCAGAAACGATCCGAGGATTAGCGAAGTATGTAGAAAGCTTTTTAGAGGATGATTGTATTTGTGTGGTTGGAGCTGCTGCAAAGGTAAAAGAGCACAAAGAATTGTTCTATAGTATCGAGAACCTTCTGTAACTAATAAATAGAGAGCGTTCAACTGTGGGGAGATTTGTTGTAGGTGATAAGGTGTATATGTTACACTATGTGAAAGATTGTTGTAAATCATAAGGATAAGAAGTTTAAGAAATTTTTAAGATAAAAGAAAGAATGATGAAAAAACATCATTCTTTCTTTTTTTGATGGTATAATAAGGCTACTGAGAGGAATAAGCAACAGAGAGAAAGCATCCATGGATTAGGGGGGAAATTATTATGATGAAGAAAAAAATCATGTTATTACTAGGAATTGCTATTATGACAGCTGTGTTGCAGATAGGATGTGGTGGTGCATCGGGTTCTAAAGATACGATGATAGAAGAAGCTGCGGCGCAAGCACCAATGGAAGAAGCGTACTATGAAGGAAATGGAATGGGCATGGTGACGCAAGAAAGCAGTACAGAAATGAAAGAAATGGAGTCCATGGACGAAATTGTCGTAGAAAAATCTGAAGGCAATGATAAGGTGGAAGGAACAAATAAATCAGCCGGAGAACGTGTGGAACGCAAGCTTATAAAAACGGTCAACTTGAATTTGGAAACAGAAAATTATGATTCTCTGATGCTTGGGTTAGAACAGGAAATTAAAACTCTGGGAGGATACATAGAATACAAAGATGCGTACCATGGAAATTACACTAGCAGAACAAATAATTATCGCAATAGATATGCTAATATTACAGCTAGAATTCCGGCAACAAAATTAGATGAGTTTACAAAAACGGTAGGAGAAATAGGTAACATTACCTATGAAAGTGAATCTGTAGAAGATGTAACTTTAAAATATGTGGATCTTTCCAGTCATAAGAAAATGTTAATGGCAGAACAGGAACGATTGATGGAACTTTTGGGAAATGCAGGTTCGATGGAAGATATTATCACTATTGAAAGTCGACTCTCTGAAGTAAGATATCAGATTGAAAGTATGGAATCTCAGCTTCGGACGTTTGATAATCAGGTGGAATATAGTACAGTTCACATTAATGTAGAGGAAGTAGAGCGATATACACCACAACCGGAGGAAAGTACATGGGAGAGAATCAAATCCGGATTTGTAGAAAATGTATATCGTATTACAAATGGAATTAAAAATTTTGCAATAGAGTTTGTCATAGCGATTCCAATTATGATAATATGGGTAATAGGTATTGCTGTTGTAATACTGCTGGGACGTAAGATTCTTAAGAAAAAGCGCCAGAGAAAGGAAAAAGATGGAGACAAACACACAGTATAAATCAGGTTTTGTTAGTTTGATTGGACGTCCAAATGTGGGAAAATCTACGTTAATGAACAGTTTGATTGGTCAGAAAATTGCCATTACATCTAACAAACCACAGACTACTAGAAATAGAATTCAGACAGTGTACACTGATGATAGAGGGCAAATTGTTTTCTTAGATACACCGGGAATTCATAAAGCAAAAAATAAATTAGGGAATTATATGGTGAATGCTGCGCAGAGAACCATTTCTGAAGTAGATGTGATTCTTTGGTTGGTAGAGCCTACTACATATATTGGAGCAGGTGAACGTCATATTATTGAACAGTTAAAGAAAACAAAAACACCTATTATTTTGGTTATCAATAAAATTGATACGGTTAAAAAAGATGAAATTTTAGCCTTTATTGAAGCATACAGACATGAGCTTGATTTTGCAGAAGTAGTTCCTGTGTCAGCTTTAAAGAAAAAGAATACAGAAGTTTTAATTGAATGTATATTGAAATATCTTCCATATGGTATGCCGTTTTATGATGAAGATACAGTTACCGATCAGCCACAGCGTCAAATTGCAGCTGAGTTGATTCGTGAAAAAGTACTTCGTTCCATTGACGAAGAAATTCCACATGGTGTTGCAGTTGCTATTGATAGCATGAAATGGAACAGAGATGTTTGCCATATTGATGCAACTATAGTTTGTGAAAGAGATAGTCATAAAGGGATTATCATTGGTAAACAAGGTGCAATGCTTAAGAAAATTGGAACTCAGGCTCGTAGAGAGATAGAAGATATGTTAGAATGCCAGGTAAATTTACAACTTTGGGTAAAGGTGAAAAAAGATTGGCGTGATAGTGATTTCCTTTTGAAGAATTTTGGATATAATCCAAAAGATAACGAATAGAAAATGAAAAAAAGCAAACCCTATTCTTGATGTAATACACAAGAATAGGAGGTACTTTTCGTGGAAGAAGCTTATTGGAAACAGTTTATGACCACAGGTCGAATTGAAGACTATTTGCAATTTAAAGGCGTTTCTGATTTAGAAGGAAAAGCACGACAGGAAAAAGAATCAGGGAAGAATAAGGGAGAAATACCTGATGCAGGATTTGGTAAATATAACAGCCATTGTACTTAGCGCTACGCCTATGGGAGAATATGATAAGCGAGTTGTTTTATTAACAAAAGAAAGAGGGAAAATAACTGCTTTTGCAAAAGGGGCAAGAAGGCAAACATCTAAACTTATGGCAGCGACCAATTTATTTGCTTTTGGAAATTTTACTTTATATCCGGGGCGAAATGCGTATACTATGACAGATGCCAATATACAAAACTATTTTGAAGAATTAAGATTAGATTTTGAGGGCGCTTATTATGGAATGTTTTTTTTAGAAGTGTGTGATTATTACACCCGAGAAAACAATGATGAAAAAGAAATGCTGAAATTGTTGTATCAATCACTAAAGGCTCTCTCTGTGAAAAGTTTAAACCGAAAATTAGTACAGTGTGTGTTTGAGATGAAGGCATTGGTAATTAATGGAGAATTTCCAGGGGTGCCGGCAGAAGGAAAATGGCAGGAGTCTACAGAATATGCTATTCATTATATCATGTCATCGACCATTGAAAAATTATATACGTTTGCAGTGAGTGACTCGGTACTGGAGGAATTGGTTTGGATTTCAGAACAGTATCGACTTCGCTACATAGATAGAGAATTTAAGAGTTTGGAAATGCTGTCTGTTCTATAGACAGCATTTTTAGTAGTTGAAAAACTTCCAATACTTGGGTATAATGTATCAATATTGATATTACCTATATTAATGTGTTTTAAGAGTAGGATATATTATATCAGATAGGAGGAAAAAGATTATGGAAAAAACAATGGAGAAAATCGTAGCATTGGCAAAATCCAGAGGATTTGTTTATCCGGGATCCGAAATTTACGGTGGACTTGCAAATACATGGGACTACGGTAACCTTGGTGTAGAATTGAAAAATAATGTTAAAAAAGCATGGTGGCAGAAATTCATTATGGAAAACCCTTACAACGTAGGTGTTGACTGTGCGATTTTAATGAACCCACAGACATGGGTTGCCAGTGGACATTTAGGAGGATTCTCAGATCCATTAATGGATTGTAAAGAATGTCATGAACGTTTCCGTGCAGATAAAATTATTGAAGATTTTGCAAAAGAAAATGGTATTACATTAGAAAGTAGTATCGATGGTTGGACTCAGGAACAGATGAAAGCATTCATTGAAGATAACAATGTTCCATGTCCTACATGTGGAAAACATAACTTTACAGACATCCGTCAGTTCAACTTAATGTTCAAAACATTCCAGGGTGTAACTGAAGATGCTAAAAACACGGTTTATTTAAGACCTGAAACAGCACAGGGTATTTTCGTTAATTTTAAAAATGTTCAGAGAACATCTCGTAAGAAAATTCCTTTCGGTATTGGACAGATTGGTAAATCTTTCCGTAACGAAATCACACCTGGTAACTTTACTTTCAGAACAAGAGAATTTGAACAGATGGAATTAGAATTCTTCTGTGAACCGGATACAGACCTTGAATGGTTTGCATATTGGAAATCTTTCTGTATTAACTGGTTACAGACTCTTGGTATCAAGGAAGAAGAAATGAGAGTAAGAGACCACGATGCTGAAGAATTATCATTCTATTCTAAAGCTACTACAGATATCGAGTTCTTATTCCCATTTGGTTGGGGAGAACTTTGGGGAATCGCTGACAGAACAGATTACGATTTAACACAGCATCAGAACGTATCCGGACAGGATATGTCCTACTTTGATGATCAGAAAGGTCAGAAATACGTTCCTTATGTAGTAGAACCTTCTTTAGGTGCTGACCGTGTTGTTCTTGCATTCCTTTGTGCAGCTTACGATGAAGAAGAAATCGGAGAAGGAGATGTACGTACAGTACTTCACTTCCATCCAGCATTAGCACCAGTTAAGATTGGTGTATTACCTTTATCTAAGAAATTAAATGAAGGTGCAGAAAAGATTTTTGCACAGCTTAGCAAGAAATATAACTGTGAATTTGATGACAGAGGAAATATCGGTAAGAGATATCGTCGCCAGGACGAAATCGGTACTCCATTCTGTATCACATACGACTTTGAATCTGAAGAAGATCAGAGCGTAACAGTTCGTTTCCGTGACACAATGGAACAGGAAAGAATTAAAATTGCAGATTTAGATGCATATTTTGCAGAAAAATTCGAATGGTAAGAATGAAACACCTCACATTATGTGGGGTGTTTTTTTGTAGGATAACATACGGATTGTTTCGCACTATGTGCTCTCGCAATTCGTCCCAATCATTCGGATATCGCAAGGAAACCTTACTTTTATCCTCATTATTGGGCAGGTTATAAAATAAAAAAACCACTTTTGTGCAAGTACAAAAGTGGTTTTTATTTTTAACCTTGTTATGTAAAGTTAGTGTCCGTCACATTTTTCGCCTGCTTCAGAAGGCTGTACAAGGAAAATGGAAACTAATAAAGAAACAATATAAAGTGACAATGTTACGTAAAGTACTGTCTGGTATCCAACAGGGTTAACTGTATATGCATGACCGTCAACCATGATTTCAACCTCCTGACCGAAGTTTTTAACAATCCAAGCTGCCATCTGGTTACCAGTTAAACCAGCGAATGCCCAAGCGGATAATGTAATACCGTGGATTGTAGAGATACTTCCCATTCCGTAGTGGTCGGAAAGTAATGTAGGAACGTTGGAGAAACCTCCGCCGTATCCAGCGTTAACCATCATAATTAATACAACTACAAGAGCAATGATTAATGGATTTCCAACTGCGTTTGGAATACCACCTGTTACGATTACAAGAGCAGTAAGAGCGATAGAGATAATGAAAATCATTTTGTAAACTGTATTTCTATCTTTCATTTTATCAGCTGCTGCAGAGAAACCTAAACGTCCACCGGCATTGAATACAGCAGAAACTGTAGAAATTAAAGCAGCCATACCGCCAAGACCGATACATTTAACGATCATTTTTTCCTGAGAGATTAATGCAAGACCACATGTGATGTTTAAGTAGAACATTAACCAAATACCAATGTAGTTTGTGAGTTTTCTTGTTTTTAATACAGACATAATGCTCTGTTTTTCGGATTTGGACTGTGGTTCATGCCATCCTTCCGGTTTCTTTAATAATAAATGTCCAACGAACATCATTACAAAGTATACACAACCAAGAATCCAGAACATTTTGTAGATTCCGCCATCACCAAGGTTTGCAAGCATAGATGTCATGATTGGGCTGGCGATTGCTTTTGCAGCACCGAAACCAGCTACAGCAAGACCAGTTGCAAGACCTTTCTGTTCAGAGAACCAAAGCATTAATGTTTTAACTGGGGAAAGGTAACCTGTACCAAGACCGATACCCATGATTAAACCATAGCAAAGGTAAATACCGATTAAGGCAACGATGTTTCCAGGATTTTTTCCACCTAAGAAGATGAAGAAACCTGTACCAACCATACCTACTGAGAAGCAGATAGCTGCGATTAAAGAAGATCTGTGAATATCTTTTTCTACTACGTTACCTAAGAATGCTGCGGACATACCAAGGAAGAAGATGGCAAAACTGAATGCCCATTCTGTAGCTCCTTTGGAGAATCCAATGTAATCAGCAATTTCCTGGCTGAAAATGGACCAGCAATATACTGTACCGATACTACAATGTAATAAAAGTGCAGGAATTGCAGCGCGGATCCATTTGTTGGTGCGCCAGCCACCAGTTTTTGTTGTACTAGTGCTCATAATTAATCCTTCTTTCTTATTAAAATACAGTTTCTGATTCAGATATTAAAAAATCTGAATAGAAAAACTTTTTTCTTTCAACCCAAAATTTTAGCACTATTAAAAAGTAAATGCAATGGTATTAGGGCAAAAATATGACAAAAATGTTAAGGAATTTTATGAAAAATTAATAAATATAATTGTCGAAAAGTTTAGAAATTATGGTATAAACAAAGAAGTACTAACATAAGCAAAAATATTCCGAAATATTGTGAAAATATTTGAAAAAATTAGAAAAATTTGATATCATTACAAATAAGGATTGTACATAAAAGGAAGGTATTAAAATTATGGGAAAACAAATTTTAATCTGTGATGATGCGGCATTTATGAGAATGATGCTGAAGGATATCCTTGTTAAAGAAGGGTATGAAGTAGTAGGGGAAGCGGTGAATGGCGCAGATGGAGTGGAAAAGTATAATTCGCTAAAACCGGATTTGGTAACGATGGATATTACTATGCCAGAGATGGATGGAATTGCTGCTCTGAGAGCAATTAGACAGTGCGATCCTTCTGCAAAGGTAATTATGTGTTCTGCTATGGGTCAGCAGGCGATGGTAGTAGAGTCCATTCAGGCGGGGGCGAAGGATTTTATTGTAAAGCCATTTCAAAAAGACAGAGTTATTGAAGCTATTAGAAAAGCAATAGGATAATTAATAAAGTAAAATTACAGGGGAATAAAAAGGGAAGCGTGTCTTCTCTTTTTTTGTTGAAAAAAGGGAATATATTTGATAGAATGGTGAAGTTACTAGATAGAACTAAATTATTGAATATTCGCTATGCGAATTATATTATAGATTGTGCAGCTGAGTGAATATGTAATTTAAACTATTTGGAGAAAACTAACATTCTAAATGGTTATGAAATAAAAGATAAATCTGGAGGAAACAATAGTGAAAGCATATGGAGTAAACGAGTTACGTAAAATGTACTTAGAGTTTTTTGAATCTAAAGACCATTTGTCTATGAACAGCTTCTCTTTAGTACCACATAATGATAACTCACTTTTATTAATCAATGCAGGTATGGCAC
>JAFYWF010000115.1 GCA_017558145.1 Lachnospiraceae bacterium
GTAGTAACACAAATTTTGGATAAGATTAAGGTGGAAATGTTAGAAAGAGCAAGAGCTCATAGAGAAGCACATACTTCTGTAGCAACGAACATGGATGAATTACAGGATGTATTAGATAACAAACCAGGATTTGTAAAAGCTATGTGGTGTGAAGATAGAGCATGTGAAGACATGATCAAAGAAAAATTCTCTGCAACCAGCCGTTGTATGCCATTTGAACAGGAGGTCTTAGCAGATACATGTGTATGCTGTGGAAAACCTGCGAAAAAAATGGTTTACTGGGGAAGAGCATACTAAAAAGAAGGAAACGTATTTTATTTCAGAGCAGAAGTCTTTTCTGCTCTGAATTTTTTATGGTATACTGAATAAGAAAAGAGCAGGCCAAGGAAGATAATGAAATTTGAATTAAAAATTCAAATACGATTGTTTCGTGGTTAAAAAAGAAGTAAAAATAAAAATGCACGGAGGAAAAGAATATGAATGTATTAGTAATTAACTGTGGTAGTTCATCCTTAAAATATCAGCTGATTAACAGTGAGAGTGAAACTGTATTGGCAAAAGGGTTATGCGAAAGAATTGGAATTGACGGAAGTGCTATTACTCATCAGAGAGAAGGGGAAGGCAAAGTTAAAACAGAAGTAGTTATGAAAAATCATACAGATGCTGTAAATTTTGTAATCGAAAAATTAACAGATGCAGAAGTTGGAGTTATTAAATCCTTAGATGAGATTGATGCAGTTGGACATCGTATGGTTCACGGCGGAGAAGAATTTGCCGGTTCTTGTATTATTACAGAAGAAGTAATTAAGGTTGTAGAATCCTGTAATGATTTGGCTCCTCTTCATAATCCTGCTAACTTAATTGGAATCGCTGCTTGCAAAGAAGTAATGCCACAGGTTCCTATGGTTGGAGTGTTTGATACTGCCTTCCATCAAACAATGCCTAAAAAAGCGTATCTTTATGGTATACCACATGAATATTATGACAAATATAAAGTAAGAAGATATGGTTTCCACGGAACAAGCCATGATTTTGTTTCTAACAGAGCTGCTCAGATTCTTGGAAAAGATAGAAAAGATTTAAAAATTATTGTTTGCCATTTAGGAAATGGTGCTTCTATTACAGCGGTAAAAAATGGAGAATCAGTAGATACTTCTATGGGTCTTACTCCATTGGAAGGTTTGATTATGGGAACCAGAAGTGGTGACTTGGATCCGGCTATTGTTACTTTTATCGCAGAAAAAGAAGGTATTACAGCTAGTGAAGTCATTGATATCTGTAACAAAAAATCCGGAGTACTTGGTCTTTCCGGAGGATTCTCCAGCGACTTTAGAGATTTAGCAGAAGCAGCTGCAGAAGGAAATGATATGGCAAAAACTGCGTTAGATGCTTATGCATACAGAGTAGGAAAATACATTGGTGCTTACGCTGCAGCTATGAATGGTGTTGATGTTATTTGTTTCACAGCTGGTGCGGGAGAAAACAATGCAGAAGTAAGAGCGTTGATTGGACAGTACATTGGTTTCCTTGGAACTAATATTGATCCGGAAAAGAACAAAGTACGTGGAGAAGAAATTATTCTTTCTGATGAAGGAAGTAAAGTAGTAACTATGGTAGTACCTACAGATGAAGAAATGGCAATTGCAAGAGAAACAGTGAGATTAGTAAAATAAAGTAATAAGATTAAGTAAACTCCCATCTGTTATAAGCAGGTGGGAGAATTAAAATGAAAAGGTATCGTAAAAGTAGTATGAGAATTCAAGTTCCGGAAGACGTTAAGTATATTATCGAAAAATTAAATAACGCAGGATATGAGGCTTATGCCGTTGGTGGCTGCATTCGAGACTCTATTTTAGGAAGAATTCCGGACGATTGGGATATTACTACCAGTGCAAAACCGGAAGAAATTAAAGAGTTATTTAGCAAAACCATAGATACTGGAATTCAGCATGGAACTGTAACCGTAATGCGTAATCATGTAGGTTATGAAGTTACCACCTATAGAATTGATGGAGAGTATGAAGATAGCCGTCATCCGAAGGAAGTGATTTTCACATCGGATTTGCTAGAGGATTTAAAACGTAGAGACTTTACTATCAATGCAATGGCATATAATCATCTGGCGGATGATGGAAAAGATAATCTAAAAGGTTTGGTAGATGCTTTTGAAGGAGTACAAGATCTTCAAGAGAAAAAAATTCGTTGTGTAGGAAATCCTATTCATCGATTTGAAGAAGATGCGCTTCGTATGATGAGAGCGGTTCGTTTTTCTGCTCAGTTGGGATATGAAATAGAAGAAAAAACGGCGGAAGCCATAGGTGTGTTAGCAAATAATTTGAAAAATATCAGTGCAGAACGTATTCAGGTAGAATTGGTGAAATTATTGGTTTCTGACCATCCGGATTATCTTAGAATTGCCTATGAATTGGGAATGACAAAAGTGTTTTTTCCGGAATTTGATAAGACCTGTGAAACGAAACAGAACAATCCTCATCATATTTACACGGTAGGAGAGCATATTCTTCATAGTTTAGGATATGTTAGAAATGATAAGGTGCTCCGTCTTGCTATGGTTCTTCATGACATTGCGAAACCAGAGACTATAAAAGCAGGCGAAGATGGTATAGATCATTTTTATGGACATCCGGAAAAAGGTGAAATAATGTCCCGAGAAATTTTGAAGCGTCTTCGTTTTGACAATGATACTATTACCAAGGTCTGTAAGTTGGTAAAATATCATGATAGGAAAATTTCTTTGAAGCCTGCAAAGTTTAGAAAAGCCGTTGTAGAGATAGGGCCGGAGTTATTTCCTATGCTTTTAGAGGTGAAAAAGGCAGATGTATTGGCACAAAGCTTGTATAAAAAGGAAGAAAAACTACAAGAAATAGAAGAACTTAGAGATTTATATCAAAAGACATTAGAAGATAAGAACTGTTTATATTTAAAAGATCTGGCTTTGGATGGAAAAGATTTAATTGCCTTAGGGATGAAACCGGGAAAAGAATTAGGAGAAACATTGAAGATATTGTTTGAATATGTGTTAGAAGAACCTGAAAAAAATATCAAAGAGAATTTATTGGATTATTTAGAACAGCGGAAGAACAATCCGAACATAACAACTTAAAAAATAGAAAAAGCAGCGACAGTGTTTTGTCATATTTTTACTCACCGTTTCATAGGATAGGGTATAGTTAATGGTCCGGGAATGGGGAGGGAACAGATGTGAATGACAAAGCGCTTGCGGTATTAGAAAAATATGACATTGAGGTGCTTCGTTCCTGGAAGGGACGGAGCGCCATTCTATGTGAAACAAAAACCGGAATTAAGATTTTAAAAGAATATAAAGGTAGTGAAAAAAGACTTTTAGTACAACAAAAGCTCCTGGAAAAAATAGAAGAAAACGGATTTATCGGAAAAGAAAAAATTCTTTGTTCCAAAGAAGGAGAATTGATTGTAAAAGATGAAGAAATGAATTCCTATTATTTAAAAGAATATAAAGATGGTAAAGAGTGTAATTTAAAAGATTCTCAAGAAATAGGGAATGCGGTCAGTCAAATGGCTAAACTTCATAAATCCATGGTTTTTTGTGAGCTATCAGAAGAGGAAGGTCTTCCTGTTTTTTCTCTTGTAGAGGAATTTGAAAAACATACCAAGGAATTAAGAAAAGTAAAAAAATATTTAAAAACGAAACGTCAAAAAGATGACTTTGAATATTATTTATATCAAAATTTTAATTTGTTTTTAGAAAAAGCGGAAAAGGTATTAGAAGAAGTAAAGCAACGCTCCTCTCTTTTTTCTTTAGATAAGGAAAGAAAAAAAGGAATGTTTTGTCATGGAGATATGCAGCATCACAATGTTTTGATGAATCATGGGGAAGTGTATTTTATTAATTTTGAAAAGTTTATCATAGATGATTCTATGCGGGATTTAAGTTTGTTCTTACGAAAAACCATGGAAAAAAATAATTGGTCGCAAGAGTTGGGGAGCTATATTTTGCAAACCTATCAAAAAGAAAATGCTATTACAGAAGAACAAAAATTACAAATTTACTATCGTTTATTTTATCCTGAAAAGTTTTGGAAAATTACAAACTTCTATTTTAATTCTTCTAAATCTTGGATACCTGTAAAAAACAAAGAAAAATTAGAAATGTTAATAAAAATGGAAGTGGAAAAAAATAGATTTTTGGAAAGTACATTTGATAGATTTCGTACAATACATTGCTAATCGTATCCGGTTGGAAACATTTCAATGAAAGAAGTCTTGCACAAATATAGATAAGCTATTTATAATTAAGAAGAATTATAATGTTTTGTAAAAAGGAAAACTCGTACATTGTAGTTTGAATGGAGAGAATATGTACAAAAGTAAATTACATAAAATAGGAAAAATTGTTTTTCTGATGATTTGTGTTTTGGCGCTAACGGCTTGTAATCAATCGGAACAACCAAAGAAGGAAGAAGCTCAGGGAGGCTTTGTTAAAATCGCTCCGGGAGCATATGATAGTGCAGATACAGCAGTAGTATTGTCAAAACAGGAGAAGACACAAAAAATTACATTTTTAAATTTAGAAAAGAAACGTAATTATACCTTAAATTATGACGGAACAACCAAGTTTTTAAATAAGTATGGAAACCAGATTGCGGTAGGTCAGTTGGAAGAAGGAGAAATAGTAGAGATACAATTTCTAAAAGAAGAAAAATTGCTGGCTAATCTGACAGTATCTGATGATATTTGGACTTATGAAGATGTTTCTAAGTATGAGTTGGACTTAAAGGCCGGCAGAATGAAATTTATGGATGAATATTATACTTTAGAAGAAAATACGGTTGTTATTTCTGATAAAAAACAAGTGGAATTTATAGATATTCATCCTCAGGATATTCTTAAGATCAAAGGAAAAGATCATAAGATATATAGTATTTCTATAGAAACAGGTCATGGATATTTGCGCTTATTAAATAGCGAATATTTTATCGGTGGATGGATTGAAGTTGGGCAAAAAATCATTCAAAAAATTGAAGAGGATATGCTTTTGGTTGTTCCGGAAGGAACTCATAGTGTATATGTATCCCACAGTGGTATGGAAGGAACCAAAGAGGTTGAAATTGTCAGAAACCAGGAAACACAGTTGGATATTGGAGATCTGAAAAAAGAAGATTTGATAAAATATGGCAATCTTGTTTTTACGGTAGATCCGGAAGGAGCAACTGTTTCTATTGACGGAAAACAGATCGATACTTCAAGAATAGTAAAGGCTACTTATGGTCTGCATCAGATTATGGCAAAAGCGGAAGGATATGATACGGTAATTCAATATCTTCGTGTGAACGGAAATAGTGCTAATGTATCTATTACTCTGGAAGAAGAAAAAGAACGTACGATATCTGAAAATTCAACAACAACCGGTACGACATCTTCTACAGAAAATAATAATACAAATACAGAAAATCAAAATACAGGTAACAATAATCAGAATTCAAACAGTTCAAACAAAGAAACTACAAATGCTAATTCTTCTAATAGTGGTTCTTCTAATAGTAGTTCTTCGCAAAGTAACTCTTCGGACAATACAGTATCCGGTTCCAGTACTTCCGGTGACTTGGTATCTACCGGCTATAAAGTGACGATTGAATCACCTACCGGAGCAGAAGTTTATGTGGATGGTAATTATGTAGGAATCGTTCCCATCAGTTTTGCTAAGAAATCCGGAAGCCATGAAGTGACAGTTCGAAAGAGTGGATATATGACTAGAACCTATACCATTGATGTGGATAATGAGGCGAAAGATATCAGCTATTCCTTTTCCGATTTAACCCCAATTGAATGAGCGAAAAACAGCTAAAAAATACGCATAAATCAAGGAAAATGGGGAAAAATAGCTTGACAAGCGATATAAAAGAGATTATATATAGATGTAGACGTTTTTTGGCGTACTAACAGTTAGTTAGAGGAGGAGTTCACAAATGAACAAAACAGAATTAGTAGCAGCTATGGCTGAACAGGCTGGATTATCTAAAAAAGACGCAGAAGCAGCTTTAAAAGCATTTACAGATGTAGTAGCAAACGAATTAAAAGCAAATGGTAAAGTACAGTTAGTTGGTTTCGGTACTTTTGAAGTATCTGAAAGAGCAGCAAGAGAAGGAAGAAATCCTCAGACTGGTGAAACAATGACTATTGCAGCTTCTAAAGCACCTAAATTCAAAGCTGGTAAAGCATTAAAAGATTTAGTTAACGCATAAGTTAAATTTTAGATGTAAGAAAATGGAGGGTCTCACAAGGTACGTGTGACACTCCTTTTTTTATTTTGTGCGGTAGGTATTAGCTAAGTTAGGACAGAAGTGTCGAAAGTAATATATGTTAGTCTACGCAGATTCGTGATAAGAAAGAGAGAATTAGAAGTATGAGATTAGATAAATATTTGAAAATTTCCAGATTAATCAAGAGAAGAACTATCGCCAATGAAGCTTGCGATGCAGGCAGAGTTTTCGTCAATGACAAGCCTGCCAAAGCAAGTGTTAATGTAAAAGTAGGTGATATTATTGCTATTCAGTTTGGTAATAAAGAAGTAAAAGTAGAAGTATTGGATGTACAGGAAACTGTAAAAAAGGATGAAGCGAAAGAATTATTCCGTTATCTGTAATATCTTGCTATTCCATTTCATATGATATATAGGAAATCATATGGGAGGATAAGATGTGGAAGAATTAAATGGTGTAACAAAACAGCATAAAATGACATTGGTAAATCGTAAAAGTTGTTCTCTGACAGGAATTACGGATGTCATTGCTTTTGATGACAAAGAAGTGATATTAGAAACACAAATGGGAACCCTTTGGATTAAAGGAGATAAATTGCACATGAAACGTCTTACTTTGGAGCAGGGAGAGGTAGAAGTGGATGGTGTGGTTGATTCCTATCTTTATTCCGGTCAAAAATCCTTTGAACAAAAGGAATCATTTTTTGGAAGACTATTTCGGTAAAAAAAATATGATATCAAGTGTATATTGGGAATGGGAATTACTACTTCTTAGTATAAAGATTGGAATCGGCTTTTCTTTTCTTTATGATTTGATTTTAATCTTACGAATGTTGATTTTTCATGTTTCATGGATGGAAACTTTGGAGGATTTGGTATATTGGGTATATGTTACTGCCAATTTATTTCAGTTACAGCTAACAAAAAGCAGTGGAGTACTTAGAGGTTTTTCTATCTTAGGTGTCATTCTGGGAATGAGTTTGTACTATATTATATTGGGAAAAACGATTCATAAAATAGCCCAAAAAGAAATTCTCTTTTTGAAAAGATGGTTGACTGAGAAGTGGAAACTGTTTAAGATAAATTTATGTAAACAAGATTGTGATTTGAAAAATCATAGGAGAAAAAATGGCACGAAGAGAAATTCGGGTAAAAAAGAAAAAACAGAATAGCTTAGCAATTATCCTGGTGACGATGGTAGTTTTAATTATGATGATAGTTGTTATGGCAAATAATAAGAGTCTCAAAGAGAAATTAGCAGTTTATCAAGAAAGAGAGCAGATACTTAACGAACAAATAGAAGCGGAGAAAGAAAGAGCACAAGAAATAGAAGAATTTGAAAAATATACGAAAACCAAAAAGTACATAGAAGATGTAGCAAGAGAAAAGTTGGGACTAGTATATGAAGATGAAATTATAATACAGACGGAAGATGATTAAAAAGTTGTAATTTGGTTTGCAACTTTTTATTTTTTTGTTTCCAGTTTTTGACAAATATTGCAAAAAGAGAAGTGTATAATCAAGTCCATATTCGGATACAATTCCGGAATGGGAGGAATAAGAGCATGCAAAAGGATGTACAAGCAGAAGTAATACCCACATTTTGGTTGCAATATGAAAAAAGAAAAATGAAGGAATGTGCAGATACATTACATAATTTAGCGTCTGCTTTTTTAATAGAAGAAAAAGACGAGGAAGAAAAAGACAGACAAAATTTGTTTTATAAAAAAAGAATCAAAGAAAATCGTATCTTAATGGCAGATCATTTAAAGGAAATGGCATCTATCATACAAAATATAGCAGAAGAAAAAACCAAAATTATATGTCTATCCACAAAGCAGGAAAAGATGTTGGCTAAGATGCTTTCTGTGGAAGGATTGGTTTTAGAAGAGTTTTCCATATTGGAAAAAGGAAATGGTAGAAAGGAGGTTTTGGCAAGGATATATCAAAATAGTTTTCCGGGAAAAAAGAAATATTATACTTCAGAAGAAGTAGCAGAATTTTTATCTGTTTTTTTAAATATGCAACTGGTGGCTTCTATAAATACTCCTTTTTTTGTTGGAAATCAGCCGGAAAACTTTTGTTTTGAGGAAGATGTATCTTACATGGTATTAACCGGATATGCCAAGACTACAAAGGAAGGGGAAAAAGTTTCCGGGGATAATTTTGTGTTTTTTGAGTCCGGAGATAAAAAATTTTATTCTATATTATCTGACGGTATGGGCTCAGGAGAAAAAGCTTGTAAAGATAGTGAAGAAGTAATTGATATGGCAGAACGTTTTTTAGAAGGCGGTTTATCTGATGTCACGACAGTGAAAATGATGAATGATTTTTTGTTGGCCAAAGGCGATGGAAAAAATATGTCAACATTGGATTTATGCAGTATTGACTTGTATACCGGACAAGCAGGTTTTTTAAAAGTAGGAGCAACGTATGGATTGTTAAAAAGAGATGGATATGTAGAAAAAATACCTTCCATAAGTTTGCCCTTGGGGGTATTTCATGATATGGAAATGAATCAATATGAAAAAACATTGTTGGATGGTGATTATATATTTTTGTTTAGTGATGGTATTTTAGATTATTTTTATGGAGAACAGGGAGAAGTGATTTTAAAGGAGATTGTAGCTCAAATTCCTTATAAGCGTCCCTCAGAAATGGCAAGTCATATTCTGAAATTGGCATTGTCTACATCCCAGGGAAAAATAAAAGATGATACAACTATATTGGTAATGGGGATATGGGAAAACGGCAAGATGCGTTGATTTTAAATAACAGATTATGATACTATCAAAAAAAGCGTAAAAATTATAATTAAAGGAATGTACAAAAGCAGATGGTTTCAAAAGTGGTTAACTTCATCGAAGAATATAACATGATAGAAAAAAATGATTTGGTGGCAGCAGGAGTGTCCGGTGGAGCGGATTCCTTATGCCTTCTTTTCATGCTCTTGGAATATCAAAAACGTGTTCCTTTTGAAATTGTAGTTGTGCATATAAATCATGGTATTAGAAAAGATGCTTTGCATGATGTGAATGTTGTTCGCAAGATTTGTGAAAAAGAAAATTTACATTTTTATCTCAAACAGTATGATGTGGCTGAATTGGCAAAGCAAGAACATTTGTCAGAAGAAGAGGCTGGGCGAAAGGTGCGATATGAAGCTTTCAAAGAAGCACTGGAGCGATTTGGGAAACCTAATCATAAAGCTAGAAAAATAGCCGTGGCTCACCATCAGGGAGATTCTGCAGAAACCTTGTTGTTTCATCTTTTTCGCGGAACGGGAATTTGGGGCATGAGTGGTATATTACCGATAAATGGAAATATTATTCGACCTTTACTTACTTGTAGTCGAAAAGAAATAGAAGAATATTTAGTACGAAGAGGACAGTCTTGGTGCATAGATTCTACCAATGCAGAAGATACTTATACCAGAAACAAAATCAGGCATCATATTTTGGAATATGCGGATAAAGAAATTAATGAAGGAGCAACCCGTCATGTGGCCAATGCAGCCATGCATTTGCTTTCTTTAAGACAGTATATTAATGAAGAAGTAGAAGCCATAGCAAGGAACATTTCTAAAAGAGAAGAAACGGCTATCCAGACGGATCTTGTAAAACTAAAAGCGTATCCTGTATTTCTTCAACAACAGTATTGGCTATGGGCATTGGATTATATTTTGCCCGGAAGAAAAAATGTGACCACAAAACATATAGAAGCGTTACTTGGTTTGGTGGAAAAAAAGGAGAGTAAAAAAATAGATTTGCCGGGTAACATGGAAGCGATAAAGGAATATCATATACTTACTATTCAGAAAAGAGAAGAAAAAATAGAAACCCCTAAAGAAGTTTTTCTGGAAGGACAGGGATGCTATCTTTTACAAGATGGTTTATGCTTGGAAATTTCTCATCTGAATGTGGAAGAAATAGGTGAAATTGAAGAAAATCAGTATACGAAATACTTGGATTATGATAAAATTAGATGTTGTTTAAAGGTACGAAATAGGCAACCGGGAGACTATATCACCATCAACGATAAGGGACAGACAAAATCTTTAAAGGAATATTTTATTCAAGAAAAGATTCCGGCATCCATACGGAGTAGAATTCCCGTGATTGCAGATAATAACCATATATTATGGGTTATCGGGCATCGTATCAGCGCATATTATAAAGTGACATCTGAAACGAGAAAAGTGATAAAAATGACCATACGGAGGGATAAAAATGTCAGAAAGAATTAGCGTTTTATTAACAGAAGAAGAAGTAGACAGAAGAATTAAAGAGATTGGAGAACAGATTAGCAAGGATTACGAAGGAAAACAGATTCATTTAATTTGTGTATTAAAAGGTGGCGTTTTCTTTATGTGTGAATTGGCAAAAAGAATTGATGTTCCTGTTTCTATGGACTTTATGGCAATTTCCAGTTATGGTGCAGATACAAAATCCAGTGGTGTTATCCGTATTGTGAAGGATTTGGATGAATCCATTACAGGAAAAGATGTCTTAGTAGTGGAAGATATTGTAGACTCCGGAAGAACATTAAGTTATTTGTTAATGATGTTAAAAGAAAGAAAACCAAACAGTTTAAAATTATGTACCTTACTTGATAAACCGGATAGAAGAGTGATTGATGTAGATGTAGATTATACAGGTTTTGAAATTCCGGATGAATTCGTAGTGGGATATGGCTTAGATTATGCGCAGAAATATAGAAATCTTCCTTATATCGGTGTAGTACATTTGGATGAGGAATAATTAGGAGGCAATTTGTGGTAAAAAATGGAAAAGGTTTTAATTTAAGTTTTTTCCTTATTTTAGGTCTTGTTTTGTTAATGATGTATGCTAATAAAATAGGAACACCAGAAGAAACTTATACAAATGGCGCTTTGGTGACGGATTTGACAGCAGGGAATGTCAGTAGTGTTACTATTTCGCCTAATGAACAAACTCCCACCGGCTCTGCAAGAGTGTTGTTAAAAGGTGGAGAGGCAAAAACATTGTATGTTACAGATGTCAATGATTTACAGAACACATTGGCTATGTATGGAATTGATCCCATGGTCAAAGATATTCCTAAAGAAGGATGGTTTTCCGCTTATGGAATGCCTCTTTTGATGGCATTGGCAGTTGGAATGTTTGTTCTTTATATTATGAATGGACAGGCCGGTGGTGGCGGCAATGCTAAAATGATGAATTTTGGGAAAAGCCGTGCCAAAATGTCACATGGAGACAATAAAACGAATTTGGACAGTGTGGCTGGTTTGAAAGAAGAAAAAGAAGAGTTAGAAGAAATTGTAGAATTTCTTAAAGAACCTTCTAAATTTACAAAAGTAGGAGCAAGAATTCCGAAAGGTGTGCTGTTAGAAGGACCTCCGGGAACAGGTAAAACTTTACTTGCAAAAGCAGTGGCAGGAGAAGCTAATGTGCCTTTTTTTAGTATTTCCGGATCAGATTTTGTGGAAATGTTTGTTGGTGTAGGTGCATCACGAGTAAGAGATTTATTTGAAGATGCAAAGAAAAATGCACCGTGTATTGTATTTATCGATGAAATTGATGCTGTTGCCAGAAGACGTGGTACCGGTATGGGCGGCGGTCATGATGAGCGTGAACAGACCTTGAATCAACTTTTAGTAGAAATGGATGGTTTTGGGGTCAATGAAGGTATCATTGTTATGGCGGCTACCAATCGTGTGGATATTTTAGATCCTGCTATTCTTCGTCCGGGGCGTTTTGACCGTAAGGTTACGGTAGGTGTTCCTGATGTGGGTGGCAGAGAAGAAATATTAAAAGTACATGCTAAAAATAAACCATTAGGTGATGATGTAGACTTAAAACAGATTGCTCAAACAACTGCAGGATTTACCGGTGCAGATTTGGAAAATCTATTGAATGAAGCAGCTATTCAGGCGGCGAAGGAAAACAGAGCATTTTTAAAACAAGAAGATATTAAGAAATCCTTTATTAAGGTAGGTATCGGTGCTGAAAAGAAAAGCCGTATTGTGTCAGATAAGGATAAGAAAATTACGGCTTATCATGAAGCAGGACATGCGATTTTATTCCATGTTCTTCCGGATGTAGGACCTGTATATACAGTATCCATTATTCCTACCGGAATTGGGGCAGCAGGATATACGATGCCTCTTCCGGAAAAAGATGAAATGTTTATGACAAAGGGAAGAATGCTTCAAGATATTAAGGTTTCTTTAGGTGGACGTATCGCAGAAGAAATTATTTTTGATGATATCACAACTGGTGCTTCCAGTGATATTAAAAAAGCGACACAGATAGCAAGAAGAATGGTAACCCGTTATGGTATGTCTGAAAATATTGGTGTAATTAATTATGACGATGATGGGGATGAAGTATTTATTGGAAGAGACTTAGCTCATACTAAGAGTCATAGTGAATATATTACAGGCGAAATTGATAAAGAAGTAAAAACTATTATTGATGAATGTTATAAGGATGCAAAGAGAATTATCTTAGAGCATAGAGATGTTTTAGATAAATGTGCAGATCTTCTTTTGGAAAAAGAAAAGATTACAAGAGAGGAATTTGAAGCTTTGTTTGTATAAAATAGCTAAAAACCACTGGTTATAATTGTAAAGTTTGTGCAAACATAGTATTTACCAAAAGCAGGGGGTCTGCTATTATACTACTTGTAACCCCCCAATACATTATATAGTTTTTTGCTATACCCCATAAGAAAGAAATACCTTCTCTAAGAAGGACAGCAATCCCCTTGCTGTCCTTTTTTTCTGTCTATTTTTAAGGATGCTGACTATTATTTGAAAAAAGATAGCATTGGGGTTTTAAGGTTGCACAAATGGCAGTTTTTTTTTATAATAAATGTAATTTGATATGTGAAAAGGGAAACGAGGACATTTTATGGCTACTATGGATTTTAACAATTTTTCTAAAAGAGAGCGACAGCATTACTATATGAATAGTATGCGTCCCATTTTGGATAAGAGAGCCTTATATAGTGATACAACAGAAGAGTACTTAATTCCTGCGGAACCAAATCCTTACACAGAGATTACAATCCGATTTCGTTCTGCAAAAAATAATATTGATCATGTATATTTTGTTTGCAAAGGACAAAAGCACATGATGTTAAAATCATATTCTGATGATTTATTTGATTATTATGAAATAGAATATCAGTTGGATAACGAAAAAATAACATATTATTTTGAGATCAAAGCAGCGCAGTTGGTTTGCTATTATGATATGCGAGGTGTGGCAAAGCAGGCAGATGCTTTCTATGGTTTTGTAGTCATTCCCGGATTTAAAACTCCAAAATGGGCAAAAGGTGCTGTGATTTATCAGATTTATGTTGATCGTTTCTGTAATGGCGACAAGAGTAATGATGTGCAAACCAATGAATATATATATATAGGTGATAAAGTGCGTCGCGTGGAGGATTGGTATCAGAATCCTTCTTCTATGGATGTGAGAAATTTTTATGGTGGAGATTTACAAGGTGTCATTGACAAGATGGATTATTTGCATGATTTGGGAATCGATGCAATCTATTTTAATCCGTTATTTGTATCTCCATCTAATCATAAATATGATATTCAGGACTATGATAATATAGATCCCCATATTGGCAAAATCGTTTATGACGAAGGTGAACTTTTAAGAGATGATCAATGGGAAAATAAAGATGCTACCCGTTACATTAATCGAGTAACTGATAAGAGGAACTTAGATGCAAGTAACGAATTGTTTATTAAATTAGTTGAAGAAGCACATAAAAGAGGAATTAAGGTCATTATTGACGGTGTATTTAATCATTGTGGATCTTTTAATAAGTGGTTGGATCGAGAATGTATTTATGAGAATGCTTCCGGCTATCAAAAGGGAGCATATCCGGATAAAAATAGTCCCTATCATGATTATTTTCATTTTTATGAAGAGGATAAGTGGCCATATAATGGAAGTTATGATGGTTGGTGGGGACATGATACGTTACCAAAGTTAAATTATGAAAAATCCAGAGCATTATATGATTATATTTTATACATTGGTAGAAAATGGGTTTCACCTCCTTACAATGTAGATGGCTGGAGATTAGATGTAGCAGCGGATTTGGGACATTCTCCGGAATTTAACCATAAGTTTTGGAGAGATTTTCGTAATACAGTAAAATCGGCTAATCCTAATGCGCTTATTTTAGCTGAACATTATGGTGATCCTTCCAGTTGGTTGCAAGGTGACCAGTGGGATACGGTTATGAATTATGATGCGTTTATGGAGCCAATTACATGGTTTTTAACAGGTATGCAGAAGCATAGTGATGATTTTAGAGCAGATATGCTGGGGAATGCATCTAATTTTTGGGGCTCCATGCAGTATCATTTGACACATTTTAGTACGCCATCTGCCCAGGTAGCCATGAATGAACTTTCGAACCATGATCATTCTCGTTTTTTAACAAGAACGAATCGTGTAGTAGGACGAATTAATAATATGGGACCGGAAGCGGCAAATCATGGTATCAATAAGGCAGTGATGCGAGAAGCTGTTTTATTTCAGATGACATGGACCGGAGCACCAACAATTTATTATGGTGATGAGGCCGGACTTTGTGGATTTACAGATCCTGATAACAGAAGAACTTATCCTTGGGGAAGAGAAGACCAGGAAATGATTGACTTCCATAAATCCATGATTCGAATTCACAAGGAAAATCAAGAATTTATTGATGGATCTTTGAAATTTGTGTTATCAGAACACAACGTAATTGCTTATGGAAGAATGAGAAAAGGAGAAGCTTCTCTGATTGTTATTAATAATGGTGAAGAAGCCATCACAAAAGATATTTCCGTATGGTATTTAGGTGTTCCTATGGAGTCGGTAATGGAGAGATTGATGCTTACTACAGAGCATGGTTTTGATGATAAACCTGTGGAAGAAATGGTAATCGGTGGTAGAGTACACATTGAATTACCTAAAACATCTGCAGTTGTGATAAAATATCGAAAAATTCCTCGAAAAAAGTTCTTGCAATTTGAATAACAGTATGATATAAATTTATATTGTCAGGTCTTGTTAAACAAGACTTGAGAAATGGATGGATTCCCGAGTGGCCAAAGGGGGCAGACTGTAAATCTGTTGGCACCGCCTTCGAAGGTTCGAATCCTTCTCCATCCATTACTGCGAAGTAAGTTTAAGGAGACAGTGCTTGCACGTATGCTCCTCGTAGTTAACCGAAAAAGCAGTTATGCCGCAGTGGCGGAACTGGCAGACGCACAGGACTTAAAATCCTGCGGGACTTATACTCCCGTACCGGTTCGATTCCGGTTTGCGGCAGGTATTATGAGTAGAGGAAACATTGAAGAACAGTGTTTTCTCTATTTTTTTTACAGAAAAGCAGTAAATTGAGTTGGCATATTTATGTGTCTTCAACGTTTTATGTTTTTGATGGAAAGATTTTTTCAGACATGATAAAATGATAAAAATAAAATCGATAAGGAGTGGGTTATCATGGCATTAGTAACAACAAAGGAATTATTATTAGACGCACAGAAAAATGGTTATGCAGTAGGAGCATTTAATGTAGAAAATATGGAAATGGTACAAGCTGTAATTGCGGCAGCAGAAGAACTTCGCTCTCCTGTTATTATGCAAACAACTCCTTCTACATTAAAATACGCTGATCCGGAATATTTTTATGCAAATGTGGCAGCGGCAGCAAAAATGGCAACTGTTCCTGTGGTTATGCATTTGGATCATGGCAGTAGTTTTGAACTTGCTATGAAGGCTTTCCGAGCAGGATATACTTCTATTATGATTGATGGAAGTCATAGTGTATTGGAAGAAAATATTGCGATTACTAAAGCCGTAGTAGATGCTTGTCATGCAGGAAATGTACCTGTAGAAGCAGAGCTTGGAAAAGTAGGCGGAAAAGAAGACGATTTGGACGGTGGAGCAGGTGGATTTACAGATCCTGAAGAAGCCGTAAGATTCGTAGAAGAGACAGGAGTAGATTTTTTAGCAGTAGCCATAGGAACAGCTCATGGTGTATATAAAGGAATTCCTAAATTAGATGTAGAACGTTTGAGTCAGATTCGTGAAGTGGTTTCCATTCCATTAGTGCTTCATGGAACCAGTGGTATTCCTGATGAAGATGTTAAAGAATGCATTCGTCGTGGTATTTGTAAAGTAAATTATGCAACAGATTTACGTATTGCTTTTACAGAAGGGGTGAAAGAAGTATTAGAAGCGAAACCTGATACCATTGATCCTAAAAAATATAATGCAGCCGGTAGAGAAAAAGTAAAAGAATACGTTCTTGGAAGAATTAAAGTTGTAGGAAGTGACGGAAAAGCTTAGGAAGAAAAATATTCATATAGTTAGAGGGATAGATAAGAAGGTAGAGACATAACATGGATATTCAGGCGACAATTACGTATATTATGGAAATTATTGGAACCATTGCCTTTGCAGCTTCCGGAGCCATGGTTGGTATTCGAAAACGGATGGATATTTTTGGAGTTTGTGTATTAGGATTTGTAACAGCAGTTGGTGGTGGAATGGTAAGAGATATCATTTTAGGCATTACGCCTCCAAATGTTTTTCGAAATACAGATTATGCTTTCGTAGCAGTTATAACATCTTTGATAGTATTTGGAGTAGTCTATATAAAAAAAGATGTTTTGAATGGTAGTTTGAAAAATGTTTATGACAGGGTCATGTTGATTATGGATACTATTGGACTGGCTATTTTTACAGTAGTAGGAGTTAATATAGGAATTCAACAGGGATTTGTGGAAAAAATATTTTTGCTTACTTTTGTTGGAACCATCACCGGTGTTGGTGGAGGATTAATGCGTGATGTTATGGCAGGAGAACCACCTTATATTTTTGTGAAGCATATTTATGCCAGTGCATCTGTGATAGGAGCCATTGTATGTGTTTATATATATCGCTCTTTCGGTGCAGTAGCTTCTATGGTGGTATCATCAGCGGTAATCTTATTCATTCGTTATTTGGCAGCTCATTATCATTGGAATTTACCTCATATTGATTTTGATTAATAGAGATTGAATATGCAGTGTGGGAGAAAACTTTGTTTTTATAAAACAAAGGAAAGGAACATTTAGTTATTTATGAAATACGATTTTACATCAATTATTAATAGAAACGGGAAAGATGCCATTGCTGTAGATGGAGTAGGTGCAATGCCGGGCTTTGCTCCGGATGGACCCAAGGATGGTTTTGATGTGATTCCTATGTGGATTGCGGATATGAATTTTCCTACTGTACCCACTGTTCAAGACGCAATTATAGAGAGAGCAAAACATCCTGCGTTTGGATATTTTGAAGCATCAGAGGATTATTATAATTCTATTATTGAATGGCAAAAAAATAGAAATGATGTTACAGATCTTACAAAAGAACATATTGGATATGAAAATGGTGTCTTAGGTGGTGTGATTTCTACTTTAACATCTTTTGCAGCACCGGGAGATGCGGTGTTGTTACATAGTCCAACGTATATTGGATTTACAATGTCTGTGGAAAATAATGGATATAAAATAGTACATAGTCCGTTGAAAAAAGATGTAAATGGAATTTACAGAATGGATTATGAAGATATGGATCGAAAGATTAAAGAGCACAACATTCATGTGGCAATCTTTTGCAATCCGCATAATCCATTGGGACGTGTATGGGAACGAGAAGAATTGGAACAGGCCATGGAAGTATATCGAAGAAATGATTGTATTGTCATTTCTGACGAAATATGGTCGGATTTAATTTTAGAAGGATATAAGCATATTCCGATGCAGTCTGTAAATGAAGATGCAAAAATGAGAACTGTAGCTATGTATGCTCCTAGTAAAACTTTTAATCTAGCAGGATTAGTAGGCAGTTATCATATCATTTATAATAAGTATTTGCGCGATCGTGTTCGCGCAAAATCCAGCAAACCTCATTATAACGAAATGAATATTTTTTCTATGTATGCATTGATAGGAGCATATAAACAGGAAGGTTATGAATGGTTAGAGGAATTAAGACAGGTCATTACTGAAAATATAAATTATGGGTATGACTATATCATCAATCATTTTGAGGGTGTTGAGGTTAGTAAACCTCAAGGAACTTACATGCTGTTTTTAGACTGTACTACATGGTGTAAGAATCATAAGAAAACAATAGAAGAGTTGGAAAAAATGTGTTGGGATGTTGGAGTTGCTTTACAAGATGGAGTTATGTTTAAGCATCCGTGTGCCTTGAGAATGAATTTGGCACTTCCGTTGAGTCGTGTAAAAGAAGCATTTGAACGTTTAGATAAATATGTATTTAATATAAAATAATAAAATATAGTTGCTATTTGAAATAATAGGGTATAAACTGAATATAATTTAACTGGGCAAAGCAAGGGAAATCTTGTGACGCAAAGCTATAGGGTCTGTAAAATGGTAGCCAGCTGCAATTATAATTAAAAGAAGAAGTTTATTTTTAAGGACATTGTAGATACTGGAGCTTTACAATGTCTTTTTTTTAGAGTTTTTAACAGAAAGAGGGGTGTTTATGGAAAAGATTTTATACTCCGAGCTATTAGTTGTTTGTATTATGGTATTATTAATCGTTTGGGAAAACGATATTAAGAGAAGTCGAGGACCGGTGTTATTGGGTCAAAGAATTCTTCATGTACTGATTTGGATTAATATTAGTGCCATGATTTTAGATTTTATACAGGTTGTGTACAATGGTACTAATTTTGGCATTAGTCATATGGTTGAACAGATTTCAATCTTTGGATATTATGTGCTCCACTCTTTGGTTGCTTATGTATTTTTATTGTATGTGGATTGTGAGTTATATCCGGATAAGCAACGTTTTAGAAAAAATTTCCCATATTATTCCATTCCTGCTCTCGCCATGATTGTTATGTGTGTCTGCAGTCAATGGACCGAATGGTTTTTTATTGTCGATGAAAATAATTACTATAAAAGAGGACCATATTTTTATATTCCTACGATAATTTCTTTGGGATATGTAATTTATATTTTTTATCTTATGTTCCGATTTAAAGCGAGAACAATGTTGGATACCAATATGCAAAAGGATTTGTTCCGTCGATTGATTATTTTTCCGATTGTTCCTTGTATTGGGTCTATTTTACAACTTTTGTTGCCTGGCACAGCTTGGACCTTTCCGGGGACTACATTGGCAATTTTAATTAATTATATAACAATTCAAAATGGTTATATGGCAAGAGACCATTTGACCGGTTTGTACAACCGTGGTCAATTGGAAAGCTTTATGAATTATGAATTAAAAAATATAAAGCAAGGTTATTATTTTTTCTTAATCTTATTGGATTTAGATAAATTTAAATCGATAAACGATACCTATGGTCACGTAGTGGGAGATGACGCATTGATTCACGCAGCTAAACTTTTGAGGGGAAGTTGTAAAAGAAAAGCAGACTATGTAGCTAGGTTAGGCGGAGATGAGTTTGTTATTATTGGACAATGTGAAAATAAAGAGGTTGTAGATCAGATTGTAGTAAGAATGCATGAAGTTGCTGACGAATTCAACAAGACAGGGAAAAAACAATATAAGATACAGTTTAGTGCAGGCTATGTTATTTATGATGGTAGTAGTGAAACTACGTTGGATAAATTGATTAGTGAAGCAGATAAGAAAATGTATGAAATAAAAAAGGCAAAAAAATCTAAAGAAAAATAACAAAAAATTTAAAAATTAATCTTGACAGAATAAGTAACATGCTGTAAAATCATCATTGTTGCTGATTTCTACAGCATGCGGTTAGCCCAGATAGCTCAGTTGGTAGAGCA
>JAFYWF010000116.1 GCA_017558145.1 Lachnospiraceae bacterium
AAAAATCACAGAATAATGTTTCAGAAGTTGGTCTTACACAAAGTCTTTCCTGTAATGGATTTAAACCACCGTGTGTTACCCATGCTACTTCCGGAGCAAAACCTTCTACATGATCTTTTTCTTTCTGTAAAAGACTTTCCGGAATAAACATTGGAAGATATACGTTTTCTACTCCTGTTTCTTTAAATCTTGCATCTAACTGATTCTGAATCAATTCCCAAATAGCATAACCTGCAGGTTTAATAACCATACAACCTTTAACACTTGTATAATCAATTAATTCTGCTTTTTTTACTACGTCAGTATACCACTGGGCAAAATCTACATCCATGGAAGTTATCGCTTCCACTTTTTTCTTATTGTCTGCCATTTTTGTTTCCTTCTTTCCTATATATTTATAGATGAAGAGATTTTAATTTCTCATTTCAAACGCTTTATTACGTTACTTCCTCATCTTATGTGCTTATTTGATAGTATTGAAATTTTCAAACTTTGTCAAGCTTTCTCCTATTCCCAAAAGAAGAAAGAGAAATGGTGTACAGCAAACCTGTTGATAGCAAAATATGTTATGACAAGCATAGCCCATGATACAAAGTGCAAATCCTATCATGAAAGAATTTTCCTTTGCTTTCTTATAGAAATACATAATTCCTCCAAATAATACACCACACCAGGATATTAAACCTACCAGACCATAACATATCAAACTGTTTAAATATTCATTATGCGCATTTGTCAATCGCATATTTCCCCATAAGTTTCTTAACAAATCATGAATATCCGGCACACTGTATAAGTATTCCGACAAACTATCCGGACCTACTCCAAATAACTTCTGATAAAAAGGCATCTGACAAAAAGCTTGCCAAGTAATTATCCAAGTAGAACCTCTGTTACTTCCCCAATGGTAATTAAATAAAAGATATTGATGGTTATTTTGATAATGAAACCACTTAAGCAAATAGCCTTTTGTATTAAGATAGATAAAAATGATAGTCGTAAAAATACCAATTGCCAACACAATCAAGATTACTCTATATATTTTTTGTGTAATCTGCATTAATTTTTCAACATTGTTTCCATTTTCAACCAAATCAACTTCATTTTTCTTTTTATTTATCCCTTTCTTCCAGTGCTTTTCTGTTATCTCGATTTTGTAGTATCTCTGATAAAACATCATCACTAACAAGCTAAGAAGAAACATTACCCATGTCATAATGCTTTGGGAGAAAAATACAGATAACGTATCTAACGGAATTGCTCTATCTATAAATATTTTTTGTAAGATACCGATTCCCGCAAATGTCCCCCACATAAGACATAGAATTTGTAGAAATCGAATCCATCTTTCTATCTTTGATAGCGAAAAACTTCCTAATAACAGCATTATTCCTGCAATGGAGATAAAAGCACTATCACTATTTTGAGTTACCAGAATCCCAAAACTTATGATTGTATAAATTCCACCAATGCTACGTACCCATCTTTTTTTACTAATATAGAATAATGCCAGACCTATTCCAAAAGTGGTACACACATAGCTGGAAAACCAGGTTGCCTGTCCTACTGTAGACAAAAATTCCACCTTTTGATTTAAATTTAATCCTTCATACATTCCCAAAGGATCGATGTCGAATCGATGTAAAATACCAAACAAGAATACTAAGGAAGAGGATACTATATGTAACCCTAAAATGATTTTAATATAAAAACTATTTTCAATTTCCGCAAAATATTCTTTTTTTCTTGAGATAAAAAAATAAATAGCAACAAATATTAATTGTGAGCATAATCCCATTTCCCAACCGGACGCTCCCTTAAATGCATATTCTTTATAATTAGAAAATGCATAAGAAAGACAAACACAGATTCCATAAATAAATACTGCACAATCTAGGAATGTTAAGTTATCTATCAGCTTAATAAAACTATTTTCATTAAATTCATTTGTGCTGTAACTTTGTTCGTTTCCTTTTTTATTCCATTTATTCGAAAATCCCAACTGTCCGACAACCATTTTAATAACAAAAAAGAATCCTGATACTAAAATAAATATTATGGAAGCTTTCCAAAAGAAATTAAATTTTGCATCCCCAATTTTATAATATTGTTCCTTGTAATAAAGAGGGAAAATACTTAACATACAAAACAAATACGCAAAAATGACGTATTGCTCAACCTCTGTTATATAAGCTTTAATGACTTCTCTTTTATCTGTTTTTTTCTGTTTTTTCACTAATTTCATAAAAGTTCATCCTTGATACCACTGTGGTAAACATTCTTTTTCTAATGTAAATTCCATTTCTTTTCCTGTAGTAGGATGCTTCAATACCAAATGGTTAGCACATAGCGCAATCTTATTCATTCTTTTTTTCATAGAAATTTCCTTACTTGCCGGTGTCCCATATTTTGCATCTCCTAATAAAGCATTGCCAATCTGTAAAAACTGCGCTCGAATTTGATGAAAACGACCTGTCTGAAGATGCACCTTTATAATAGAAGAATCTTCTATTTCTTTTACTACCTCGTAATTAAGCATTGCTTTTTTATACGTCTTAGCTTCTTCCTTATTTACTTTCTGTATTTCTAAAAATGTTTTTTCATCTAATGTTTTTGCTAATTTTGTGACCGGATCTTTCCTAATATAGTGCACTAACTCTCCGCATCTCTCTTCTAAATGTCCCTCGCAATAAGCAATATAATCTTTATTCGCAGTTCCATCTTGAATCTGTTTACTTAAAACTGCTGCTGCCTTCTGATTTTTTGCAAACATCAACAATCCGCTCACCGGTTGATCCAATCTGTGAATAACACCCACATAGGGAGATTTTTCTTTCCTTTGTTTTGCCAAATAATTCTTAATTAAGCTTACCATATCCTGACCGGAAAGGCTGGCCGTTTGTGTAGCTATCCCTGCCGGTTTAAAGCAGACTAAGATATCTTCGTCTTCATATATTATGTTTAGTTGCATTGAAAATTCCTTTGTTTTCTTTCTTTTTAATATTTAGATAAATCATTTTATCATAATAATGCTTTTTTTGACAGTAAGGATAAAACAGTAACAAACCTGACGGTTTGGTTTTGCATCCGAAATAATAAAAAAGGCACAAGTCCTATACGAACTTGTGCTTCTAACCTAAATTCTACTAAATCAATTTGTAAATTCTTTAACATAGCCCTCAACAACCTTTATAATCTCCACTGCTCTTTCATACTGTTCTTCAGCGTCTTGTTTTGAAACAATATAAAAATCATCATAATCGCAACTATTTCTGATTTGAAATGCCTGTTGTAAATATTTTGAATATTTCTTATCAAAAACCTCTGTCTTAATATATTCCTTTTGAAAATAGGCAATTACTCCCGCATGCTTTGAAAAGTCTACCTGCTTCATGGCAAGTATGGCTCTTATTGCAGAAAAAATCGCATAGTAAGACCTACCTACAGAATCTTTATACAACTGCGCTTCTAACAAAACTTTTGCTGATTCCAACTTTTCATGTGCAGAAGCCAAACGATATTGTATCAAATTATCCAATTTTAAGTCCCTCCTCCGCAATATTTCGATAATATGGAAGTGACTGCTTATAGTTCATAAATTCATCATAAGGAATAACTGTCGGAGAAACTACGACGTCATGTTCTAGTCCTATTTCTGCTGAAATATCCCATACCTGCCTAAGTTTTGCTTGTAAAGTCTCTCTAGAACCATGAACCAACGCCACAATATCAATATCTGAATCTTCTGTGTAATTACCTCTTGCATATGAACCAAAAAGAACTATTTCGACAATATCCGCACCATAAACAACTCGATAACAATCCACCATTTCTTTTGTGATCTTATTTAGTTGATCCTCTGTACACATCCATATCACCTCCCTACTATTCACATATCACATTCTGTCTATTTTCAATTATAGCCTATCCATAGTACAAATTCAATTTACAACTTAAAGCGGTATAGCACACCCCACCGCCATTTTTCTCTCTGTATAGCCTTTTTTTCTTGTTTTCGGGGTGTTTTAAGGCTTTTTACAAGTTTTTGGCTATACAGAAAATTATTTTTAACACTTTTTCTAAACTACTTTATTTTTTCTGTGGTAATATTTTTGGTAATATTCGCTCCGCCTTTTTAAAAGTGGTAATATTACCATTTCGCTGATATAAAAATTATAACTCATAACACCCCAAAAGCAACTCATATTTCATATGAATTTTGTGGAAGTATTTCGGGATTTTTGGCAGAGAAAAAGATACTACACATTAAGCATAGTATCTTATTTTGCAAACTAGAATATCTCAAGCTATTATGAAAATGCAAGCTTTATTACTCTATTTTGTAAGTCTTTTTTTATTCCAAGTCCATTTTCCGCAATTTGGACATTTTAAATATTTTGTTAATCCCCTATGTGGTGCAAAAATTATCGCTGTCATACTTGGAACATATTTTTCACCACAATTTTCGCACTCATAAAAACCTGCTTTTTGATTAATTATTGCCACGCAACCAATAGTAATCACAAGTTCAATTATAGCACTGGTTGCTAAAACGACTGTCCAAATTGAATTAGGTGCATAGACCGACGCAAGAATTTGAACAAAAAAGGCAATAAAACCTATCACACAAATCACCTTTCTTAAACCTAATAGCCTTTTTGCGTGCAGTTCCTTTTCTCTGTTTAATGTCATCAAGTTTTCTTCTGCTTTTTCTTTGTAATTTTCCATCGTGTTCATCCTTTCTCCCGTTAAAAGTTCATTAATATTGACATCAAGAATTGAACATAATTCCAACATAATACCCGAATCAGGCATATTCTTACCCGTTTCCCATTTTGAAACAGCTCTGTCTGATATCCCAATTCTTTCTGCCAAAACAGACTGAGTGAGTCCTTTTTCTTTTCGACACTTTGCTATGAATCTACCAACTTTATTTTGATCCATTAGGCAACCTCCTTTCTGTTTGTATGATACTTCAACACAGGAAAAATGAACACGAACCAATGGTTGAGTTTGCATTTTATATTGTTTCTGAACCAATTATATCAAATATCTTTATTTTTACAATCAGATTTATCGGCTATGTTCCTGCTGATATATCACTTCATAAGCCTTTTCTCTGTTCTTTCGCTCCAATTCGGCTTTATCATCAATGAGTTTATTATATCGGTCTACTAATTCATTATATTCCTTTGCCATATTATCTAACTTTTTGTTAAGTTCTTCTTTTTCCTGTTCCATTTTCTTCTTATACTCCTTTGCAGACAATCCGCCCTGTTTTTTTTCTTCGGTTTCTTCATATTCATCAATGTTAAAACCGTGTTTCTTAAGTATGATAGGCATAATTCGGTGCATTGAAGTTATAAAATCTCTTGTTATAAGTGTTTTGGCTGATAGTCGGTTATCTTCCGTAATCATTAAAATATCTAAGTGCAAGTGTGGAAGTCCGCCTTTTCCGTCAGCACTTCCGCCCTCGTCCAAATGACATACTGCACTCACTACATTATTATTAAATCTTGCATTCATATATTTTATGATTAAATCGTTGTATTCGTCCAAGCGTTCAAGTGGTAATTCTTCGGGGTATGAAAATACTACCTCACAAATCCAATTACTTGCTTTGGTAATTCTGCCACCGCTTGCCACAACTCGCTTTTCTATTTGTTCCTTACAATCTTTATAAAGAGATTGCTTCGGTGCAATATAAATGCGGTTTTGTCCGCTTCGTTCCGTATCTATGTCGGGATTGCTGATATAATTCTTGTTCAATCTGCGGTTATGCTTATCAATCCCTCCAAGTTGTCCTGCTTTATAGCATTGACAATGAAAACTGAACTTTGCCATAATTCCCCCTCCTCTCAAATACTTGGAGCAAGAACGTCTAAATTTCTAAATCTTGCCCCAAGGTATAAGCCCCTTTACTTTGCCAGCAAAGTTGGGGCTCGGTTATCGTTCCTCTTCGGTCTGCCTTTGATATTTCTCAACCTTTACAAAATCATCCTCTGTATCTGTTGCAGGTTGTTTATGTTCTTCTGCTTCATCTTGTGCTACTGCTTCAAGTAAAATATCAAGAGAACTCTTATAAAATATTTCATCATCTATGTCTATTTTTGCCACATCAAACACCTCCCCTCACCCTTAATATGCCTTTTGGCTTGTGGGTAGGGTATAAAATCTATACACTGGAAAAAATCAATTTTTGATACGTTTCGGGCAAAAGAATCTTTAAAAATCAATTTTCTTCTGTATAGCCTTTTTTATTCAAAAATAGCCCCAAAATAACGCTAAAACCGCCAAAATATCACCTTTCAAAAATCAATTTTTGATAAAATCGGCACTTCAAAAATTTTTTTAAATTTAATAAAAGTTTTTGCTCCAAACTGTTCTCTATCGGTCATATTGTTTATGACAAGTAAATAAATTAAAAAAGCCACCGCTTTGGTGGATGTAGTTGGTGAAGCAATTACAAAGACAAAAGACAGTTCTAAACTGTAAAGTTTTTTATATAGAGTTCTGATGTGCTTCACCACCTCAGGACTTTTTTAATGGGTGTACGATAAGAAAAAACATCACCCAAAGCAAACAAAATGTTAAATGTCCACGGCGGACAACCTCAAAAATAATGCCGAACCAAGTGAGGGCGACTTGATTATTGAAAGATAATGAACGGCTACGGCATTGGATGACGTGTGCATTATATGAAAAGTGTAATGCAGTCTGGTACATATGAAAAACAAGGGCACGTTGCGTATAGTAATTAAAAGATCGACTTTGGTGGTATCGCCATATTACTGTTATGTATAGAAAATGAAACATCTCCGAAGTGTGCGGGGTTAAACACACTCACAGGCGAAAATTGTTTTATTACAGACTTGACCATTCGCAATCGTAAAAAGTATAGAATTTTCTATATTTTTGGTTGTGAGTGGTCAAGACTTTCTCTCATTATTTAACTAGGCGAAAAGGTCGGTTTTACTGGTTCAGAAAAGTTAATTGTTGAAACTGAACTTGTGAAGTTTCAACGCTGAAAGGGGGCAAGGGGGAAACCGCCAGAGTGTCCCCCCATTTCTTTCTTTTGCTTCTTTTCTTTCTTAAAAACTAATTGGAGGGAATTCGTAAAATCCCCTCCAATTCTCCACATATGCAACTGGAATAATATATTCCCTTCACACATTAACTAATATATGCAATTTTTTATTTTCGTATACAACAACTGAGAGAGAGCCCTTCGACTCTCTCTCCTTCAAAAAAATCTTACTGAGCTTTCGCTCCTTCACATTATCACTTTGTGACAACTCGTACAGAATACCAAAAAACATTTCTTCTGTCAAGCATATTTTATAATATTTTCAACCAAAAATCAACTAGAAAATGTGACACTTTTTAAGAGCCTCATTTATATCATTCAAAACCTTTCCTTTAACATTTCCAATTGACGCATTAGTATCTATTCTTTGAATACTAACATTCTGTAAAGTAAGTACATTTGTCCAACGCACCATATTCTTAAATCCATAAACCTTTTCTACTTTTACGTGATAATCTTTCTTTACACTTGGTTCTTGAGATGATAAAGGAACAACAAAAACACTTGTTGGTGTCTTTCTTAAAATCACAGCAGGATGGCGTCCACCAAATTCATCCCCAACATTAAAACCAAACTCAATCCACACTACGGCTCCACGTTTTAATTTATCTTCTTTATCACATACAAAAGAAGGTTCATCCATAACATACTGTGTTTTTGTTGAAATCCATTGTAAATAATTATTGGTTCTTTTACGCTCATCATCACTTTCTTTATTAGTTGATGAATATAACTTATCAATCTGGGCATCCAGATTTCCTTTACTTTTCTCTAGTTCTTCTTGCGAAATAATCTTCATTCTAATCTCACCTCCCTTGTATACACGTGCATTGATTGTATCACATACATACGAATATCTCAAACAAATTATAACATTATTTTACAAATTAAGCAGGAGCTTTTACGCTCCTGCTTGTTTACTATTTGTATTCAATAAGTATGTCTTCGGGTGGATTGCCTTTTAATCGTTCCGCTTTGGCTTTTTCCAATCGTTGCTGCTTCTGTGCCTGCTTTGTTGCTTTTTCCAGTTCGGTCATCATTTCCTCTTCAATCTGTCGAACCTCACAAGCAAACCGCCAACATTCTGCAATATCGGTAAAAATAGCCTCGTTCCAAAATCTTGTAATATCCCACCTATCGCCTTTATCTTCATTATAAACAGTATTCGATACATTTTGCATTGCTCTCGGCAAGGTATGACCTGCACTTTCATACACTTGGAAAAAAGAAGCAGGAGCAATAATACTCTTATCATCCTTTTCAATTCCGTGTAATAGCAAAGTAATGTATGTATGTCTTCCGTCGTGTATTCTGCCATAAGGTAATTCTTCCTTTTTGGCTTTCACTCGGCATTTATTGAGATAATTATAAATCTCTTTCCACTTGCGAGATACTTTTCCAGTGTGGCATACATAATTTTGCAATAAATTGATTTCCCACTGTAAAACAAAGGCTTCGGGTGCTACTGGTCTGCCCAGTATAGCCTCCTGCCATTCCTTATATATCTTTAATGTGGTATAGCCTGCGTTATGCAGTTCAATCTCTCGAACCTTTTCACGCTTTGGCAATTTCACGGTGTCTTTCGTTACCAACTGCACACGGTTATGACAAATGGTAACTCTTTTAGTTTCCCAATTTATATCTTTCCACATCAAGCCACACAATTCCCCTCGTCTAAGTCCTTGTGTCATAGACATAACAACAAGATACAGAAAACTCGGGTCTTCCATTGTGGTGGCTTCATAAATCAATTCATTTAATTGCTTGTAATCAAGTGCCGAGGCTTTATATTCCTTTTTCGGTGCAGAGATTTCAGCACCCTCAACAACATTTTCACTTACACCATATCTTACTTTATCTTTCAGCATATACGCCCAAATCTGCTTTAAGTGAGTTTTATATTTCTCGATAGATTTCCTAGAAATTCCCTGCTTTTCTTCAAATTCAAAATATGCTTCAATCTGTGCGGTCTGTATTGTCTTTACAAAAGTGGTACGCTCACCATTAAAGAACCGTTTGAAATGGTCTGTCTGTATGCGCAATTGTTCAACATAACTATCTTTGATTTTTCCCTTTTTGGCTTGCTTTCGTTTCAATTCAAGAAATTCATCCGCTACATCAACCAAACGAATGCCCTCATTTTTGAAAACTACCTTTTTCTCCTTGGCTTCTGCCTTTTGTACTTCTATTTGATGAAGCCACTTTCTTGCTTCTGCCAATGTCTTAAAGGTCTTTCTTCGTTTGTCTTGCTTTTTTACAAATTTCTTTAATTCTTCGTCATAAATTTCCACCCTGCCAAAATCGGCAGTAGCCTCATAGGAAAACTTCTTTCCGTCTTTCAGTTTCCGCCTTATGCCCTTTTCAACTGGTTCATAAGTGATTGCTTCTTTCTTCTTTGGTGCTTCGCTTTCATCAAAATTAAATACTAATTCTTCCATAGCGTTCTCCTTTACATCGTGAATTTCAGCCTATGGTAATATTTTTGGTAATATTTTATCATATATTACCACATAACAAAAGCGATTTTCCTTAGTGCTTATGCGGTCTGTAAGACTTTTTATTATTTCCTTACAATTTAAAGCGGTATCCTACGCCCCAAATAGTTTCAATGTATTGAGGCTTGCCGGAACCTCCTTCAATTTTCTCTCTAATTTTTTTAATATGAACTGTGACAGTTGCAATATCACCAATAGAATCCATATCCCAAATTTCTCTAAACAATTCTTCCTTAGTAAATACATGGTTCGGGTTTTCTGCAAGAAATGTAAGTAAATCAAATTCTTTTGTGGTAAAATTCTTTTCTTCTCCATCGATATAAACTCTTCTCGCAGTTTTATCAATACGAATTCCTCGAATTTCGATTACATCATTATTTTTCTGATTCGTATTAACCAATCGATTGTATCGAGACATATGAGCTTTTACACGAGCCACTAATTCACTGGGACTGAAAGGTTTTGTCATGTAATCGTCTGCCCCTAAACCCAGACCATGAATTTTATCAATATCATCTTTCTTAGCAGAAACCATAATGATCGGAATATCTTTGTTTTGTCGAATTTGACGACATACTTCAAATCCATCCACTCCAGGAAGCATTAAATCTAATACTATCAAATCAAAGTCTTCTGCCAAAGCTTTTGAAAGACCTGTATCACCTGCATTTTCAATCGTTACCTGAAAACCGCTTAATTCTAAATAATCTTTTTCTAAATCTGCAATTGCAACTTCATCTTCAATAATTAAAATTTTGCTCATAATCTTTATTTCTCCTACATATTTTTATTTGACTTTATTAATCGCTACTATATGCACATCTATATTTTCTCTTTAAATATTACATACCTTCTTGCTCCCGATATCTTCGAATAACAAAATGCATACAGGTACCAACGCCTTCTTTACTTGTTGCCCATATATATCCGCCATGATCTTCAATAATTTTTTTAACAATGGATAGACCAATTCCACTTCCCCCTTGAGAAGAATTCCTGGATGCATCCGTCCGATAGAAACGCTCAAAAATATTACCTAAATCCTTGGACGCAATGCCTTTTCCGTTATCTGCAATCTCAACTCGTATAGAATCATTATCTTCCGCCAAACGAATATCGATAATTCCCTTTTCTTTATCCATATATTTAATACTATTTCCAATAATATTATTGATTACTTTTTTCATTTGTTCCGGATCTGCAATAATTAAAGTATTTGGATCAATTAGGTTAGTGTAATTTAATTGAATATTTTCTGATTCTAATTCCAAGCCAACTTCCTCTACACAATCGTTAAAATAGTCTGTTACATTTAACTTATGAAAATGATATGGAATTCGATTGGTATCAATCCCGGAATAAAAAGTTAGTTCATTAATTAATCGATCCATATCACAAGCTTTTGTATAAATTGTTTTAATATAACGATCTCTTTTTTCCTCTGTATCTGCCACCCCATCTACCAATCCCTCTACATAACCTTTAATAGAAGTAATTGGTGTTTTCAAATCATGAGTAATATTACTCACTAACTCTTTGTTTTGCTTTTCCTTTTCTTTCATCTCCTCAGCTGATTCTTTTAGCTTTAGACGCATGTCCTCATAGCTTTTATACAAATCACCCATTTCATCAGTACTGTTTTCCTTGCACTGCAATACATAATCAAAATTTCCGCTGGCAATATGATGCATGGCAATATTCATTTCCTGAATTGGTAAAAATACTCCTCTACGGATCCATTGTGCCAATACCATACTAGTAAAAGATAATATAATCACAATAGATATAAATAAATAAAGAATTAATGTTTTGGAGATAACACTACTTACCTTAGTTACAATAAATAAACTTCCTCTTTCTCCATCCGGGAAAATAAAGTCAATCTGTTTAACAAGCTTTTGCATATCATTATAATAATATCCTGCATCTGCCCCTTCTACAATACTTCCGTATTCCGGTAATCTGCTGGCTATCTGACTAGTTGCCAAATCATTTCCCGAAAAATAAATCTCTTTTTCTTTTCTTACAATAATATAAGAAGCTGCTCCCGAAATTTTGTCATTTACTTCTCCTAAATAATTTTTATCTAGAAAACGAGAAGCATCCATATTCGCCTGCACTTGCAACTTGTAAAATATTTCATCCGTTAATTGACCGAAAGAAGAAATGGAATCTGACCACATAGTATAATCATTGATTTCAATTCCATAATTTAGTCCTTCTTTATGAATTACCATATAACTTATAATTCCAAATGCGATTGATGTTAGTACGATTGGCAAAATAATCATCATGATAAAGGTAATCCATAACCTTGTTTTAAATTTCATAACCTCATCCTTTTACATCTATATTTAATCGAATCTACTTTCATACAAGAAAAATCTTTTATTTTTCTTATTTTACCATATCTTTTCTTTCTATTTATAAACCATATAAAATATTATTATAAAAAAAATCTAAAAAATTTTATGAATACTGTTGACAACAGGAATATCATCATGTAATATAATGATATCAGTAATCATTACTATTTCTGAAAGGAGAATAAATGGCACTTAAGTACAGTAGACAACGAGAGGCTATTAAGGAATTTATGATGACTCGTAAAGATCATCCTACAGCAGATGTAGTTTACATGAATGTCAGACAAGAGTTTCCTAATATAAGCCTAGGAACCGTATATCGTAACTTAACCTTATTGTCCGATATGGGAGAATTATTAAGATTACGAGTCGGTGACGGTGTAGATCATTTTGATGCGACAACTACACCCCATTATCACTTCATTTGCAAGGATTGCGGAGCTGTTACTGATTTGGATATTCCAATTATGCATTCCATTGACGCAACGGCAAGTGAAGATTTTAACGGCCAAATCGAAGGCCATGTAACTTATTTTTATGGAACTTGCGAACATTGTATAAAAAAATTGTCGAACTAATTTGTTTGTATCAAGTTTCCCCCAAATGTAAAATGTATTAAAAGTAATATAAAACGAAAAGGAGAATTAATTATGAAATTTGTATGTTCAGTATGTGGTTATGTTCATGAAGGAGATGCGGCACCAGAAAGATGCCCACAGTGTAATGTTCCAGCGGACAAGTTTGTTGTTCAGGCAGGAGAAAGAGAATGGGCTGCAGAACATGTTGTTGGTGTTGCTCAAGGAGTTAGCGAAGATATTTTAGAAGATTTAAGAGCTAACTATATGGGAGAATGTACTGAAGTCGGTATGTATCTTGCTATGGCACGTGTTGCTCATAGAGAAGGTTACCCAGAAATCGGTTTATACTGGGAAAAAGCAGCTTGGGAAGAAGCAGAACATGCTGCAAAATTTGCTGAATTATTAGGCGAAGTTGTAACAGACTCTACAAAGAAAAACCTTGAAATGAGAGTTGAAGCTGAAAACGGTGCAACAGCTGGTAAATTCGACCTTGCAAAACGTGCTAAAGCTGCTAACTTAGACGCTATCCATGACACAGTGCATGAAATGGCACGCGATGAAGCTAGACACGGAAAAGCATTCGAAGGTTTATTAAACAGATACTTTGGTTAATTAGAAAAACCTTGATTTTAAAGGATTCTTACAGAGAGGATAGAGAAATCTCAATGTCATTTAGATAAGAATGACATTGAGAGAAATCTATTCTCTTTTTGTCTATTAAAACTATTCTACAAGAGTTATTGTTCCAATAACTTTTGTAACTTCAAAATCAAATGACTCTGATACAATCGCTTCAAACTTCAATATATTTTCTTCAACAAACTCAAAATTTTTGGAATACTGAATCATACCTAATCCAATCATTAATTCTTTGTCATTTGTTTCTATTTCTATAACGCCACTCCTTCTCGCAGCTTCAATTGTTTTTAGCATGACATCATTATATCCCTTCGATGCAGCATTCATAGGCTCCTTTGTTAATTCTTTCGAATCTAAATTATATGTCACTGCATAAAGGTCCATTTTATCTTTATGATTTACATCAAATGCAATATTACACTTTACAAATCTTTTCGATAAATAATTATTCCACAAACTATCCTGCTTTCCAGAGTGAATTTTCAATTGTTTAAAGTTCCTTAAAGTGCTATAATACTCCTAAAGATATGGATTTATTAACCTTTTAGGATACTTCCCCACAATCACAAACGATGCGAAGTGATTGATGAAATGGCAAGAGATGAAGCTAAACATGGTAGGGCTTTCGAAGGTTTGTTAAAAAGATACTTTGCGTAAGTCTTTTTATAACATATTTTACGACAACTAATTAAAATTTTTCATTTACAAAAGAAGGAGGCTATTATCATGATTACAAACAGACCATTAGGACACATTGGTTTAGGAACAAATGATATTGAAGCAACAGTAAACTGGTATATAAATGTACTTGGTTTTAAATTAATTGGAGATTTTAAAAGTCCAGTAGGTGAACCTATTAAATTTATTCAAAGCAATGATATTATTTACGAAATTTTCCAACCTATTGGTGGTGTTGCTGCTCCAGGAAAAATAGACCATTTTTGCTTTGCATCTGATGATATTGAAGCAGATTATCAATATTGTTTAGATAAAGGTTATACTTTTGAAGAAGAAGGCATTCAGGAACTTCCTACTGTATGGGAAAAAGGCGTAAGATATTTTAAAATCATGAGTCCTTCTGGCGAAGCTGTTGAATTTTGCCAAATTCTTTAATTATCTTTTTTATAAACTATATATTTCTTAACTTTAAAAGTAATTTACAAAGAGGATAGTGAAATCTATTCTCTTTTTTAGTTTAACATCTTCTATAGCAAATATATAAACAGCAAGAAATATCCCCATTACCTATTTAATTGCTATAAAAATCTTAAATACATTTTATATTCGACAATTATGTCTGATTAATGTATAATGACTTTATGAATATTCTGTTTATTTAAGCAGAAGAAAGAATTTGTGTCGAAAAAGGAGAAATACTATGGCAAAGAAAAATGGGGCTCAGACAGTTGATGTTGTAGCTGGTAGAAAAATCGTACTTTCCGCAGGTGTTGGAAAAACTAATATTGACGAATTAAAATGGCTTACAGAAACAGTTTTAGCGAGTGCAAAAGCTTGGAAGGCAAGTGGATGGGCTTACATCGCAGACTGTTCTCAAATGGAACCAGTTTCCCCTGCAGAAGGTGGAGAATTAGTTACTATGACAAAGAAATTTGTAGAAGCCGGTTGTAAAGCTTTTGCTTTTGCAGAAGGAAAATCTGTTTTGTTAAAAGTACAGGCTCAAAAGAATACACAACGTTCTCAGACAGGTATTGCTGAAGGACATTTTGAAACCGTAGAACAAGCTCTTGCTTGGTTAAAAGACGAAGTTAAAATTTAATAATTTACATAAGAAGATGTGTTTTGAATTTTCAAGGCACATCTTTTTTTATCAATTCTTTTTATTTTTAAAATACCTTTCTTTTTCATGTAATTTAATATATTGTTAACAGTTTTTTGCACTTTTCATGTTTTTATTTTCTTAAAATTCTAATAATATGATATAATTAAATTCGTATTTTCAGTGGGGGTCTATTACATGGGACATAAATTTTATGACATTAAAGAAGAAGCACCAATCGTTTTATCTATTCATGCCAATGAAAAACATATGGATTTGGGTGCTGTTGTAAAGAAGCATTTAAGCCAAAATCTTACATTAATCTCCCTTAATTATAACGGGACTAAACGTTTGGTTTTTGATAATGTCAAAATAGATGCACTTCATTGTCCCGAAGACGCTGTTCCCATTTTATGGCATAACGTCAAGATTATAAATCATAAAGATGCATACTTATTACAGACTAATTCCGATGGTACCAGAAGTAATCGTAGAAACTCTTATCGCGTACCTATTGCAACTTTGGGTTGGTTAACACAGATAGGAAAACCTCCACGACAGGTTATGATTAAAGATGTTAGTATGACCGGTTTTGCCATTACAGATCGTAAAAAAGAATTGCATTTATCAGCCGGTGACAGAGTATCCCTTGCTTTTGATGATTTAATTTTTCAAATAAAATTGGAAGGTAAAGTAGTTCGCATTGAAACACATGACCAATATATTATTTATGGTTTTGTAATTCTCAATATATGTAACGATTTACCTGCCTATATAAATTTAAAACAACGAAAAGTTAGAAGGTAAAATAGTTTATGAAACGCTCTTTGAAAGAAATCTTAATTAGAATTGTAATTTTATTTATTGGATTAACCATAGCACACTTAGGTGTTACTTTGTTTTTACTTGCAAACTTAGGTGCGGATCCTTTTAATGTATTTGTTCAGGGAATTTTTAGAACCACAAGTGCAATTCCTGGATGGCCATTGCAAACTCACGGTAATACTCATATCGCGATTTGCTTTATTATTATTATTGCTTTGCTATTGATTGATCGAACTTACATAAAAATTGGAACTGTTCTTTGTATGATTTTTGGTGGTCCTATTATTGATTTCTTTACACTAATTCTTACAGCACCTTTTGCAAATATGAATTCATTACTTCCAAAAATTATCGTCAATGGATTAGGTTGTGTAATCTTAGCATTTGGTATGACAATCGTAATGAAATCCGATGCCGGGACAGGCCCTAATGATTTAGTAGGAATCGTGTTATCAGATAAGCTTAAGAAAAATTTCGGTGTCATTCGAATTATTGTTGATGTTTCCTTTGTAGCCATTGGTTTCTTCTTAGGAGGTTCCCTTGGAATCGGAACATTAATTTGTGCATTTTTAGTTGGACCGGTAGCTAATATATTCCTTCCATTTAATGAAAAATGGATTAGTAATGTTGTAAAAAAATTCAACTAAGTATTTCCAAAAATATAAGTATCATAAAATAATAACCCCGGAAAGTAATAGCTTTGTACTATAACTTTTCGGGGTTTTACTATTGCTTTTGCAGTTATTTCTTGATAAAAAATTACTTTCTTTTACAAAACAATTAGGCTACATCGGTATATTTTTATGAGGAAGCTTATCTGCACATACTTCCTGATCCTGATACAAAGATAAAATGTTTATAATCTTCTTTCTAGTATCCGATGGTATAATCACTTCGTCAACATATCCATTATGGGCTGCTTCAAAAGGAGTCATAAATTGTTTCTTATATTCCTCTCGATATTTTTCTTTACTCTCTTCGGAGGCATCTCTATACAATACGTCAATAGCAGCTTCTGCACTCATAACAGCTATTTCTGCATTGGGCCATGCAAAAACCATATCTGCTCCTAACTCTTTACTGCACATAGCAAGATAAGAACCGCCATAAGCCTTTCTTAAAATAACAGTAATCTTTAATACTTCCGCTTCGCTATAAGCAAATAACATTTTTGCTCCGTGACGAATAATACCTCTCTGCTCCTGTTCCATTCCCGGATAAAATCCTGACACGTCTACAAGATTAATTAAAGGAATATTGAAGCTATCACAAATACGAATAAATCCGGCTGCCTTGTCTGCCGCGTCAATATCTATACAACCTGCTTTTTGGGAGGATTGGTTTGCTACAATCCCTACCGGATGTCCACCTATTCTAGCTAAAGTAGTAATAATATTTGGTGCATATTTTGCCTTCATTTCCATAATACTTCCTTCGTCAGTAAGACACTTAATTACTTCCATAGTGTCAAAGGCCTGACGATTAGAAAACGGTACAATATCATTTATTTTCTCATTTTTAATCATATTAAAAGGAGCTAATTTATGAGAACTCGGTCGCTTTTTGTAATTATCAGGAAGATATGTTAATAATTTTTTTATGTAAGCAATACACATTTTGTCATCAGAGGCCACATAATCCGCCATTCCACTCATCATGGAATGTGTCTCGGTACCACCCAACTCATCCATACTCACTACCTGACCAATAGCTTCCTTTACTACTCTTGGGCCCGTAATAAACATATTGCTGGTACCTTCTACCATAAGAATAAAATCCGTAAGTGCCGGCGAATAAGATGCACCACCTGCACACGGTCCCATAATAGCTGAAATCTGTGGAATGATACCGGAAGTTTTCACATTATTGAAAAAAATATTTCCATGACCGGATAAGCTTTGAATCCCTTCTTGTACCCTGGCTCCACCGGAGTCAAATAATCCAATAATAGGTACCTTCATTTGTAATGCTTTATTCTGAATATCTGCTATTTTTTTCGCATTCATTTTACTAATGGATCCACCAAATACCGTAAAATCCTGGGCATAAACACAAACTGTTCTACCATCTACTTTTCCATAGCCGGTAATGACACCGTCGCCCTCCTGCTTTTTGTTCTGCATACTAAAGTAGGTACAACGATGTTCTATAAATGCATTTGTTTCTACAAAGGTTCCCTCATCTACCAGTAAGTGAATTCTTTCCCATGCTGTTAGCTTTCCTGCATTATGCTGCTTTTCTTTTCTATTTTCTCCATGAACATTTTCTAATCGGGATTTTAACTCCTGATCCGATATCTTCAAATTTGTTCCCATTTTATATCTCCAAAATCTTTTAACTTTTTAAGTATATTTTATAATCAAATAGCTTTATTCTTTATAAAAATTCTTTTGTAATATTTATATCATCTTTTATTACTAAATGACCATCGACAAATTACCAGTTAATTTTACCTTCGGCTTTAAATTCCTCAATCAAATCCACCAATGCCATCACCTTCATGGCACGCTTTAACATCGGAGGACCTATCATTTTTCCATTTAATACCGCTACACTGCCACCTGCTGCCTGAATCTTATTTACTTCTGCAATCATATCTTTAGCATGCTGAATCTCTTCTTCCGAAGGCGTAAATACTTTATTACACCAAGGAAGCTGTATGGGATTAACTATTAAACAACCTGCAAATCCCATGGCTACAGAAGCGTATTCTTCTTCTAAAAAACCTTCTTCATTTTTCAAATCCAAATACGGCGTATCAATAGGCAAAAGCCCATGGGTTCTGGCTGCCATAACAATCATCGTTCGAGGCATTTCAAAAGCTCTTCTTGGACAATCGTTAATTCCCGAAACACTATCCAGATAATCCTCTCCACCAAAAAGAATGGCAATATTTCGCTTACTACCGGAGGCAATAGAATCCACATTGATTACTGCTTGCGCATTTTCAATCAAAGGTAATATTTTTAAGCTTCCACGCTCTAACCCTTCCCGATTCTCTACAAAATCTAAAAGTGCTTCAAAGGCTTTAATATTCCCTACATCCGTAATTTTTGGAACCACTATGCCTGTAATCTGATCATCTGTAATTAACTTTAAATCCTCCGGCAAATCATCTGTTCCTAACTGGTTCACACGAATAAATAATTGTTTTCCACGAAAAACACCTTTATCCAAATATTTTTTTAGCATTGCACGAGCTTCCGGACGCTTTCCCTTCGGTACCGCATCTTCCATATCAAAAATAATAGCGTCTGCTTCGCAGGTGATTGCTTTATTTAAGAATTTTTCATTATATGATGGTACAAATAACATGCTTCTGAGTAAGTATTTCATATATTTTGCCCTTCTTTTTATAGGATATTTAGTTACAGTATAGCAAATAAGAGAAAACTTAAGCAACTAAAGGATTTGAAAATATCTATTGACCATAGAAAAAAAAAAGTTATGATAAATATAATAATATCTAAGGTGGTTTAAAAAAGATAATGGATAGAAAAATTGAACCTTATGAACTAAACAATCTAAATAATAAAAATACAAACTTTTCTCTACCCATCTCTGTATGTATTATCACTAAAAACGAGGAAAAATATATAGAAACCTGCTTAAATAAACTAAAAAAATATAATTGGGAAATCATTGTAACCGATACCGGCTCTACAGATCGTACTGTAGATATCTGCAAGAAATATACAAACAAAATTTTTCATTTTGATTGGATTAACGATTTTGCTGCTGCCAGAAACTTTTGTATTTCTAAAGCAAGCAACAATTGGATTTTATCCGTCGACAGTGATGAGTATTTGATCAATGAACAATCAGAGCAGGAATTATTAAAAATACTGACACCCTGCTTTTCTCATCCGGAATCTGCAGGTATGGTAGATATTCTTAATCCACAAACAAGTTCCGGACAATTAACCACAAGTAATGATCCTGTGGCAAGATTTTTCCACAAACAATATTACTCTTATGTTGGGAAAGTTCATGAACAACCTATGCCTGTCACAGAGCAAAAACCTTCCTATTTTAAATCACCTTTCAGACTTTACCATGAAGGTTATGCTAACCCGGAAATTTTACATAAAAAGGCTACACGTAACATTTCATTATTAAAAAATGAATTGGAAAAAATAACAAATGATCCTTATTTATATTTTCAATTAGGACAAAGCTATCTATCATTAAACGATTATGAAAATGCCTATCTCATTTTCCAAAAAGGTCTTGAATTGGATGTAGATCCAAACCTACAATATGTTAAAACTATGGTAACCTCCTATGGTTACACCATGCTTCATTTAAAAAAATACAACGAGGCTCTTTCTTTCGACTCTATCTACGATACTTTTTCTAATTATGCAGACTTTGTCTTCCTTATGGGGCTTATTTATATGAATAATGCATTTTTTGATGAAGCAATACACCAATTTCTACATGCTACCAAGTGTAATGAGTATTCCGTAGAAGGTATTAATAGCTATCTTGCTTACCATAATATCGGCGTTATTTATGAATGTGCTGGAATGGTTGATGAAGCAAAAAAATATTATGATATGAGCAAACTTGCTAAAGATAATGATAACTATGACAAATGAAGGGAATAAAACTATGAAAATTCTAATGATGGAATGGCAAAGTTTCGGAAACGAAGATATGATTGCCGGATTTAAAGAATTAGGACATGAAGTTGTCACTATGCCTTTTACTAATGAAGAAATGCATCATAATAAAGAAATTGAAGAAAATATTGTAGGTAAAATCAAGGAATTTTCTCCTGACTTTGTTTTCTCGTTTAATTATTTTCCTATAATATCTCTTGCCTGCAAGCAAGTAGATATGAAATATGTTTCCTGGATCTACGACAATCCTCTCGTATTACTTTATTCTTATACTGTTATTTATCCCGGAAACTACATTTTTCTTTTTGATAAAGAATTATATATGGAATTTCATAATTCCGGTATCCAAACCATATATTATATGCCTTTGGCAGCAAATACAGAACGTTTAAAACTTATGGAAAGTTCTGCAAAAGCAGATTTTTTTGAAAAAAGTAAATGGATGAACCAAGCAGACATCGCTTTTATCGGGTCACTCTACACCGAAAAACATCAATTTTATCAAAGACTAACAGGGATTACACCTTATACCAGAGGTTATTTGGAAGGAATTATGGCTGCTCAAAAACATGTTTATGGCTATAACTTTATTCAGGAAATGATGACTGCAGAAATTATGGAAGATATGTCAAAATTCCTACCTATGGAACCGGATCCCAGAAGCGTGGCTACGAAGGAATATCTTTTTGCCCAATATGTCATTAACCGACAAATTACTGCCATGGAAAGAACAGAAATGCTAACTGCTATCGGCGAAAAATACCAATTTGACCTCTATACACCGGAAGAATCCTTAACACTTCCCGGTTGTATTAATCACGGAAAAGTTGACTATTATGACATGGCTCCCTTTGTATTTAAACATGCAAAAATCAATTTAAACATTACTCTTAGAAGTATTAAAAGCGGAATTCCTCTTCGAGCCTTTGATATCTTAGGTGCCGGTGGATTTTTACTTACCAATTATCAAACAGATTTTATGGACTGTTATATTCCGGGGGAAGATTTTGTTTACTACGAAAGCAAACAAGATTTATTAGATAAAATTGATTACTATTTAAATCATGATGATGAAAGAATTGCCATTGCAAAAAATGGTTTTGAAAGAACTGCCGCTAATCATACCTATAAACATAGAATTGAAGAAATGCTGAGTTATTTTTAAACATAACTCAGCATCTCTTTTATTATCATCCCTAAATCATAATTTCTTTTTAACTTTTCATAGCCATTTTGGGCAATCTGTTTTCGCTCCTCTTCATGCTCCAAATAATAAGCTACTTTTTCCACTAAATCCTCCATGGAGGAATACATAACCAAATCTTCTCCATCCGTAAAATATTCTGCTATCTCCGGCTGATAATTGGTGATACAAAAACCACCACAGCTTAAAATATCAAATACACGTAAGGGAATCCCTGATTCAATCGTTTTAGAGGTAATATTTAGATTAATTTTGCTATTGTGAAAAACATATGGCATCTCTTTTTCATAATTTACAAATCCTTTTTCTCGGATATTTAAACCATGCAAAAAAACTGGTAACGTGGAGCCGGAATATAAATCCACCTCAAAATGTTCTCCTAATACTCTTAATACCTTTTCTCTTTCTCTTGCAGACACTTCCATACCCACAGTATCTGCGGCCATCTGAGCTAGATCCTGGTGATACATATCACCCAAACTAAGCTTGCATTTTTCTATGATTTCATTCATGATATCGTCGGGCAAAGCCTCTTTAATAAAATTATAACCATATACCTTTAGCTGAGATTCTACAAGACCGTCCGTAAATCCTTTGCAATAATCCGACAATACCACATTCCGTAATCGATTCTTCTTTTCACTGTATAAATTACCTACAAATGAGATATCACTTTCATACTTCTTTTGAATTTCATCCTTTATCATTTTAGGATTAATTTTTTCATTACTTAAATCTATACTTGTATTACTAAGGATTGTCACCAATCTTTCTGCATCTGCTGCCAAAGGAAAATGGATACAGTGCTTTGCTCCTAACTGTTGCAAATACAAATTATACTTTCTGTCAAAACAGAAAATATAATTCATTTCGTTTCCAATTGTCTTAGAATATAAGGTATACATAGGACAATCATATATCCAGGACAAATAGGGAATTTGATTCATCTCACATAACATAGAGACCAAAGGAAAATAATCGAAACTAAATACTGCTTGAAACTTTTCTGCATGCAATACTTGTAAAAATTCAAAAGCAAATTCTGCATCCGCATGATAGTCTTTTATTTTCTTTGCAAAAACACAATATTCTATTTTATTTTGCTTTAATATTTTTTCCAACCCGGGCTCACTATTGGAACCGAATTGGTAGAATAGTATTTTCTTCAAAATCATTTTTCGCTCTTTTATTAATTTATCTTTTTATTAGAAAGAATTATTTGAATGAGTAGAATTCCTCTGTTCTAATATTGATAATTAATTGATTTGTTTATTTAAGTATAATTGTCATACTTATTTTATATTTGCTTAAAATTTGCCAAATAGACAATACTATAAATTATTGATTTGTTCTTGGAATTGTTCTATACTTCCTGCTTCAATCGCAATTCTATGGAAGGATACTAAGACATTATCATCTTTCTCTTCGCTAATTCGTTCTGCAATATATTTTGGTAGTACGCCAAATTTTTCACATACTTCAAAAACCATAGCTTTTAGAGTTTCTGTCATTTGTGTATCCTTTTTCTGCAGCTCGGCATCCAGGCTCTGCAGCTCAGCATCCTTACTCTGCAGCTCGGCATCCAAACTCTGCAGCTCAGCATTTAAACCCTGCAATTTTGAGTCTTTCTTCTGTAATTCATCAATCATATTCTTTAATTCTTCATCTTTTGCTTTTACCAGCTTATCGACAGACAGATAATGCATATATCTCGCCTCCACATCCCGATCTTTTTTTAAGATCTTAATTCGATTATGAATTTCTTTTAATTTTTCATTTGTGTTTTGTGCCACATATTCATCGGTAGAATTATTCAAATAACCTAAAAAATCTACTAAAATTTTAGGAACTTCTTGCGTATTCTTACCTTTTGTGCTCAAAAAAATTCTTTTTGCACCATCATTTAAATGAATTTTTCTTTCCTCGCATTGCATTGTAAAAGTATATCGATATAATTCCTCATCAAAAGGATCAAAATTACAAATAAAAATAACATAAACCGGTTTTAAACTCTTATAATCTTCACCTTTTTTCAAATTCCCAATATCAATTTGGGCTTGATAAAATCGACTTCTAAGAGGTAAATTATGCTCATTCTTGTTTTGCATTTCCAAATTATAAGAAAGTTTGGTTACAGAATCTTTTGCATATACATCCAATCGAATATATTTTAATTCTGAGTTATACTTTTTTGTATACTCGACTTTTATATCCAACTCACCAATCTTTTCTTCAATGATACATTCCAACACCAATCGACATGTAACAGGATCCTCCAATGCCGCCGGAAAAAGAAACTCATCACTTAAATTAAGTTGCTGAATATTACTATTACTCATTCAAAATCCTCCATAACAGAGGAATTCTATATTCAAATTAGCACAAAATATCGTTCATTTCAACGCTATATCCAAATAATTCAACACACATTTCTATTAATGTGAATTGTATTTTTATATTGCACCCTTAAATGGAATTCTAAATTAATTCTACACCAATCCTCTTTCCCGATAATATTCCAAATAAGATCTATCCGGATCCATGAAAATCTCATTATGTGCAGAAGCCCCTTGTACCGGTGTCATATAATCACCATACAATAGCTCTAACACTTTCGTATACTCTGCCGGTGCCGGTATCCTTAAATGCTCAAACGGAAGCTCGACAGTCTTTTCATACCATGACTTACTATATTTCCTGTTCATACCGTAAATGGCCGGTAAAATTAACCCTATTTCCGTAGCTTTATCATAACTGCTTACCAACAAAGCCTCAAACTGTCGAAAGCGATCCCTAATTGGCTTCTCCAATAAAGAAATTAGCATATCATACGGTAAGAAAAACGGTGTATTTTTTTCCATTGCCTCTATTACTACTTCCGGACTGGAAATGGTCATCCAGATTTCTCTTTCCATTCGTTCATAAGGCGCATTCTCTTCCAGAAAAACACCATCTAATGGGAAAATGTCTATATAAATTCCCTGATGAGGTGCATCTTCTGTACAATATACTTCCTCAATCGCTGTGGTATTTGTATTTCGAATCTTAGCAAAAGGAAACATCAAACTATCCGTGTATGCAGTCTGAAAAAAGAACGGTTCCCTGATTTCCGTTTCCATAATTACTTTTAATTTTTCATAATCAGGTCTTGGCATACCAACATCCAAGTCATCATCCCAAGGAATAAATCCCTGATGACGAGCTGCACCTAGAAGAGTACCATGTTCCAGATAATATCTCAAACCATGCTTTTTACAGATTTCATCTAAAAATTCTAATATCTCTAATTCCAAAGCCCATATTTTCTTTTGTTTTTTTGTAATAAGATAATCCCATCGTGTCTCTTCTTCAAAAAACTTCTTATCCATTTGTATTTCCTTTTACTAAAAAACTTTATTTTTCCAACAAAATCTCTTCTTCCACAAAAAATAATGTCAAAAATTTTCTATCATTTTTAACTTTCCTTCTTTAGTACATTCATCATAAATTCATGCACCTTCTGTCCACAGGTACCATCTAAATTAACGGCAATATCAGACAATTCTGTTAACTGCCTTTCTCTCACGTGTTCCAATCGACCCGACACAAAATCATCCATAAAACCTTCCATAGAAAATACCCTGCTTTCTCTTCTGGCAAAAGCAGAATAACCTCGATTGATTCGTTCAAAACCATCTTCATTCTCTAACATTTTCTCCATGGATGTTTCAGATAACATTGGATATTGAATATTATACTCTTCCGAATCCACTTTTAATTCTATCAACACATCATCAAAGGTACGCTGTATCCATAAAGTATTTTTATCTATCTGCTTTGCAAATCCGCTAACCATATAGTAGCTTGGATGATAATCATTGCAAGGTAAGTTTGCATCTACCCAAAGTTCTTTTGCACATAAAGAAACATTTCCTGTTAACTTATCCACCTTTACCATTCCATTTGCAAATGCAGGTGTGGATATAATCCAATCTCCCATATCAAATAGTCTGTTATGAACCATACGCAAGCCGTCATATCTGACATATAATCCTAATTCTGATGGCATTCTTATTTCCCACTCCTGATTGGAGCGACTATCCCATTTGATTATATTACCACTAGCACTTTCTGCAAGCCAGAAAACTCCATTGGAGCCGGTGATCGCTGAATAGGTATACTCCTGCTCTCCTACAGAGTATATCTTATGTTCTTTGCTACGCATATTAAAACATAAGATACGATTCGTATAACAGGAAACCATATACAACATATTCTCATCTTGAACAAAACCACAAACATCCCACAAATACATATATTTTTCTTTTGGAATTTGCTGGCGCCAATCTTCTAAACATTTTGTATAAGCAGTCCACTGTTTTGTAATAGAACCATATTCCCAAATAGCCTCATTTTTATTTGGTAAAAAGAACCGACTTTCTTCATAAGAAACCATATCCTTAAATCGCAATAATTTCTTATTTTCTACATATTCTTTTGGTCCATAAGGTCTGAAAAATTCTTGTCTTTTGCAATCATAACTAACTGATTGCCAAGCAATCTCCGGTATCATGTGTATTTGATTCTCAACGCTTGCCAAAGAACTATGACTAGTATTCCAATAGGGTGCTCCTTCATCTCTTCCCTCAAAGCAGATATCATTCCATTCCACTGATTTGGCATTTGTTCTTTCACCATTTACGGAAAAAAGTCCGTTGTAAGAAGACGAAACCATATACCATTTTTCATTTACAAATTCCATATCTGCAATGCGTACTTTTCGCTTCCACAATTCATCCAATTCTCTATAAATAAAATTATTCATAAGAAAAATCGGTTTGCCCACAGCTCCAAATAAATTGATTACTGAGGTCCCTTCTTCTCCGATATATCCATCTACCACAGCTATGGTTCTCTCAATCTCCGGTGTATTGTCAAAAATTCCTATTTTTTCTTGTTCAAAATATGCTTTTAATATTTGATACTTTTCCAGCAATTGAGGCCGTAAAGAATGCATAGTAGCTTCCAATAAGGGATGCGGACGCCATACAATTGCAACTTCTTTGTGCTCCTTCACCCATTGAAATAAGACATAAAGCTTTTGTAAATACTGTGCTCCCTGTTGTAAAAAACAATTTAGACTGGTATTTAGCATCAAAGACTTCTTCCCTTGCAACGTAGCTTTCCACTCTTCGGGTATCCATACTTCTTTTCCTTGCTGACACATTCGAATGGCCTTATCTAACTTAGGAGACCCTAAGGCTACAACTTTATCATAATAAAACATATCTTTGCAGCCTTCTTTAAACATAGGAGATTGTGCCACCATATAATCCATATGAAAATAAGCCGACAACAACTTATGATCTTGCGCAATTGCTCCTGTCGTCACATAGTAAGGTACATATACCAATTTTCCTACATGCTTCTTCAACTCTGCAGAATAAAAATACGGATGTACACTAGTTACCAAATTTCTATTATCGTATGGGTTATGTATGTATGCCACATCCGGCTTTTCGTTTTCTAATGAATAATTCAAATAAGAAACGATTGGTACATGCGATGGAAATTTATCTCCATCATAGCAAACCACTGTTTCTTTCGTCTTGCCTTCATACCTATAATATGGAATCGGAACTACCACGGCTTCGCAACATTCATCCCGATTGGCTTCCTGCCAGATACTTTCCAAACTATCCCACATCTCTGCTTTATAGGGAAAAAAGGCTATTTGATAAGTTGCCGAAATATTCTCTACAAAATTCTTCACTTGAATGATGAATTCATCTAATACTCGCACTCTTGTTTCTAACACATACTCTTCCTGGCTGATCAAAAACAATTCTTCGCAATATTGCTCTAATAAGGAAACAGGTTGTTTTGTTAAAACTTGTTTTTCTAAAGTTTCACCCACAACAACAGCAGCCTGCTGGGAATCCTGCAGGCTGTCCATCACGTCCAAAGTATTTTTTCCTAATAATTCACTATGCAACATTAACAAAGACTCTAAGATCTCTGTTAACTGCTTTTTCACATGTTTTCTCATAAGTAAAATTTATTCCCCAACTGTCTTTTGTCATTGTAAAATCTTGTTCTCATATCGTTGTTTTCACTTTATATTTGTGTCGCAATGTTTTCATTGTCCAATCATCAAAACTTACAATTCCATCATTTTGTAATCTACCAAGAACAATTCCCGGATCTCTTTCTATTTGATTCGCAAACCGTTGTATTGATTGCAAATTAAAATTTCTCTCATTTATATATTCTTCATATTCTTCCGGTGGAATTAAATTATCTTCTGCATACCTATTTGCTGCTTCTTCCTGTTCTCCGTCCTCTCTTTCAAAAGAAATACCATAATCTCCATTTATTATATGACCAATTTCATGAAACAGAGTAAACCAGAAAGAATCTGCATTTAGTCTTCTATCATTTACCATTAGCATAATATTATCGCCAATTTTTTTTGTTGCTCCGTTTGTTTTTGAACCTGATATGTTTGGCAATATAACAAATACAACCCCTGCTTCTAAAAATGCTTTGTAAATCAAAGGATAAAAATTATCATGATTTCGGGTCAACGTCAATGCATACTTTACGGCCTCTTCAAACTTCCTTTTATTAAATTTAGGTGCTTCTGTTTTCAGCACCTTATTTATTGCAATTTGGACCATAACGTTTGCTTTTACAATGCTTCCCTCTGTTATATCTTTGATTGAACTCCTAAAACTAACAGCCATATCTCGCTTTGTAAATACTGATAAAGTTGCAACATTAAGAAACTCCCTAACACACTTTATCTGTTCATCTTTTTTTCTAGGCAAATCCGGCAAACCAAAATTCTCTCTAAAATACTTATAATTTAAATATTCAAATACATTTCTTTCTTCAATTAATTCCTCTTCTGATTTAAACATTGCAATTAAAGTATCATATGAATTCTGTATATTTAACCAGTAAGTAACACTTGTTCCCATCATTCTGGATAATCTTAATGCCATATCTATTGACAGACTTTGCTCTCCTCTTATCAACAAACTTAAGTTTTTAGGTGTTGTATCAAGCCTTTTAGCAAAATCCTCCTGAGTCAATCCGCTTTCATCAACAACTTCTTTTATATAATATCCCGGGTGAAACGCAATCGTATCATTAAATTCTATATAATTACTCATAATGTTTGCTCACCTCCGTAATCTCTACTATCTTAACTATTCCTGAAATTTGATCAATGTTACATGGCTCATATGGATTCTTATTTTCATCTAAAGGTTGCATAATAATTCGCCAAGGATCTTTTCTTGATTTAACATCAATAGCAAAATAACCTTCCAAATCTCTTCCATTTTTATTCTTTAATTTATGAAAATGAAACATTGGTTGCACAATAATATCTTTTATACTATCTGCACTTTTTAATGCATTAATACGAGCCAGCAAACTTCTTGCTAAAAGTTCATTTCCATCAAATAATCTCTTGGCTGCTTTCATATTTGTGCATTGTGTCTCTGTTTTTTCTGATGTGTATTCAAGCTCCAAACTCTCTACCTCTACAATAAAATTACCTGTCAGGTAATTTTATTGTAAGCATTTTTGCATCTTTTGTCAATATAAGCGAATTATTTTTAACGTTTTATCATAAAGATTTGGATCCCTATTCCCTTCTTTCTTAGTTATGATTATCTTCTACTAATCTTCTCCTTAATCTTCGTAGAACTGGTACTCTGGGTATATGGGAAAAATACCAAATCTGCCCCCTGACTCTGTAAATATCTTTTCTTTGCTAACCAATCCGGATCATTCTCATAATCACTGCCGGAAAACTGTACATCAAAATGATATTTGCTATATGCAGTCTCCGTATCTCCATAGTTTGGGCCTATTTTTACTGCTTCATCCACATAACGACAGGAACGCACAATCTCAATTCTTTCTTCAAAAGGTATATATGGATTTGTCTTCTTGTTTTTACGAACACTCTCATCAGATACCACACCCACAATTAGATAATCACACTGCTCTTTTGCCCGCTTGAACATATTCAAATGACCTACATGAAACAGATCAAATACTCCTGCAATATATCCCACATGATACTTCTTCGGTGCAGCTACCTCTTCTCCTGAAACACTGACCAGTACTTTGGGTATCACTTTCTTCCTTGGATACTTTATACTCCAATCATATACTCCGTAATGCTTTACCCCTAATTCCCTCAGCTGTCTCATGACACCTACATAATTCTTAATACAGATAATTACCTTATAACTATCCGCCTCCATATTTTTCAAAATATCCGGACTGAAAATAGGAATATCATACATCCGGGTTCCCCACTTCTCCGAACTGTTATCCAGAATCCCCTCTACTTCCACTTCTCCTTCAAACTGTTCCAGGAAACGCATAGTAAATCTTCCGGAACCGAATAAATACAGCTTTTTATCTTCCAAGTTTTCTAAAATATCCTTAAAAATTGCTTGATATTCACTCTCTGAATAATTCATTCTCTGTCGGTTGGAATGAACAATACCGTCATTACGTTTATAGGCTACATAAAAACTACCTAACTCTTTCTTGTTACGTAAGACATCTATAAATTTTGTAGAGTACCTTTTCCATAATTGTTCATATTCACCTAGACCATACCTATCCATCAAAGTCCTTCTCGACAATGCGGATTCCAGACCTGCATCTCCACCATAAATCATATTTATAGAACGATATAGAATCACATTAGCAGGAAGTTCTTCATAATAAAACTCCTGATCATAGAAAAGAAACCTATCCTCTGTTTTAAAACAGTTTAAGGAAACAAGATCTATGTATCCTCTCTTTAAAACAGGACCAAAATACTCTGCCTTTTCTGAAAAAGCAACTTTTTTCCATTGCTCCCTGTTTGGATCATCCGGTTTTCTTCTTTCCCAATCCGGATCCATCTTGTCCCAATCTACTTCATCATAGGAAATAATATCTGAAGAATGAAAAATAATATCTCTGAAAGCATCTAACTCCTTCAAAAAAACTTCCGTATCTTCTTTTATTATCCGTCGGAAATAATTCGTTACAATTTCACCCTTTATATACGGCATTATAAACATATCTTGTTCTATATGACCTTCTACTACAGCCACACCATGAGCTTTCAAATCCTCATTGTGTTCTACAAGTTTTTTCAGTCGCTCTTTTCCTTCTTCATATAACGCTTTCTTTATTACAGTATCTTTTCCTGTAATAATAGTTGCCAAAGCAAACTCTTTTCCTCTATCTATAGAGAGAGTAACATGTTTTACATCCATAAACTCATTATTTAAGGAATATTCTATAAAATAAGAATTAGCCATAATATGAAACAAACCGTTTTGTACAAGAGTATTATACAATTTCTCTTCTTCCAGAAAAATAGTATCCGGTGTCCTATAGCCTGGAAAAAATCTAACTTCTAACTCCTCTTCCGGTAAATAATCTTCCGCATAAATTAATTGCGGCATAGATAGGTTTGGTAATACAGAATAAAATTTTCTGCTGCTAAATCCGGCTTTGTCCAAAATATTCTCTATTTCTGCTTTGGAATACGCTCTCCCTTTTAACTGATCATAATCTGCTTTGTTAATTTTATAATAATTTTCTATACCATCAAAATTACGATTAGTAAAAGCATCCCTATCACCACAGAAATAACGGATTCCCAGACGATTATCCATTCCAAGAAGTAATTTCCCATCACTTGCCAAATGTCTTCTTAGAATAGCCAGCAACTTCTCCGGCTCCTTACAATATTCTAAACAACCTAACAAAATAATATATTCATATCTCTCTAACTTATTCTCTAAGTCAAAAACTCTTTCTATATCCATACAAGAAACAGCAAGACCTGTTTCCTGAAGCCCTTCTAGAAGAGCTTCATAATTCATTTCTTGCTGTAAACTGTGTGTAATAAGAAGTGCTGTGGCTCCTTTATTAAATTTGTACCATTTGATGATTCCCTTGGGAAGTTCGCGGATTAGTTGTTGTGTATGCATATTTATTACCTCTCAAATTTTTACTTTTTATAAATAAATATATTCTCGTCGCTTACATTTACATTTATTAACTGTTCCTTTATGTCCTTTGCATGTTTTTGATTAGCTATAGCAAAGCATGCATTGGGATATTTTCTTATACAATTCATCGGCGACTCAATAACATGCTCCCCATACTTAATTCCCCATTTTTTATTATCATTATCACAAACAGCAACAATTGAAAAGCATTTTTTCTCTAATAACAAATATAAATCTCGTCCATATTTTCCACATCCAAATATAATAATTTGCTTATTCTGTATTCCCCTTAAGAACAAATCCTTATTAAGGCTTACCCTCTTATCTCTATTCTTTAAATATTCAATAAAATTATTGGAAGATTCCAACAAGCTACTTAACAAAAACCAGGTTTCTTCGCTGTAATCATCTTTTGATAATATCCCCTGATGTATAGCTTTATTCAATTTTTCTTTAAACCAATCATAATATTCATCCCATTCGTTCAACTTAGTATAATTATTCATTTGAGATATTTTCACATATTGTCTCAAAAACGAATAACTCATTCGTCTATAAAAACCTTTAGCATATCTCTCTGTTAAATGATTGGATAATACATTTTCTTCCAATAGCCAACGAAATTCTTGAAAAGAATATTTCAACACATTTTTAGTATTAGAAGATGCTCCATCTCGATCCATACAATAACAATAACAACATTTTTGAAGGTATACTGCCCGTTTTGCATGATACATCACCTGCATAGAAAAACCTATATCTTGAAATGCAGCACCAGGAGTTTCATGAAATCTGATACTATTACTAGTCAAAAAATCCTTATTATATATTCCTTTCCAAATACTGTGATCACGTTCAAGAACATCTATTATATTTTGTGGTTTCACAACAGTTTCATAGTCATTTTTGCTCTGGAAAAGATGCTCTTCACTAAATAAACGTTCTCCACTTAGCAAAGTAAAAAAAGATTTATAATCCGCTTTCACATAATCGACATTTTCTTTCTCTGCACAATTATAAAGAGTTTCATACATATCAGAAACAACAAAATCATCCGTTTCAACAATTCCAATATATTTACCTTTTGCAACATCCAACCCCATATTTAGTTGATAACCATAACTCTTAATTTCACTATGTAATAACTTTACTCTACTATCTATATCAGCATATTTTTGAAGAATCTCCTTGGTTCCATCTGTGGACCCCGCGTCAATACAGATTATCTCCAACTCCTTTAATGTCTGTTTGAGTACACTATTAATACATTCTCCAATATATGACTTTACATTTAAAGATGGTAAAATAACTGATACTGCTGGTTTCATCTAATTTTCCTCGTTTACTCTCTATTTTTCTGTTTCTGACCATACATGCTCTAAATTATTAGCAAACAATTCCCACGTGTAACATTTCTTATCTTTTCTCACTTATTCCTTGGTGTCTCCTATTCCCAAATACAATACCAACGCTCTGCTATCTTATCCCATGATGAATGCTCCCATACTAATTCTCTATTTCCCATACATCTATACTTATATTCATCTACATGCTTTACAATATCTTCTATTACTTCTGTAAGCTCTTTTATCTCATTCACACCAACAAAATAAATTCCTTTATCTTGTAAATTCTGATAGGGCAACCATTTTCCTGCAATAATAATACTTCCGGCATACATTTCTTCAAGCATCGTAGAGCTTAATTGATCCGTCGTCTGTACATGAATCATGATATCTGATATTAATGCATATTCAGCCATATCCTCAAAAGTCATATATTCCTTCAAAATAATACCTTCAATACTACCATCACTCAATCTTTGTATAATTTCTTTTTCATATTCTTTATCTTTCACACCATAAGTCATTGGAAATACACATACTATTTGCTCTTTTATTTCATCGGATAGTTGAAGCAACGCATCTACCATTTTCAAATGTTGATGTTCTTTATTTGCATTATGACCACAAGTTACAATCAACTTGTCATTATCTATGTGAAATTTCTTTCGTATTTCCTCTTTTGAACATTTCCTTTTGCTTTTAATATAATCCAAAACCTCCACCCCATAAGGAAGAGCTCTTATTTTGTTTCTATCAATTTCTTGAAAATATGCAAGAAAATTATTAACTGTACATTCTGTATCAGCTGTAATTATATCTGCACATGAAATAAGCTTTTTCTTGTATTCTTTCTCAGCCACAATAGAGCGATAGAAATCACTACCACCCACTTTAATATTCAAACGTTTTGATTTCTTTCTGATTAATTTTGTAAAAAATACCCATTCTCGTTCTATCCACAATAATTGTATTACGTCATATACTGGTATTTTTTCCAATATAGACTTTATGTCCTCCATAGTATTATAACAATAAATATGTATCAGCTTATCTGACTGTATCAAATTTTTACTTTCATATGCATTTGTTAATAATGACAGTTCAATATCTTCATACCTTTTTGACATATTTTCAATTAACTGTTTAACATAAGGAGTAAAAAAAGAGCAGCAAAGCAAAATCTTTTTCTTGTCATTTTCCTGCACTTTTCTTTGCAATAAATCATACTGTTTTAATGGAATGTCCGTACTGTCTAATTTCTCCTCTATAACGGAATAAATTCCACAAACCATCCCTTCCTTTGTTCTATTTAGATAACACATATATATTCGTTCTTCTTTTACGCCCATATTAAGTAATTGATTTACTATTTCCATAGCATACTTTGAAGATGTAATAACAATAGCGCATTCCGTATTTATAATTATAGATGGGGCTTCTATTACATAAGCCCCTATCCTTGTTCCCCATAACTTCTCATTATTATCTATTACAGCTTGAATTTGATACTGTTCTTCTAAAAAAGGCAAGCATTTTTTACCAACTGCACCTGTTCCAAACACAATTATATTCATTTTTATCCAAATCTCCTTTACCCTTTCTCACATAACTCCTTATCTTTTTCAAAATACTCTCTGCCACAAGACGAACATATCTTTTTTTTATTCAAGCGTTCTCCACACTTACATACCCATCCTATCTGTTTTGCCGGAACTCCTGCCATCAAGGCATAATCTGGTACATTCATTGTAACAACAGCTCCCGCCGCAATGAACGCCCACTTACCAATTATATGACCACATACTATTGTTGCATTTGCTCCTATGCTTGCTCCTTGCTTAACCAGCGTCTTTTTATATCCAACTGTACCTTTCGGAAATGGTGCTCGCGGTGTTAAATCATTTGTAAATACACATGAAGGACCACAGAACACCTCATCTTCTATCTCTACACCTTCATAAATAGAAACATTATTCTGTATCTTTACACCATTTCCAATTTTTACATGATTTGAAACATTGACATTCTGCCCTAAAGAACAATTCTTCCCAATATGAGCACCTTTCTGAATATGGCAAAAATACCATATTTTTGTATTCTCCCCTATTTCTACCCCCTCATCAATGTAACTACTCTCATGCACAAAATAATTCTTCATTCTTAGCGCTCCATATACTCTACAATTTTTTCTATTACTTTATCCGCATCCTTCATATCCATATAAGGATGAAATGGCAAAGACAACACCGTCTGACTTAAATGAATCGTATTCTGATAATTTTCATCTGCATATTCATATTTCTCAAATGCCTTCTGCTGATGCATTGGCTTCTGATAATACACTGCTGTTGGAATCCCATTATCTTTCAAAAACTGTTGTAACTCATCTCTATCATTCTGATTTTCTACTTGTATGGTATATTGTGCCCAACTTGAACGATATCCCTCTTTTACACTCGGAATCTTTACATAAGCACTTAATTTCTCATTATAATACTGTGCTAGTTTCTCCACCTCTATTAGTTCTTTCTGTTCAAATATCGGTAATTTTGCTAATAGAACTGATGCTTGAATAGTATCTAATCTGGAGTTCATTCCTATACGAATATTATCATATTTTGATTCACCTTTTCCATGAACTCTCAATGATTTAATTACTTCTGCCCACTCATCACAATTCGTAAAAATTGCACCACCATCACCATAACAACCTAATGGTTTTGCCGGAAAAAAGCTAGTGGTTGCTACATCACCAAAAGAACAGGCTCTTGCCTCTCCAATTCTACCACCAAACCCTTGTGCGCCATCCTCCAAAATGTACATATGATATTTTTCAGCAAGTTTTCTTATTGCTTCATATTCTGCCGGTTGTCCAAACAAATCTACAGAAATAATCACTTTAGGGGTTAATTTTCCTTCTGCTATAACCTTCTCAATCATATATTGCAAGCTATCTATACTGATATTGCAGGTATCTTTATCAACATCTACAAATATTGGTGTTGCTCCTACTGCCGCAACTACTTCTCCGCTAGAAAAAAATGTAAAATCGGGCACAAATACCGCATCCATAACACCTACATTCCATGCTATCAATGATAACTGTAACGCATCTGTACCATTTGCACATGTAATGCAATGCTTTACACCTACATACTCCGCCAAAGCATTCTCGAGTTCCACTACCTGACTTCCCATAATGAAATTTGCATCATTCAGTACCTTTTGTATGTTTTGATCAATTTGCATTTTCATACTAGCATATTGTTTTCTTAAGTCCCTAAACTCCACGTATTTTACCTCTACTTATTAAATCTACCTACAAAATCCATTGTCGAACAATCTGTTAATGGAAGTTTAATACTTTTACCTTCCGCTGCTGACTTATAAATTGCTAATACCAATTCCATTGCTTTCTTACCATCCATCGCAGTAATATATGGCTGTCTATCATTTTCTATGGCATTTATCATATCTGCATATAGCGGTGTATGACCATAGCCATATACATTCGGTGGATTCTCGTGGAATCTCTCCTTCACTACCTCCGGATCATCTAGTAAATCTGAAAATCTCCATTCTTCAATTATATTTACCGATTGTCCTCCTGCCTTCACGGTACCTTTCTCCCCAAATATATATAATGTCTCTTCTAAGTTTTTAGGATAAACATTTGTGGTCCCATCAATCATCCCATAACTTCCATTTTTAAACTTTACTAAAGCAATTCCTAAATCTTCCGCTTCTATGTAGTCATGATTTAATTTGTCTGTCATACCCACTACTTCTACAATTTCACTTCCCATCATCCAACGAAGCAAGTCAATATTATGAATACATTGATTCATTAATGCACCACCATCCTGTGCCCACGTACCACGCCAATCTGCTCTATCATAGTACTCATGGTCTCTGCACCATCTGATATGTGCTGTTCCATAAAAAAGTCTACCAAAACGATTCATATCTATCGCTTCTCTGATAATCTGTACTGACTTATTAAATCGATTCTGATGACATGCACTAACCTTCACATGATACTTTATAGCAGCTGCAATAATTGCATCCGCATCCTTTATAGATAAAGCAATCGGTTTCTCTATAATGCAATGACAACCATGTTCAATACAATATAGTGCAATTTCTGCATGCTTACCACTTTCCGTGCATATTGCAACTAACTCCGGTTTTTCTTTATCCAACATTTCCTTATAATCAGTATGGCTTTTTACTTCCTCCCCAAGTTTAAATTTCAATCTTTTGTCTTCCATACATGCTTCTACCACATCACAAATCGCTACTATTTCTAACTTATTATTCTGTGCTGCCACTATATGATTTGGTGAGATTCTGCCACATCCAATTAATGCATATCTCATATTATTCCCTCCTATTCGTAAATTACTTAAAATAATAATTTTGATTCTTAGTTGCTCTTACCCATAAAACTCCCCGTCTATCCTCTTCAATCTTTTCTATTAGTCTATTGTTCTTTACATTCAAATAAGCATCTTTTTCATCTGCATATGCTAAACGATATGTACTAATATTAAAATATTTTAATAGCATATCTTCTAATAACGATACTGTTAAAGTATATGGCACCGTTTCCGTTTTAGGCTCATTTATATTAAAACTAGCTAATAATGTTCCATTGTGTTTTAATATTCTTATTAATTCCTTACACATACTTTCCAAATCCCTTACATGATCTAAAGCATTAGTTGTCACCAAAACATCTACACTTTCATCAGGTAAAGGTATGTATTGCTCACTTGATGTTACATATACCATTTCATGTGTTATCATATTATCACCAAACTTCTTTAAGTATTCCGGAACTAATACATCTATCCCTATTTTCATCGTTGGAGTGTTCGTCCATTTCAAACTACCTCTTGGTCCACATCCAAAGTCTGCTACAATTTTATTCTTCCAAAATTCATCACTCGATTCTTCTGCTATTGAAAGCATGAAATCTTTGTAAAAATCATTCTTAAACTCCAATTTTTCTTCCTGATATCTTACTTTCCAAAAATCCAATTCAGCTTCATATTTATTTTCCGGAATTGCAATTGTAATAATTTTATCAATAGGAATCGCATATAACTTCACTAATTGTTCTTTAATTTCCAAATTATATTTTTTCGTACATAATAAAATTTCATCAAACTGATAATCCATCAAATTCTGGGGAGCGATAATTTCTACACCATTATAAGTGCTTCCCCATTTATTTTTGTCATTATCACAGAATGCAATTATATCATATTCTGCAAGCATATCTCTCATAATTACTCTTTTTAAATATTGCCCTACCCCGAATACAACAACTTTCTTCACCTTAACATATCCTCCTTCTAAATCATATTACCTTAATTATCTCTATCTAACGATTCAATTATTGTCAACAGATTATTCCCTATATATTCATAGTCAAATTTCAAAAGTACTTCCTCGTTAGGATTATGTTCTAATCTCCCTTTACCTATAAACTCTTTATACTTTCCTTTCAAATATTCATATAATTCTTTTGTATCTGTTTCTGCATGTGACTCTTCATATGCACATCCTAGATTCCCACTTCGTATAATCTCCGCCAATTCACTATGTTCTATATCACCATTTATAATGGCTATGATCGGTTTGTTTGCAGACATATATTCCAATGCTTTTCCCGTGATAACTCCACCTACTTCTGTCTGATAATCAAAAGAGGACACCAATAATACATCCGACTCCATTTGCAATTGCAATGAATCTTTTCGGGTTAACATTCCGCAATATACACAGTTATTTTCTAATTCATATTTCTTTGCCTGTGCTCTAAACACTTCATATGCCGATTGCTTTCCTGCATACAGAAATTCTACTCTATCGACATCTATTACGTTTTCGTCTATCAGAACTCTTATATTACAAAAAAATGAAGATAAATCCTGTAGTCCGCCATACATCCCTCCTGTATAGGCAAATCTCAATTTACCATTTATTCTTTCTTTTACATGTATACCTAACCTATCTCGTTTATCATATCCATTGGTTACACAATATGCCTTATGCCGATATTTATGAGAAACTCTTTCACATATTCCTTTTGATACAGCCGTAATACAATCTGCTTCTCTCCATACATATCGTTCTTGATTTTTCGCAATCCATCTCACATATTTAGGTGTAAATTTATACCGACAAATAGAATCTCTTATATCAAATATCCAAATAATACTTTTATTCTTTTTATGAATATATTTACCAATAAAATATCCAAATAAGCCTCCATACGATGTAAACAAAAAATTTTGTTCCCAATGCCCTTCCAACTGTTTTCTCGCCATTTTTGCCAAATCATATTGACGCAATAATTCCACTAAATAATCTAAGCTTCCAATTACCGGATATGCCACTTCAAAAGGAAAAAATTCATACTTTCCAGTCTTTCGATTAATTTTAATTCGATTATCCAAATTATCATATCTTTTATTTTTTATTGGCGTCATTATTTTTTTATACATTGAAACTATATTTTTTCCTTTACAAGAATTTTCAATCCAAATAACTTCTATCCCCTCTGCATCTCTTTCTAAAATCTCATCTTTTATTTCACTATATTTTTTTTCCGCCAAAATAGTCACTTTATATCCTTGCAAATGCAAATACCTTGCTATCTTCGTAAGTCGCACGGCAGCAATAGTATTATCCGGTGCAAAGTAATTACAAGCAATCAATATTTTTTTTCCCTGCATTTTCGCTCCTCGTTCTATTCATTTGATTCTAACATCGCTGCATCTAAATAAGTTATTTTCTCATCTTCAATTTCTTTATTTTCGAATTTTGTCAAATAATTTCTTTTTACTTACCTAAATACTCTTTTTCAATTATTTTCACTTGATCGCGCAGATTATATCCTGCATTAACAAGCTTCTCTGGAGTTTTCTCTCTCTTATTTTCATCTAAGCTGTATTCACTATATAGTGACATAATCTTCTCTTTCCATTTACATTGTTCCAAGGGCAAAAATGAAACATTATCACATATCTTAACTTCTTCTGTAATCTCTGAACTCGCAATACAACATACACCCGATGCTTGTGCTTCTATCATTGATAATGGTAATCCTTCAAATCGCGATGGCAAACAAAAAATATCCATAGCAGAATACCAATTATAAATATCATCTCTATGTCCCAAAAACAAAACATCATTTTCTAATTTAAGTTCTTTAACCTTTCTCTTGACTTCTGGTAATAATTCTCCATCTCCCAAAAGTACCAATTTTATATTGTCTACTTCTTTAGTAAGTTCATAAAACACATTTATTAAAAAATCATGGTTTTTTTGATAAACGAATCTTCCAATGTGTCCTATAACAAAATAATCTTCCATTTCATTTGCTCTTCTATATTCTTTGCGTACTTCAGAATTAAAAGCAAATTTATCCAATTCAATAGCATTAGGCATTACTTTTATTTTCTTTTTATCTATCTGTTCTCCAAACAAAAATTCCCCGGCTTTTTTAGAGCATGCCCAATAATCTGTTGCCATTTTTTCAGTAAAATTACGTTTTGTTTCCTCATGCAATTTTATTTCCAAATCTCTTTTTTTACTATCCAGTGTATCAATACCAGCATTATGTGCATGTACAATTATTTTTTTTACTCCTTTTTCTTTACAGATTTGTTCTACTAAGAAACTCTTCCACTGTTTTGTGTGCAAATGAACTATATCGTATCTTTCATCTAGAATTTTTTCAAATTCATATCTAAACTGTTCCTTATTATCTTCAGCATAACAAGATATATAATGAATTTTGCTACCTGTTTGTATAATTTCATTTTCAAAATCAATTTTTTTACTCATAGTTGCAAAATCACAATGGAAACAATCTTTATCCATAAATTTCCAGTTATTTAGTGCATAATGCGTAATTCCCCCGTTTGAATTAGCTATCGGAAATTGTAAAATTTTTATTTTATTCATAAAACATCGAAAAGGCATCGAAACCGAAGCCTTTTTTCCCCTTTCAACAATATTAAATCACTTCCTTGTGACAACTTATCTCAAAGTTTTGCTTCCTTGCATCTATTCTACTTTTTATATCGGAAAGTTTTTATTAATTCTTTACCCTCTATCAATATTCACAAAACCAACAATAAGGTGCCTTTTTTGGCACCTTACTCGTTCTTCTACTTAATTGTTCATATATATACTTTTTATCACTTCTGCAAGATCCTCTGATGCATGTCCCGTAAAAACTATTCCAAGTTCATCAAATATATCATCAATAGCTATTTCATACTCTTTTTCATTGAATTTAGAAATGATTTGCTCAAGCTCATCATTATTTGTTGCTATTGCGAATGGAAATTTTGCATCAAATGTAGGAGTAATATCCTTATTGTTTCTAACATTATCCAACGGATCTGTTGCTATATTCCACATAAGCTCTCCTCTGTCATTTGCATATTTTTGTATGTCATCTGCATAAATAAACACGGGAATCTTTGCATACCCTGCTTCAAAACAGGCACTTGAATAATCTGTTATATATCCATCCATTGCCGCCAGTATTTCATACATATCATCAGCCTTACTCTCATTTATGATTCTGTCGTTAACTTCCTCATCCTTATAGTCTTCAAAAGTAGGTGCAAGCTGTGGATGTACTCTTACGCATATATACCATGTTCCTGTGAATTTCTTTTCCAGGACATTGATAAGTCGTTTAAAATCCAAACTCCAAATTTCCGAAAACACAAACCTCTTCCCGTCTTTTGCTCCTTCTCTAAAAGTAGGTGCATACATAAGTATCTTTGCATCCAATGGAAGATTATGTTTTTTTCTAAAATTCTCTTTTTGTACTGTTCTGTCCCCGTACATCACATCCACTCTTGGAGCTCCTGTCATCTGATAGGTTCCACCGTACACAAGACCTTTTGGGGACACTTCTTCACACCATCTTGAATCTATTACCAAATCATCTATCATATCCGAGTCATTTTTGCTTACCAGATATGCCATTTTAGAAAATCCTTTTCCGCGCCAAAGTCCGGTACATTTGATTGCTATTGTATAATGATTCACATTTAAATAGTACTGGGCTTTTCTTTTAACAGTGCCATATGGTTTTCTGTAGTTATCTATCCATACTTTGGATCTCGTAAGATAATATGCACGATTTAAAAGCGTATTGGGAACTTTTTTTATATAGTTTGGAAATTCTTTATTCATATCATTTACAAACCACACAAATTCATAATCCGGCTTTTGCTTGTGAAGTGCCTGTACAAGATATTTGGGATTGCACCCAAATCCACCTTTTCCTTCAAAGGTACATACACTGATTAGATTTTTCTTTATAGGAAATATTCTGCATGCATAAAAGCATAAGCTATCTCCAAAAGCTTTTATTCTTCTTTTCAATATATACAATTCTGTTTTTATTCTTCCCATTTTTACCTCTTAAGTAAATGCATATCACTTCTCTGATACTAGACTTGTCAAACTTTCCGGTATATTTGCTGCTGCACGCTCATAATCCTCTAAAAAATCCACTTCAGCCCAAAAAGCATCTTCTGTAGAAACAGTTTTTATGTCGTAATTTTCTTCATCGATTAATCTTTGTATTGCACTTTCAAAATAAGCTGTAAATTCCTTTTCTTTCAAAAGTTGTTTAGTTTTTGCTTTTAATGCAGGCAGCACCTCTTTACGAAAAGAAGCCATCCCTATAAATTCGCCTTCAGCTTCATCCAATGACATTTGCTTTGTGATTTCGATTACTTTTCCATTTTTACTACGTACCTTCATGGCTTCGTCATCACACTTTTTATAATCCACCGGAAGAATTACATCTGCTTCTAATTTAAGCATTTTTTCAAAGATAATTGGCTCGCACAGAGTATCTGCATGCAAATATACAAAATCATCACTTAAGGCTTCCATTCCCATATAAAACGATCCCAGCACATTCACCATTTCATAAAAAGGATTATACATTAAACACACATTGTCCATATCTTTTGTCAATTCTTCAAAGGCTTCACACTGATATCCTGTGACAATAACTATTTTCTCAATTCCATAATATTGCAATAATTGCAGATTATATTCAATCAATTTTTTACCTGCGATTTCTGCAAAGGATTTTGGTTTCCCTTCCGTTAATTTCCCTAATCTGCTGCCTTTTCCGGCTGCCATAATAATTGCCTGCATATCTAATTCTCCATTGCTTTCTTAAATATTTTTTTAATAATATCCGATTCTTCACTTAATTTATCATTAGAAAGATTTCCTGTTACCTGACCGCTCAATTCATCCAGCATTTGCTCTTGTATTCCCAAATCAGATAATAAATACAAGATGTCTAATTTATTCAAAAATACCTTAAACATATTTTCTGCCTCTTCTGCAGACTTTACTTTTGAGTATCCTAACCCATTTAATATCTGATTTATTTTTTCTTGATTAACTTCATATTCATATTTTATCCATGCGGGGTATAGTGCCAACAATCCTGCTCCGTGACTGGTATCTGTATATGCTCCTATAGAATACTGCATACGATGCGGTAAACATGTTCCTACATTTGCAAGATTCATTCCTACTATCATGCTGGCATAACACATCTGACTTCGTGCTTCATGATTATCCAAATCCTGTTTTAATAACGAAAGATTATGACCTACAATCTGAATTGCTTTTTCTGATATCATCTCAGAAAACGGATTTGCTTTTACAGCTACATAACTCTCAATAGCATGCGCCAAAACATCAAATCCTGTCTCCATAGTTATTTTTTCCGGAACTGTCCATGTAAACATATCGTCTACAATCGCAATTTTCGGCAAAATATTTTTACCGCGTATTCCTGTTTTAATTCTGTGATATGTGCTGGAAATAATTGCTCCTTTACTTAGTTCAGTGCCGGTTCCTGCTGTTGTAGGAATTGCAATAATTGGCAGAGTCTCTTTTCTCGGCTCTTTTCCTTCCAATAAATATGTCTCGATAGGCTCTTCTACAGGTATTCCTACTGCAACTGCTTTGGCAGCATCAATAGCACTTCCTCCACCAAATCCAATGACACAATCAATTGATCTTTCTTTTCCAATCTCAATTGCCTGTTTTACTTCTTCTAACTTTGGATTTTGACTAATCTTATCGTAAATATATATCTTATTATTTCCGATTATCTCAACAATTGCTTGCTGAATTAACTGCTGATATCCATGTTTCACAAGACTTCTTCCGGTAGTAATAATCATTATATTTCCGATTAATCTCGCTTTTTCTTTTTGCAATGCCTCTTTCCATATATTGGTTCCAAAATAAATCTTAGTAGATAATTCAAAAGTAAATTCTTTCATACATTTATTTACAGATTTTCTATCCGTACCTCTCTATCATTTCTTATTTTGTCCAAAATCTCTATTCTTCTGACATATAAGTCTTTTAATGAATTATAAGTTTCTTTATACAATTCATACATATATATGTATTTACGGTGATTTTCCAAGTTTGGCTTTATAATCATTCTAATTAATGCAAATTTATTAGCTGCTTCTTTCATATTCTGATAAACACCCTGACCTGCCAATACCATCATTGCTGCACCTGATGCTGTAGTTTCGAATTCTGCCAATACCATAACATCTCTTCCCAAAACATCGGCTTTAATTTGAGATATCAGGTTTATTCTCGCCAATCCCCCTGATAAACGTACAGATTCTATGTCCACTCCTGTTTCCTTTATTGCATCAATAATATCCAAGTCAATAAAGCCTGTACTTTCAAAAACGGCTCTTGTCATATCTTTACGTGTATGCATTCTTTCCAAGCCAAAGAAAACACCTCTGGCATTATTATCCCATACCGGTGTTCTCTCTCCCAATAAATATGGTAAGAAAATTAGACCTTTGGCTCCTATTTCAGATTCATTTGCATCTTTTTCCATGATTTCATATGGATATTGTTCTCCCTGATAATAACATTGCTTTACCCATTCTATCAATCCTCCCCCTAAATTATTGGATCCTCCAACTATATTGGCATCTTCCTGATAGAATGGAACATTATATATCTTATTACTATTAACTAAACCTTTTTTCTTGCTTAAAGCTCTAAAAACAGTTACTGTGCCGGATACATCACTAGCTTCTCCTTCTTCTGATACACCACTGCCTATAAATGAACATATTGCATCATACGAAGTTACAACGACTTTAATATCTTGATTTGAATTTATTTTCTCCGCTGTATTCCGATTAATCTTCCCAATACAAACTCCTGTATCAGTTACTTCCGGTAACTTATTTACAGATATTCCTAATTTTTTTAGAAAAACTTCAGGATACATCTTTTTAGCCAAATCATAATGATACTTTGTTGCATTTAAATAATCTGTAACACATTCTCCGCAAAGTTTATAGATCAAATAATCATTAGGTGTCATAAAATAACGTGTTTTTTCAAACATTTCCGGTAAATTTCTTTTAACCCATAATATTTTAGGTAACATAAGACTTACAGACATATCTAATCCGGTATTCTTTTTAACTTCTTCAAATTCTTTCATTTCTGAAATCATTTGAACTTCTTTTTCTGCACGCTTATCTGAAACCATAAACGCTTTTCCTAACGGATTTCCATTAGAATCAACACATACCAAACAAGATGCAGATGTTGTAACTGTTATATATTCTATCTTGACATTTCCGGCATCTTTTAATGCTTTTCTCATTACGATTTCAGCCTTTTCCCACCATTCCGCAGGATCCTGCTCAACCCTTTTATCATTTATTGCTGTATTTATTGCTATAGCTGCACTTCCGAGTTTTAAACCATTCTGATTAAAAATAATACATCGTATACTTTTTAATCCCATATTAATAACCATGACATTATTCATTGTTAATTTCCTTTTCAATTATAATCAGTCTCTTTTCAAAATTCTACTTTTGTAAAAGTAAAAAGACATCGAAAATCGATGCCTTATAAATCATACTAATATTATATCACTTCCTGTGATACTCTTATACGAGTTTTGCTTCCCTGCATCTTATTCTGATAATAATATCGGAAATTTTGCGAATTAGCTTAACCTTTTTGGTAATATTCCTTTACTTGCTCTTGGGTAAATACAGCTCTGGTACATTAGTAATTATATCTGTCACACCAAACATAGCATATTTTTCAAGATGCTTTTCCTTTAGCTGTCTTGTCTGCCCAAAGAAAGGCTCTTCTCCATTCCATGCTCTTACAGGAATACCTTCTGTCTGTTTGATTTCTTCTTCATCTACAGACAATCCTCCAATCCATGGATGAATTGCATCTGCTTCGTATTTTAGATAATCCAATCGACACTGTTCCATATCCACTCCCAAGATTCCGGTTTGAGCATATGGTGCTAACTTCTTAATTAGTCCCATGGATTCTGGTAGGAAGGAAGAATATACAATATTCTCTTCCAAACCATAATCAGCTACCAATTGAAGAACTTTTTCTTCCATACCTTCATAGCGGATAATACTGTTCTTCAGCTCAATGTTAATCAGAAATTTTCCCTCCGGTCTTTCTTCTTCACACACAGAATATAATAAACGGAATACTTCTTCTAAGGTAGGAATTGTTGTATATGTTCCATTTACACTTGCAATTTTCAAGTTCTTCAGTTCTTGCAAAGTATAATCACAAACCCTTCCTTTTCCATTGGTGGATCGATCTACAGTTTCATCATGTATTACTACCAATTCTCCATCTTTGGTCAGCTGAACATCCAATTCGATTCCAGTAATACCTTTGATTTCAGAAGCTGCTTTGAATGCTTCCAATGTATTCTCAGGATAAGCCATACTGCAACCTCTATGAGCCCAGAATCGAATATTCTTTTTATCTATACTATTGTTTGTATCTTCTTTATCATCTTGAGAATTACTGTTCAATTTCTTAGTCTCTTGTTTTCGATTTCGATATTTCAGATACTGTTCCATTTTATCTGCCAACCAAATACTCTCTTCCGGTGTTACAATAGGGACCATTCCATCTAATATCTGTTCCACAAAAGCCTTAACTTCATATCGAAGCCCTTGCCCTTCATACGGGAATTCGTAAATGTCTTTTTTGTTAGGGTTTTCATATCTTACTTCAAATCGTCTTGTTAACCACCAAGGAGCCTGCACCACAATATAACCTACACTTCCTGCAATTACTAATTGGCCCTCCGACTTTACTTCCAATCCCGTTTTCGCTAACCCTGTCGCACTACCATATTCAAAACTTGCTTTAGTATAGATATCCGTTCCGTTTATAGCCAAAGCGGAATGAAACTGAAGATCTGTTTCTTCCGTTCCCAATAGTTTCAAGGAAGGAAGCATGGAATAAGTACCTAATTCTAAGAAACTTCCTCCATGATTAGAATCTAAAATTTCTCTCATATTGGTTGAACCTAATTTAGAAAAACATGCTTCCACATCATATATTTTTCCTATTTTTCCGCTTTTAATTACCTGTTGCAATGCCTGGAATCCAGGACAATACGCTGTCTTGATACCTTCCATTAGTACAAGATTATTTTCTTCTGCTATAGCAAATAACTCTTCCGCTTGTGCTTTAGAAAATACCATAGGCTTTTCACACAATACATGTTTTCCTGCCAACAACATCTTTTTGGCATATTCATAATGTGTTTCATGCGGTGTTGCAATATATATAGCATCTACAGCCTCTATAAATTCATCTTTTTTATCGGTATAATTTGAAATAAACAATTCCGTTGCAAATAATTTTGCACTATTAAGATTAGGATTATAAACTGCACTTACTTCTATTCTTTCCACATATCTTGCTTCAGGTACAAAACGCTTTGCAATTCGTCCAGTTCCAATGATACCTAATCTTATTTTATAATTATTTTCCATATCTTTTATAAGAATTATTTCTTCCTTTTCTCCTTTTGTATGAACGGCTTCTGTTCATATGTTATCTATTTGTTTGGCCATGGATACTCCGGTATCATAAATTACCTTTAGTACTGCTTCTGATAGTTTATGAGGAAAACTATTCATGGCAGGAAATGTTTCAAAACTTAAGGTACCTTTATATCCTATTTCTTTTAATGCCTTTAAAATTCCTTCCCAATCAGCACCTCTATCTTCTCCCTTACCGAATGTGTATGGTAGCTGATGAGTATCGTCTGTTCCATTATTTTCATGAAGATGTAATACCTTAATTCTTGAACCCATTTTCTTAATAAAATCATATGGATCTTTCTTTGCCAATTGAAGATGTCCGGTATCAAGGCAGAAACCAAATAATTCTTCCCCTGCATACTCATTAAGAGTGTCTATATACCAAATAGCATCTTCTACATCAGAACATACACCTTCTACAATTCTTCCTCCAACACTTTCGTAAAGATTTTCTAAACAAACTCTAACACCACACTGTTTTAACAATGGCACCAACATCTTAAAATATTCCAGATTCGTTTGCTTTTCTGCTTCTTTTCCTTTGCTATATTGTAATTTAAAAGGATGGATTACTACCCACGGTACTCCCATGGCTTCCGCAATAATAATACTTTTAGGAATTACATTTCCTTGCATATACGCCGTTGCTTTTCCATTTCCCGGTACATACACAGGATATGGTGCATGCATCTGCGAAGGTAATAAACCATACATATCCATTGCATGTTTATATTTTCCAAAAATAGTTACCAACTCCGGTATCTCTTTGTCAAAAAACTTATTTAATTTTCCTGCATATACATTGCTATTGATTAAAAATGCATCTAGATTAAAATCCACCTTGGTAAATCCAGCATTTGCAATTTTTTGAAATCCCTTCGTTATATCGCCTTGTTCTGTAACAATTCCTTTTGTTTGTACTCCTATTGTCAACATATTTTTCTCCTATACATCATACAAATCATGATAGCATCTATATTTAATTCCCATACTATCTAATTGTGCTCCAATTGGTCCATAATATTGGTTTGCAATAAACACCAATCTTTCTTTCTCAGGAACTTCTAAAATTGCTTTCGGTGATTTAATAATTAATCCAAATCTTGTCGTGTTCCATATGGAAGAATCGTTATCCACTAAAAATTCTGGTCTATATTTAGTACCCCAAATTTCTGTAAAATTATACGCCATAACTCCAGCCCCAAACAAAATAATCTTTTTATTTGGCTGATTCAAATACTCTTCCAATCGAATAACCTCTTCCCATTCATTTGCTATACTTCCTAACAAAGAAATATAGGGCATGTGTAAATCATTTGGTGCTTTATTAAAGATTCCTTCTGTGTTAAATATCAAACGTCCTGCATAATGCTGTCTTCTGAGTTCGCCGATGATTCTATGCCAATCTGTGGTTTTATTTCCTCGTCCCATAGTATAGGTATATGGTATCTGCCTATCATTATGAATTCCATCATTATCATTTATATGTACTAATTTAAGTAAATTGCCTGCCTCCTCTATCATAGTACGAAGGTTCTTGGATAATACATTCCCATTACCAACATCAATACTAATTCCAATACATTCCTTATCACAGATGCGATTAATCTGCCTTGCTATTCTTTTTAAATTAGTTATCTCTGATGCTTCACTGCAAATATATTCTTGTTGCTTAGAGATCACATACCCATTTTCAAGATAGATTTCTATTTCCTTATCTATCAAGAGATCAACAAAACTTTCCAAGATATATGAAATAATACGTGTAGAGGCTACTCCTTCTGTATTGATTACAATATAGCTTACACCCATGTCCTCCGCTATCATTACTGCATGAAAAAACTGTTCTTCATCTAAATCAATTCCCTTTAAGATTATCCCTGTTGGAACCGGCGTGCTATTCTGAGAGATTACTCCATCCTGCCATTGTTTATATTCATCCAAATCTTCATAGTTTATTTCCGTTTCTGTAAATCCCTGTTCACATAAGAATGCCGGAACATCTTCCCTCCACACATGTTTCATATAAGGGATTCCTGTTTTAAATTTTCTATCCTTCATTACTCCAATACTTTCTCCTGTCATTAGTTGTAAATTCTTATCTGCTTTTTCTATGGATTCTGAACCTAAGATAAATTCTCTTCTGAAATCATAATAGAAAGGCGACTCTTTTGCATAATCCCACCACAATTGCTCCATTTCAAAATGTCCAATTTTAGGATTCCAAGGTTTTCCCGCCAAAAAATGTACCAGCGTTACTTTTTCTTTCGCTTCTTTGTAACCAACACCAAAATTGTGTGCAAATCTGGCATATAAATTATATTTAACAGTTTCTACGAATTTTACATCTTTCCAATGAACATAATTCAACAAATCCTGATCCGGTGTTTCCAACCGATAATCATACTTTTGGGCTACTTCCATGTATGCCTTTAATCCATATTTTTCTCGAAGTAGCTTTAAGTTCATTAATAATACACCAGAATTAAAATAGGTGAATCCTTCCCTTACATGTTCTTTGAACATTTCATCACGATATTGAAACACACCAATACCGGAAAATGGTTCCGGACAAGCACACAAAGCATTTCCATTAAATTCTGTATGATATAGTTCTTTTAAGGAATGATTTACAACAATATCTACATCCAGATACAAAATTCTCTCTATTTCCTCCGGTAATATTTCCGGAAGCACCAATCGATAAAAAGACTCCACCGGCCAATTTGCATATTCTGTACATTCTTTTGGAAAATAAGATGGTTCAATCTGCAACCAATGCACATATCCCCCATAGGATTGTATCAAGTTTTCTAAACAATGTTTTTCTTTTTCAATCAGTTCGCTTTGCAATAGATAAATATGCATCTGAACATCTTTACCTTGGTTTTCAAATAAAGACATCAACATTACATAAGTATATCTGACATAATTTCTATCCAATGCAACTGCAATATTCATTCTGCTATCATCCATGTGCATATTCTCCTTGGAACAATCTTTCTAATATATTATCGTCTATATATCTACTTTTCTCAACCCTTATCTCTTCCTAAAGTTTTATCGTTTTCTTTCCGATATATTTAAAAATGTAAGAAAGAAAAAGTATGTATTTATGGCAAAAGTGAGTGTGATTATTCCCTGCTTCAATGCACAGTTTTATATAGACAGATGCCTTACCTCAGTTACTTCCCAATCCATCGGAATAGATTCCTTAGAAATCATATGTGTTGATGATGCTTCTACGGATAATACCTGGGAAAAACTGCAGCAATGGGAACAGCGATATCCCAATCAGATTATGATTCTTCATTTTGATACCAATTCCAGACAAGGAACTGCCCGTAATGTAGCATTACAATATGCCACTTCTCCTTGGATAAGCTTCGTGGATTCCGATGACTGGATTGAGCCTGATTATTACCAAAAGCTACTATATTGTGGAGAACAGACAGCTTCTGATATCGTAATCTGTAAGACTATACGGGATTCTTCTTTAGAATTATCATTTTTAGATAATACTAAAACAGGTGAACCGAATCGTTTTATGGTGATAGACTCTTTGGAAAAACGCAAACTATTCTTAGTGCTTCGCAGCATGGATTCTCTTGCTTGTGCAAAGATTGTTCGTAAAGATTTTCTGTTAGAAAATCAGATTTTTTTTCCGGAATACCTTACCTACGAAGATACCTATTGGGGCTCTTTGCTTCATCTGTATACAAACAGGGTGTATTTTTTAGAAGAAACTCTTTATCATTATTATATTAATGAACATTCTTCTGTTTTACAGTCTAACTCGGAACATCATTTGGATCTTCTTACGGTACAGATGCGGTTATGGAACGAATGGGAAGAACGAGGCTTTCTAGAAAATTTCAGAGAAGAATTAGAATATGATTTTCTTCATTCCTGTTATCTTCGCTTTTTGAAGGTTCTGGTTTACCGCTACCAAACACCCCCTTTATCACTGTTTCTTTTATTACAGCAATTGATTCAGAAACGAATTCCGGATTTTTTAAATAACTCTTATTTACAACAAATAGAGCAACCGGATTTTTATAAAATATTATTTCAAGCAATAACATTACCCATGAATAAGGAATCGTTTATGGAATTTACTACATCTATCCAAAGAATTGGAATGTAGTTGTAACAGTTCAACCATGACCAATCACTACGCTGATTGGTCATGAGAGAAAGTGTAAATATAAAGAAAGCAGCACCCAGCTCGCTGAAAGCGACTTTAAATCTGGGTGCTGCCCGTAACAGGAAGCCGGAGGCTGAACTGTTACATGTAGGTATTACAAGGAGGTAAATTATGTTACAATTCGAACCATCTTATTTTAACGCAGAAGACCGCGATGGTTTCCACATCAAATCTATGGTAAAACGCTGCTGGGCTGTTCAGCTTAAGGTTCTATCAGAAATTGATGCTATCTGCAAACGCCACAATATTATGTATTATGCTGAATGTGGAACTCTTTTAGGCGCTGTCAGACATGGTGGCTTTATTCCTTGGGATGACGATTTAGATATTGGTATGCGACGCGTGGATTATACCCGCTTTCTTCATTATGCAAAAACAGAACTTCCGGAAGGATATTCTATTATTAATGTAAAGGGAAATGGTATCCAATTAATTTGTAGAGTTGTAAATACCCTTTTTATTACCATGAATCCTAAACAACTAGAAGAATTCTATGGTTTTCCCTATATTGGCGGTATTGATATTTTTATAACCGATAATATTCCTAAAAACAAAAATGAAGAAAATGTTCAACTGGAATTATTGGCCGCCGTTAACAGCTTAGCCATTAATTGGGATAAAAAATTTTCTAATACACAATCTGATAATCTGGATGTAGAATCTGTAGAAAATGCTTCTATGGAAGAAAAAATGGAATTAGTCAAACAAATTGAAGAATTATGTAATATAAAATTGGATCCAAACAAATCCATGAAACGTCAGCTACTTATTCTATCAGATCAGATTTGTGCCATGTATTGGGATGACGAACCAAACGAAGTTTCCTTAATGCCTGATTTGGTGCTTAAAAGAGAGTTTCGTTTTCCGGTAAGCTATTATGCCTCTACCATAGATATGCCGTTTGAAAATACTACCATTCCTGTACCGAAAGAATATGATAAAATTTTACGAAAACGATATGGTGACAACTATATGACTCCAATCCAATGTACAAGTTCTCACAATTATCCTTTTTACTGTCATCAGGAAAAACGTTTATTCGCTGAATTTGAAAAACAGAATCTACCAATTCCTGCTTATTTGAAAGAATAGTCTCCTACAGGAGGTTTGCTTATGAAAAAAGTTATTACATACGGTACTTATGATTTATTTCATCAAGGTCATTATAATCTGTTAAAACGTGCCAAAGAATTAGGCGATTACTTAATTGTTGGTGTTACTACAGAGCATTACGATGAATCCAGGGGAAAGGTTAATGTCATTGATCCTTTACTGGAACGCATTGAAAATGTCCGAAAAACCGGGTTTGCGGATATGATTATTGTAGAAGACCATGAAGGACAAAAAATTGAAGATATTCAAAAATATAATGTGGATATTTTTACCTTAGGATCTGATTGGGTTGGTACTTTTGATTATTTAAAACAATTTTGTAAGGTTATTTATTTAGATCGTACGCCCAATATTTCCTCTACTCAATTACGTCAAACCAGAAGCCAGATTATTCGTACCGGTATTATCGGCACCGGACGAATCGCACCCCGTTTTCTTTCTGAATCCAAATACGTAAGTGGAATTGAAATTACTTGTGCATACAATCCGGAAAAAGCAGAAGGAAAATTATTTGAAATCAATCATGATATCAAATGCTTTTCAGATTCCATTGATGAATTTTTATCTTATGTAGATGCCGTTTATATTGCATCTCCCAACGAAACTCATTATGAATACGCTAAAATTGCTTTAGAACAAGGTAAACACGTATTAAGTGAGAAACCGTTAGCTTTTACCAAAGAAAAAACTTTAGAGCTACATGATTTAGCAGATGCCAATAACTTAATTTTATTAGAAGGAATTAAAACTGCTTATTGTCCCGGTTTTCAGCAGCTTCTTAACATTGCCCATAGTGGACGAATTGGCAAAATATACGATGTGGAAGCCACTTTTACACGTCTGGCAAATCCGGAAGCCAGGGAATACACAGATTATAACTATGGTGGTTCTTTTTTGGAATTTGGTGGATATACCATGCTTCCTATTATTAAATTGTTAGGAACCGATTATAAAGAGATACAGTTTAATAGTATCTTGAATGAAGATGGTAATGATATCTACACTAAACTTCACATAAAATATAAAGATACTATGGCATCCGCAAAAACCGGTATTGGTATTAAATCAGAAGGACAATTGGTTATCGCTGGAACCAAAGGATATATTTTAGCCGAATCCCCTTGGTGGCTTACGAAAAAATTTGTAGTTCGCTATGAAGATCCTACCGTGATAGAAACCTACGAACCTAATTTCCAAGGAGATGGTCTTCGTTATGAAATTGCAGAATTTGTTGCATCTATTAATGGTTACAGCAAAAATAGCTATAAATTAACCAAAGAAGAATCTCTTGCCATGGCTGCCATTACAGAAGAATTTATGAAACTCCGTAAGGAACAAAAATAAATTTTCTAAATTATTTTATTTCTATTTTTACATTTATGGAGAAATATTATGTTACCAATTTCTATCTGCATGATTATGAAAAATGAAGAAAAGAATCTGAAGACATGTTTGGAATCTGTCAAATGCTTAAATTGTGAATTAATTTTAGTAGATACCGGTTCCACAGATTCTACTCTGGAAATTGCAAAAAAATATACGGATAAAATCTATCATTTTGATTGGATTCATGATTTTGCAGCTGCAAGAAATTATTCTCTTTCACTTGCTATCAATGATTGGGTACTTGTTTTAGACTGTGATGAATCCATATCTTCCATAGATATGGATTCTCTTTCTATGTTTATGGATATTCACCCTGATAAAATAGGTCTTCTTTCCCGTCGTAACCATTATGAAATGAACCAAAGCGATTCCGTATATACAGATCAAGTTGAACGTTTTTTTAATCGCAAGCTATATGAATACCGTGGTGAAGTTCATGAACAGGTAGTACCAAAAGCTTCCGCTATTTCTTTAAATCTTGGAAAAAAAGAATCGATTAATCTGTATTTAGAGCACTTTGGATATGTAGGCTCTCCGGAAGAATTACATGCAAAAGCTATGCGTGATGCTGAGATACTGAAAATAATGCTTGTAAAAAATCCTAATGATCCCTATCTCTATTTTCAATTAGGACAAAGCTACAATATGCTTCATGATGATGAGAAAGCTTTGTATTATTATGATAAAGGACTTTCCTTTGATGTAAATCCCGAAGCAGAATATGTTCAAATGATGGTCATAGGATATGGATATGCCCTACTTCATTTAGAACGATATGAGCAGGCGCTGGGATTAGCTAATATTTATGATGTCTTTGCCGTATCCGCTGATTTTATTTGCCTTATGGGTTTAATCTATTTACGCACCGGTAATCTACTTAGTGCTATGGGTGAATTTTTAAAAGCAGCTTCCCATCCGGTTGCTCATATGGAGGGGGCCAACTCTTTTATTCCTTATTACAATATGGGCTGTATCAATGAATTGTTGGGGGATTATAATATGGCACTTTCCTTATATAAAAAATGTGGTTCTTTTCCTATGGCTTTATCTAAGATTCAAGAATTAGAATCTAAAATACAATAAAGGAGGATTCTTCTATGGCCGCAATTAGTGTAATCATACCTTGCTACAACGTTTCCTCCTATATCGATAGATGCCTTACTTCCATTACTTCACAAACCATAGATCTTTCCCTCCTGGAGATTATTTGTATCGATGATGCATCCACCGATGATACCTGGCAAAAGCTTCAAACATGGGAAGCAAAGTATCCGGATAATATTATGATTATCCAATGTAAAGAAAACGGACGGCAGGGAAAAGCCCGCAATATTGGCTTATCCTATGCTTCTGCTAATTGGATTGCTTTTATAGATTCCGATGATTGGATAGAACGTGACTATTTTCAAAAAATGTATGCTGCTGCCTGCAGCACTGCTGCTGATTTGATTACCTGTGGAAATGTACGTGATTTTTCTTACCAATTACAATATCGACATGATAACAATTATGACTATTCCAAAGATGCTGTTTGTGGCAAATATATTACAATAGACTCTGAAGAAAAGAAAAAACTATATATCCGTATGATGAGTTCTGACTTAACCGCTTGGGGAAAACTAATCAAAAAGGATATTTTATTAGACAATGAAATCTTTTTCCCCGAAGGACTGGCTTACGAAGATAACTATTGGGGAACTTTATTACATTTTTATGTTAATAAAATTTATGAAATAGACCTTCCCTTATATCACTATTTTGTAAATGAGAAATCTACCATTCTTTCCATGAATGCAGATTATCACGAAGATTTCCTAACTGTCCAATTACTAAAATGGAATACTTTTTTGGAACGTGGATTTTTTGAACAATATTCAGAAGAAATTATCTTTGATTTTCTTCACGCATGTTATTTAGATTACCTTAAAATCATTTGCTTAAGATTCGATCCACCATCCTTTAGTAGATTCCTACTACTAAAAGAAATTATATTAACACACATTCCTAATTATTCTCACAATAAATACTTTGAACAAGGCTTCACAGAATTCCAACACATGCTAATAGACATGCTTCGATTACCTGTGAACAAAGACCAATTTCTTGAAATTTCCGGATATATTAAACTTCATGGAATTTAATTTAGAGGGGCTGATTGCAAATTACTCAGAAATGGATTTTTTGTATCTAACTTGTACGCATCTGCGAAACATTGTTTGTGAGAAACGAACAAAACTGTTTACAGTTTTTGTACGTTAATCGCAAACAATGTAATGAGCAGTAAGCGAACAAGAGATACATAAATCCATGACTGATATTTGCAACAGCCCCTCTCGCTTTATAGATGAAAAAGAGGAAGTCTTGCGACTTCCTCTTCTTACAGCTATTTTTTTAATAAGCTTATTATTATTTTGATTAGCCAAGTAATGCCAATACACCCTGATTAGACTGGTTAGCCTGAGCCAACATAGACTGTCCTGCCTGAGCAAGAATGTTGTTGTTAGAGAATCTAACCATTTCAGCTGCCATATCTGTATCACGAATCTGGCTTTCTGCTGCTGTTGTATTTTCTACAACGTTGTCTAAGTTTCTAATTGTGTGTTCAAGACGATTCTGGATAGCACCGAGTTCAGAACGCTGTGTAGAAACTGTTTCAAGCGCTTGCTTAACATAATTGTTAAGGCTGGAGAATTTACTTGTTGTAAATACTGTTGTAGAAGCTGTAATGCTTGCCTGTGTATAGAATGTAGAAATAGAAGAATAGTAAGATGTAGATAAACTACTACAACTCATAGAATCAATAGTAATCTTAATATACTGTCCTGTTTCTGCACCAACCTGAAGACCGATATTAGTGAATTTACCATCTAATAAGCTCTTTTCGTTGAAAGTTGTTGTAGATTTAACTCTGTCGATTTCGCTCATTAACTGCTGAACTTCCATAGCGATGTAGTTACGGTCTGCTGTTGCAAGAGTTCCGTTTTCACCTTTAACTGCTAATTCGTTCATACGCTGTAACATATCATGTACTTCAGTTAAAGCACCTTCTGCTGTCTGTACACAAGAGATACCGTCAGATGCGTTTGCAGAAGCCTGTGTAAGACCTCTAATCTGTCTTCTCATTTTTTCAGAAATAGCTAATCCAGCTGCGTCATCTGCTGCACGGTTAATTTTGTAACCGGAAGATAATTTTTCTGTGGATTTTGCCTGTGCACCTGTTGTGATGTTAAGCATTCTCTGAGAATTCATTGCTGTAAGATTGTGTTGTACTACCATAAATTTACCTCCTTGTATTACTGGACAACTCCTTTTGTCTCAGTTAAAAATTATTTAAATAGTTTTTAATTTATATTAACTACAAGTCAAAAGCTTTAAGTCGGGCCCTGACGAAAGGCCTATGACTTGTAGTTAGTATCACCTTTGTATATTTTATATCGGAAGGTTTTTTTATTACTTAACCCCTTTTTTTTAATTTTTTAATAAATTTTTATTCGGCCTCATTTTTCAAATTAAATGCAACCCCTACTTCATCCAAACTAGAAGTTACTGTTTTATTAGCAAACTTATTTCATCCAATTCAATCTATATGATACAATACTCTATCTTCTTCTGGTATCATCAAAGCCTCCATTGCTTTTTCCAATGTAAGATTCATACTTTTCATAAGATTTTCCAGATTTTCCTTGATTGCCTCTTGTCTTCCTTCTTGCCTTCCACTTTCCTTATGATCATTCCATGCTTTACACATATCAAATCTCTCCCCTTCTTCTGTTTTTACTTTATATTTGTTAATGTTTATATTAATACCTAAAACTCCAAAAATAGCTCTCATAGATTCTTTATCCAGCAAATAACCATTCATGTATACACTTATTATCTCATTCATTTTGTTTTCGTCTTTTGAATTTAATAATAATTCAAATATAAAGCGATTTTCTGTTTTAAATTGAGAAAAATCTTTATAATCATGATAGTCAAAAAGATTTAGTCTGTAATTTGTTACAAATGGTTGCAACCTTTCATCCATCTCCAATAACTCATATAACGATCGTGCTCCATCCCAAGCTTCATTTTTTCCTAAATATAAGATTAATGTGATTATTGGTTGAAATTTTTCATTTTTTCTCATTTGACTTAAAAATTCATTCTTAGTAAATTTATATCTAGCATTAATCCATTTCCTATAAGAATGTTTTTGCTGCTTTAGATAGCCAACCGCTTCTTCCAGCATGACTCTTAACACCATTCTGTAATCTACATAAGATTGATTTTCTAAAATACAAATTGAAATTTTCTGTCCTTTCCACCTATAAACCTTGTCTCTTATCACCTTTATAGCTTCTTCATTTTTTTCATGATGCACCAGTTGAGAATCTAATTCTTCCAATTCCTCTTCCCTGATAATTTGTTCGCCATGAAACATAACTCCATTAATCATATCCGCAAAACGTCTTTTATCATCAAAATAGTCGCTTTGCCACAAATCTTTTTTTCCCAATTTGCCTTCCTTCCCTATTTAATTTTTTAAAAAAGGGAATTTCTGATGCGATAGGATTTAGATTTGCCCTTAAGATATGCGATAGAATCCCTTGTGTTAAATTAAATATATTATAATTTTTTATTATATTATCACAGTTTTACGTTTCCTCATATGTGCAATATTCACAAACTTTCTGCAATGTAAAATAAGGTATCATTTTGACACCTTATTTTACTATCATCACTATTTATAAATCTTGTTGGATATTAATCACTACCTTTTATTAATTCAAATTCTACAAAACATGAAGATTATTTCATTCCTAAAACATTTTTATTCCAAAGAATCTTACATCCATCTTGATATAAAGAATAATCTTCTAAGTGCAAGGCTTTTTCTAATATACTATAATATTTTGAGGATGTAGAAAATCCGGTTGCATACTTTCTATACAACTCAACAGTCAAAAAGAATATAGCAGTTTTAACCATTTCTTCCATTTGATTTGTTCGAATGTAATTTAGTGCAATTTGATCTAATAATTTTTCATATATTTTTATGTCCATAGGAAGATTTAATTTTTCTCTCTCTTCCATCATTAACTCCGTAATCCAATAGGTATCAATACACTTAATATTCCTTCCCGCATTTGCCGTGATTCCCTTTGCATTTTGGCGGTACCAATATACGGTATTATCATATTTGATCACTTTATGACACCTGGGAGCAATCAAATAACCCATAATAGAATCTTCATACCAGTATCCTTCCGGAAAATCTACATGTTGCAATAAGTGACTCTTTATTATCTTTCCCCATACATAACCGGATACTTGATTTTGATCTATTTCATTCATTGTTTTTGTATCATCTGATTTTAATTCCATGATTTCTGTTATATCAGAAAATGTTTTAAAATCACCTTCCACCATGTCTGCATCGTATTCCATTGCAATCTGTAGCATTTCTTCTATGGCATTTTCTGCCAGAATATCGTCCGCATCTACAAACATATAATATCTGCAATCCATTTTCTGCATTCCACGATTACGGGATCCGGAAAACCCTTTGTTTTCCTGATGGATAATTTTTATATTATCATATTTTGTATATGATTCTAATATCTCTCCTGTTCGGTCTGTAGATCCATCATTGATACATACCACTTCCCATTGATACCTCGTCTTTTGATTCACAAGAGATTGCAGGCACTCTTCCAGATATTTTTCTTCGTTATAACAGGGAACCACTACTCGCAAATCTATTGCTACTTCTTCCATTTTTTTACTTGTTATGGAAGAGGATTGAGGTTTAGGGGATAGTGTATTCAGAAAATTTCTTACAAACAACAAATCATTTTCATTTAACATATCAAATACCCAACTTCTTTAGTATCTCCATACATTTTTCCAGAGTCATACTTAATTCCAATTTTTCTTGATTCAGCTTTTCAATAGTGTCATTCATAAATCCACTGTCCACTTCATTTAACACCACATCTTCTAATAATTGTATATAAAATGGAGTCAGCTTGGCATACTGCCACCAGAATTTCTCCGTATTGAAATGCAATGCTTCATGCTGCCATGGTTTTCTTCCTGCAAAATGAATGATAGAAGTATTTTCTTTTACCCAATCGTAATCAAGTCCTTCATTAAAGGCAAGTTTTGCGAAAAGATTATATTTTTTTTCATCCAAATAACGTACATCACCATGATATACATAATTTAATAAATCTTGATCTTGTGCTCCTATATTTAATTTTAGACCCATTTGAACAAAAAATTCCAAATTTACATTTTCTCTCATCTTATCCAAATTCATCAAAAGAATTCCGGCATTAAAGTATTGAAAATTCTCTTGTTTCATATGTTCTTGGAATAATTCATACTGCTTCTGCATTAATCCTCCGGTTAATACACTCATATCCGGACAAACACACAAAGATTTTCCCTGAAAATCCGTATGATAGAAATCCCAAATAGACTCCTTCACAATCACATCTACATCCAGGTATAAAATTCGATTTATTTCTTTTGGCAATATATCCGTTAATGCCAAACGATAATATACTTCCAACGGCCATTCCTCTGTGTGAGGAAGCTCTTGTGGAAACCATTCTTTTTCCATTTTCACCAAATATATTATTTGCTTATATTTTTCTGCCAAATCATGAAAGTGCTGTAACTCTTTCTCTGCTACTTGTCCATACAGTACAAAAACCTGTACCTCTCTATCTTTATGATTTTCAAATACCGATGTCAGCATAACGCATGCATATTTTACAAATTTTTCGTTTACCGCAATGGCAATATTCATTCTCTTTTGTTCCATTTTTTATCCCGCTTTTTTATAATTTGTATTTTATGTCAGCCAAATTATAATTTCTTTATATTATTATATCTTTCAACTGTTCTGTTATCACTTGGGTACTGAAATGATCTTCATAGACATATCTTCCTGCCTGAGCAATAGCAGATAAATTATTTTTTTCTGCAATTACAAGTAAAATTCTTTTTAACAGTTCCTGCACATTTTCACTTGGGAAAACAAAGCCATTCACACAATCTTGCATGAACTTGGAAATACCCGTAGCATCTGATACAATACACAACTTTTGAAACATCATTGCTTCCACAATTGTGGTTGGTGTTGCGTCTACTCTGGAAGGCGCCAAAACACAATCGCAAATCTCGTACCATTCATACACCTGTGATTTATCTATACTTCCTAAAAATTCTGCATTAGGTAACATTTCTATGGCTTTACAAATAGTTTCTCCATATTCTTTTTGTCCCGGCAAGGAATAACCACAAAAATAAAATTTGGATTTTTTCTGAAATTCTTCCGGTAACATCGTAATAGCTTTAATCAGAAGATCCTGTCCCTTAATACTGGTTAGTGCTGCCGGGATAAAAAATATAACCTGCTCATTTTCTTTTACTATAAATTCTTTCTTTCTTTTATCCTGAATTGGCATAGAAAGGAGTTTTATATTTTTACCATACAGTTCCTGAACTCCTTCTTGTACCGCTGGTGTAACACCTGCAATTTGTATGTTGGAACTTAACAAACTCAGATTTAAAAAATCCTTCTGCATTATTTCCAACTGTGTTTTTGTTTCATGAAACCACCATAACACTTTCGTTTTAGTATTTAAAAAATAATACACATAATAATAACAGCCTGCAGAATTAACAAATATTAAATCAAAGGATTCTCTTAAAACCTCTCGATATTCCTCAGAGCAATATACATATGGGCGGATAATAATATTGACACCCATTTGTAACATTTTTTCTCTATATTCACCATCCTCAGAAGAAATCATATATATTTCATACTTCTCCCAAAGAGCCAGCTCTAACAATTCTTTCATTACTGTCATAGCTCCGCTTAATCTTAAGTCAGGAACAATAACCAGCATTTTCTTTTCCTTTTCCGGTAATTTTGAATCATAGATTTGACTTGCTTCTTTGGAAAGCTTTACCATCAAGTCTTCTCTTGGAATGCTCATGAAATCTTACTCCTTATGATATCGTAAAGATATACTCTTAATTTCCTTTATTTTATCATTCATTGTCTTTATTAACAATTGTGCATATTGTACATACATACGTATAAAAATGTGTTAAAATAATTCCAACATTTGACAGTATCAATTGGAGTATTCTTATGAAAATACAAAAGTTAAAGAATCAAATATTGGATTCTATAAATGAGCAAAATTATGTAAAGGCATTAGAATATTATCTTCACTACGAAAAGGAAGGGTATCCCTTTGATGATTCCATTGCCATTTTAGCCGGTAGTATTTTTCATTATTTTGGAGAACGTGAAAATGCCTGGGATGCTATTTCTAAAGGACTTTCCTATAACCATGCCAACTATGAATTATATGTTATGTTGGGAAATTACTACTTAGAGCAAAATTTAATACAGGCCTATTTGTGCTTTGAAAATGCTTTGTTTTTTTGCGACAACGAAGACGATAAAAATGTAATTCGCTCTTTAATGGAACAGTTATCCACAGAATATCAGGTACCTGTCCCTAAAACATCCTTCGTGATTCTTTCCTATAATTTATTAGAATACACAAAAAAATGTATTGAAAGTATTCGTTCCTCTACACCTGAAAGTGCCAGAGAAATTATTGTTGTTGATAACGCTTCTCTAGATGGCAGTGTAGAATGGCTTCGCATGCAATCGGATATCATCCTGATTGAAAATAAGGATAATGTTGGCTTTCCGGCCGGCTGCAACCAGGGAATAACAGCATCCTCTCCGAATACTGATATTTTCTTATTAAACAATGATACAATTGTTACTCCCAATTCTCTTTTTTGGCTTCGTATGGGATTATATGAAAATGATAATGTTGGTTCCACAGGAAGTGTTTCCAATTACGTTGCTAACGGTCAGCAAATAGAAAAAGATTTTACGTCCATAGAAGATTGGCTTTCTTTTTCAGATACCAATAATATTCCTATGAAATCTCCTTACGAAGAAAAATTATGCTTAGTAGGATTTGCTTTATTGATAAAAAGAAGTGCTCTAAATGAAATTGGTCTTTTGGATGAAATCTTTACTCCGGGCAATTGTGAAGATGTAGATTATGGACTTCGTATGTTAAAAGCCGGTTATCACAATATTTTGTGTAAGAACAGCTTTATACTGCATTTCGGAAGTAAATCCTTTAGAAAAGATGATCAGAAGTATTTTAATCTTTTAGAAAATAATATTTTAAAACTAAATTCAAAATGGAATATGGATATTTCTAAATATATGCATCCATCTGTTGAACTATTAGATATGATATCTTGTAAACAAGATACGCCCATAAATATTTTAGATATTAATTGTGGATGTGGTGCTCTCATGGCCAAAATAAAAAGTTGGTATCCTAATTCTACTATTTATGGTATTGAAGTTGATTCCGAAGCTACCGCTATTGCTAGGGCTTTTGGACAGGTGATTTGCAATGATATAGAAGAATTGGAATTATCGTGCCCGGAAAATTATTTTGATTATTGTATCATAGGAGATGCTTTAGAACATTTACCTAATCCCAAAAAATTCTTAGAAATTTTACGTAGATACATAAAACAAAATGGACATATCATTTTATCCATACAAAATGTAAAGCATTGGTCTGTATTACTTCCTTTACTGACAGAAGATGCATTTTCATATTCTAATAATGGACTTACAGATGATACACCTTCTAATATTTTTACTCTTCGAGAAGTATTAAAGCTCCTTTTATTGTGTGGGTACGAAGTTGAAAATTATAATTTTACTACTTTAGGTGAACCAACTGTAAAAGAACAGGAAATGATTCAGAATCTTGTTACGTATATGAAGCAACCAAATATTTCCACTTTTATGGCTCATAAATATGTGATACTTGCAAAAGTAGTCGATTAGAAATATGTTTTTTACAATATTAAAATTCTTTGGTAGTTTCAATTTATAAAATCAAGAATAAGGCTTTTATGAACCTTATAAATCGTAAATATCTTATTTCGAGGTCAATGTTATGATTAGTGTTATTATACCTACCTATAATAGAGCCGGTACCATATTAAGATCTGTAAACAGTGTTTTAAATCAAACTTATAAAGATTTGGAACTTATTATTATTGATGATGGTTCTACAGACAATACAAAAAAATTAATAGAGGAAATGGAAGACGATAGAATCCGTTATATTTATCTTGGAGCCAATGGCGGTGCTTCCAATGCTCGTAACATTGGTGCTTCTTATGCTTTAGGAGATTGGATTGCTTTTCAGGATAGTGATGATGCATGGCGTCCTGAAAAACTGGAAAAACAAATGATATTGGCCAATGAACATCCGGAGTATTCTTTAATTTATTCCTCTTTTGAGTATCATGATTTAGATGGAACATCTACCGGTTTTCCCGCAAGACCATACACCGGTATTATGGAAAATGATATGTATTCTTCTCTTCTTCTTTGTAATGTGATTGGTTGTCCAACGATGCTAATCAAAAGAGATGCTTTTTCACAATCGGGAGGATTTGATACCAATTACCATAGTTTGGAAGATTGGGAATTTGTCATTCGATTTTCTAAAAATAATTTGATTGGTTTTGTACCGGATTATCTTATGGATGTTTATTTATTAAACAACGGTGTATCCTCTCGTGTAGCACCTTATTATGAAAGTCGATGTCGTATGCTTGCAGAATATCGAGAGGATATTATGAAATTAGGCTTATTTGATACTATTGTTTTAGATATTTTTAATCGAGCCAAAGATTCCGGCGTTCAAAAACAGGTACAGGACATGATGATGCTTTACCTTCAAACAATTTCTCCGAAGAATATATAATATAATCATAGATTTTTTATGTTTGATTAACAAAACTCCTCGATTTATTAATCTAATGCCTTATTTTAATGACATTGATTTCTAAACCGAGGAGTTTTTGTTTTCATTATTATTTCATAATCCTTATCATTATGGCATGATTCTACATCTTTACTTTAATTCTCTTTAATATTATATGATTTGATGATTATACCTTAATTTTTTTACTATAACCCGATTCGATGACTCTACCCTAATTCATTTTACTATTACACAATTTGATTACTCTACCACTCTTCGTATCATATCCACCATTCGATTGACATAACCATGGTATTCTTTTACTTTTTTATAACCATTCAACGCAATTTTTACTCTCTCATCCTCATGGGTCAAATAGTAAAAACATTTATCCACCAATTCTTCTAAACTACTATAAGCTTCCAAATCTACTCCAATATCAAATAATTCCGGAAGCTCTGCTTGAAAATTCGTCATACAAAATCCACCACAACCCATAATATCAAAGATACGAAGTGGTAAACCTGTCTGGATTGGTTTGATGGTCATGTTTAAATTTATTTTACTTAAGTGAAATATTTTAGGCATTTCTGTCAGAGTTTTCACTCCTTCATGAACATGTACATTTTTTAACTTAGAAGTATCACTTCTGGTGTACAAATCTACATTAAAATATTGCGCCAATGTATTCAGTGTTCGAATACGGTCCTTTTCTGCTGCCTCCATCCCAAGATAAGAATGGGCTACTATAAATTTATCGGTATCTAATAGACTATCTTTTGGAGAATAAAAGTTAGAATCTGCCTTTTTTATGTCTTTAACTATTTCTTGTGTTATGGTTTCTTCCATAAAGTTATATCCCATAACCTTTAAAGATGCTTCTACCACACCGTCAATATAGCCTATCGTAAATTCTGATAATTTATCACCCATTTTTCTCAATGGATTTTTTTCGATATAAAGAGAACCTACAAAAGAAATATCACTACTAAATTTTTCTTTCTCACTTTTTTTAATCTCTGCAATTACTTTGTCAAATCTTTCTGTAGCTGCTGCCAAAGGTAAATAAAAAACACCATCCGGATTCAAGGGATGAATTGCTTCATATTGTGCCCGATCAAAAAGAAAAATTCGATTGGTACTATGTTGTACTGATCTGGAAAATAATTCCGGAACCGGACAGTCCACTGTCCAACAAAGGTATTTCGTTCCATAAATCTGACAGATATCTGCAATAGATGGGAAAAAATTGATACTAAAAACAAACATTGGATGGTATTGATCCAATGCCTGTTTTACTAATTTTACTTGATCGGAAGGTAGGAGACCCTTCTGATCAATTTCTGTTGTTTCTTCTATCACATTTAGCCCCATTTTTTGAAAAGCTTCTACAATATCGGGCTCACAAATACTGCCATAACGGTAAATTAATATGTTCACCTTAATCTTTTTTAGCTCCTTTTAATTCTCGATACTTTATTGACAATATAATATTATTTAGTTAACTTCAAAATCCAAACACATTCTTATCTTAGTATAAGGTCTTACTTTTCCATCTGCCACAGCTACATGCTCTGGATGAGTTGCATATAATTTTAATGCTTCTTCATTTTCAAAAGTAGAATCTAACATTACTTCTGCATTGGAAGAAGCCAGTCCTTCAATCTGTACTTTAATTTCTGTCAGTCCTGGAATTTTTCCTGCCAAACCTTCTAAACCTTCTTTGATTCCTTTTTTTACTTCCTGTTTTTCTTTCGCAGTTAATTCATCCTTCAATTGCCATAAAATAATGTGTTTTACCATGTTTTTCCCTCTCTTTACTTTTTAAATTTATTTATGAAATTAATATAAGTATATTTTCTTAGTCTATCTATTTTTTATTCCATTCCATACATTTTTAACATCTCGTCAATGACATACGCTACTCCGTCTTCTTCGTTAGACTTAGTAATATATTTCGCTAATTTTTTTATTTCTTCATCAGCGTTAGCCATAGCTATAGTAGCGCCAAAATCCATTTCCATCATGGAATAATCGTTTAAGCTATCCCCTAATACCATGACTTCATCCATGGTATATCCTAATGACTCGATATATTTTTTTAATATGGGTCCCTTTTGCGCTCTAATGTCAGTTACCTCTAAATTATTTTTAAAAGAAGAACTAACGGCAATATCTCCTTTTTCTTCCAATTCTATTTTTATAGTTTGAAGCATATCTACATCATCCGAAACCAGAAACATTTTCGTGATTGGGATATCATTTTTTCTTAATGCTTCAAAATCTTTTACTTCCTTTGTTTTGTCCCACATCATTTTATACAGTGGTGATTTTCTTAATTCATCTCTGTCTTTTGTATCATGAAAATATTTAATATAATCTAAGATTCCTTGATCCGCTTCTTCAAATGATCCAATAATATAATTTTTTTCTTCACTACAAAACATAATTCCTAAAGGATATTTTTTTATCTTTTCATACAAATACTCACATTGATCAAAAGAAAGTGCAAGTGACAACCAAACCTCTTGCTTTGGATTACGGATTTCTGCTCCACTACTTAAGATATAATCACAAACCAAATCTGTTTTCCCAAGGGGTTCCAAAGCGCTGACATAGTTTCGTCCTGTTACTACCATAAATCGAATTCCTTGTTTACAAGCTCTTTTTAAGCTTTCTATTGTTTTTTCACTGAATACATGATTGTTATTTAATAGTGTTCCATCCATATCACTGGCAATTACTTTAATCATCCATTTATCCTCTTTTTCATTACTATCTATTTTTAATTATTCCATAATACCAAATTCAAGATAAAGTTTTTTTCTTACTTCTTCATCCTTCGTGGCTAATTCTATATCTGATAATCTATTTTCCACAAGTAAACGGAAAATTAATTCCGATAATTTTATTTCTCCTTCGGCTCTTCCTTCGGCTCTTCCTTCGGCTCTTCCTTCGGCTCTTCCTTCGACTAACCCCTGAGCTCTTCCCTCAGCTAATCCTTTAGCCAATCCTTTAGCCAATCCTTCTTCTCTTAATTCTTCACGCCACATATTCATTACTTGTTCTTCATCAAATTCATATATACTCATTGCTTTTACCTCTGCCCGATTTTTTCTTAAAAAATCTTCTAAAATTCCTTCTCTTATACACTCTGTTATGGCTAATTCTACTGCATTATTTAGAATCATGTTATTTTGATATACATACTTTCTAACACGATTCACATATTGCATATATTCTTTTAATATCTTGCAACTTTCTTTTAAATCTTCATTATTGCCATCATTAATATTTAGCATAATTACCTTTAACTCCAACATTGGTTCTTCCTCATGAACCTGATACAAATCTGATAATTTTAAAATTTCTTTTTCAGGCTGTACATCTATTCCATTATAAAATACTACAAAATGTGGAGCAGGTATTTTGATTTTTCGAGTTGAATATATTGTATTTTTACTTATTATTCTTTCATATTCCTTACATACATAAAACAAATCTCTCAAAGGCATATTTGGATTTGGAGTAGATTGATGTTCGTAAAGATTTAACTTACAATCCAAAATAAATGCTAAATCATTTTTCATTGCCATGTATATAGCATTTTCAAGCGTTACAATTTCCAACTCTTCATCATTTACATAATTACTATGATTTAAAGCATTATATAAAGACAAAAGCTTTTCTTTTTCTTTAAATAGGTGAGCAAAAACTGTACTTTTATACTCCCTGTTTGCAGATAAATTCATTTCATTATTCATAAAGTGACCTCCTTTTACAGGAAATCATCTTTTGTATAATCATGTTAGAAAATCTCCTGCTTATTCAATAATTTTTTAAAGCATAGATTTTCTAAGAGTTGATCTTCGACGAGTTTTACTCAAGAAATGTTTAAAGAAATAGATATTCATATGCTTATTGTCATATTAACACAACTTTTTATATGTTCATATGTTAAATATGTACAATATTATTAATTCTTTTGAGAAAATTAATTTTTTCAGTTGATGTTTGTCATAACTTTTAATATCCTTCTTATTCTTAAATAAATTTTTTAAAAATCTATTGAATTTAAACAAGATATATGATATTTATTTAATAACAGTAATCGTTACCATTATATTTTTTAATAATTTTTGTTAGGAGGCTTTGATATGAGATTAAAAGATAAAGTTGCCATCGTTACCGGTGGAAGCCGTGGTATAGGATTTGCTACAGTAGATGCATTTTTAAGGGAAGGTGCAAAAGTTATTCTTTGTGCAAGCAAAAAAGAAACTGCAGACAAAGCAGTTACTTTATTAAAGGAAAAATATCCTGATGCTATTGTAGAAGGTATTTGGCCAAATTTAAGTGATTTAGAAGATGTAAAAAAAGCTTTTGATGAGATTGGTAATAAATACGGAACCATAGACATTCTAGTAAATAACGCTGGCGTTTCAGAAAAAACACCTTTTGTTGATTACACAGAAGAATTATTTGATAAAGTAATGGATCTAAATGTAAAAGGTGTTTTCACTGCTTCCAAAGCTGCTGTTAATTGGATGCTTAAAGCAAAAAAAGGTGTTATTTTAAGTACATCTTCTATGGTAAGCCGTGATGCACAGCCAAGTGGCTTTACTTATCCAACATCTAAATTTGCAGTAAATGGTTTTACCTTATCTCTTGCCAGAGAATTGGCACCCCAAGGTATTCGTGTAAATGCAGTTGGACCAGGTGTTACTGAAACAGACATGATGAAAGCTGTTCCGAAAGAAATGATCGAACCATTGGTTGCAAGAATTCCCCTCGGCAGATTGGGACAACCGGAAGATATTGCTAATGCTTATGTATTCTTAGCATCTGATGAAGCTTCCTATATTACCGGTCAGATTTTATATGTGGATGGTTTAGCAAGAACCTAAATTAGCTATGATATTGTTATTTTTTATATCTAATTATATATTAATTTTCAATTTTATGGATATTTACAATCTTAATAGAACATAGTAAATTATCAGATGGGTAGTACTTACTCATCTGATTTTTATTTAACTTTGAAACAACCCCTAATTTTATCAGGAGATAATATTATGTTATATTTTATTTCATTTTTAGAAGGTATTATTACCTTTATATCCCCTTGCTTGTTACCAATGCTACCTATTTACATTTCCTATTTTGCCGGTAGCAATACAAAAAATTCTAAAAAAACATTAACCTGTGCTTTAGGTTTTGTTTTAGGCTTTACTTTTATTTTTGTTTCTTTAGGTGCAATGGCCGGAACTCTGGGAAGTTTCTTTAAAAATTATCAAACACTTGTAAATATTATTTCCGGCCTTATTGTAATTTTCTTTGGACTAAACTTTTTAGATGTTTTTAAATTTCGATTTTTTTCATCTTCCAAACATAATTTTAATACAGACAATTTGAATTTTTACTCTTCTTTTGTTTTTGGAATTATTTTTTCTATTGGCTGGACTCCTTGTGTCGGTGCTTTTTTAGGATCTGCTCTTATGATGGCCTCACAACAAGGAAAAACCTTAACAGGAATGTTAATGCTTTTATCTTATTCCTTAGGTCTTGGTATTCCTTTTATTATCAGTGCAGTGTTAATACAAAAACTAAAAACTACTTTTGACTTTATTAAGAAAAACTATTCTATAATAAATACTATTTCCGGCATTTTTTTAATATTAGTTGGTATTATGATGGCTTCAGGAACTTTAGGAAAATTGTTAAATTTATTAAGTTAATTTATTACAGTTTTTATTATTCAATCATTATTTGAAGTATTCTTTAGGTGATACTAAAAAAATACATTTTAAATAGATATGCAAATATAATTATGGAGAGTTAATCATAAATGAATGGAAAAAAGAAAACACTATTTTTAATGGCTCTATTTTTGATTTTAATGATCGGAGCTTCTGTATTATATCAATCATTAAGTAAAAATTATCAATTAGATTCTTTATATGTTGAGTCTACTAATAATGAATCTAAAGATACTAATCAAGAATCAGATAGTTCTACTCAGGAGGTTTCTAATCACAGTGAAAATACCTCTGATGACTCTTCTGAAAATACTTCTAGTGATAACTCTGTTAATACTAACGATACTTCTACAAATAATTCTTCAAATTCATCGGATGATACACTTTTTCAAGCGCCTGACTTTACAGTGTATGATTTAGAAGGAAACGAAGTGCATTTAAAGGATTTCTTTGGAAAACCTATTATTGTTAATTTTTGGGCAAGCTGGTGTGGTCCTTGTAAAATGGAAATGCCTGATTTTCATACAGCTTATTTGGATTACAAAGATGAAATCACTTTTCTGATGGTAAATATGACAGACGGTTCTAGAGAAACAGTAGAAATTGCTTCTTCTTTTATTAATAATAGTGATTATACTTTTCCGGTTTATTTTGATACTGCTTATAATGCTGCAATCACATACTCTGTCTCATCTCTTCCGACTACCTATTTCTTAAATGAAAAAGGAGAATTAATCGCTCACGCAAAAGGAGCAATTGATGCAAACACCCTACAAAAGGGCATCGACATGATTTATCAGAATACACCTTAATTCCTATACAACAAAGACCTTTCGTTTACGAATTCCATTTATATTTTAGATTTTAAATCTATCTTTTTATGGTTTATTCATAAATACGAAAGGTCTTTATTTTTATTTTGATATTAAAATAGTTATATTACATCTGATGTCTTACTACTTCATACTCATCATTACTTCTATAATAAGGACAATTTTTCCAAGTATCTGTTAAAAACTTATACATTTCATCTTCATCTAAATCCATGCTGCATATGTAGCAATCGTAATCCTCATCATATTCATAATATAAACAGCTATCACATATACTCATTTTTTACCTCCGCTACTACTGATGTAGTTCCTAGTATAACTATAGGGTAATTTTCATTTTTTGCTATAGCTATTGCCTCTTTTACTGAACTCGTCCATGTAGTTTCTATCCCCTGTTCTTTCAATTTTTCCTGTTGTTTTTTCGTAAAAATATAATGTGGATTTTGTGATTTTGTCAAAATAGTTTTTATTGCCTTTTTTTTCATGGAATGAACTACACCAATGTAATCCTTATCATCCGGAATTCCAACAATCAAAATTGTTTTTTCAATATTTAAATAATCTAAAACACGAATTACATTTTCACAGCTGGCCGAATTAATACAAGCATCTAACATCATAAAAGGACTCTGACTTAATACCTCCATCCTCCCCGGCCAATTAATATTCCTTAAATTTTCTTTTATTAAGCTTTTATTCTTCCACAATATTTCATTATTAAAAATATCTTTACACACAGTTAAAGCTATTGCGCAATTCATAGCTTGATGTTCTCCTAATAATGGAATAGTAATATTTTCAATTTTTTCTTCTCCTATTGTAACATCAAAGACCATTCCTTCTTTAGTATACTTAATATTTTCAGCAAAAAAATCTTTACCATATACTTTTAAAGAAACCTGATGTCTGGCAGCTTGTTTTTCAATAATGTCTAACACTTTTTTTTCTTGTTTTGCCACATAGACACATTTTTGTTCCCCGGTAATCACGTGTACTTTATCTTCTGCAATTTCTTCTATGTTTTTTCCCAATTCCCTTGTGTGCTCTAAAAATATTGTATTAATTACTGCATACTCATGTTTCACATTATTTACATCATCATATTTTGCACCTTTACCACACTCAAAAATATTAAACTGTGTTTCCTTTTCTTCAAAATAATGAAGAGCCATATAGGTCTGAATTCCCATGGGACTAATACAAATATGTTTTGGAAGTAATGCATCTAAATCATCTATTTCTTTTGCAATAAAACATATATGTTTTATAAAATCTTCCGTTGATATCTTTCCACCGTTCACCTGAAATCTTTCACAGAAATCCACAATATGAGGACTCGTCATGAGTCCTACTGTGTATTTTGTTTGTAAAATTTGTGAGATCATTTTAGAAACAGAACCTTTTCCTTTACTACCTGTAACAACTACACTGGGAGTATTGGATTTTTTCCGAATCAAATCAAAGGTAAGATCATTTCTTCTTTTTTTTGAATCTTTTAAATTATAATCTTGGTATCTCTGAGCTTTTATATAAGATTTATAAATAAAATCTTCTGCTTGTTTTTTATTCATTCCTATCATTTTCTCTTTTATTTTTATTCTTCGAATCTATGGATAAACAAACCACTTCTTAATTTAGGTTCAAACCATGTGGATTTTGGTGGCATAAGCAAATTAGCATCTGCAATAGTAAATAATTCATCAATAGAGGTCGGATACATTGCAAATGCTACTTTACAATCTGTTGCACAGCGAATTTCTAATTCATCTAAACCTCGAATTCCTCCTACAAAATCGATTCTACTATCTATTTTGGGATCTTCTATTCCAAGTATCGGTTTTAATAATAAATTTTGAAGAAGTGATACATCTAAACATTCCACCGGATCTTCAGGAATATCCCTTTCCCTTACTGTACATCGGTACCACTTTTTTGATAAATACATTGTAAACTCTGATTTTTTTCTTGGTGCTTCCTGCCTATCTATTTTTTCTACATCGAAAATATTTTTTACTTTTATTAAAAATTCTTCTTCAGATAATCCATTCAAATCCTTGATAACACGATTGTAATCCATAATCAATAGTTCTTCATCCGGAAATAAAACAGATAAAAAATAGTTAAACTCTTCTTCGCCTGTATAGTTTGGATATTTTTTTCTTCTTTTTAATCCTACTTTAACCGCAGAAGAAGCTCTATGATGTCCATCTGCAATATAAAGATTTTTGATTTTTGAAAAAACATCTTCAATTGTTTTACCATCTTCTTTTAATACTTTAAAAACACGATGACCAATACCATCTTCTGAAACAAAATCATACAGAGGCTTATCCTGCTTTATTTTGTTTACTAACTCTTTCATTTTTTCTTCCGTTCGATAAGCCAACAAAATAGGACCCGTATGAGCACTACAGGTATCTACATGACAAATACGATCTTTTTCTTTTTCTGCTCGTGTATTTTCATGCTTTAAAATAACTCTATTTATATAGTCATCAACAGAAACACAAGCTACAATTCCTGTCTGCTTATGCCCATTCATAGTTAATTCGTATAGGTAGAATAATTTTTCTTTCTCTTGAACAAATCTTCCTTTTTCAATCCATTCATCTAACAAATCTTTTGCTTTCTGATAAGCTTGTGGCGAATACATGTCTGCATCATCTTCCATACAAGTTTCGGGTCGATCAATCGCCAAAAAAGATTTTTCATTTTTTCTAACTATTTCTTTAGCTTCTTTTCGATTATATACATCATAAGGAAGTGCTGCTATTTCAGCTGCTTCTTCTGTATTTGGTCTTATACATTTAAATGGTTTTATTATTGCCATCTTATTCTCCATTCCATCGCCTTTTAGTTAATGATACGAATAGTTATAAAATAATGTTATTTACATAGTCACCCTTTAGTTGCCGACAAAAATAATTATAAAAATATTTTATTCTCAACAATCACCCTTCTCTTGCTATTGTTTCTATAATTCTTTTTGCTACATTTACTCCTGTTGCTTTTTCAATTCCTTCAATTCCGGGCATTACATTAATTTCACAAAAATATGGTTTATTTTCCCCAAACAGCAAATCAATACCCAAAAAATCAAGACCTGTTTGTTCATAGATGTCTTTTGCTATCTGTCTAATACCATCTGTAATTTCATATGGTTCGACGCTTGCACCTAAAGCTACGTTTGCTCGAAAATCTCCTTTGGATTTTCTTTGCATACAAGCAACTACTTCTCCTTGAATACTATAAAAACGTATGTCCCTTCCAAAGCTGGTTGTTATAAATTCCTCATATAACCATTCTTTTTCTGTTCCATAATTAATCCATAATTTTTCCAAATCTTTTGCACTATTAATAAGAGCTATTTGTTCTCCCATAGAACTTTCTAACCCCTTTGCTACAAAAGGATATCCTAAGTATTTAACAATCTCCTCATATTTTAGCAATGATGATCCTAACAAATATTTTGGTATTAGAAATTCGTCAGAATGTAGTCTTTTTACTTGTTCATATTTATTTATATATATATTATATTTTTCTAATAAATTATAACTTTTCTTTCCTAATGAATTTATTTCATCCTTTATCTTTCCCCACTTATATCGATTAATTACAAAATCTCTTTTTTCTAAAATATTACCATTATTTCTAATTTCATTTTCTAAAATTATGGTATCGTGAATCCCTATTATTTGTAAATCAATCCCTATCTTATTTGCTTCTTCCACCAAGCGATTACAAGTATAAGCATTAGTCATTTTGTTATATTTTTCAATAATATATCCGTTCATTTTAATATCTTTCTTTTTTTAGGCTAATTTTTCAAGTTCTTATTCCTGATTTTAAGTAATTTTTCATACACAATTATTTACATTATGACATTCAATATTATAAAAAACAAGAAAAAGAGAAATTACATAATTTTTGTTTTTTTATTTAAAGCATTAATAAAATGACATTTATAACTTTCTTTAAATTCATTTTCGCATATTATATTTTCAATTTTTTCTAAATAAAATCTTTTTTGATTTTTTAAATTATCATTAAATTTACTAGACTTATTTTGATTTTTTCAGTAAAATGATTATAAGTGTAACTACTTTTTAACATCTTAAGGGGAGACACAAATACTATCAAAGGGGAAAATGCGAAATATTTCGCAGATACTAAAAAGGGGAATTTGCATGAAATCATTTGAAATTAAGACTAAAATTCATTTCGGCGATAATGCTCTTGAACGATTAGCTCAAATGCCTTACAATCGTGTACTTGTTATTACAGATCCTTTTATTGCAAAAGGACCTATGATTAAAATGATTACTGATCCATTGGATAAAGGTGGTAAAACTTATGAAGTTTTTCACGATGTAGTTCCGGATGCACCTATTGATAAAATTATCATAGGTGTTAAAAAATTATTAGAATACAAACCAGAAGTTATTGTAGCTGTAGGAGGAGGATCTGCGATTGATTCCTCTAAAGCAATTCGTGAATTTGCATTGAATATTGATCATTATGCAGATGTTGCTATGATTGCTATTCCAACAACCAGTGGAACTGGTTCCGAAGTTACTTCTTTCGCAGTAGTTAATGATACTGTAGCAAAAATTAAACATCCATTGGTTTCTCCAACACTTACTGCAGAAGAAGCTATTTTAGATGCTGAATTAGTAAAAAGTGTTCCACCAGCAATTACAGCAGATACCGGTATGGACGTTTTAACACATGCTATTGAAGCTTATGTAAGTACAAATCACAATGAATTTTCTACTGCTTTAGCTGAAAAATCAATTGAAATCGTCGGAGTATTTTTACTTAGAGCTTACTTAAATGGTAATGACACTCATGCAAGACAGAAAATGCATGTTGCATCTTGTTTAGCAGGTCTTGCATTTAACTCTGCATCCTTAGGGCTAACTCATGGTATGGCTCATCAATTAGGTGCAAACTTCCATATTCCTCATGGTCGTGCAAATGCAATGTTATTACCACATATTATTGAATATAATGCAGATATACATAAAGACAGTAGAAGTAAATCCGAATATCTACCATCTGTAAAAAGATATTCTACCATTGCTCATGTTTTGGGTCTCAGTAGTTATAATAAAGTAATGAGTGTTCGTTCTCTAATTCAATGGATTCAGTTTATGAATCAGGATATGAACATTCCTGCAAGAATTTCAGAAATTGGTACTATTTCTGTTAATGATTACATGAGTAAGGTTGAAATTATGGCTGAGGCTGCTTTGGCTGATGCTTGTACAGCTACTAATCCAAGAACACCTGATAAAGAAGCTATTATGCAGATTTATCGTAATCTTTGGTAATATTTCTTTAAATTTACATTAATAAAAAATAGGAGTAAATCGTTTTATTATGCGATTTACTCCTTCTCTATTACTTATCTAATATTTTCTTTTTAAATACATATGAGAAATCCAATATAATATCATTATGAAACAAACACTTGCTGATGATAACATCATACAATCTTCTTTTCCTATAATTTTAAATACAATTGTAGCAACTGCACCACACAGAACAAATATATACCCTGCCCATGCCCAAGATTTTAATGATAAATATTTATTTCTTTCATCATTATATTCGATATCTATTTTTTCTCGATATTTTATATCCATATTATATTTAATATTTTTAACTAAAAATATCACACCAATTAACAATAAAGATGTTCCCATTCCACTCCAAAATTCATCTACTTTACCGAAAAAAGAACTTACTAATAAAACTCCACCTACAATTATTTCTATAATGCTTGCAATTAATCTTTTTGAATTCATTTTCAACACCATTCTTTCTATATAATTTTTATATTATTATATTCAATATCTATTGAATATCTTTTCTTAATATAATGATATGTTAGAATTTTAGCCACATTCAAACTATCTTATTTATACATTTTCTTCTTCCTCAAATAAAAAAATCTCTTCAATTGTCATTTCAAAATATTTAGCAATTTTATATGCTAAAAGTATAGATGGATTATATCTTCCATTTTCCAAAGAACTAATTGTTTGCCTGGATACACCCATAGCTTTTGCAAAATCTTCTTGACGTATATTTTTTTCTTTTCTTATTTTTTCTATTATATTTTTCAATTTATTCTCCTTTTATGTAAAGTATACTTGACATAGTTAATTTATCAAAAATATTTAATTATGTCAAGTATGCTTTACATTTATTATAAATTTTCTACAAATTTTTAAGAGCTATTTGATCTTTCTTTACAAATCAAATAGCTCTTTTAATGAATTTCTTGAAGTTTCACTGTATAACCTCTCTTTCTATTAAATTGTCCAATTATAAATCTACTATTTCATTGGACCTTCCTCCTGTTTTTTGAAGTTTCCTCTTCTACTTTTGAATTTGTCCAATTATAAATTTACTATCTCATTGGACTCTTCCTCCTGTTTTTTGAAGTTTTCTCTTCTTTTGTTTTGTTAATATTATAATATCTCACACATTTATATTTGTCAATACTTTTATCTAATTATTTTATATTTTTATTGTATATTTCTGAATCGTATGTATTTTATATTTAATTATCTGTCAATTATCTTCTTTACCAAATCATAGGTATTAATCTATATTTAACTTTTTTCATATATGATTCATATCCTTGAAGTTCTCTTTTAAGTAACTCTTCTTCTCCTTTAATTCTTTTTACGATAATAAATGGATATGATAAAAAAATAATAAAAGAATAGAATGATCCTAACACGATAGGCATAGATAAAAATAATAATACAGTAACACTATACATAGGATGTCTAACTATTCCATATAATCCCGTATCAATTACTATTTGATTTTTTTGTACTTTAATTGTACGAGATAGATAGGTATTCTCACGAAGAACTTCTGCATAAAGTAAATAAGATAATAAAAATATTATAGCTGCAATAATAGATGCTTTGAAAGGTAATATATACCACTGAAATCTAAAATTTAATCCGGACACAATAAATCCTATCAAAAACATTAGTCCACTGAGTTTTACAACTAAACTCTGATCTTTTTCATTTTCTTTTGCATCCAATCTCGATTTTAATAATTCAGGATTTTTAACTATCATAAAAAGACCTGCAATAAACATTGGAATAAATAGTATTCCCATAAATATCCAGCCCTGTACATATAAAATACTTCCTGCAGGTATAAAAATTAATAATCCTACAATAATTACTCCCAAAGAAAATTTTATAATTGCTTCTAAAAATAATTTATCCTTTTTATTTTCCATATTAATCTCTATTCCGCAAATTAGTCAATCATAGGTCAATCAAACACAAAAAAAAGAAGTGCTGATTTTTCAGTACTTCTTTTCATTTTTTAATGAGCGTGCGGGGATTCGAAATCTGACGCACTTTACAAACCCGCTAAGAAAGGAGCTTTTATACCCTCTATCAAAAATAGTACGCAAACCAATTTTCTTGTAACTTATAAACTATTTTCCATAACTTTATTTGTTACTACTTTTAATCCTAAAAATTTTATTTTGTTGAAAAATCACTACTTTTCCCTTTATTTCTAACTAAAAAATATGTTACCAAATTAACTCAGATTTGTTAACCCCTAAAACAGTAATTTAACAACGGAGGTATGTTACTATGAATAATTACGAAAGCAAAAACCTTATTCCAATGCCAGAACCAAAACCTTATCACAAAATGACAGATAAAGAATTACAAAATCTTCTTAAAACAAATGTAAACTATAACGTTCTAATTCCGGTTTTAATTGAAATCACACTCCGCAAAGATATGGAAATTTTATCCCTCAAAAAACGTATCTCTGCTCTGGAAACCAGATCATTAAAGAAACCCGGAAGAAAACGAACCACATATTACCTTCACGGCAAAGAATTAACCGATGACGATTTAATCTATTATATCGACTATGATTATTTCACTATCAGAGAATTGGAACGCGAAGTAGGTGCTCCTAAAAATTCATTAAGAAACCGCTATAATCGTGCTAAGCGATTGGCTGATATTGAAAAGAACACAAGCAGATGAGGGGCATCTGCTTGTAAATAACTATCTATATTCTTTTCTTAATTTTTTGTTTATCAAATTCTTTTATATCTTTTATCAGCAAAAAATATTTACTGATAAAAGATACTTTCTTATGTTTATTACATATTTTTTGTTACAAATTTTTTAAATTCATAAGGAGAAAATACATTTATTTCATCATAATAATAATTCTTTTTTGGAGTTTTACCAAAACGTGATAGCGATTGTCTCATACTTGTTATTGTATTCGTTTCTGAAGATTTCCCAGCTAACCCATTAAGAATGTCTTCCATATTTTCAACATAGTCATCAACAACAACACAATATACCAATTTTTTACCTTTTCCATCGTCTTCACTCTTTGGCATAATTTCTTCCATAAATGTCATGTAACTCTCAATAGCTTTAAACTGAATAGAATTACGTAATATCTTATCTTCTCTTTTTTGATTTTTAAAAAACAGCTTTCCATATTCTTCACAATATGTTTGATTATCTTTATAACATAGCATTTGTTTTTTATCAAAATTATCTTTAGTAATTCTTTTTTTAAATCCACTTTTATATTCTACAAAATAGACTCTTTTATCTGATACATACAAAGAATCTGCCGACTCTGGCGTCTTATTTGTATATATTTCTTCAGTTATTTTATCAAAATTGTAAAGTTTTCTTTCATCATTTACCAAACTTTCCCCATTATCACTTTTCGACATTTCTGATATAGTTTCAAGATAATTCGAATAGTTGTTTAGAAGGTATGATTTTATATCTTTTGTAATCATAAAAATTCTCCAACTTATAAATAACTATCACGTAACATTTTCATATCAGATAAATACGTTACAAAATCTTCATAAATATCTTCTAATGATTCATTCACACATTTATAATCAACAAATGCTGATTCTTCTATATGTTTTGTTTGATAAAAATTACAAATATCTTGAGCTTCATATTTTCGCATATTAGCTTCTAATGCCAACATGAAATTTGGGCTATGCGTGGTAAGTAAAATGTGACAACCAACCTCTTTTACCAACAATACCATAATTTCAGCAAATAAATTTTGCCATTTTGGATGTAAATGTGCTTCTGGTTCATCTAATACCAACAATGTTTTTTCTGTAATTTCTCCTTTTGCAAGTAATAACTTTATAATAGAAAACATTTTAGATCCTGTTGCCAAATTAGAAGCTTTTAAATGAACATCTTCATTTACATAATACTGTCCCTCACTTGTGTATACAAACTCTCCAGGTAAAATAGCATCTATTTTAGCTTTTATTTCTTTATATTTTTCTTCTATAATTCCTGTCTCAAACACATTTTTCTTCGTAGGGCGATTTACAATCAACTTTAATTTCAACTCATGATTATATATATGATTCTCATCTATATATGAGTCTTTCGTGGCTGTATATCGTGTAAATCTTCTAGCAAAAATCGAATCACCAACAATAAACGGATTATCTATAAAGTATGTGTTTTTATACGGCATCCAATTATATACTGGCTCTTCTGCTTTAATAATTTCATTATCAAACAATTCCATTGAAAAACACTTCTTTTTTCCGTCTAACATTTCAATACTTGAAAATATATTTTTTAATGCAACTGGTTGAATTTGTCCTGCAAATTCAACTGAAAGTGTACCATTAATAGATTGTCTTGCATAATTAATTAACTCTGGATCCTTTGTAATTTCATCCATAGTTACACGTAATACTTCCAAACATTTATCTTTTTCATGCAAAAATTCTTCAATATCTATTTCTTCTCCAAAAAGAGTTTTACTTATATCTTCTTCTATAATTTTCTTATACGGATTTTCTCCAATAGAAAATATTTGCATTTCTTTTATTAAATCCTTTAAAAATGTCTCCACATCATATTTTCCAATATTCTGTGCATAATCTTCCATGAAAAATATACGAATACAATCATTTTCTATTTTTTCTATATTACGTTTCATTACTGCACGACATGAAAATTCTCTATTAGCATTTTTAAGTTGTTCTAGTACATAACTATATTTATCATTCGCTGCTTTATTTTCTATTTCTGAAACAGCATCAACCAATGAATATATAACTTTCCCAACAGTTGTTTTTCCAGAATTATTATGTCCCGTAATTACAGTAAGACCATTTATTTCTATTGTTGAATCAGAAATAATACCAATATTTTTTAAATGAACATTCATTTACTCACCATCCATGAAAATAATCATTTCTATTATACGAAATTTTATTAAGCTTTACAATCTTAAGATTCACGTTATTTACAAGAAAATATATTCGTTTTTATCACTTGATAATACCTAAATCATATTTATTAAATAAAATCATACATCTAACATTTTTCCCATCTCAATTCGAACCTCATGTCTTTCCAAATCTGTATTGGTATAAGCAAATAAATCAAATCCAATAATTCTAAATCCATGTTTTTTATAAAAGGAAATAGCATACTCATTACAAGTCTGGGTTTCTAAAACTACCATACGAGCATTCCTTTTATTAGCTTCTTTCAAAATACAATCCATCAATAATGTACCAATTCCTTTTTGACGATTTGAATCATCAAACACACAAATATTACTAATGCGATATCGATTATTCCACTTTTCTAATGTTCCTTCTACATATCCTAGCAATTTCTCACCATCAAAGGCTCCAAATGCTATAGGCTCATCCAACCATTCATTAAAAAAGACATCTCCAAATGACATTTCTTTCGTTTCGCCAAAATTCTTGTAACTAATGTCAAACCCTTTTTTCGTCAACTCAATATCATAATAACCTTTCGTCACATATCGTAAAGTAAATTTCTTTCCATTATATGACTCCTTATCCAACTCCACAATTTTTATCATATTATCCGCCATATCATTTTACCTTTTCTCTCAATCATATTTAATCTTCAACAAGTTACAAAATCAAATAAAAAATTTTAAAGATTTTTTCTAATTCACTAATTCTTTACACTTCAATGTAAAATCAACGAAAGTATCAATATCACTTAACAATCCCTTTTTTAATTTTTTGCTTGTATTAATAGCAAGATTAAATTGCTCTTCTGTAATATCTTTTCTCAACAATGCTTCTTCTAATTCATCCATATCATCCACTTTAATTATTCCATTAGCATATATAACTAGATCCAAATATAAATCATCAAAATACGGAATAGAATCTACATCAATTCCTTGTTCTGCAATCATATCTATATACCATAAAAGAATATCATCATTTTCGTTCAGCATTGCAGTAATACAATAGGAATCATTCTGTGGTAAAATAGATAACCATTTTATGCCATTATCACATACAATGATATCTTCATCATTAAATCTCCAAATTTGTTTTTCTGTTACTTTTTCTATTTCCAGAATACCTACATACCCCTTAAAAAAATCCGTATTTACATATTTTCCTTTTAATTTCTTTGTTTCTATACATTTCCATTCATCATAAGACAATTTACTTCTTTTCAAAATTTAATCTCCAAAATGTAATATTTACTTATCTTCTATCTCTTCAAATTCCGGGTTCTTTTTATATGTACCATCTTCATTTCTCAAAAAAGGAAGAACATTTATTACTGCATCATTATTAATCAATCCATATACATGCGGATATTCTCTTCCGCAATTATCCCCATCTTCATATTTCACTTCTACTTTCAATTTGTTCTCATCTATACAAACTAATATCAATTCGTCTTCAATATCTATAAAGTTAGGTGCAACTCTCCAAAAATACTCTACAGTTGAGCAATGAATAAATCCTTCTGCCTTTATATTACGTTTTCCCCAACTTTCTTTATTTCTTCGTTCTTCCCACGTTGTTCTTTTCATACAATGTAAAATCATATTATCATCTCCGTAAAATTTAATTTATGAACTGATTATATCACAAACCTATTATCAAAACTGTTGAATTATTTACTTTTACCAACTAGTCTATCAAACGTATATAAAATAACTTACATATTCAAATTTTCCCTAAACTTTCTTATCTATCCCATTTTCTCACATGTCACCATAACGTATCAAAAAATCCGTCCAAATTACCATTTTCCCATAGAATCCAACTTTTCCACACTTTTCTAACATCTTCTTACAATGCCTATAAATTTCTTCCTATTTTTAATTTTTACTCAAAATTCCTTAAATATATTATTTATATAAATTTAAGAATTATTTTTAATTTTCTTCTTGACTCAACCTTTCAATTTTCTCATGCTCGATTACACAATTATATCTAACTGCATCACCCGATTACACAATATCCTTTTAACGCATTCCATAATTGCACATTCATAGTTTCAAAAACCCATTTGCTATAATAGAAAGAAAACTCTTTTTAAAGGAATAGAATTATGGACAAAATATTAGATGGATTTGAAATCTTAAAAGCGGAAAATATGGGTTTGTCTGTTAACGATGTGATTAATATCTTGCAAAAGGTGGATAACTCTGATACGTTAAAGACGATAGAGGGTATATCTGAAGATAAAATGAAAAAAGACAGACAGTATTACTTAGATATGCACCCA
>JAFYWF010000117.1 GCA_017558145.1 Lachnospiraceae bacterium
ATCTTTTTGTGTGTCTTGTGGGTCATTTCTTATCGGTTTTATTTGGTTAGTTATTGTTTATTCTCAGGTGAGTAGTAACTGCTACCCTGTTTGTTCCCTTCCGAGTTGATGATATGTAGTAGTTTGCCTGAACTGTTGTACTTAATTATTCAATAATGATCGGACAATAGTGCTCATCTTTATTTATAAAATACTCTATTGCTTTAATAGAAGTACCATCATATTTTATAATAACATACGGAGTTTCCTTGTATTTAAGATGTACTCTTGGACTTAAAGGAACTAAAATTTTTTCTGCAAATTCATTTTTCACCCCTGTAAGCTTCAGAAACTCTGGAATCTTATATTTCACTAAATATAGGCGATAATCATTTAGGTAGAAATAGCCAACAGGGGGAGCATCAGCTAAATTAGCTACTTTACTTAATTGTAGAATGAATAAATTATTAGTGTGTCCATATTGTTCAATATTAATATATTCATATTCTTTTAGCTTGGATGGAAATTTGGAATAAATATGTAACATTACATCTTCAAATTGATTAAACAGTGTGCCATCCATAAATTTCGTTTCAGAGATATACATGGATACCCCGACTTTTTGGAATTCCTGTCCCCTACAGATATATGACACACATAGTATGCAGTATGTGATTAATATCAACTTTTTCATAATAAGATTAATAGTAATATGCTGAAACATTAAATGACTTGCAGTAATATTCTATTATGACGGAAGGGGTGTCATCATCAACATAAAAACGTAGACCTGTTGGATCGATATACTCTTTTGTAACAAGCTTTTTTTTATTACCTGTATACTCGACAAATGAAGGAAGACTCTCTTTAATATAAAAGCACAAGCCATTCAGATAGAAATAGCCAAAAGGGGGAAGGAATCCTAAACTTAAATCCCTACCCATTCTAAACATAAAAACATTATCCCAATCCGTTGGCTCTACATCAATGTACATATACTCTTTTAGGACTTTGGCAAACTCTTCATTTTTATTAAAGATTATATCTCTAAGCTGCGATATTAGAGTGTCATTAATTAATTTTACCTCCTTGATTTCTGTTGTAAATGTAACTTGTATAGCCTCATCTTTTAATTGGCAATATGAATAATTAGGTGTAATAATTAGTAGCAGTAAAATAAATAAGTAAGACTTTTCCATTTTAATTTATCCTTAAAATTCGATAATTACTTGAGTTGGTGTATGGTATATTTCCCAATATACATCTGATAATGGTATTTTATTCATAATGATTTTTATTGTACATATTTACTAGCCTAAGGAATAAATCTTTAATAAAACATCATAACACCCTAATAATCAATATTTTCCAAAGAACTTTTATAATTTTTCACCGGACACTAATGCCAGTGATTTGAAAAGTAGATAGCATCTTCATTAGAACAATACATGTTAGGATCTGTAATGTCAACATTTAGCTGCTTTGCATAGTTTATTATCATATCTATTGTTAGCCTTTTTTTTATTAACCTATTTGCATATTGATCAAGAAGTTCAAATGGAAAAGGTGTTCCATATTCATAGAAATCCCACTTACCATCCCACATAACTCGAACAAACCTGTTATTATAATGAAACACTCTATAATCTTCGTGTAAAGCTATATCTAAATAAGGAACACTTAAATGTTTTGATATAATTGTAACTAAAGAATTCCATCCGTCAAGTAAGTTGGATGTCATTACTATGAAACTACAATTTTGTGGTTTCCAAAATACAGCTTTTTTTTCCTGTGGATTATATTGAGGATTATGAAAATTATCCAAACTCAATGTGGCCACATTAATAATACTATTATTTCCACTATTACACTTATCTAATAGCGCCTCCTTTATTTCGTCAATTGAGGTAAAAAAAATTGTCAAATCTTTAATCATTTAATAATAATTTTATGAAATATTGCATTGGGATCATTTAACTCTATTATCTGCTTATGTTTCCTATTATTTACAAGTGTTCTATCTACTTCGAGAATGTGATGTACGCCATTATAATCCCATTGTACATCAGGTCTATTACTTCCAACTGTATTACCATTAATATTCACTTGTCTTTGATTCTTTCTAATACTACTATTATCATTGTTTTGTTTAAGTTGATCTATAAACTCATCTATTTTTGCATTATGATCATTCTTGCCATGTGGTTTTGCTATTCCTTTATTAGGACTAATATATCTACTATGTCTAGTAATGTCAATAATATTTTCAGTCCCCTCCACTGCCAATTTGGTCATTGGAGCAGTGACACCGGGTATAAATGCAGAGGCAACATCCAGTCCAACATCTACCCAATTTTGTTTGGCTTGCTGATGGTTTCCTGTGATGTGGTTATAAATAGCCGAACCTATATCATAGGCTAAAGAACCGATATCCAAGAAAACATCCCAAACCCTTCCATCTGAATCAACATAAAGTACAGGATTATTTCCACTGAAGGAGTATGGACTATGCGGATAGTACTTCTGAGCCAGCGGGTCCTGTGTCAGCCATCTTGCTGTCTGCGGGTCATACATCCTGGCACCATAGTCAAGGTAGCCGAGACTGCCGGTGGTCTGCTCCTCCTTGCCGTTGAATTTATGCCTGTTGGTAAGACTGGTGAGCCATCTGCTGCCATAGCTGTGTCTTGCCCCGAAGGGGTAGTAGGCGTTCTGTTCAGAGGTGAGACCAGTGCTGTTGGTTATTACCCTGATACTACCAAGATGATCCCTGTGGTGATACTCGATACTCTGCGATCCAAACGATATCGTAATCCTCCCCTCGGAGAAGTCTGTACTCTCTAGAGTGGTACTTCCTGATGAGATGCTGTATATCAAAGAGCCGATGTAGTAGAAGCCATTCCCTCCACTGTCCTGTACACTGTACTTCGTCCCGTCTGAGAACCAGCCGTAGGTGGCTTTGGTAGCACTTCCTTGGTTTACACTCTGTGGCAAGTTAA
>JAFYWF010000118.1 GCA_017558145.1 Lachnospiraceae bacterium
GAAATCACCTGTCTTTTTACATCCACTCAATAGTAAACGCATATTATCCGCATCTTTTCCAAACATCAATCCAAGTATACTCATATCATACTGATTTTGCTTATCGCTTAACACTCCCTGCCCATGCAAATCTTCCATAAATCCATTTGTACGAACTTCCAAACCTATTTGCATAGCCACATTATACAAATCTGGGTCTACCGTACGAAGATAATTTAGGTAGCGGGTCTCTATATTTCTGTTAGGCGTACCGCTCAGCATCCAATTTGCAATATCTTCCACAGATGCTCCTACCCCAGCGTCATCAATCAAATGCATCTGATATCTTCCACTTTCGGTCTTCGTAAAAGTATATTTTCCATCCTCGGAATACAATGTATTTGACCATGAATTTTTTGAAGCAGCTTGTTCCATAACGAGCATATCGAATGCATCCATAGCTATTCTTTGAGGATCGCTGTTCGTTTCATCTGTAGGCAACTCCATTTTCCCCAAAGCAATCGCTGTTTGAATCAACTCGTAATCTGTTATTTTTTCTCCGTGATAATAGAACGATTCTTGCTCTTTTAATTTATCAAATGAAGATGGAAGTTTTATCTCTGCAAGTTGTTCTTGTGAAACCTTAATATAATCTTCGGTTTTTTTACTGCCAGATGTTTTCATTTGCACTCTAGGACCGTTTGTAATCTTCGTTCCATATTTTGCAGTAAGCATATGCTCTGTTATCGTTACTTTCCCAAAATCAAATAACGATTTTCTACTCCCCGAACTACCTAATCCATCAACTTTCATAGCATATGGAAATGATGAACCTTTATTTGAATTTAAAATAGAATATGTTCCAGTGTAGTATAAATTAGTATTCTGTATTCGCATGATGACTTCCTCCACTGACTTCCTTGTTCTATATATTATTTTCTATCCTTTAGTTTTATATCGGATTCACAACGCAAATATTTAACCTAGCCTCTCAAATCTCATAACTCAACCTGTTAATATCGCATCACCCAAATTTGCAGTAAACATTATTAACATCTTAAATTTATTACTTCTATATCAAAAACCGATTGGCAATTATACCAACCGGTCTATATAAGCTTTCATTATTCAGTTAGACATAATATTTTAATATGCAAATTCACATTCCCAATTGCCGCTTAATACAAGTGGCTGCTCTGCTTTTGCACCACCAATCAACTTACTAACAAGCAATCTATACGTTCCCTCTGAAATGTCATTTAAAGGAATTTTTACTGTTGCTGTACTACCATCAACCATTGGCATCTCTAACATTTCATTCTCAATTACTGTATTACCATTTGCATCAACAATCTTATATTCTTCAATTCCAAATGTTTGAAATACACTATATGGTGGATCATTTGGTTTTAACATTGTAAGTTCTATAGTGAGTCCATCAGTTATATCAATAACATTTAATTCCACTTCATCCGTTGCCTGTTCATATGATGTACCAACAACTGCTCCATTCCAGTTTTTAATATCTTTAAAAAATCCTTCCATTTTTCCTGTTGCTGCTAATGCTGATACACCTGCCAAACAAAGACAAAGTGCAAAAGATGCCACTGCCACCATAGGTCTCTTAAAAATTGTATTTTTATTTTTCATAGTATTTTTCTCCATTTCATTATAACAGTTCTTAATTATTCGATGTTGCATATCCTCAGGCATTTCAATTTCTGTTACCTTTTTTGCTAATATATTTTTAGTCATACTACATACACTCCTTCCGATAAATTTCTTTCAACAACTTACGTCCTTTTTGCAATCGCATTTTCACGGCAGATGTTGTCTTTCCTATGAATTTAGCAATATCTTCTATACTATATTCTTCTACATAATATAAAACCAAAACAACTCTAAACCTTTCCGGTAGCATCATCAAAGCATCTAATATACCATTATCTTCTGACTCTTTTGTAAATGCTGTAATTTCATCAATGTCTACCATTGGATGTCTACTTTTATATCGAAGTATATCCCTACATTTATTTGTTGCAACTTTTATTAACCAAGCCTTTTCATGTTCCTTGTTATTAAATTTAGGAGCTTTCTGCATGTATTTAATTATAGTTTCTTGCACCACATCTTCTGCATCGCTCACATTTCCAAGTGTAATTAGGCTTAGACGAAAAAGCATGTTTCCATATGTATACATGACTGCTTCAATACTATCAGTCGGCCGTACCGAAGTATTTTTCATCTTATCTACCTCCTTTCACTTATAACACGATAAAAAACATCTTTTGGTCAATTTTATTTTTTATAAATTGATAAAAGGTAGTCCAAATGACTACCTTTCAAAACTAATAGAAAATATTTATTATTTTACAATTTCAAATTCCACGAAATAAACTGCGTTGTCATAATCACCCGTTGCTCTGAAATCTGTGATTTCTTTTCCAATTCTGTATTTACCTTCAGGCAAAGAACCATATAACCATTTCCAATTTATTTCCCATTCCGTTGTATCTTCCATTGGAATCATCCATGCTTCTTGCGTCCAACCAATTTCATAATCTCTAATATATGGCATTTCCATCCAACCATTTTCTTGTGTCCAGCTTTCCAAAATATACCAACTACCTGTATGTAATTCTCCTGTTGGTTCTCCACCAGATTGCATGCATTTAATTGTTGCATTTGTTGAAGAAATGTTTTCTACGATTAAAGTTATACCCAATTTTTCTTCCGCATTCACTCTTTCTTTTTTTAGTATAGAAATCAATTCATTTGCTATAGATTCCGATACTTTATAAAACTTTCCATTAAATTTTATCGTCTTCCCTGTAATTCTTAAATGATAGCTATTATCTTTCGTTTGAAGTTCAAACATGTACCAACCTTCAATCTCAGGATTTTCTATTTCTTTATAACTTATATGGGCAAAAATTTCTTTGATTGCCTCTAATTCTTCTGTAATAAGTGTCTCATAAATTTCTTCTGTAAAATCATAGAATACAATCTTAGTTACACTTTCCCAAAAGCTATCACTAAGAAGCATTAAATCTTTGTTTGATACATCTAATGCACCACTAGAGGTTTCCACCATTCTAACTTCCACGCCTTCAACTTCAACTGAAACAGCAATTGGTCCTCCATCAGAATCATTTTGCACTGCTACACCAATTTTAAACCATTCATCCTTAACATTTCTCGTATCAAATTCAACTGGTACTCCGTGTGTTAAATATTCTCCTACATACCCTGTTTCCACCTTTTCATCAACTGGCTTTAAAATTACCTCTGTATCTCCTAAACCAGCACCAGACCATATTGTTACTTTATTTCCAACAGGACAAATTTCTGTCTCTGAGTATACAAATGCTTCTGTACTTCCGGTTGGTATTAATATTTCTATTTCATGCTTTTCTTTTTTACCACAGCCAGCCAAAAGTACTGTAATAATTAATATCAATATCCATGCATTATATCTTCTCATACAATCACACCTCAAAGATTAAACTTTACACTCTGTGCTAATTTTATAATATCTTCTTTCGTAAAATATTTTTGATTCAAGAATAAAGTGTACACCTTTTCATCATCTTCTTCTGTAAGAAATGCATACCAGTATGTAGAATTACCATGAAATTCATCTTCTGTTATTCCATGTGTCTGCATGTATTCTACTGTCTCTGCAGCCGTGAATAAATCATTGGAATATTCGCAAAGAACTGCCTGTTTATTACATCCTTCTACCTTTTCTATATCTGATGTAATTCCACTATGATTCATGCGAATAGAGACATCTTTAAACACCCCATTCTCAAATATAATATCTCCCGGAAAATATTCCTTGTTAATAAATGCAATTCCTCCCGGAGTATACCAATCCTGTGGTGTTCCCTCTCCGTGTTCCTCTTCTTCATAATCTCCTACAAACAAGCAGCCTTGTCCCATTACTAAATCCATTTGATAATTACCTAAGCGCAATCCTTCCGGAAGTTCTAAGTTTACTTCTAAAGATAAGTCATATTCTTTTTCTAAAAAAGAACGTATATCCAAATCAGGTGTAAAACGCTCATCTGCTTCATATAAAAGCAAACCATCGTTTGTTGCAGGGTAAAAAATATTTATAAAATCCAGTTCATTTTCCTCATGCCCATAATCTTTAGCAATTTCCGGTTTCCAATAAGATAACTGGATTCTATACTCCTTACCTTCATATTGCACATAACAAAAGTAATCCCAAGTAAGAGAATGCTCCGAAACATTCTTTTCAAAATTGCTGTACATTAGTTCTCCCACTTCGTTAAAATCTGTCATGACATTTTTTAATGCTTCACTACCTTCATCACACAACAGAATCAGCTTCTCTATCGTAAACTCTTCCTTTGTCTCTACATTATCACTGCTCTCTCCCGGTCGAATCCATTCCCCGGTTTCTTCATCCTTAATTAATACAAGCTCATATCCACCATTTGGACGATTAAAATAGATTTCCATGTCATCTGAATCAATTTCCAATGTTATGTAATCTACTGCTCCAAATGAACTATTTAAACCAGCAAAGGTTGAATAAAATATAAGATAATGTGGTTTTACACCTCCACCATTATCTTTAAAACCTCTAACATATCCCATAGAAGAAGCAACCTGCACACCCAGATTGATTACTGTTTCATCTTCGGATACAGAATAGTCGAACAACACGACATCTGTTCTTTTACGGAATCCGGTGCCTACCATAAAAGCTATTATCAAAATTACTATGAGTGAAATAATTGCAATCATTTTCTTTTTCATAAACAGCTCCTTTATGTAATTAGAGTTCCAGCTACTGCAATCCCATAATAAAGATTACCATAGCCATGATTACCATACCGGTCCAGCATATATATCTTCCTGCAATTTCCCAATCCGATGGCTCAGCATTCTCTACATTACGGATTTGAAATGCTAAATTCCAACGAAATAACTCATCCACGAATAAAATAGAAAGTGCATTTAGAATGCAAATAAATACACCCCCGAACCAAGCTTGTATTACTCCCTTATGTGTTAATTTTGAACCATTCACTATTTCATATATATTTAATGCAGAAGGTTCCATTCTATCCACTACATTTCCATTTTCATCATATTCCACACCATTACTTGTATAAACTGAAAATCCTAAGTTTTCTAATGTACCATCCTCATTGTATAACCAACAAAAATCCCCAGAATCCCAAACACCACCACGAAATAAAAGCTCACTGTTTTTATATATTTCTACACCCACCATTTGGTCGGAAATATCATTATCTTCAGGAATCGCTGTAGGGTCTTCTTTCATTATGTAAGTTCCATATGTCTTATTTCCATGTTGAAACACAACAGATTTATCTTCTGCTACTATAAACTTTGCCTGCTCACCTTGAATTTTACCTTCATATATTGTTTGCCCAGTTTCCTGCATTGGAACCAGAATCGTATCATTATATCTATATCCAACTTTTGAAATCGTTTTTGGATATATTATTGCAAATATCAGTGTCATAACTGTCATAAAAATCAAAACACCTTTTTGATACCTATTTAAATTTTTGATTCTTTCCATATTTTTCATCCTCGTTATTATCAAACAGTTATTCTAATTAATCTATTAATGGTAATACTCTTTATAATTAATCCATTCCCATTTTCACTATTGCTTATCATTTATACTTCTATCAGCAGGTGTTTTTAAAGTAATAGCGTACACTTTACTTACTTGCAATGGATCTGTTTCCATAGCCATACCGTCATAATACATAACGACTTCATCACCAACTATCACATCTGTATAACTATCTTTATTTTCTGTACGCAGCGATACAGACCATCTTGAACCATTAGGATAACCCTCTGCAGTTTCTGAATACATGATGAAATATTCTCCATGCACTTCTTCCACAATCCCCGTTACACTTGGTTTGTTTGAAATAATAAAATTCATACCTTTATTGTTGCACCCTACTAAACCCAATGCAAATGCCATCACTAAAAATATCTTGATTGACTTCTTCATATATTTACTTCCTATAATGCTTTCTTAATTAAGATACTGGTTAATACTACTGATAAAATACAGAATATAATTACTGCTCTTTTCAATTTCCCGTTTGCATTAATTTTTTCATCTATTTTTTCAGAAAAGATTGCTACTATAGTTGCTAAAATAATAAATATAAAATATATAGGCATCTTATGTCCTCCTTTTTAAATCTCCCATATTATGGAAGCTAAATAGAATATTTCTCATATGATATATCCTCTATATTTCTCTTTTTCTTTTTTTATTTTACCATGATGAATTTTCTTTGATAATATACTTCATAAAATCTTAAAAAACATTTCATAATTATCCCAAAACATACAAAAAAGGCGAGGAATACCTCACCTTTTCTCTTTCCCTTATCACTAGCCTCTTTATACTAAGCATTCACTTAACTATTTTTAATTACTAACATATCCCAATGGATCTACATAAGTTCCACTCTTAATAACACCAAAATGCAAATGATTCCCACTAGAATACCCTGTTGAACCTACCCTTGCTATAATTTCTCCCTGCTCTACATTATCACCAACAGACACTAAAAGAGCAGAACAATGCATATATACTGTGGATATTCCATTTCCATGTGCAATTACTATGTAATTACCTGCCGAATTACTATGGGTAGAGGTTGTAACCGTACCAGATGCTGATGCTAAAATATCTGTACCGTAAGGTGCTGCCAAATCTATCCCTTTATGATTGGTAGATGCTCCAGGCACAGGCTGTGGTCTGGGGCCAAAATAGCTACTGATACGGGTATAACCCGGACATGGCCATACAAATCCTGTAATTGTTCCTGTATATTTGTCTGGATTTGCAGCTCTCGCAATTTCTTCCTCAATCTGGTTCAGTAATTTTTCCTGCTGTTCTAATTGTTCTTTATATTCTGTTTGGTTTCCACGGGCATCATCTATTTCACCCGCTTTTACTGTCAACTCACCCTTCTTTTGATTAATAATGCTATTCAGATTCTCCTTCTGAACTGTCAGTTCTTTCTGCATCAATTCAAGATTATTAAGTTCCGCTTCCAAAAGAGTTTCTTTCAATGCAATTTCATCCTTTATAGCTGTATATTCATCCAACATATTCCGGTCATATTCATACACTGCTTCCATGAAAGTTACCTGTTTCAACATCTCTGCCATACTTTTGGAACCAATAAATATTTCCAACATTGAAGATTTCCCATTTTCATACATATACCGAATCCTTAATTTCATAGCTTCGTATTGCTGGTCACAAACTTCTTTAGCATGTTCCAGAGACTTTTTTGTTTCTTTAATACTGACAATTTTTTCTTCTATTTCATTTTCAAAATCTGACATTTCATTTGTAACTATATTTATCTGTGCGTCTAGCGAATTTATATAACTTTGAATACTATTTTTCTCTATTGTCAGATGTTCAATATCTTTCTGTACACTGGTAATAGAGGCTTTTAATTCTTCTATCATCTCCAAGGCTTGTTGTCTCTCATCTTCCAATTGCTTGAGTTCTTCAACTTCAGAAGCATAAACAGGTAATTCTTTTCCACAAACTATATTTCCAAGCAAGCACAAGATTACAACAATACTTTCAATTATTATCAAAAAATATCTTTTTTTCATAATTTACTATTTAATCTCAAATTCAGCATAATA
>JAFYWF010000001.1 GCA_017558145.1 Lachnospiraceae bacterium
AGCATAATTCATACGAATCCCATTTACATAAGTTGTAAAATTACAATGAAACGTTTTTGCAAACATTCTGGACAAAACATACTTACTCACACCCAAATCATATGCCATTTGTTCCAACGAAAAATTTTTCCTGAAATTTTTCGCCACATATTCTACAGATTTATATACCAAATCCTCGCTTCCTACCGTTTCTTTGGAAACCATATTAACCTCGGAAAATACATGTGCCAAAATCATTTGAACATAAGCCTGCACTAAACGGGTATTATTTTTATCAACATCAACTAACGCTTTCACTGCTTTTACAACATCCACATGCAGATCTTCTTTGCAAATCACAGGACAAGCGGGACAATGGTTCTGTATTTCCTCCATATAACTGGAGATAAACTTAGGTGAGATCCACATATACAACACCTTATTATCTCCACTTTGAAACACTTGATAATGATGGATCAAATTCGGAAAAACAATGGCAAAATCACCTTTTTCCATATGATACAATTCCTGACCAACACCTAATTCCAATGTACCCTTGGTAATATAAACCATCTCAATCGCTTCATGCATATGAGGCGGAAAATGGGTCGGTTTTTTACACTCTACTGTAATATCACTATTCTTATTTTCATATGATAAAATCATTATTTCAATCTCCACCTCAAGCAAAGAATGTCTACATTTTGATTATTTATGGCAAGAAAACATACACCCAAAGTACTATACTGAACTTGTAAAAAACAAGGAGGTAAACAAGTATGTTAAACAAATTCGTAAATTACTTAAATACTGTAATGTTTTTCTATGCAGACTACTTCAAAAACGGTTACAAAATGTAATTACAACATTACATTCATCGTTTCAACACTTTGTTAACTAATAATAAAGGAATATGAAATATCTTTTTCTGCATCAATGTGATATGCAGATTCTACATCACTTCCCCAACTATCTATTCCACCTACTCCACGAACAGCACCATATACACAAAGAACTGTTCTTCTTGCTGGTGGTAATTCCTCATGATGTGTTGCATTTTCAATCTCACTTGCTGTATATGGCAAACAAGAGAATGCGAAAGCATTTTCTGCTTTTTCAATCATTAATTCCTGTTCACCAGAATCTTTTCTGCTATTATCCAAACTTGTATGTCTGTAAATTTTTACAGAATTCGTATCCATATGCATTCCACAATCCTGAGGAACCAAATATGGAGTAAGAGATAAATCATCCACTACAAAAACTCCTTCCGAAGCTCCTTTTTTACGATCCGGATAAGTTTCTCCTGATAAACCATCATATTCATATTTATCTGCTAATGTTGGCATAATAAATCTCATTCCAAAAACAGGTAACTGTGGCAAACCTTCTACACCAAAATAGTGTACATCAACTCTAATTTTTCCACATTCATTCACAGTATATGTCACTTCTACATTTGTTACTGGTGTTGTGATTGTTTCATATACAAAAACAATTTTCATTTCTTTAGCATATACATCACCGCCGTAACGGTTATTATCTGGAGCGCAAGGTTTTCCTTGAGAAACTCCATCCATAAATACCTCTACGTCTTTGCATCTTGTAAACATATCTGCTGCTAACCAGCTTCCACTCTTTAAATGAAAACTACTACCTCTATCGTTATCAGTTAACGCTCTCCAAAAAGTTGGTTTTGGACAACGATATAACCATTCATATCCTTCCTTTGCAAGAGATTCCAAACCTCCTTGCGCATAAGAAAAAATGTAATCAAATCCTTTTCCATGAACACCAAGTGTAAAATCACCATATACAACTCTAAGTGGTAAATTATTTGTATAAGCCATAGTAATACCTCACTTCCTGCATTGCTGGTTTTTCCTTACGGTCAGCAAAAACGATACCATTTCCTGAAAATTCATAATCCGCTGGTCTGTCATCAAAGTCTCCACCATAACGTAATACTTCTTTTCCAGTAACTTCATCTGTTACATACAATGCCTGGTCGATAAAATCCCAAATATATCCACCCTGATACATATCGTATTTATCGATTAAAGCCATATAGCTACCTAATCCACCCATGGAATTTCCCATATCGTGCATGAACTCACATAAAATATATGGTTTTTTAGGATTATTGCTCAAATATTCTTCTACCTCTGCAGGTTTTGCATACATACGACTTTCCATATCTGAAATCGTATCTTCATATGCCCTGTTGTAGTAGGAACCTTCATAATGCACCAAACGTCCGTCATTTCTTTCTTTGAAATAAACATTCATCGCTTCAATATCATCGCCTGCGTAGGATTCATTTCCCAAGGACCAGAACAATACAGATGTATGATTTTTAAATGTTTCAAAATTTGACCTTGCTCTGTCTAAAACAGCTTCTTTCCACTGTGGTACAGAACCAGGAACATTGCAAGAAGGTTCAATTGCTCCTAACTTCTGGAAGGAACCATGACTTTCTAAGTTTGTTTCTGACATCAAATAAATACCATTCTCATCACACATGTAATACCAAGGAATCTGATCCGGATAATGACATGTTCTTACAGAGTTGATATTATTTCTTAAAATGCATTTCATGTCAGATTCCATTTCTTCCATACCAATGCATCTTCCTGTTTTTGGATTCCATTCATGTCGGTTTACACCTACAATGACAAGTCTCTTGCCGTTCAAATAAATTACCTTATCGATAATTTCAATTCTTCTAAAGCCTACTTTATATGGAACTACTTCTACAAGCTCACCGTTCTGATCAAATACTTCCACGTAAACTGTATATAAGTATGGATTGTGATTATCCCAAATATTAATGTTTGAAAATTCTGCCGCTACATTACCCACATAATATTGGTCTTTTTTGTCACAAGACATGTCTTCCTGCATGATCACTTCCTGATTCTGGTCTTTTACAACCACTTTTACCTGGAAGTTTTCATTGCTTGTATCTGACACTTTAACATCTACAGAAAGCTTTCCACTCACGTTATCATTATTTAACACCGGCTGAATCCATAAATCTTCCACATGTGTGTCTGGTTTTGCTTTCAATGTAACATTTCTAAAAATTCCGAAGAAACGGAAAAAGTCCTGGTCTTCCAAGAATGCAGCAGTACTCATTTTGTGCACTTCTACAGCTAAAACATTGCCTTTTTCTTTTATATATGGTGTTAAATCAAATTCTGAAGGTGTAAAGCTATCTTCTGCATAACCTACGAATTCTCCATTTAACCATACGTACACTGCCTGTTCAACGCCTTCAAAACAAAGGGCAACTCGTTTATTCAGCATCTGACTATCTAAATCAAATCGTTTTACATAGGATCCTACTGGATTGTACTCTGCTTCACTAAACATTCCTGCTCCATCTCCAGCATTTTCAATACTGTGAGCACCTCTTCGATAGTTTTTTCCTTCCCATGGATACATGGTATTAATGTATCTGATTTTATCATATCCAGCTAATTCAATATGCCCTGGAACCATAATTTTATCAAAATTATCTGTCGAAAAATCATCCTGATAAAAATCAACAGGTCGCGCTTTCGAATTTTTACTAAAGAAGAACTCCCATTCTCCATTTAAGGATTGTTCCAACTGTTTGTTTTTATTTTCTAAATCGGCATAGGATACATAATATTCATGATCACTATGAGCCTCTAACTGATTCACACGAAAAACTTCCGGATTATCCAGCCACTTAATATCTGCGTTCATTTTTACCCCACTTTCCATATAGCCCCTAAAGCAATCAACTCTAGAGGCTATATTACATTTTACCTTATACTATTTGTTTTCTCTTAATTTTGCATTGTCTCTTTCTACATTCATGAAAGAAAGAATCACTGTAATAAGTAAATCAAGAATAAATGGAAGCCATAAGTACATGAAGTACATCATGTTGATACAGCTTGCTGGCTGAATAGATGCATCACCGTTTACAAATCCACTCAAGGAAAGCATCCATCCGGAAACAGCAACCCCAATTCCACCACCGATTTTTACACCTAAAGATGTACAAGAGTACATAGAACCATCAATTCTTTTTCCTTTTCTAAGATATGTATATTCAGAACAGTTTGCAATCACCGCATTCATATCTCCCTGCCATGGTCCCTGTCCTAAAGCTGCAATAGCTGTGAAAAGTAACATCAATGGTACACTTCCCAAATAACCTGCCATTACCACACCTAAACGTCCAGCTGTAGCTACCATATAACTGTATTTATTTAATTTATACATACCTTTCCATCTGGCAACTAAGTTTGGTGTAAATACCAAAGCAATAATTGTAGGAATGTTAACTGCCCATGCAAATACACCGAACAAATTCTTGTTACCAAGAACATAAGTCATAAAGTATATGCCTACGCCAAGCATTGCTCCGTATAACTGCTGTAAGATGTACACACCACAAATCATTACATAATATTTATTTGAAAATAAGAGCTTTGCTGATTCAATTAATGATAATTTATCGTCCTGCGGTGCATCACCTTCTGCAACTTCATTTAATTCTTCTTCAGAAAGCTCTTTTACAGAAAATACTGCAATACTGTTTGTAATAATACCAAGGATACAGTAGATTAATGCGATATTTCGCCAACCTGCTGCCCCACCACCGAGTGCATCCACCGCACCTACTGTAATACTTTGGATTAACAAACTTGTACTAAAAGCAAAGATGAAACGGAAGGAACCCATCTGTACACGTTCACTACTGTTTTTTGTTACCAGAGATGTTAATGCAGAATAAGCGATGTTATTTGCTGTATAGAAAACTGCATTTAATAAAGTATATGCAATCAAAAACCATGCATACTGTGCAAACTGCCCCATGTTAGTTGGAATTGCAAAGATGGCAAATAAAGTTGCTGCACATCCAAAGAATCCATAGAACATCCAAGGTCTTGCTTTACCCATCTTGCTTCTTGTTTTATCAATCATGTTCCCAAAGAACACATCGGTTACACCATCAAGCAGTTTAGATACTGCAATCAATGTACCAACAATACCTGCATCTAAGCCAATGGTATTTGTTAAATAAATCATTACAAACGAGGTTAAAAATGCATATACTACATTCCCCGCAATGTCTCCCGAGCCA
>JAFYWF010000119.1 GCA_017558145.1 Lachnospiraceae bacterium
ATTGTTGTTATCTACAATAATAGTAAGGTTGTCCAATTTGTGGAATCCGGCAAACATAGAAGCTTCCCATACCTGGCCTTCTTCGATTTCACCATCACCGAGTAATGCATATACTCTGTAATCTTTTTTATCCATTTTTCCGGCAAGAGCCATACCAGCTGCTGCAGAGATACCCTGTCCAAGAGAACCTGTAGACATATCTACTCCCGGAACACCTTTCATATCCGGATGTCCCTGCAAATAAGAACCAAGTTTTCTTAATGTTGTCATATCTTCTACCGGGAAAAATCCTTTTAATGCTAATGCAGAATACAAGCCCGGTGCGCAGTGTCCTTTAGACAATACAAAACGGTCTCTATCCGGATCCTTAGGATTTTCTGGATTTACGTTTAATTCCTCAAAATATAAATAAGTAAAAATATCTGCTGCAGATAAAGATCCGCCCGGATGTCCTGCTTTAGCACTGTGAACGGATTTCACAATATTTTTACGAACTTCGTTTGCCATCATCTGCAATTCCAAGTTGGTCATTACTTCTCCTCCATAAAGCTATTAATCTTCGACTCCTATAGAATACTATACTCTAAGACAAGAAACAAGTATTCTAGATGCTGATTTTTTTGTCTAATTTTGTGTTTTTTTGGGCATTTTCCCAATATTACCATTATTTATATGAAAATTATTTATTGACTATCTTCTTCTGTCTCTTCTCCTTTAGAAACATCCATAGCTCCACCCTGGAATTCACCTTTTAAAAATGCCTTGCCATTAACAACAGTTAAAATAATTCCGCATATTGAAAAAATGATAATTGCTACTATGGTTACTGCCAAAGGTGCTCCGTCGGATGCATTTTCTTTAAATCTCATTACAAGCTGGTATGCCAAATAGATTAAATACATTCCTGCTACCAAACGAATTACCAAAGAAGATTTTGGAAGTAATTGTTTTTTATTATTCTTGTCCATAAATTTAATAACTCTCCATTGCATATTCATTCATAAATTATGTTGTTATCATAACATAATGACTGATTTTTTTCTATCTACTTCTTTAAGGAATGCTCTTTTTCCTGTTCTTTTTTCTATATCATATCATACAATGTATAAATTCCCTGGAGTTTTTTTATGTCTCTTTTCCGCTATTTCAAAAATCATAAACTTTATCAAATTATCGGCTTACTCATCATTTTTCTTGGAATTTTTATTTCCTTTTATCTTAAACAAAATCAAAACTTCTCAGATATTACAAATACTTTATTTTATAAAGAAATTCTTACGGATACTTTAAGTTTGCATTTTACATTAGCTAATCCCTCTCATTATTCCATTCAGAATTATCCTTTATCTTTACCAAAATATAGTTTAGATACCACAGTACAACGTAATAGTAAAATTGAAAATTTACTCTCTTATTTTAGTAATTATGACTCTTCAACACTAATGGGAGAAGAAGCCTACTGTTACGATTTGCTTCTGGATTATTTTTTCAGAGAACAAAAAGGTAATAACTATATTTATTTCGAAGAATGTTTCTCTCCTTCTTCTGGTATTGTTGCAAATTATCCGATTCTTATGGCGGAATATAATTTCCGTAATAAAAAAGATATTACTGATTATTTAACCTTACTAAAAGATACATCAAATTATTTTAAAAGTTATTTTTTATTTCAAAAGGAAAGAGCTGCAAAAGGATATATGCTTGCTTCTTGTTCTTTAAAAGATACCATCAAACAATGCGAAACCATTATTACAAAAGAAGCTTTGGATAAAAATTCTCACTTTTTACAAATTACTTTTAAGGAACGGCTTACTCCATTAATTTCAAAAAAAATTATTACGAAAGAAGAAGCCTATAAATATATAAAATTAAATAATCTCTTATTAGAACAGCAAGTACTTTCTGCCTACAAAACTTTAAAAAATAATTTACTTTCTTTACAAAGCGAAAATGTAATTTTACAAGGTATGTATAAAAAAAAGGAGGGAAAAGAATATTATCAATGGTTAGTCCAAAGACAAGTTGGAACTTCACTAACCATTTCAGACATGTTAAAGAAATTGGAAAGAGATTATAAAAATAATCTTTTAGAATTTTATTCTTTACAAAAAGAAATTTCTTCTTATGAAAATTATGAACAGTATATAAATGCTCCATTCCCGTTAGATAATTATAATGAACAGATAAAACTACTACAAAAATTTGCTCAAATAGATTTTCCCTCCTTTACAAACTTTTCAAATCACCAAGTAAAAACCACTATTAAATCTGTCTCTAAATCCATGGAAGAATACTTAAGTCCTGCTTTTTATTTAGTACCTCCCATAGATGATTTTTGGCAAAATACAATTTACATCAATGAAGCCAGTACCCCTATAGGTTTAGATTTGTTTACTACCTTAGCTCATGAAGGCTATCCCGGGCATTTATATCAAACTGTATATTATTTGTTGTATTCAAAAGAACATCAAGTTCCTAATATTCGTCATATACTTAATTTTAATGGTTATGTGGAAGGTTGGGCTATTTATAGCGAATTCTATGCTTATCATTATGCTACTTATCTTTATCCTAAAGAGGACCGTGAATTTTATGATTTATGGCATCGCCTTTTACTTTGTGATCGAAAATTACAACTGGCGATTTTATCTATGTTAGATATCAGACTTCACTATTATGATGATTCTTATCAATCTGCCAAAAAACTTTTAAATGAATATGGTATTGAAAATGAAGATTCTATTTTAGATACTTATCAATATGTTTTAGAAGAACCTAGCAATTATTTAAAATATTACATGGGATATCTGCTTCTTATGGATCTAAAAGAAAAAGCCAAAACCTTAATGGGTTCTGACTTTTCTGATTTGAAATTTCATGAATTTATTTTAAATGCCGGTCCTTCTGATTATGACAATTTAGAGAATCTTTTATTCAAAAATTTTTCTAAACATATATCGAATCCTTAAGATACTACGTTTTCTTCCTCAAGCATGGATTCTAAGTATCCTCGATCCCACAAAAGAATTTTTAACTTTTTTGCAGCCTCTACAGCAGGTGTTGTGAAATATTGATTTGTTAATACTGCTCCTACCATGCGATCATAGTAATCTCTCCCTGCATAAGCTTCTTGAATTGCTTTTACTCCAATGGGGGCAGTATAACACTTACACTGAATTGCGTAAGTAACCCCCTCCTTTTCTGCCAAAATATCGGCTCCATAATCACCGCTTCCTTTAGTAACTTCTACCTCAATAAAACCTTTCTTTCTTAAAACTTCTGCACAATAATATTCAAACTCATGCCCTTCCAGTAAATCAAAATTTTCTTGTTTTATATGCCTATGATTTTTTAAAAATGAAACTATTCCCACACATAAAACACTTATAATTAAAATCATACCTATGATAGATAGAAATTGCATCATATCTTTTGATTGTATTAAATTTAATAAATTATCTTTCATTTTAATCTCCAATCCACTGCTTTTAAAGTTTGTGGCACAAATAGTTATGAAATTATATTTTCAATCTATTTCCTCTATTTTGTATCTAATTGATATGAGGGACTACCGCAATATTAATAGCTAGAAATTACAAACATCCCTTAACTGTAATATTGTAGAGTCCCTCTTAATGATTCTTAGTAATGATGAATAACATCGGACCAAGATGATATACCAATAATACTCTTGGCAAATTCCGTAGCAGATTGTGAATTTGGTCCATCAATCTGCTTAAATACATTGTAAATCTGTTTATGACTTCCATCTGCATTATTAAGACCGAATGCCATTCCTTGAGCAACCTCTATGGAAGAATCCGTCTGACGATTCAATAAAAAGCCATCAATATGACTATTCGCTTCCGCTATATAATAAGCATAAGCAAAGGCCGCTGCCTGTATACTTTGCCCGGAAAGTGAATTAAATCCCTGTTCGCTTAAAATAACACTTCTACTTTCTCCATTAGGATTTAATAATTCTTCTCGTTGTAAATAACTGGTAACTACATTAATATTCTGCATTGTAACCATTTTGGTATCCACAGAATTAGTCACTAAATTCATTCTTTTATAATTGGAAGGCATATTCCAAAATGCAGCATGCGTTAATGGTACAGGATATGGATGATGAGATAAATCCCAATCAATATTACCTTCTGATTTTATATAGGCATTAAAATGATCTATAATATCTCTTGCATCATAATCACCATCATTTAAATTACGATTCCAAGTTTGATCCACAGGCATATAAATTTTTGCACATGCATTTACACTCTTAATAGCATTGTAAAATACGCGGAAAGAATCTGCATAAACCTGAGCATAACTTTGTACATCTACTGCTGGATAATAGTTCCAATGCTTTCTTGCATTTACTTCATTGGCAATGACCCAATTCACTACCTGTCCATGTGCAGTTCCGGAATAACGTTCTGCAAGGAATGTAGCAATTGCTCCCATATGATCTACACCGGATTTATCTGATGCATTAAACATATAATATGGACATGCTCCGCCACTTCTTGCGTTTGGATGTATTAAATTCAAATAGGAGCCATTCCAATCATTTAAAATAATAGCCGTCGTTTGAATTCCAAGCTGTGTCAATCTGGAGAAAATAATGTCATATTCCTTTACTACCTGACCATCAAATAAATAAGTTTGACCTTGATAATTGTAATAAATCGTTGGATAATTTGCACTACTGGTATGACCTACCAGTCTTCCAACCGGAATATTATAAGCCGCTTGTTTTACTCCCAAATCCTTTAATTCGTTACCTTCTAATTTATATGGATCCACTAATAATCCTTTTATTGATGCAGCTTTTGGATAAGCATATTGATATTGTGCTCTCTGTTCAGGATTTGTAATATAGCTAAAATCTGATAATAAAACGTATTTTCCATTTTGTTTAATTCCGATGGCAAATTTATCAAATAGTCTGGAATTTGCCTGTTTATAGTTCAAATTAAAGGTAAAGGAAAACTGATCGTCAGATTTTCTTATGGATGTAATAGGCTCCTGTCCTTCTATTAAGCCATCATGATATGTTGCAACATTAAAGATATAGATTCTCCTGTCATCACTTTTGGGTATACCATCCATGAGACCACTTACCACTACTTTACTGTTGTCTTCTGCGGAGATTACACATTCTTGAATTGTTGCAAAACCTTTTTGGTTTTCTTTCGTAATTTCAATCTCTTCCGGCCACATAGACTGCCATACTTCTTGAAGGCCCCGTGCCGTTTCTATATTTTTTTTCGCATCTTCTTTTACATCTTCAATTGCTGTTGTAATTGACTTTCTTAAAATAGAAACATTATATTGTCTTAAATTTTCCCTGGAAGCCTCTGCATTTTTTTGTAAATAATATTCTCTTCCAAAATATCCACCAATACCCAAAACGATTAATATTAATCCTGTAATAATTATATTTCTAAGGGTATGATTTGTTTTCTTTTCACCTTTTATTTTCTTTTTTCTTCTTTTTTTTA
>JAFYWF010000120.1 GCA_017558145.1 Lachnospiraceae bacterium
AACTGTAACATGTAACTGTGGTAACACATTTGTAACTGGTTCTACAAAGAAAGATATTCACGTGGAAGTATGTTCTAAATGTCATTCATTCTACACAGGCCAGCAGAAAACAGCAAGAGCTGACGGACGTATTGATAAGTTCAACAAAAAATACGGTGTTAAATAAGTATTGCGAAAAAAGGTTGAGGTGGAAATCTCAACCTTATTTTGTATGTAAGTAGCTTATGTATATGGAGGAGTAATAATGAGCAGACCGAAATGCAGCCGTTCTTGTGGCATTGGAGGCCAGGCAGTTTTAGAAGGCGTTATGATGAAAAAAGGTGATCTTTATGCGGTGACAGTACGGAAACCAAATGGAGATTTAGTAATAGATACCGAAGAATTTCACGGAGTGATGCATGGAAGTAAAATTAAAAAAACACCTTTTATCCGTGGTATTTTTAATTTTGTGGATTCTTTGATTTTAGGAACTCGTACTTTGAATTATTCAGCGGAATTTTTTGAAGATGAGAGTGCGAAAGAGACCAAATTTGATCAATGGTTTAAAAAAATATTTAAAGATAAAGCAGATGGAATTGTTGCAGGCATTACTGTTACTTTGTCTATTGTACTTGCGATTGCTATTTTTATGGTATTACCATATTTTATTAGTTCTTTATTAGATACTTTTGTTCGAAACAGCACTATTTTAGCTGTTATAGAAGGAATCATCAGATTGGCTATTTTCGTAGGATATGTGATTTTGATTTCTGCAATGGAGGATATCAAAAGAGTGTACATGTATCATGGCGCAGAACATAAATGCATTAACTGTATTGAAAGAGGTCGCAAATTAACTGTAGATAATGTTATGGCCAGCAGTCGTTTGCATAAACGTTGTGGTACCAGTTTTATGTTATTTGTGATGCTGGTAAGTATTATTTTATTTATGTTTATCAAAGTAGATAATCCTATCATGCGTGTGGTGGTAAGAATGTTATTGGTACCGGTGATTGCAGGAATTTCTTATGAAATTATTCGTTTAGCAGGAAATAACAGTAATAATATTTTTGTAAAAATTATTTCTGCTCCAGGCATGTGGTTACAAACATTGACTACAAAAGAGCCTACAACAGATATGGTAGAGGTTGCCATCAAATCTGTGGAAGCGGTGTTTGACTGGAAAGAATATTTAAAAGAAGAATTCGGTTATTCTGATGAATGGATGGAAGAAGAGGAAGAAATTTCATCAGAAAGTTAGAGAATACTAATTTGTATTTAGAAAATATATAGTAGGAAATAAATGATGAACTACAAAGAAATATACCTTTGGGGAAGAGAAGTTTTGGAAAAAGCCAGTGTCCCTGAGTTTGAATTGGATGCAAGATTGCTTTTGGAACATATTTGCCATACCAATCGAAATACACTTTTAGTGCATGGAGATAGAGTAGTTACTTCACAAGAAGAGAATGAGTATCGAGATGCAATTGCTTTACGGTGTAGCAGAATTCCGTTGCAGCATATTACCGGTGTGCAGGAGTTTATGGGATTGGAGTTTATGGTGAACCGTCATGTGTTGTGCCCTAGACAAGATACAGAATGTTTGGTAGAAGAAGTTATGCGTTATTTGCATGATGGAGACCGAATTTTGGATATGTGTACCGGTTCCGGTTGTATTCTTCTGAGTCTGCTTCATTATTCCAATTATTGTAGTGGTGTGGGAGTAGATATTTCAAAGGAAGCACTTAAAGTAGCTTGTGAAAATGCAAAAAAAATTGCAACTATGAAACGTCCTAATCCTTGGAAAGAAGATGCAGTTAAGTTTTTGCAATCTGATTTGTTTATGGAAGTAAAAGAGGAAGAATTTGATATTATTGTATCTAATCCCCCTTATATTGCCAGTGATGTAATTCCGACTTTAATGGAGGAAGTAAGACTTCATGAACCTATGTCCGCATTGGATGGTATGGAAGATGGTTTGTTCTTTTATCGAAAGATTGTGGAAGAAAGTCAAAAGTATATGATAAAAGACGGTATGCTTTTTTTTGAAATTGGACATGATCAAGGTAAAGCTGTTTCAGAGTTAATGGAAAAAGCCGGTTTTAGTGAAGTTACTGTAGTCAAGGATTTTGCAGGTTTGGACCGAGTTGTGTATGGGAGACTTTTGTACAAAAAATAAAAATAGATTTTTATAATATTTATAGATGAGAAAGGGAAAGAGACATGTTTGATAAATTAGAGGATTTACTCATTCGTTTTGAAGAAATTATGAGCGAATTAAATGAACCAAATGTAGCAAATAATCAGGAACGTTTTCGTAAATTGATGAAAGAGCAGAGTGATTTAACTCCTATCGTAGAAGCATTTAAAGAATATAAAAAATGTAAACAGGACATCGAAGATAGTTTAGCTATGTTGGAAATGGAATCCGATGATGATATGAGAGAAATGTTAAAGGAAGAATTGTCTGATGCAAAGAAACGTGTAGAAGAATTAGAAGATGAAATGAAAATTCTTCTTCTTCCAAAGGATCCTAATGATGAAAAGAACGTTATCGTGGAAATTCGTGCTGGTGCCGGTGGAGATGAAGCAGCTCTTTTTGCAGCAGAAATTTACCGTATGTATGTGCATTATGCGGAAGGCAGACGCTGGAGAGTGGAAACTATGGAAGTGGAAGAAATCGGTATCGGAGGTATGAAGTCCGTTACCTTTATGATTTCCGGTAGCGGTGCTTATTCTGTAATGAAATATGAATCAGGAGTACATCGTGTACAGCGTGTACCTGAGACAGAATCAGGTGGACGTATTCATACATCTACTATTTCTGTTGCAGTAATGCCTGAAGTTGACGAAGATATCGATATTAAAATTGAAGATAAAGATATTCGTATCGACGTAATGCGTGCTTCCGGTAACGGTGGTCAGTGTGTAAATACAACAGACTCTGCAGTACGTTTAACACACTATCCAACAGGAATCGTGGTGTATAGCCAGACAGAGAAGTCTCAGTTACAGAATAAAGCAAAAGCCTTTGCGTTGTTAAAAGCAAAGCTTTACGATATGGAACAGCAGCAGAGACATGATGCAGAAGCAGAGCTTCGTCGTAGCCAAATTGGTACAGGGGATCGTTCTGAAAAGATTCGTACTTACAACTTCCCACAGGGACGTGTAACAGACCATAGAATCAATCTTACATTGTATAAATTGGATAAAATTATGAATGGTGATATTCAGGATATCTTAGATGCATGTATCGCAGCCGACCAAGCTGCAAAACTTGCTAAAATGAATGAATAAGCTATGAGTGCAGAATATAATCAAGGACATAAGGACTGCTTGCAGGATGCTATGTCCTTTTTATTTTGTAATAATTTGACGGAGGAATTGAAGATAGGATATAATTATGCATATTTGTAATAGTTCAATAAAATTTGAAACTAGTGAAGGAGAGATGTTCATGAAAGAAATTAATAAAAAACAATTTACCATATATATGACAGTTGTATTTGTTTTTGCTTGGATTCTGCAAATTGTAGCAAGTATTTTGGGTAATAATGGAAATCAGATAGTATTTAGTTTTATTTTAATCATTACTATGTTTGTTCCATTTATAAGTGTACTTATTGCGAAGATACCTTTAAAAGGAATGGGATGGATACCACATTTGAAGGGAAAATATAGATATGTATTCTTTGCACTATGGATGCCTGCCTTATTGAGTATCATTGGTGGTGTTTTATTTTTTATTATTTTTCCAAATGCATTTGATTCAGAATTTACTACCTTATATAGCATGTTAGAAGAAGCAGGTGTGTTGGAACAGTTTGAAGAGCAAGGGTTAACGATGCCAATATATCTGTTAATTACTTCTGTTCAAGCGGTTACCTATGCGCCATTTATTAATATGGTTGCCGCGTTGGGAGAAGAGGTCGGCTGGCGAGGTGCTATGTATCCTTACTTGAAAGAGAAACTTGGCATTATTAAGGGACGCTTTGTAGGTGGAATTATTTGGGGAATATGGCACTGGCCTATCATGATTCTTGCAGGCTATGAGTATGGCACAGAATATATTGGTGCACCGATCCTTGGGCCGATAGTATTCTGTATGGCTACAGTTGCAATGGGCATCTTGTTGGATTATGTATATGATAGAACGAAGATAATCTGGTTACCAGCTCTTATGCATGGTGCTATTAATGCATTTACTGTATTTTTATATTTGCTTAAACCTGAATATTCTAAGATGGTAATCTTTGGGCCGGTATATATAGGTATCATTAGTATGATTCCAATGATTATTATGACAATCTTTATTTGTGCAAAAGAGAAAAGCTAAATTATGTAGTAAGTAGAACGGAGACGAATATGAAAAAGAAAGTGGTAGTATTAGGAGGAGGCACCGGTTGTTCTACCTTGCTTCGAGGATTAAAGGAATTTCCAATTGATTTGACGGCCATTGTATCTGTTTGTGACGATGGAAACAGTACAGGTATTCTACGAGAAGAATTTAATATTCCAGCAGTAGGAGATATTCGAAGAGTATTAGTATCTTTGTCTGAAACAGAACCACTTGTCATGGAGTTATTTAATTATCGTTTTAAAACTAAAAGTGATTTGGATGGTCATACGGTAGGAAATCTTTTGTTAACTGCTTCCAGTGAAATTACAGGAAATTTATCGGACGGAATTGAAGCCTTAAGTAAGATATTTAATTTAAAAGGTAAGGTAGTCCCACTGACGGAAGAAAACGTAGTTCTAATGGGAGAAATGGGAGATGGAGCTATTGTCGAAGGAGAACATAATATTACGGCCTATAAAAATGTAGTAAAACGTGTTTATTATAAAGAAAAGCCACGTCCAACAAGGGAGGCGGTAAAGGCTATTAAAGAAGCAGATTTAATACTTCTGAGTATGGGAAGTGTTTTCACTAGTATCATTCCCAATTTGATATGTGAAGAAATTGTAGAAGCGATAGATAACAGCAAAGGAAAAATTATGTATGCCTGCAATATGGTGACACAACCGGGAGAAACGGAGGATTTTAAAGTATCCGATCATGTTCGTTTGTTAAATCAATATTTAGGAAAACGTAAAATTGATGTTGTAGTTGCCAATAGTGGAAAAATAGATGAGGAAATGGCAAAACGATATGAGTCATTAGAACAAAAAGACCCCGTGGAATTAGATCGAAAAGAAACTAAGTCTATGGTTGAAAAAATTATAGCGGATGATTATGTTATAATAAAAAATAATCTTCTTAGACACAATGTATTGAAATTAGGACTGCATATTTTTGGATATTTGTTAGAACAAAAATAATGATTAGACCACATTAAGTTATGAAAAATAGTTTAATGTGGTTTTTATTATGCGTCAAAAATTCTATCATATATAACGAATTGTTGATAAGCGTTGACAAAAATTGACCAAAAGCAACATAATGGAGAACATGATATTGTTATAAAAGTATTGTATAAAAGAGGAAAAGATAATGAAGAATTCGATTAATAAAAAGGAGGAATCCATATCAGGTATTGGTGTAAAATCATTTGTTACGGCAATCTTAGTTATATTTATCATGATGATTTTGACCTACCTGCTAACGCTTATGGTTCCGGGATCTGTAGCAGGAACCTATGAGGAATGTGTGCCTTTAGTTGTACCGATAGCTCAGGCTTTTGATATTTCAGCTCAGCTTTGTATTGTGGCATTTGCCTTTGGAGATGGTTTTTCCAATGTATTTTATCCTACGAATCCGGTATTGTTGATTTCCTTAGGATTGGTAAATGTTAGTTATGGGGATTGGGTAAAATGGAGTGCAAAATTTCAGATAGTTAATATCTTATTAACCAGCTTGTTGTTATTAGTGGGGCTGGCAATAGGGTATTCATAGAGTTAGTGAAAAACTCTTGACTTTCTAAGAAAGCTATGATATCTTAAATGAAGTTAGCACTTTACCGTGGTAGAGCGAGAAAAACTAAAGTGCAAGGAGGAAAAATTATGAAAAAATTATTAGCGTTATTATTAACAGGTTGCATGATGGCAGCTACCTTAGTTGGCTGTGGTGCAAAAACAGAAGCTGTTGCAGATGCTGATGCAGAAGTAGCAGTAGAAGAAACAGCAGAAGTGGCAAGTGATCTTGCCTATGTACAGGAAAAAGGTGTTTTAGTAGTAGGTATTACAGATTTCGCACCAATGGATTATAAAGATGAAGCTGGAGAATGGATTGGTTTTGACGCAGATATGGCAAAAGGTTTTGCAGAGAAACTTGGTGTAGAAGTTGAATTTGTTGAAATCGATTGGGATAACAAAATTTTAGAACTTGATGGAAAAACAGTTGACTGTATTTGGAACGGTATGACATTAACTGATGAAGTAAAAGCAGCTATGGATTGTTCTAATGCATACTGTAACAATGCTCAGGTTGTTATTGTACCTGCAGAAAAAGCAGCAGATTACCAGACAGTAGAAAGCTTAGAAGGACTTGCATTTGCAGTAGAAGCAGGAAGTGCTGGAGAAGCAGAAGTTACAGCTCTTGGTCTTAATTGTACACCTGTAAAAGCACAGTCTGATGCTCTTATGGAAGTAGCAGCCGGAACCTCTGATGCGGCAGTTATCGATTCTCTTATGGCAGCAGCTATGGTAGGTGAGGGTACAGGTTACGCTGACTTAACTTATACAGTAGGTCTTAACAGTGAAGAATATGGTGTTGGTTTCCGTAAAGGTTCTGATTTAGTAGCAGAATTAAATGCATACTTTGTTGAAAGCTATGCAGCAGGAACTATGCAGACATGTGCAGAAACCTATGGTGTAGTAGCAGCACTTGTAGAGCAGAAATAAGAAAAATAAGTATAAGAGGGCGGGGAACGACTCGCCCTCATTTATGGTTTAAAATTAAATCATAAATTAACAATATGAAATAAAATGTTGTTTAATTCAGATGAATAACTGATTATATATCCGTATGATAGAACAGGAGGTTGCATTTCATTGTATATTCTTAAGATGAAATGCTACAGAACATGGAATTGATATTAGAACAGATGCCTATCGTTTTACCAGCATTAAATGCAGGTTTTATACAGACATTAAAGCTCTTTTTAGTGACTTTGGTGGGAGCTTTGCCATTAGGATTAGTGATTGCTTTTGGTGCAATGTCCAGGTTTAAACCATTAAGCTTATTAACTAAATTAGTGATATGGATTGTCCGTGGAACACCATTAATGATTCAGCTTTTGATTATATATTACTTTCCGGGATTAGTTTTGGATAATCCTATTTGGGGAAGTGGTGAAAAAGGAAGATTTTTAGCGGCATCTGTTGCATTTGTTTTCAATTACGCATGTTATTTTGCTGAAATTTACCGAGGTGGAATTCAAAGTGTACCGATTGGACAAGAAGAGGCTGGTTTGGTATTGGGAATGACAAAGACTCAAATTTTTTTCAGAGTTAAATTATTGCAAATGATTAAACGTATCGTGCCACCGGTATCGAATGAAATTATCACCTTGGTTAAAGATACATCTTTGTCCAGAATTATTGCCTTACAGGAAGTTATTTGGGCAGGACAGGCTTTCATGAAAGGAACACAAGGCATTTCCGGTGCTATTTGGCCGTTATTTTTCACAGCAGTTTATTATTTGATTTTCAGTGGAGTATTAACGGTTCTATTAGGGAAATTAGAACAGAAATTAGAATATTTCAGATAGGAGGAAAAAAGGATGTCGGTATTGTTAGAAGTAGAGCATATTGAAAAATCATTTGAAGAAACAAAAGTTTTAAAAGATGTCAGTTTTTCCTTAAATGAGGGAGAAGTTGTTTCTATTATTGGTTCCTCAGGAAGTGGTAAAACCACGTTGCTTCGATGCCTGAATTTTTTAGAAACGCCGGATGAAGGTGTGATTAAGGTTGCAAATGAAGTTTTGCTGGATATGAAAAATCCGGCGACTCTGAAAGAATCTGAAATAAGAAAAAAAAGACTTCGTTTTGGTTTGGTATTTCAGAGTTTTAATTTGTTTCCACAGTATACTGCTTTGGAAAATGTAATGTTGGCAAAGGAATTATTAGCAAAAGAGCAACCGGAGTATAAACTTAGAAAAAAAGAAATACAAGAGGAAATCAAAGCATTGTCTGTAAAATTATTGCAGCAGATGGGATTGTCGGAACGAATGAACAATTATCCACATCAGCTTTCCGGAGGACAATGTCAGCGAGTTGCTATTGCAAGAGCGTTAGCACTTCGTCCGGACATTTTATGTTTTGATGAACCTACTTCTGCTTTGGATCCTGAACTTACAGGAGAAGTACTTCGTGTTATCAAGGAATTGGCAGATCAGAATACTACTATGATTATTGTAACTCATGAAATGGCTTTTGCACGTGATGTGGCAAATAAAGTGATTTTTATGGATGATGGTGTTATTGTAGAGCAGGGTGATCCCAAGGAAGTGTTTGAAAATCCGAAGGAAGAAAGAACAAAACAGTTTTTGGCCAGATATAAACAAGGATAATAAGGAAAGGTACATAGTTTTCTATGTACCTTTTTTGAAAAATACAATGGCAATGTGATTTGGAAAGTGCTATAAAGTTTAAAAATGTACGATGTAATGTTTGGAATGGAAGGAGAAAATAATGTCTAAGATTTTAATAGTAGTAGATATGCAGAATGATTTTATTGATGGTGCATTGGGAACCAAAGAAGCAGTAGCAATTGTTCCTTATGTGAAGGAAGTGATTGAAAACTTTGAAGGAAAAGTATTCTTCACTAGAGATACTCATTTTGAAAATTATATGGAAACTCAAGAAGGTAAGAATTTACCGGTTCCACATTGTATCAAAGATACAGAAGGCTGGCAGATTTGTCCTGTGTTAGAGGTGTTAAGAAAAACAGATGCAATTGATAAGGTAACTTTTGGCTCCAAAGATTTGGTAGAGATATTACAACAGGAAGAAGATGTGGAAGAAATTACATTTGTTGGTTTATGTACCGATATATGTGTGATTTCTAATGTTATGGTTGTAAAAGCTTTTTATCCGGAAGTTCCATTAGTTGTTGATGCGAAAGGCTGTGCAGGAGTGACTGTACAGAGTCATTTAAATGCCCTGGAAGCAATGAAAATGTGCCAGGTAAAGGTAATCAATGAGTAGGTATAAAAGAATGTGGAAATTTTGTATATATTGTTAAAAAGATATGGATAGTATTTAGACGATGATAGATTAATGAAATTGAACTTTTAATTAATATCAACATATTTATAATAAGAATATGTTGATATTTTTTTGTGGAATGATATAATGTAGAAAAGTTCAAAATTGAACTAATAAGTTGGTTTTTGATAAAATAAAAATTGAACTATAAATACTGAATTGATGAATAATGAAAGAATTTAACTGTTGAAATATAAAAATACAGAAGGGGAGTATGAGATGCAGGATAATATTTTTTCCATTAGATTAAAGCAATCAATGAAAAATAAGAATTTAAAACAAGTTGAACTTTTGCGTTTGGTCGAAGAAAAAGGTATTAAAATTGGAAAAAGTCATATTAGCCAGTATGTCAGTGGTAAAACCACACCGAGAGATAATATATTAACAGTATTATCAGATATTTTGGAAGTGGATGCAGAATGGCTGAAAGGGAAAGATAAGTCTGTTAAAAATAAGACAGAAATTGTGGATGATGTGTTATCAAGTCCGAAATATGAAAGACAAAACAGCTTGGAGGAAACCTCAATGAAAGAATTTAGAAAATCAGCAAAATTAGATAATGTACTTTATGATGTTCGTGGACCGGTAGTAGAAGAAGCAGCAAGAATGGAAGAAGCGGGAACCCACGTTTTAAAATTGAACATTGGCAATCCGGCACCTTTTGGATTCCGTGCACCAGACGAAGTTATTTACGATATGAAAAGTCAGTTAACAGAATGCGAAGGATATTCACAGTCCAAAGGTCTTTTTTCTGCTAGAAAAGCAATCATGCAATATATGCAAAATAAAAATATTCCTAATGTTACTATTGAAGATATTTATACAGGGAATGGGGTTAGTGAATTAATTAATTTAAGTATGCTGGCTCTTTTAGATACGGGAGATGAAGTTTTGATCCCATCTCCAGATTATCCTTTGTGGACCGCTTGTGTAACCTTGGCAGGTGGAAAGCCTGTACATTATGTTTGTGATGAAGCGGCAGAATGGAATCCGGACATTGACGATATTAAAAAGAAAATTACAAATAGAACAAAAGCAATTGTTATTATTAATCCAAACAATCCAACAGGAGCATTGTATCCAAGAGATGTTTTACAACAAATTGTAGAGATAGCAAGAGAACATCAATTGATTATTTTTTCTGATGAAATTTATGACAGACTGATTTTTAATGAGGAAGAGCATGTATCTATTGCGTCCTTGGCTCCGGATTTATTCTGTGTTACCTTTAGTGGATTGTCAAAATCACATATGGTTGCCGGCTACCGTGTTGGTTGGATGGTATTAAGCGGAAACAAACGAATTGCCAGGGACTACATTGAAGGATTAAATATGCTTTCTAATATGCGTTTATGTTCTAATGTTCCGGCCCAATCTATTGTACAGACTTCTTTAGGCGGATACCAAAGTGTTAAGAATTATATTAATCCGGGCGGACGTGTATATGAACAGTGTGAATATATTTATAAAGCTTTAAATGATATTCCGGGAATTAGTGCTGTAAAACCCAAAGCAGGTTTCTACATTTTCCCGAAACTGGATGTGAAAAAGTTCAATATTACAGACGATGAGAAATTTACTTTTGATTTATTAAGAGAAAAAAAGATTCTTTTAATCAGTGGTAAAGGGTTTAACTGGAAACAACCGGATCATTTCCGTATTGTATATCTTCCTCGTATTGAGGTCTTAGAAGAGGCTGTGGAAAAAATGGCGGATTTCTTCAGTTATTACAGACAGTAGCAGGTATTATTGAAAATGAATGTATAAAAATCTCTTGAAGGTAAAGTTCTTTCGAGAGATTTTTAGTTTAAAATAGAAAAACAAGGTGTTAAAAGAATGAGCTATTTAAGTATATATGTACATATTCCTTTTTGTGTAAGGAAATGTAATTATTGTGATTTTTTATCAGCACCCTCTGATGAGGAGACACGGCAGGATTATGTGGATGCTTTATGTGATGAAATTACTCACCGAGCAGAAAAGTTTAAAGATAGAATAGTAGATACTGTTTTTTTCGGTGGTGGAACACCATCTGTGTTATCAGGCGGGCAGATGAGCAAAATAATGGCTACTATTAGAAACTCATTTCAGATACTGCCCACGGCAGAGATCTCTATGGAAATGAATCCGGGAACAGCGGATTTTGAGAAGCTGGAAATTTATAAGGAGCTGGGAATCAATCGTTTAAGTATAGGGTTGCAATCAGCTGATAATGAAGAATTAAAGATGCTGGGAAGAATTCATACATGGGAAGATTTCTTAAAAACTTGGGAAATGGTTCGAAAAGCAGGATTTACTAATGTTAATATTGATTTAATGTCTGCTTTGCCCGGACAAACGATAGAAAGCTATCGGAATACATTGGAAAAAGTACTTTCTTTGCAACCGGAACATATTTCTGCATATAGTTTAATTATTGAAGAGGGAACTTTATTTTATCGATGGTTTGAGGAAGAAGATGGGGAATCATTAGAAGATATAAGTATTGGTGATGAAGCCATGGGATTCAAGGAAGGTAAATATAAGAAACTTCCGGATGAGGTGACTGACCGACAAATGTATGAAATGACAGAACGAATGCTAAAGGAGAATGGATATCATAGATATGAAATCTCAAATTATGCGCTGGCCGGATATGAATGTAAACACAATATCGGATATTGGAAGAGAAAAGAGTATCTTGGATTAGGTTTAGGTTCCGCGTCGCTTTTGTTTGATGAGAGAGAGGGAGGCAAAATTAACATTCGTTCCGGTAATGTACAGAATTTAAATTGTTATTTGAATCTTGGTGTAGAGCAGGATATCTTTGGAGAAATCATATATGATGAAAACAAATGGACCGAAGAATATAATTTACTTACAAAAAAAGATCAAATGGAAGAATTTATGTTTCTTGGACTTCGTATGATGGAGGGAATTTGTCCTGCGGAATTTGAACAGCAGTTTGGGAAAAAATTGGAAGACGTATATGGGAGTCAGATTACAAAATTGGTGAAACAAGGATTGTTAGAACAAAAAGAGGGTACGAAAAGATATGCTTTGACAAAGCAGGGAATTGATGTCAGCAATCAGGTTTTTGTAGAGTTTCTTTATTAACAATGCAATGTTTTTAAATAGGGAATAAAAAGCCAAATGTCGAAGAAAATTCTGAGTTATTTGAACATTGTAGGAAAGTTGTATGAAAAATATATGGAAGATGTAAAAAAGATTGACGTTAATGAATGTGCGTGATATTATTGTCGCAAGAGTTTACGAAAACTTATAAAATAATTTACTGATAATGGAGATGTTTAATTATGGAAAGAATTAAAACACTTGAAACACGTAACTTATGTGAAAGTGCACAGAACGGTGGTTGTGGTGAATGTCAGACATCTTGTCAATCTGCATGCAAAACAAGCTGTGGTGTAGCAAATCAGGCGTGTGAAAAAACAGAAGAATAATTTGTTTTAAAAATGATGAAAATGCTGCCCAAGTTGGCAGCATTTTTAATTATAAAAAGTATTATTATTTAGGATAAAATTGTGGAGGATGTAAACATGGTACATCAGTATAAATTGAATGGATACAACATTGTATTAGATACCTGTTCCGGTTCTATTCATGTGGTAGATGAAGTTGCATATGACATTATTGAATTGTTCCCAAAGAAAACCGTGGATGAAATTGTTGATGACATGATGGGAAAATATGGGCATAGAGAAGATGTGACAGAAGAAGAACTTCGTCTCTGTGTAGAAGATGTAGAAAGTCTTGTAAGAGCAGAGAAATTATATACCAAAGATACCTTTGCCGATAAAGCAAGTACTTTTAAAGAGCGTTCCGGAAATGTAATTAAGGCCTTATGCCTTCATGTTGCACACACTTGCAATTTGAACTGTTCTTATTGTTTTGCCAGTCAGGGAAAATATCATGGAGAAAGAGCCTTAATGTCTTTTGAAGTGGGAAAACAGGCATTAGATTTTTTGATTGAAAATTCCGGTACAAGAAGAAATCTGGAAGTGGATTTTTTTGGCGGAGAACCGCTGATGAATTGGGAGGTAGTCAAAGAATTAGTAGCTTATGCCAGAGAGCAGGAAAAAATATATGATAAAAATTTCCGTTTTACCCTAACCACCAACGGAATGTTAATTGATGATGATGTAATTGAGTTCGCCAATAAAGAAATGAGCAATGTGGTTCTGAGTTTAGACGGTCGCAAGGAAATACATGATCTGACTCGTGTGGATTATACAGGTCAGGGAAGTTATGAACAGATTGTTCCCAAATTTAAAAAGTTAGTAGAGTCCCGCGGGGGAAAAGGCTATTATATGCGAGGAACCTTTACCCATGCCAATCCGGATTTTACCAAAGATGTGTTCCATATGGCAGATCTTGGATTTACAGAGCTTAGTATGGAGCCGGTGGTTGGACCTGCTGAGGATCCGTCGTCTTTAACCAAGGAAGATTTGGAAATTGTAAAAGAACAATATGAAATTTTAGCAAAAGAAATGATAAAACGAAATAAAGAAGGAAGAGGCTTTACTTTCTATCATTATATGATTGATTTGACAGGAGGACCATGCGTTTATAAACGTATATCAGGTTGTGGTTCCGGAACGGAATATATGGCAGTTACTCCTTGGGGTGATTTATATCCCTGTCATCAATTTGTAGGGGAAGAGGCATATAAGCTTGGAGATGTATGGAATGGAGTAACAAATCCTGCCGTTAGAGAAGAATTCCGAAGCTGTAATGCGTATTCCAGAGAAGAATGTAAGGATTGCTGGGCAAAATTATACTGTTCCGGAGGATGTGCAGCAAATGCATTTCATGCCAGCGGTTCTATTCGAGGGATATATGAACCAGGCTGTGAACTTTTTAGAAAGCGTATGGAATGTGCGATTATGATTAAGGTAGCAGAAGATGAAGCAAAACAATGATCAGATGACAACGCCCATCGTGGATTTTGTAAAAAAATATGCAAAAGGCAAGGGTACCCGCTTTCATATGCCGGGTCATAAAGGACAGGACTTTTTAGGATGTGAGTCTTGGGATATTACAGAAATTGGGGGTGCTGATTCCCTCTATGAAGCGAAAGGAATTATCGCAGAAAGTGAAGCGAACGCAACAAGGAATTTTGGTTCCAAGTGCACTTTGTTTTCTACCGAAGGCTCCAGTCAGTGTATCCGTGCCATGTTGTATCTTATGATGTTACATAGATGCAAGGAAGAAGTAGCAAGGAAAAGACCTGTGATTGCAGCGGCCAGAAATGTGCATAAAGCGTTTATCTACGCAGCAGCAGTATTAGATTTTGATGTGATTTGGTTATGGCCTAAGGAAAAAGTAACTTCGATTTGTAGCTGTGTGATTTCCCAAAAGCAGGTAGAAGAAGTGCTAAATGTCCATGAAGACATTGTGGGAGTGTATTTGACAAGTCCGGATTATTTAGGAGCACAAGCGGATGTTAGTGGCATTGCTGAAGTATGTCATAAAAGAAACGTGGTTCTTGCAGTGGATAATGCCCATGGGTCTTATTTGAAATTCTTAGAACCTTCTTGCCATCCCTTGGATTTGGGAGCAGATATTTGTTGTGATTCAGCCCATAAGACCTTACCGGTATTAACCGGTGGTGCTTATTTACATATTGGAAAAAATGCCCCGGAGATATTTACCAAACAGGCGAAAAATGCCCTTGGATTCTTTGGTTCAACCAGTCCCAGCTATTTAATTATGAGTTCACTGGATCTGTGCAATCGTTATCTGGCAGAAGGATATGTGAAAGAATTGCAAGGAATTCTAAAGGCACGCCAAATTTGTTGTCGGGCATTGGAAGCAGCAGGCTGGAAGGTAGCAAAAAGTGATCCCCTAAAAATTACATTAGAAATTCCAAAGGGAATTTCCGGAATAGAATTAAGTGAGCGGTTGCGCTTAAAAGGGATTGAATGTGAATATGCGGATCAAAATGATATTGTTTTTATGATATCCACTGAAAACACAAGACAGGATTTGGAACGTTTGGTATTAGGACTTGGAGAAAATAAATATAACTATCGGGAAAAAGAGTATTTGCCGGTACAACCTACCAAACAGATGATGTCTATTCGTGAGGCAATGTTTTCGATTCCTGAGACCATTCCTCTTGAACAAGCAGAAAACAGAATTTGCAGAGTCCCTACGGTTTCCTGTCCACCGGCGATTCCCATTGCCGTTCCGGGAGAAATGATAACAAAGGAAATGATTTCAACATTTCAATTTTATGGAATTACAGAATTGGATGTAGTGAAGGAGTAAGAGAAGAGGTTTGAAATTTAGAAGAGAGTAGAATTTAAGGTAAATTTCAATCATAAAGTGTAAAAATATGAATTGTGAGAATAATGAATGAGTTTTACGAAAAGAAGGTCAAAAACTAACAAGTTAATAGTGTTATTAGGATTGGTGACATTGTTTTTGGGGTTGGTAAGTGTAATATATCTAGGCGATTATTATCATGCTGATACAAATGCTATTGTAGAATTTTCTACTGACAATATGATTCAGTTACAGCAATCTGCTGACGGAACTCTGATATGGGAGCCCAAGCAGGCTACGGTGGGATTTATATTTTATCCGGGTGGGAAAGTAGAACATACAGCCTATGTTCCACTGATGAATGCTCTTTCAGCCAAAGGAATTCTTTGTGTATTAGTAGAAATGCCATTTCGTCTGGCTGTTTTCGATATCAATGCCGCAGAAGGTATACAAGAAAAATTTCCACAAATAAAAAGCTGGTATATAGGGGGACATTCTCTTGGAGGTGCCATGGCAGCATCCTATTTATCAAAAAATATTTCTTCTTTTGATGGACTAATTCTTTTGGGAGCTTACTCTACAGAGGATTTGTCAAATACAGAACTTAATGTTTTGTCAATTTATGGAAGTGAAGATTTAGTGATGGATCGAGAGAAGTATGAACAAAACAAAGAAAAGTTACCTACGTCTTTTGAAGAAATTATTATCAATGGTGGATGTCATGCCTATTTTGGAATGTATGGGGAACAAGAGGGAGATGGGAATCCCACCATTAAAAATGATGAGCAAATTATAATTACTGCAGAAACCATTGCCATGATGATTGGTCATTGACAATGTTGATGTTATAAATCGGTAATGAACATGATTGTAAATGCAAATAAGAAAGTGTTTAGGGAGGGCAAGGAAGTGTGTGAAGCTTTGCGTGAATTGATGAAGGAAATAAAATAGGAAAGGCACTTTCAAAAGTCAGGTTTCATACAATAAGTTAATGAATGAAATTGGAAGTTATTGTCCTAATATAGTGGATGATAGACTTTTGAGGGGGCCTTTTTTGAAGACATTTCAGCAGCCGTTGGCGAAGAAGGATGAAGACTATTACCTGGAAAGGCTTGGGGACGAAGATGAAGAGCGAAAACTTGAAGCAAAGCAGGTTTTGATAGAAAGGAATTTGAGATTAGTTGCTCACATTGCAAAAAAATACCAAGGCACGGAGGTAGAAATGGAAGATTTGATTTCTATCGGAACTGTGGGATTAATAAAAGCAGTAATGTCTTATGATTTAGATAAAAATTCTAAGTTGGGTACGTATGCTGCCAGGTGTATAGAAAATGAAATCCTCATGCACTTTAGAGCAAGAAAGAAATGTTCCAGAGAAGTATCCATCTACGAACCCATAGGTACAGATAGAGAAGGAAATGAAATCAACCTTTTGGATATTATTGAAGCAGATCAGTTAGATACAGCGGATCAGATGCAGTTGCATCAGGATTTAAAAAAGATGCTGGCATCTATCGATGTTGTGTTGGATGAGAGAGAAAAAGAAATCGTATGTATGCGATTTGGACTTAGGGGATACAAAGAATTGACTCAAAAAGAAATTGGTGAGAAATTGCATATTTCCAGAAGCTATATATCCAGAATTGAAAAGAAGGCTTTGCAAAAATTAAGAGTTGCACTGACAAAAGAATAAGAGTACACTAAGAAAAATATAAGTTTCTATTGATACAGTTTTCGTAAAGGAATGGGGAAAGTACATGTCACGGTTAAATGATATTTTACAAATTGCAAGAGAAATGGGAGCAAGCGATGTTCATCTTACAGTAGGGATTTCTCCGAAAATGAGATTACATGGTTCGCTGATGAATGTCAGTGGATATACGGAGAGTTTGACTGCTGAAGATACTTGGGAAATGGCTAGTAGTGTGCTAAACGAAAGACAAAAAGAACATTTACTTACTCACGGAGAAATAGATATGTCCTATGAATCGGAAGATATGGGGAGATATCGAGTAAATATTTTTAAACAAAGAGATGCTTTTGCGTTAGCACTTCGTTTGATTTCTTCAAAAATTCCAAAAGCGGAAGATTTAGGAGTTCCACCATCCGTTGTGGATTTGTATAAATTAAGAAGAGGTCTGGTTTTAGTAACAGGACCTACGGGAAGTGGTAAATCTACAACATTAGCATCTATCATAGACAGAATCAATCAAAATCGGGATGCTCATATTCTTACCTTGGAAGATCCTATTGAATATGTACATTCTCATAAAAAATCAATTGTAAATCAAAGAGAAATTGGTCAGGATACGGGCAGTTATGCAAACGCGTTGAGAGCAGCCCTTCGAGAAGATCCGGATGTTATTCTGGTAGGAGAAATGAGAGATTATGAGACCATCAGTGTTGCTGTTACGGCAGCAGAAACCGGTCACTTAGTATTATCTACCTTACATACTATTGGGGCAGCAAGTACCATTGACCGAATTATAGATGTATTTCCACCACATCAGCAACAACAGATTAAGGTACAGTTGGCCAATACCTTGCAGGCTGTGGTTTCACAGCAGTTGATGCCTACTTGGGATGGTGAAGGCAGAGTGGCTGCTTTTGAAGTGTTACATGCCAACCATGCAGTTCGTAATCTGATTCGTGAAGGGAAAGCACATCAACTGGTTTCTGTGATTCAAACCAATCGAAAAACGGGTATGATGACTATGGACGAATCCATACGTCAATTATATCAGGAAAATCAAATTGATCGGGAAACTGCGATTCAATATGCGGTAGATCCCGATACTATGAATATGAATCTTTTCTAAATCAAAATATAACTTCTCTCATCGCTTTCGGTGAGAGAAGTTGTCTTAGACATATATAATCAGATCATAAGTCAAAATCAAAAGATTTAAAATCCATAATTATTTTATAAGAGAATATATTTTACGTTATCCATAGATGTAAGTGTCAAAAGTCCCTCCGGGAATTTATGATTGTGCAATATCTATAATTCATAAAGAGGGTATCTAAAAACGCTGGTCCTTATGCCCTGTCTTTTAGGGCATTAGTACCATTGCGTTTTTAGTTAAGTGAGAACGTCCCGATGTTGAATTATAGATATTGCATATATGAAAATCATGATCCGGACTTTTGACATCACATCATAATATAGAAAATAAAAGGAGGACAAACGATGTTTTGTAAAGTATTGGCAGGAGGAATCCACGGGATTACTAGTTTTCTTGCCCAGGTGGAGGTAGATGCGACCTATGCCATGCCGGGATTTGACATGGTAGGAATGCTGGGAAGTGAGGTGAGAGAGGCAAAAGAACGGGTTCGTGTAGCACTTCGTAATTCCGGTTTTCAGCTTCCACCTAGAAGAATTACAGTAAATATTTCTCCGGCAGATATTCGAAAAGAAGGATCAGCATATGATTTACCAATTGCCATAGGAGTGTTGGTTTCTTTGGAAATGTTATCGGAAGAGGTACTAAAGGATACCTTATTCATAGGAGAGCTGGGATTAGATGGGGAAATTAAAACGGTAAAAGGGATTCTTCCGATTATGCTTATGGCAAAGGAGCAGGGAATTAAAACTTGTATTTTACCAATCGATAATGCCATGGAAGGAGCAGTGGTGGAAGGTGTTAAAGTTATCGGAGTTTCTACATTTTTGGAAACCTTAGGATATCTTATGGAAAAAAGTGAAAAAGCAAATGACAGAATTGCCCCAACCCAATTAGATATTGAAGCTTTATTTGCAGCAGAAGAAGAAGAGAAAGGCCCGGATTTTGCAGATATCCGAGGGCAAGAACTGGTAAAAAGAGCAGCAGTCATAGCGGCAGCAGGATTCCACCATTTGTTAATTACAGGAACTCCGGGAGCCGGTAAAACAATGATTGCGAAAAGGATTCCCTCTATATTACCGGCATTATCCATGGAAGAAAGTTTGGAAGTATCCAAAATATATAGTGTTTCAGGTCTTTTAAAAGAAGGACGACCCTTAATTACGAAACGTCCTTTTCTACATCCACATCATACTGTTTCCCGTCAGGCATTGGCAGGAGGCGGTCGTATTCCCAGACCGGGAATCTTAAGTCTTAGTCATAGAGGTATCTTATTTTTAGACGAATTACCCGAATTTGGAAGAGATAATATTGAAGTATTGCGACAACCTTTAGAAGATAAGGAAGTTCAGATTGCCAGAAGTTATGGCAGTATTACCTATCCGGCTGATATTATGCTGGTAGCTGCCATGAATCCTTGTCCCTGCGGGTTTTATCCGGATCGAAACCGTTGTAATTGTTCAGAAGCAGAAATACGGAAATATCGAAGTCGTATTTCCGGTCCAATATATGACCGTATTGATATCTGTGTAGAAGCAAAAGCTGTGGAAATTGGTCAGTTACAAGAAGAGAAACAAGGACAAAACAGTTTGCAGTTAAAAGAACAGGTAATGAAAGCTAGAAAAATTCAAGAACAAAGATATCAGGGAACCCATTATTTTTTTAATGCAGATTTGGAACCAAAAGATGTAGCAACTTATTGTTATTTGGGAGAAGAGGAAATGAAGTTTATGGAAAATGTATTTCATACCTTGAATTTAAGTGCCAGAGCTTACCATCGAACTTTGAAAGTAGCCAGAACCATTGCGGATTTAGCAAATAGCCATGAGATAAAAAAAGAACATTTGACAGAAGCGGTATGTTATCGCGGATTTGAGAGGTAATATAATGGAAGAAATGTATTATTATTGGTTGCACAATGTAGCAGGAATTGGAAGAATTACCCTACAAAAAATATTGCAGAATATGACACCGAAAGAGTTATATGAATATGATTTTGGTACAAAAGAAAATAACGATATAGAAAAACTGTTGACCAAAACACAAAGAAATAATCTTATCATAAGTAAAAATAATTGGGATATTTTAGGTGAATGGGAAATACTAAGAAAAAGAAATACAAAAGCTTTGGGACTTAGGCTTGCTGATTATCCTTCCAAACTAGTTAGTATTCCGGATCCACCCCCTATTTTGTATTGTAAAGGAAATGAAAAGCTTTTGCATCGTCCGTCTGTGGCTGTGATTGGAGCCAGGGTCTGTTCTAATTATGGAAGTCTTTTGGCGAAAGAATTGGGGAGACAGCTGGCACATATGGGAATTATAGTAGTCAGTGGTATGGCCAGAGGTGTAGATAGCATATGTCAAATAAGTTGTTTAGAACATGGTGGGGAAAGTGTGGCGGTACTTGGGTCAGGAGTAGAAGTATGCTATCCGCCGGAGAATAGGGATTTGTATTTTCAATTGCAAACAAAAGGAGCTTTAGTTTCGGAAAATACTCCCTTTACGAAACCTAGTCCGGGTCTTTTTCCTTTACGGAATCGTATTATCAGCGGATTGGCAGACATGATTGTAGTCATAGAGGCGAGAGAGAAAAGTGGTACATTAATTACTGTAGATATGGCTTTGGAGCAAGGAAAAGAAGTATTTGTTGTTCCGGGAAGAATTACGGATCCTGTTAGTAAAGGGTGTAATAAGTTGATAAAACAAGGCGCAGGCATTATTGTATCCATAGAAGAATTTGTAGAAGAGATTTGTCCACTGATGCAGATAAAATATCAGAAAAAAGATGGTTTTGTGCAAAATAATTTAGCACCTTATGAACAAAAGATTATAAAAATGATAGATGTTTCCTATAAATCACTGGAAGAAATTTATCAGGGAATGCTAAATGAGGATTCAGATGTTTCTATCAATAAAATTATGGAATGGTTGTTAGGAATGCAGCTGAAACAAGTTATAAAAGAAGAAAATGGGTATTATTTTAGGAATAAATTAGCGGTTGCAGGCAAAGATTAGCTTATGTTAAGATATAGCGTATTATTTGAAGATATGAAATTGATTATTTTAAATTAGATTTGGAAATTTGTATCCCCAAAATGTTTTTTAGAAGGAAGAATTGGATTTACATGAAAATAGAATGGAAGAAAATTGAGCTACAGGATTGTCAGTGGATGACTTCATATTACCGATATGAACAAAGTAATAGTTGTGAAGTGGCATTTGCCAATAGCTATCTTTGGGCACCGTTTTATGGAGTAGAATACACGGTTTTAGAAGATATGCTAGTGTTTATCTCTCGTTATGAAGATGATACCATAAGTTTACCTATGGCAAAAGATGAGGTTTCGGCCGGTAATTTGAAAAAGGTGATTCTTTTGTTGGAAGAATATTTTGAAAGGATGAATAAGCCTTTTAAAATTCATTTAGTAACTCGTGAAAAGATGGAACTTTTGGAAAGTCTGTTTCCGGGAAAATATGAGATAACTTTTGATCGAGATATTGCTGATTATGTATATGAAGTAGAGCAATTGATTTCTTTAAAAGGAAAGAAATTACACGCAAAAAGAAATCATATTAATAAATTTAAAGAAAATAACCCTAATTGGAGTTATGAATCTTTAACCAAGGAGAATTTGGAAGAATGTTTATTCATGGCCAGAGAGTGGAAAAAGGAAAATCTCTGTGGTGAAAGAGATGGCAAGCATGCAGAGTTTTGTGTTACAACGAGAGCGTTGACAAAATTTGAAGAACTGGGACTAAAGGGTGGCATCTTACGGGATGACAACCATAGGATTGTGGCCTTTACCTTAGGTGAAGAGTTAAATAAAGATATGTTTGTAGTGCATATTGAAAAAGCGTTTGCCGAAGTACAAGGGGCATATCCGATGATTAATCAACAATTTTTGATACATGAAGCAACAAGATATACTTACGTAAATCGAGAAGATGATGCAGGCACAGAAGGTTTAAGAAAAGCAAAATTATCCTATTATCCTGTATTTTTGCAGGAAAAAGGAAACGTGGTAAAAAGGTAATGAATGGGAGAAAGCCTTATTAAGGAGGAATCCTGTCAATAAAGTAATGGAAAGAAGGAAGTATATAACACAAAAAGTGGTTATAGAAAAAGGAAATGGGAGCAAAAAATGTAGCACAGGGATTGTTGGATTTTATTGAGGCAAGTCCAACCTGCTATCATGCAGTAAAAAATGTAAGGGAAAAATTGGAAAACGCGGGCTTTGAAGCACTAGATGAAAAAATGGATTATCAACTCATACCGGGGAAAAAATTCTATGTGATAAGAAATGACAGTTCGGTGATTGCTTTTGTGTTACCGCAACAAATGCCAAAAGGATTTCGTGTTATGGCTTCTCATAGCGATTCTCCTTGTTTTAAGTTAAAAGAAAATCCGGAAGTAGCCTTAGAAAATGCCTATGTAAAGTTTAATGTGGAAAAATATGGCGGTATGATTTTATCTACATGGCTGGATCGTCCCTTATCTGTGGCAGGTCGTGTTGTAGTAAAAGAAGAATCGGGTCTAGCCACAAAGTTGGTAGATTTTGAAGAAAAACTTTGTATTATTCCCAATGTAGCTATTCATTTTAACAGAGAAATGAATAAGGGAATAGAGTATAACCCACAGATTGATATGCAGCCATTATGGTCAGCAAACAAGGAAGATAAAATCAACTCATTGATTGCAAAAAAACTACAGATAGACGAAACACAAATTTTAGGTGCTGATTTGTTTGTTTATAATCAAGAAAAAGGTTGCTTTATAGGAAATGATGATGCTTTTATTGGATCTCCGAGAATTGACGATTTAGGTTGTGTGTATACCACATTAGAAGGATTTTTAGCAGCACAAAATACAGAATTTATTACCATGTATTGCGTATTTGATCATGAAGAAGTTGGTAGTTGCACCAGACAGGGAGCTGATTCGGACTTTTTAGCGAGTACTATGAATAGAATAGGTGTTTCTTTAAATTGGGAAAAAGATATGCCAAAGCTCATGGCAAACAGTTTGTTAATGTCAGTAGATAATGGACATGCTTTGCATCCAAACCACCCGGAAAAATCAGACGGGCAGAATCATCCGTTATTAAATAAAGGCATTGTGATTAAATACCATGGAAATCAGCAGTATACTACGGATGCTTACACAGGAGCTTTAGTCAAAGATATTTGTATTATTAATGATATTCCATATCAGACCTATCATAACCGTTCGGATATTATGGGAGGATCTACCTTAGGAAATATTTCAATTTCTCATTGTTCCATACCATCCGCTGATATCGGTTTGCCACAGCTTGCTATGCATTCAGCCTTTGAAACTGCCGGTACGAATGACATACAACATTTGGCGGAATTTGCAAAATACTTCTATCAGTGTCAATAAAAAACAAGATATAGTATTTTGTGAAATAATATGTATGTATTTTGTGTAAATTTAGTGATAAAAAGTGCAAAAAAAGGTTGCTCTTTTTTCTAAAAAAGTGTACGATATTGTCATATATAAAATGGAGGCATATTATGAAATATAGAATAACAAGTTTGGTATTGGCAATAGTGTGTGTACTTGGTCTCAGTGGATGTGCCGGTCAGAAAGTAGAAAATTGGACCGTAACCTGTCCGTGGGCAGAGACAGGAGTTGCAGCAAGAGTGAATGTAAAGACTGCGGAAAAAGCAGCAGAAGTGTCTAATCAGTTTGTGTTGGAAGCAGTTGCCGTTAAAGGGGATGTAGCAACTGTGAATGATTGGATTGTGGCAAATAATAGTGAGTCTCAGGAAATGGTATTTTCCGGAGAAGGAATGTTTGCAATTGCACCAATTATGAATCCTGACAGCTTGAATTTTACATACGATGATTTTGTATTTATTGAAAACCTATATTCTTCTATCTTTGTTATGAGTGCAAGAGCTGATTTAGAGTTGTATTCTATTATGGATGTACAGATGTATATGGCAGATAGTCCGAAAGTAAAAGTTGCAGTAAATGGCAAGGCCAGTAGTGAAGGATTTTTGACATATGCTTTCTTTGGTTCAATGTCCCATGCAGACGAAGTGGAATTAATTATCTGTAGTTCTGCGGATGAAGCTGCTAATAAGGTGGCGAGTGGAGAAGCGGATTTTGCAGTATCTCATCAGTCTCAGATTTTAGAAGCATATGAAAGAGGAGATGTAACTGTTATTGGTGCTTTTGACAGTGAAGATATTACGGAAGGACCATTTGCAGGTGTGGAAGGCGTAGGGAAATATGGATATCCATATTTCAGAAATCGTTGTTTTGTAATGGCTCCGAAAGGGATTAGTACCGGAAAAAGTGGTGTGTTGAGAAGCACATATGAACAGATCTTCAAACAAGAAGATATTATTGCATTTTACGATGAACTTATGATTGAGATTGATCCAATGACAGAACAGGAAGTATTGGAGCATATTGAAAATGTTAGTAAAATTGTAGAAGGTTACAGTGTATTTTTTGAAGAGTAAATCTTTATACATATTTCATATTCGTAAGCCATAAAATAAAAGAAAAGCTTTTGGAATTAAATGAACAGTCAAAAACAAGAAAATATGTTGTCTTTAGCATTGGATTCAACGAAGGAAGAACGAGAACAATCCGGAATTTTAAATGTGGGAATAGACAATACCAACAATCGTTGGGAAGTGATTGTAAAATTTCATGGTTCTTTAGAAAGAATTACGAATGAGGAAGTTCAGGTAGAAATCCTGATTGCCGGCTATGCCATTGTGACATTGCCGGCTTTTTTATTGCCGGCTTTGGCTGATTTGGAGGAAGTAGAGTATATTGAAAAACCTAAAAGTTTAGTTTATGGATTATATGAAGCAAAGGAAAATTCTTGTATTACATCTGTTAGTATTCCTGTGGGAGAATTGTCTGGCAAAGGAGTTTTAATAGCTGTCATAGATTCCGGTATTGATTATCGGTTGCCGGATTTTCAAAATGTAAACGGAAGTCGAATTCTTTATTTGTGGGATCAAGGACAGAATGGAAATCCGGAAAAAGGAATGTTTCCACCGGAAGGTTTTCGCATAGGAGTAGAATATACAAAGAAGCGAATTGATGCAGCATTACGTATGGAATCATCAGAGAAAGGGAGTTTGGAATTGGTACCGGAAAGAGATGTTTCGGGACATGGAACTGCAGTAACTGCGATTGCAGCTTCTTCCAATCCCGAGATACTATTGCAGGGAGTTGCGCCGGAAAGTGAGCTTTTAATTGTAAAATTAAAGGAAACTGCGGAAAGTGATTTCCCTGCCACCACAGAACTAATGCGGGCAGTAACCTATGTGGTACGAAAATCAATGGAATTGCAAAAACCACTGGTGATCAATCTAAGTTTTGGCAACAGTTACGGTTCCCATGATGGAAGTTCCTTATTAGAGCGATTTTTAAATAGTATCGCAGAGTTGGGTCCGATTTCTATTTGTGTGGGAGCGGGAAACGAAGGAAGTAGTGGAGGACATATTTCCTTCAATGTAAAAGAGACCAGGGAAGCACAGCTGGCAATTGATGAAAGAGAGACAACAACGAATGTACAGTTTTGGAAGTCTTATGAAGATCAATTTACGATTAGTTTGATAGCACCTAACGAACAGGAATGGAAAATAGTCATGGAAAATGCTCCCGGAAAACAGGAGTTTAAATTTGCCGAAACCAAAGTGTTGGTTTATGTAGGGGTTCCGACGCCTTACAGTACAAAACAGGAAATTTTTTTTGTTTTTTTGGCTATAAATCAATATGTTAATTCTGGTATTTGGACATTTCGTATAAAAGAAGAAAGAGTGATTGATGGTGAGGTACAGTTATATCTTCCCTCTGCTCTACAAAGAAATGCAGGTACTCGCTTTTTTCGTCCTAGTCCCGAGTTGACTATGACACTTCCGGCTACGGCAGAGAGGGTAATATCCGTAGCAGCATATAATGATATTTTAGAGGCTTATGCAGATTTCTCAGGAAGAGGAAGACAGGGGGGATTTGGCTATCTTGCAGGGGAAGGAAGAAAACCGGATTTGGCAGCACCGGGAGTTGGAATTTTAGCTTCAAAAGCAGGAGGAGGAAGTGAGAGTTATACAGGAACTTCTTTCGCAACTCCTATCGTTGCAGGGAGTGTGGCTCTTTTGATGGAATGGGGGATTGTACAAGGGAATGATTCTTATATGTATGGAGAAAAAGTGAAAGCTTATTTACGAAAAGGGGCAAAAATAATACGAGGAGAAAGCAGTTATCCGAATGATAAAGTAGGATGGGGAACTTTGTGCCTCAGAGATAGTTTTTCAACAAAATCAACATAACAAGAAAAGGATGTTGTTAAAAGGAAGTACAAAAGTAATAAAAAAACGGAAAAAAATATTTTTTTCTTAGCGAAAATGCCCATGAATTGGTTGACTTGTTATATAAATAAGAGTAAAATTATTCCAACGAGTTTTTGCTATAGTAATTGAGAACAACAAGTGAGTGGCTAAGAAAAGCTGAGGAAGACTCAAACTAATGTACGGAGGGATGAAATATGGCAAAAGAAACAAAGAAAAAGGATATGGCAGTAGACAATGGTCTTGATAAAAAATTGAGTCAGGAAGCCAGATTGAAAGATCTTACCAAGAAGATGTATACAATAGTAGGGGTATCAGTATTTATGCTTTTAGCATTTATTTATCTTACTGCACATTCCCGTGCTACTTATGCAGAACAGTTGGAAACCACAATGTTCTTGAATCAGTATCGTATGGGTTCTAAGAATTTGACAACAGCAGTACAGTCTTATGCGGTTACCGGAGATGAAACTTATTATAACAATTATTTTAAAGAATTAAATGAAGACAAAAATCGTGATATTGCTTGGGCCGGATTACAGGAAAATGATGTAAAAGATAATGAATGGGCAATGTTAGAAAGTATAGCTTCTATGTCTCAAGGTTTAGTGCCTTTGGAAGAGGAAGCAATGGCACAGGTAAAGGCAGGCAATCAGATAAAAGCGATAGAAGCTGTGTTTGGTGATGTTTATACAGAGACAGCGAATAAAATCAGTGCACAGACAGATACTGCAATTGATACGATTCAGAATAGAATTGCTCTTTATGTACAGATTTTAAACATTATTGTAATTGTTTGTGAAGTCATATTCGTTATTACAATTCTTGCAATCATTTATATGATTTTGCTTACTATCAATTTTGCAAGAAAAGAATTATTAAATCCAATTATCTCTGTTTCTGCATCCTTGGAAGAATTGGCAAAAGGTAATCTTCATGTGGATTTAGGCGATATGAAAGCTAATAACAGTGAAGTGGGACGTATGGTTGGAGCTTTGGCATTTATGAAAGAAAGCTTCATGAATATGATTAATGAAATTTCAAATGTATTAGGCGAAATGGGGCATGGAAATTTCAGAGTGAAATTAGATGCAACTTACGTTGGTGAATTTATTAAAATTAAAGATTCTTTAGAAGAAATTATTAAGGAAATGAGAGGAATCTTAAATACTATCCGTGATACAGCTCAGGAAATTGATGGTGGTTCCGAACAGCTTGCAAAAGCGGCGATGGATTTGGCAGATGGAAGTACCGTGCAGGCAGCTAAGATGCAGGAAGTTGCAGAAATGGTTGATGAAATGGCAGCATCCATGGAAGCAAAAGCTGAAGAAGCACAGGATACAGTAAAAATTTCTTCTGCAGCCGGAGAAGCATTATTAGATGGTAATGAAAAGATGCAGGAATTAAAACTTGCCATTGGTGATATTGAAAAATGTTCTAACGAAATTCGTACAATTATCGGTACCATTGAAGATATTGCTAACCAGACAAATCTTCTTTCTTTGAATGCTGCAATCGAAGCAGCACGTGCAGGAGAAGCAGGACGTGGATTTGCGGTAGTAGCAGAACAAGTTAAGAATTTGGCAGAAGAATCTGCAAATGCAGCTGGTGAAACAAGAAAATTAATCGATACTACAGTGGAAGCTGTTCAGAAGGGTATTGCTTATGCAGACGTAACTGCAGAAAGTATGGTTGAGGTAATGACCGGAGCAAAACAGGCAACTGACATGATGGAAAAAATGGCAGTTGAACTTAGAGAAGAAGCAGCTAACATGAAGAAGATTGATGATAACGTAGCAAGAGTAGCAGAAATTGTAGATAATAACTCTGCGACAAGTGAAGAAACTGCAGCAGTCAGTGAAGAACAAACTGCGCAGGTGGCTACGATGGTTCAAATGATGGAACAGTTTGTTATCTAGTTATTAGTGATATACATAAAAAGAAATATGACGACAATATTAAGAGCTATGATATTATCATAGCTCTTTTTTATTGCATGAGAGTAAACAGAATGGTAAAATAAAAAGGTTATAGGATAATTGAAAAGGAGTATATGGTGCATTTTAAAATGCATCATAGAAGGAAACTATGCCAACATCATATGCACATTATAAATTTGGGCAAGAGGTAAAAGTAAAGTTGCCAAAGGATATTTTAGCAATTGTAAATGACTATCCACAATTATTTGATTTGGGGTTACACGGTCCTGATTTATTGTTTTACTATAATGCTTTGAAGAAAAATAAGATAAATACTACAGGTTTTGGATTGCATGAATATTCCGGCAGATATGTGTTTCGTCGTGCAGCAAAAGTTATTATAGATAAGCAGATGAGTCATGCACATTTGGCCTACATTTTTGGATTTTTGTGCCATTACTCCTTGGATGTTTCTTGTCACGGATGTGTGAATGCTTTTGAAGCCACAGGAATTGCAAGCCATTTGGAGATTGAGGCAGAGCTGGATCGTGAAATGCTGGTGCGCGATGGAAAAGATCCATTAAGTACGATTTTGACAAAGCACTTAGTAAGTAACAGGGAAAATGCAGAGGTAATCAAGGACTTTTTTCCAGGGATTACAGCGAAAGAAATTGAAAAAACAATTAAAGACATGATTTTTTATTTGAATTTTCTGGTAGCACCAGGAAAATTCAAACGTTGGATTTTTGCAAAAGGATTGAAACTAGTAGGAAAATATGAAGATTTTGGCGGATTAATGATAAATGTGGAAAAAAATCATGAGTGTGATAAGACTGTGGAAAGATTGTTGGATTTATATGAAGATGCCAAAGGCTTGGCGGTTCAATTGATTCAGGAATATCCATTGTATCTGAACAAAGAATTGGAATTGAATGAAGTATATAAATATAGTTTTGATTCTGAATTACCGAGAGTAGGAAGGGAATAGTTTGTATGAAATTTACAAAGGAAGAAAAAAATTGGATTCTTTATGATATTGGCAATTCAGCCTTTACCATGTTGATGGCTTCTATTATGCCTATTTATTTTAACTATTTAGCTGAATCGGGAGGATTAACCGAGGTTGAATATATGGCATATTGGGGATATGCGGCATCGATAGCCACTTTAATTGTAGCAATATTGGGACCCATATGTGGTGCCATTGCTGATAATAAAGGTATGAAGAAACCGGTTTTTATAACTTCATTGATACTCGGAGCATTCGGTTGTGTTTGCTTAGGGTTTGCAAAACAGTGGCTGGTATTTTTAATCATTTTATTAATTGCAAAAGTGGGATATTCCAGCAGTTTGATTTTTTATGATTCTATGTTAATTGATGTGACAACAGAAGAAAAAATTGACCAGGTCTCATCCTTGGGATATGCATTAGGTTATATTGGAAGCTGCATTCCTTTTATTGTTTGTCTTGCAATTGTACTTTGTTCAGATTTTATTGGGATTTCGATGCCTACTGCTATGACTATTGCACTTTTACTAACTGCAGCATGGTGGGTGTTAATGTCGTTACCACTTTTGAAAACATATAGGCAAATATACTTTGTTGAGAAACAAAAAAATATGGTTTTGGGCAGTTTTAAACGTTTAGGAAAAACTTTACTAAATGTGAAAAAGGAAAAAAAGACATTTTTGTTTTTGCTGGCATTTTTCTTTTATATTGATGGCGTATATACGATTATTGATATGGCAACAGCTTATGGAGCCGCATTAGGACTTGATAGTACCGGACTTTTGATTGCTTTGCTGGTGACCCAGATTGTGGCATTTCCATTTGCTATTTTGTTTGGAAGATTAGCGAAAAAATACAGTACAGCACGATTGATTAGTGTTTGTATTACGTCTTATTTTGGAATTGCAGTTTTTGCTTACTTTTTATCTAATCAAGTACAATTTTTTGCGTTGGCAGTGTTAGTAGGAATGTTTCAGGGGGGAATTCAGGCTTTATCCCGTTCTTATTATACTAAAATTATTCCGGCACAAAAAGCGGGAGAATATTTTGGACTTATGGATATTTGTGGTAAAGGTGCATCCTTTCTTGGAACTGCAGTAGTAGGTGGTGTGTCTCAGTTAACCGGAAGCTTAAATAAAGGCGTGGGAGTTGTTGCTTTATTTTTTGTAGCAGGGATGGTTTTATTCCAAATGTCTGTGAAATCGGAAAATGAATAAAAAGAGGTTTTAATGAAAACAAAACATATAGTGATGGGGATTCTTGCCCATGTGGATGCAGGCAAGACTACTTTATCAGAACAGATTTTATACCAATGTGGAGCAACTAAAAAAGTTGGACGTGTAGACCATCAGGATACTTTTTTAGACCATCATAGTTTAGAAAAAGAACGTGGAATTACCATTTTTTCAAAACAGGCCTGTTTTAATTTAGGAGAATATGGAATTACACTTTTGGATACACCCGGACATGTAGATTTTAGTATGGAAATGGAACGTTCCCTACAAGTATTGGATTATGCCATTTTGGTTATTAATGGAACGGATGGAGTTCAAAGTCATACGAAAACATTATGGAAATTATTGGAAAGATATCATATTCCAGTATTTTTATTCATTAATAAAATGGATCAGCCGGGAAATGAAAAAGTATCTTTATTACAACAATTAAAGAGTAAGTTGAGCATGGATTGTGTGGAATTTGGACAAGAGGGAGAATCTTTTTGGGAAGAAATCGCAGTTCGTGATGAAGTTTTAATGGAGAATTTTCTTGAAGGAAATAATCCGACGAAAAGGAACATTCAATCGTTAATAATGGAACGAAAGGTTTATCCATGCATTTTCGGTTCCGCCTTAAAAAATATAGGAGTAGATAGTTTATTAGATATTGTTAAAGAGTACGTGATGGAGAAAGAATATCCGGATAGTTTTGGAGCCAGGGTATTTAAAATTGGAAGAGACGGACAAAACAATCGTTTAACCTATATGAAAATAACAGGTGGAAATCTTAAAGTAAAACAAGTAGTCAATGGGAAAAGCAGAGAACATCAGGAGTGGAGCGAAAAAGTAGATCAGCTTCGAATTTATTCGGGGACTATTTTTGATAGAAAAGATGAAGTTATTGCAGGGCAGATTTGTTCTGTCACCGGATTAGAGCATACATATGCAGGACAAGCATTAGGAGAAGAAAAAGAAGATACGATTTCTACGATGGAGGCTGTATTAACTTATCGTGTAGAACTTTCGGAAAATGTGAATGTACATCAGGCATATGAAAAATTACAAATATTGGCAGAAGAAGATCCCGGATTGCAAATTTCATGGATAGAAAAAATCAATGAAATTCATATTAAAGTAATGGGAGATATTCAAATTGAAGTATTAAAGCAATTGATTTTGGATCGTTTTCAGATGGAAGTTGGTTTTGGCAGTGGACATATTGTATATAAGGAAACGATTGATGATGTCGTAGAAGGTGTGGGACATTTTGAACCTTTGCGTCATTATGCGGAAGTACATTTATTATTGGAGCCGCTTCCTACAGGAAGTGGGGTGCAGATAGATACTGTCTGTAGTGAAGATATATTAGATAAAAATTGGCAACGTTTGATTGCTACGCATTTACTGGAAAAACAGCATGTGGGTGTTTTGGCAGGAGCTGCTGTTACAGATATTAAATATACTATTTTAACAGGGAAAGCTCATGCAAAGCATACCGAGGGTGGTGACTTCAGACAAGCAACGTATCGTGCTGTTCGACAAGGACTTAGAAAAGCTAATTCAGTATTGTTAGAGCCGGTATATGAATTTACGTTGGAAATACCAACATCTTTGGTAGGACGGGCGATGTCTGATGTGCAGAAAATGAGTGGAGATATTGCGATTTCCGAAAATCAGAATACCTGGGATAATGATATGACGGTATTGTATGGTACTTGTCCGGTAATTACAATGCAGGAATATCAAAGAGAAGTATTGGCATACACGAAAGGTTTAGGACGTTTGGAATGTCGATTAAAAGGATATGAGCCTTGTCATAATACGCCGGAAGTATTAGAAACGCTAGGATATGATCCGGATCGAGATTTGGAAAATCCTTGCGGTAGTGTATTTTGCAGTCATGGTGCAGGAATTACAGTAGATTGGACGGAAGTGGAAGAGCATATGCATCTGCCGTTGGTTTATCAGAAAGAAGAATCCTCAAATCGTCAGGAAGCTTTGGAAAGAAAGGCAGTGAAGCGGGAAGCTTCCAGGAGCATAGGAACTGAAGAAATAGATGCTATTTTACAGCGTACTTACGGTGCAAATAAAAAAGGTGGAGATTATGTTGCTCCTCAGGGATGGAATCGATATAAAAATAAAAAGCAGGATGCCCCGGTAACTAGAGTTTACAAAGGAACACCGAAAAAAGAAGCGTATCTTTTAGTAGATGGTTATAATATTATTTATGCATGGAAAGAATTGAAGGAATTGGCAGAGGTAAATTTAGATGGTGCCAGGGGAAAATTACAGGATATTTTATGTGATTACTCAGCTATGAAAGGATGTCAGGTAATGGTGGTTTTTGATGCTTACCGTCTGAAAGGACATCCGGTAGAGGTTTGGGATTATCATAATATTCGTGTAGTATTTACTAAAGAAGCAGAGACTGCGGACCAATACATTGAAAAATTTGCTCATCAGCATGCCAAAGAATATACCATTACAGTGGCAACTTCAGATGGATTGGAACAGGTGATTATTCGAGGACAGGGATGTGGACTTCTATCAGCCAATGATTTACAAGAAGAAATAAAAAGAAGTAAAGAACTTTTTCAAGAGCAACATATGGAAAAAACTTTGCATGATAAAGTAACTTTGAAAGAATATATGACCGAAGATTTAATCAAAAAAATAACAGTATCAGAAGAATAAATAAGAACAGATAATAGGAGAGAAAGGATGCTTCCCATAGAATTTCAAAAACGAATGCAAGAAATGCTCCAAGAAGAGTATGATTCTTTTTTGAGTGGTTTTGAAAAACCAAGATTTCATGCATTGCGTAGAAACCCTCTAAAAATAGGAAAAACTGAATTTGAAGATTTGATGCCTTTTGCATTAACACCAGTGCCATGGGCAACAACCGGCTATTATTATGAAAATGATATACAGCCGGGAAAACACGAGTATCATGAAGCGGGGCTTTATTATATCCAGGAACCCAGTGCCATGTCTGTTGTGGAATATTTGGAAATCAAGCCGGGAGAGTATATATTGGATTTATGTGCTGCACCGGGAGGAAAAACAACCCAGATTGCAGGTTTTTTGCAAGGGGATGGATTATTGATTTGCAATGAAATTCATCCTCAGAGAGCAAAGATTTTATCTGAAAATATTGAAAGAATGGGAGTGAAAAACGCATTGGTCACAAATGAAACACCACAGCGCTTATCAGCTGCCTTTCCGGGGTACTTTGATAAAATTTTAGTGGATGCACCTTGCTCAGGAGAGGGTATGTTCCGAAAAAATGAAGAGGCTTTGGATGAGTGGAGTCCGGAGAATGTACAAATGTGTGCTGACAGACAAGATGAGATTTTAGAGGAAGTGGCTAAGATGCTTCGACCGGGAGGTAGAATCTGTTATTCTACATGTACTTTTGCACCGGCAGAAAATGAAGAATGTATGGCCCGTTTCTTGCAAAAATATCCTCAATTTCATTTGATAGAAGTGGAGAAAAAAGGAAACATGTCTGCAGGAGAACCTAAATATTCTAAAGTGGAAGCAGAAGGATTAGAAAAAACAATCCGTCTGTGGCCACATAAATTAGATGGAGAAGGCCATTTTATAGCTGTGTTGGAAAAAGACGGTATATTAGAAGAAGAGCATAAGCCGTTGCCTAAAAATGGATTTGAAAAAGCAATCAATGAAAAAGAATACAGAGAATACAGGGATTTTGAAAATGAATTTTTAAAAATTCATATGGAACAAGAATGTATGATGTTTGGAGAACAGTTGTATGCTATGCCTGCCAATATGCCTGCATTGAAAGGATTAAAGGTACTTCGTCCGGGATTACATCTTGGAACAATGAAAAAGAAACGATTTGAACCATCACATGCACTAGCATTAGCTTTAAAACCTAAAGAAGTCAGATATACTTGGGATTTAAAGAGTGGAAGTTTAGAGAGTAAACAATATTTGTCAGGACAAACTTTTGCAGCAAATGGAGAAAAAGGTTGGTATTTGATTACGGTAGATGGATATAGTTTGGGCTGGGGAAAACTTGCCGGAGGAATCATGAAAAATCATTATCCGAAAGGATTACGAAAGAACTGGTAAAAAACGGGGATTTTGAAAAAATCAAAATCCCCGTTTCTTTTATTCTACAGTTGCATGATCCATTAAGTAGGAAATTACCATTTTCTGTAGAGTCATCTGCATAATATAATTTTTACCATAAACATCTGATGTGGTAGAAGCAATAGAATTTGCAGTTTCCTGATAGTCTTCATCACTAATGGTAAGACCGGCATCTGTAAAGATGTACTGGTATGTCATATCGATAGTCGCACGACTGCGGCTCTGTTCATCTAAATAAGTTTCAAATTCTTTATTAGACATTCCCGTAAAATCTGAAAAATTATTATAAATAGGAGTTCCGGTATATGCCATCATAGCCTGGTTATAGGAATTATAATAGGATTCGTGATCATATTTGATAATTCCTTTTAAGTATTTTAAGTGATCTGTATTGTAAGAAGAAGCAGAAGCATTGTCATTAATATAAGTTACAAGATAATTCTGCAACTTAGTAGCTTCCTGAGTTGTTTTTAAATATTCTTTATATTCTTCTACAGTAGTGGCATAATCACTTAAGTGTTCAGCAACAAATTCATCTGTAAAATCAGGAAGAACGTAGAGGCTGTTTACTGTAACTTCAAATACAGCATCTTTTCCCTGTAAATCTTCAGAAGAATAATCTTCCGGGAAAGTTACTTCTACGGTCACTTTGTCACCTGGATGAGAACCATATAACTGTTCTTCAAAATCATCAACATAAGAACCGGATCCAAGTACTAAATCAGTACCTGCACCGTCAGTGCTTCCACCTTCAAATTCTACACCGTCTACAGTACCTACATAATCAATATTTAAGGTATCTCCTTCAACTGCAGTAAGAGTAGTATCTGTGGAGGGAACTTTGTTAGAAGTAAGAAGAGAATTAATTTCTGCAGACATTTCATCTTCTGTGTATTCAACTTCTGATTGAGGTACCACAATGTTTTTGTAATCAATTGGTGTAATGTAATCGGTTGGATTTACATTTTTTAAAGTTCCATCTTCGTTTAAGAAGGCACTGTAATCGCTACTGGATTGAGTTGTGGTCATTTTGTAATAAACAAAAGAACCAATTCCGGCAGCAAAAAGAACAATCACAAGAACAATAAGAAGGTTACTTGTGAGGGCAGTACGCTTTGCTTCGCGTTTTGCTTTTTGGTTTGCTTCTTGTCTGGCTTTTCGTTTTGCCTGACTTTTAGTCATGTTGTTTTCGCTCATTTTTCATAATCTCCTGTAAAATTACTGTTAAATGTGGGAAGGATAGATATATAAAAATCCCACGATAGACTCAAGTATAACATAAAATAAGAAAAGTGAATATGAAAAAAATGTGAATTTTAACTGAATTTTTGCTTCTTTTGTTTTTTAGGAATATGTTGTAGAATTGTAGCGTATAGTTTTTTATCAAATTTTTGAAAAATTAGTTTTAAAATTCAATCTAAGGAGGGTATTATGCGGAAAGAGGAAAAAACATATGAGAGCAAAGAATTATTACAACGATTTTCTCCTTATTTTAAGAATTATAAATTTGTTTTGTTTATGGATTTGTTTTGTGCAGCGCTTACTACTCTTTGTGAACTGATTTTACCATTGATTATGCGTTACATTACGAATGAGGGAATATCCAATTTGGCAGCGCTTTCGGTAAACACCATTGTAAGATTGGGAATTTTGTATTTGTTGCTTCGAATCATTGAATGTGCGGCAGGTTATTATATGGCTGATATGGGGCATGTGATGGGTGCTTCCATAGAAACAGATATGAGAAGGGATGCTTATTGTCATTTACAGAAGCTTTCTGATACTTATTATAACAACACAAAAGTGGGACAGATTATGGGTCGCATTACCAATGATTTATTTGATGTAACGGAGTTTGCACACCATTGTCCGGAAGAATTTTTTATTGCAGGAATCAAAATTGTGGTTTCTTTTATTATTTTGACAAAAGTAAACGTGGGATTGACTGTGATAATTTTTTTGATTCTGCCATTAATGTTTTTTGTTTGCATGAAATTGAATTTTAGAATGAAAAGTGTATTTCGAAAACAAAGAAGTCATATTGGAGAATTAAATGCCAGAATTGAAGATAGTTTATTGGGACATAAGGTAGTAAAGGCTTTTGCCAATGAAGATGTGGAAAAAGCAAAATTCGAGGTAGACAATTCAAAATTTTTGGATATCAAAAGAGTTTCATATCGCTATATGTCACAGTTTCAAATTGGTGTAAAAGTCTTTGACGGATTAATGTATTTAAGTGTGTTGGTAGCCGGTGGTGTTTTCATGGTAAAAGAAATGATATCACCGGGAGATTTGGTAGCTTATATGTTATATGTGACGACCTTGATTGCTACCATTCGAAGAATTATTGAATTTGCAGAACAGTTTCAAAGAGGTATGACGGGAATTGAAAGATTTTTACAGATTATGGATGCTGATATTGAGATTTTTGATGAACCGGATGCCAAAGAAATGGAAAATCCCAAAGGAAATATTGTATTTGAGAATGTTGAATTTGAATATCCGGACGATCATAACCAAGTTTTCCATAGCTTGAATTTGGAAATCAAAGCAGGAGAAAAGGTTGCGATTGTAGGTCCCAGTGGTGGGGGAAAAACGACTCTTTGTAATTTGATTCCAAGATTTTATGATGTGACGAAGGGAAATATTTATATCGATGGAGAAAATATAAAGAAGTTTACTTTAAAAAGTCTTCGTCAGAACATTGGAATGGTACAACAAGATGTATATTTATTTTCCGGCACCATTTATGAGAATATTGCTTACGGAAAACAGGGAGCAACCAAAGAGGAAGTAATGGCTGCAGCACAACAGGCAGGAGCTCATGAATTTATTGAAAAATTAAAGGATGGATATGATACCTATGTAGGAGAGCGAGGAGTAAAATTATCCGGGGGACAAAAGCAGCGTATTAGTATTGCCAGAGTGTTTTTGAAAAACCCACCTATGATTATTTTAGATGAGGCAACTTCTGCTTTGGATAACGAAAGTGAATTTGCTGTAGCCAAATCTTTAGCAAAATTGTCAGAGGGGCGAACGACTTTAACTATTGCTCATAGATTAAGCAGTATTAAAAATTCAGATCGTATATTAGTATTAACGGAAGAAGGAATTGTAGAAGAAGGAAATCATGAAAGTTTATTGGAATTAAAGGGGATTTATCATCATTTCTATATGACAGCCAATGCTTTGAAATAAAATATTGTGAAAAGTCTTTATAAAATATATGAGAATAGACCTATATAACGCAAAATGGTGTATAATAGAGTTAAGAATAACATATACACATAGCAACCATCTCGGGAGGTGTTTTTATGGAACTGATGTTTATTGGAGCAACCCATGAGGTTACAGGAAGTTGTCACTATCTGAATGTAGGGAAAAAACATATTTTAGTGGACTATGGAATGGAGCAAGGTATTAATTATTTTGAAAATGTTGATTTGCCGGTTGATTCTGCCATGATAGATTATGTTTTTCTTACACATGCTCATGTGGACCATTCGGGATATTTACCGTTGTTGTACGCAAGAGGATTCCGTGGGCAAATTTATATGACTGAGGCCAGTGCTGATTTGTGTAGTATCATGCTTCGTGATTGTGCACATATTCAGATGCAGGAAGCTGAGTGGAAAAATAGAAAAGCTCAAAGAAGTGCCAAATTACAGGTTACAGAACCATTGTATAATATGGAAGATGCAGATGGTACTATTAAACGTATTATACCTTGTCCTTACGATAAAGAGATTGAGGTAGATGAAAATATTAGAATTCGTTTTACCGATATTGGACATTTGTTAGGATCCTCCAGCATTGAAGTATGGTTGACAGAAGATGGAATTACAAAAAAACTTGTATTTTCCGGTGACATAGGTAATATAAATCAGCCATTAATTAAGGATCCGGCTCTTACCGAAGAAGCAGATTATGTGATTATGGAGTCTACCTACGGAGATCGTTATCACTCTGTGGAACGACCTGATTATGTAAAAGAATTGTCATTGATTATACAAGACACCTTTGATAAAGGTGGAAATGTAGTGATTCCTTCTTTTGCAGTAGGAAGAACCCAGGAAATGTTGTATTTTTTACGACAGATTAAAGAAAAAAATCTAATCCAAGGATATCAAGGATTTGAGGTTTTTGTAGATAGTCCTTTGGCTGTAGAAGCTACGGGAATTTTTCATCACAATGTATATTCCTGTTATGATGAAGAAGCCATGGAATTGGTACAAAAGGGGATTAATCCTATTGCTTTTCCGGGGCTGCGATTGTCTATTACCAGCGATGAATCTAAAGCAATAAACTTTGATGACAAACCTAAAGTGATTATTTCAGCATCGGGAATGTGTGAGGCAGGACGTATTCGCCACCATTTAAAACACAATTTATGGCGTCCGGAATGTACGGTATTGTTTGTAGGTTACCAGGCAGTTGGTACCTTGGGAAGAATGCTGGTAGATGGTGTGGAAGAAGTAAGATTATTCGGAGAAACGATTGAGGTTAGGGCTAATATTACCAGATTAGCAGGAATCAGTGGTCATGCAGATAAAGGTGGTCTGTTAAAATGGGTGCAGGGATTTCAACGAAAACCACAGAAGGTATTTGTGGTACACGGTGAAGATTTGGTATGTGAATCGTTTACGAAATGCCTCAAGCAGGAATATGGTATCGATGCGTATGCTCCCTATAGTGGAACCAGGTTTGATTTGATTGCCGGAAGATTTATTGTAGAGGAAGTGGCACGACCTGTAGAAAAGAAACCAAAGGCAAAACATGCTTCCGATGTATTCTCAAGATTATTGGCAGCCGGACAGCGTTTATTGGTTGTCATTGGAAAGAATGAAGGCGGAGCCAACAAGGATTTGGCAAAATTTGCAGATCAGATTAATTCCCTTTGTGATAAATGGGAAAGATAAGGTTAAGATAAAGTTAGGAAGATAAAAATATATTATCGTAATTGGGAAACCAAGAATTGATAGTGTAAGGAAAATAAGAAACAAGAGGAGAACAATCAAAAGATGAGTTTAGCAGATCAGATTTTTATTAATATGTGCAAAGATATTTTAGAAAATGGCACTAGTACCGAAGGTGAAAAGGTAAGACCGAAATGGCCGGATGGCACCCCTGCCTATACGATAAAAAAATTTGGTGTGGTAAACCGTTATGACTTAAGAGAAGAGTTTCCATTGTTAACCCTTCGGCGGACAGCATTAAAATCTGCCACAGATGAAATGCTTTGGATTTGGCAACAGAAATCTAATAATATTAATGATTTAAATAGTCATATTTGGGATGAATGGGCAGATCCGGACGGATCCATCGGAAAAGCGTATGGCTATCAAATGGGAGTGAAGCATCAGTACAAAGAGGGAATGATGGATCAGGTTGACAGAGTGATTTATGATTTGAAGAATAATCCATTCAGTCGACGTATTATGACAAATATTTATGTTCATCAGGATTTGCATGAGATGAATTTATACCCTTGTGCTTATAGCATGACCTTTAACGTGACTCAGAGAAAAGGAGAAGATAAATTAACTTTAAATGCAATTTTGAACCAACGTTCTCAGGATATTTTAGCAGCTAATAACTGGAATGTAGTTCAGTATTCTGTGTTGGTGCATATGTTGGCTCAGGTATGTGATATGAATGTGGGAGAATTAGTACATGTAATTGCGGATGCCCATATTTATGACAGACATATTCCAATTATTGAAGAGTTGATTACCAGACCTACCTATGATGCACCAAAGTTCACTTTAAATCCGGAGATTAAAGATTTTTATCAATTTACACGTCATGATGTATCTGTAGAAAATTATGTTACAGGTGAACAGGTGAAAGATATTCCGATTGCAATTTAGAAGTTTAGTGATAAAAGAAAAAGAGGGGAGCTTAACATGAACTTGATTGTTGCCGTAGATGAAAATTGGGCCATTGGGTATAAGAATGAATTGTTGATTCGTATTCCGGCAGATATGAAAATGTTTCGCCAGGAAACGACCGGAAAGGTGGTTGTGCTGGGAAGAAAGACATTAGAAACCTTTCCTAACGGGCAGCCCTTAAAAAACAGAACCAATATTATTTTATCTACAAAAGCAGACTATGAGGTAAAGGATGCCATTGTAGTACATTCTTTGGAAGAACTTTTAGATGAGTTAAAAAATTATTCATCGGAAGATATTTATATTATTGGTGGAGAGACAGTATATCGTCAATTACTTCCTTACTGTAAAGTAGCTCATGTAACAAAGATTGATAGAAGTTATGAAGCAGATGCGTTCTTTCCAAATTTGGATGCAGATCCGGCATGGAAAGTCACAGCTGAAAGTGATGAACAGAGTTATTTTGATACCACCTATGCTTTTGTAAAATATGAAAGGGTGTAATTATCAGAAATAGACAAAAGCTTGTTATAGCGGGATAAACGTAATAAGAAAGATGAGATTTTGTGTCCGTCCATTTTATGGGCGGACATTGGTTTAGGTGGGTGATAAAGAATGAAAAACAGATATTACTTAAATAATGATTGGAAATTCTGCAAGGAATACAATGATGAAATGATAAAAAAGGAGTATCAGGACAGTCATATGCAGGAGGTGAGAATACCTCATACCTGCAAAGAATTACCTTTTCACTATTTTGATGAAGAAGATTATCAAATGCTATCCGGATATCGAAAATTCATATTAATACCAAAGGAATGGGAAAAAAAGCAATTATTGTTAACTTTTGAAGGAGTTGCACATGGATGTGAAGTGTTTATCAATGAAATAAAAGCAGGAGAACATTTTTGCGGATATACAGCATTTACATTAGATATTTCTAAGCTTGTGGTTTACGGAGAAAAAAATCTTATTACGGTAAAAGTAGACAGCAGAGAAGATTTGAATATTCCTCCCTTTGGAAATGTGATTGATTATATGACCTATGGTGGTATTTATAGGGATGTGTATTTAGAACTGAAAGAAGAAAATTACTTGCAAGAAGTTTTTTTGCATGAAGATGTACAAAAGATACAATGTACAATGCAAAAAATAGAAAAAGATCAAAGTAGTAAAATAAAAGTTTTAAGAACAGGGAATGTAATTTTATATACGAAATTAAAGTTGAAGCATGAGGAAGAGTATTTTATGCTTCGACAAACAGTAAACTTGTTTGAACATCAGGAGGCTTTTTTAGGCGAGTACAAAAATATAGAGCAAAGAAAAGAATATGTTTTCGAAAAAGCAGTTCCGGTAAATGCAATGGATGCAGAAATTGACTCGGATGGTTATTTTCATCTGCAATGGAAATTAAAGGATGTTCAGCTTTGGGATGTGCAAAATCCGGTGTTGTATGAAATAAATACGCAACTTTTTAAGGAGGAAACACTTCTAGATGAATCTAAAGTTATTTTTGGATTCCGAAAAGCAAGATTTCAAAAAAATGGATTTTATTTAAATGATCGCAAAATTCGTATTCGAGGATTAAACAGACACCAAAGCTATCCTTATGTAGGGTATGCTATGCCCGCTTCTATACAAAGAAATGATGCCGATATCTTAAAAAAAGAATTAGGATTAAATGCGGTACGAACTTCCCACTATCCTCAATCGCAAGATTTTATTCATAGATGTGATGAATTGGGATTATTGGTATTTACTGAAATTCCAGGATGGCAGTATATAGGTGATGAATCGTGGAAAAATCAGGCAGTCAAGAATGTAAAGGATATGGTACTGCAATACCGCAATCATCCATCCATTATTCTTTGGGGTGTGCGAATCAACGAATCTGCGGATGACGATGAATTTTATATAAGAACGAACAAAGAAGCTAAAGTATTGGATCCATATCGAGCGACTGGAGGAGTAAGACGGCATAAAAAAAGCAGTTTGTTAGAAGACGTATATACATACAATGATTTTGTACATTCGGGAAAAAATGTAGGCTGCGAGCCTAAGAAAAATGTTACTTCTGACACTGAAAAACCATACTTGATTACAGAATACAATGGTCATATGTATCCTACCAAATCTTTTGATTGGGAAGAACATCGAACAGAACATGCCCTTCGTCATGCCAGAGTTTTGAATGCTGTGGCAGGCGAGGAAGATATTGCAGGAAGCTTTGGATGGTGTATGGCAGACTATAATACTCACAAAGATTTTGGTAGCGGAGACCGTATTTGCTATCATGGAGTTCTGGATATGTTCAGGAATCCTAAATTGGCGGCATCTGTCTATGCTTCACAACAAGGGGAACAGCCGATTTTGACGTTGAGTACTTCTATGGATATAGGGGAACATCCTGCCAGTAGTCGTGGGAAGAATTGGATTTTTACTAATGCAGACAGTGTGAAAATGTATAAAAATAATCGTTTTATAAAGGAATATAAGAAAGAAGATAGTTTTTGTAAGCATTTGGAACATGGTCCTATTTTATTAGATGATTTTATCGGTGATGGGATAGAAAAAGAGGAAAGATTTTCATCTAAAGTGGCAAAAGAATTAACGAAAGCACTGAACTCCTTTGCCATCAATGGAATGGGAAATCTACCCTTAAAAACTGTGGTGACAGCTGCTAAAATGATGATTTTTCATGGAATGGATATGGCTGAAATGGAGATGATTTATACTAAATACGTTGGAGATTGGGGTGGTACCAGTACACAATATCGATTTGAAGCTATAAAGAATGGCAGGACCGTGGCTACAGTAGTTAAAGAACCAATGAAAAAGATGCAACTAGAAGTGCGTGTAGATCATGTGAATTTATTAGAAACGAAGAGCTATGATGTGGCGGCAGTGCGTTTTCGGATGTTAGATGAAAATAAGAATCTTCTACATTTTTATAATGAACCGTTGTATTTATCAGTAGAAGGACCGGTAGAAATTATTGGACCTAAGGTAATATCTCTAAAAGGTGGTATGGGAGGGACTTATATCAAAACTAAGGGAGAAGAGGAAAAAGCAACTTTAATTGTCAGCTCTCAACAAGCAGGAGAAGTCAAAGTTGAATTTGATGTAAGCATAGAAAAAACGGAAATGTTATTATAATAATGAATATTTCATAATCAAAGTAAAACGGGTAATAAGGTAGTTAAAAATAGGGCTGGTTTTCGAACCAGCCCTATCAAACTATTCTTCTGTGTCTTTATTCATTCTGTTAAATACTAATTCATAGCCATCATTACCATAATTTAAGGAACGATTTACACGGCTGATAGTAGCGGTAGAAGCACCGGTTTTTTCAGCAATTTCCAAATAGGTTTTATGATCCTTTAACATGGATGCTACTTCAAAACGTTGAGAAAGAGAAAGAAGTTCATTTACAGTACATAAATCTTCAAAGAAACTGTAACATTCACTTCTGTCCTTTAAATGTAAAATTGCATCAAACAAAAAATCTACGGCTTCTGTCTTAATTTTTTTATTCACTACGGATACCTCCACTTCAATTCTTTGATACACCTCTGTTCTAAAGTTTAACATACTAAAGTTTTAAAGTAAAGAAGAAAATGGATTCTTTTTTGTATTTTATTACTAATAAAAAAAGATATTTTATCATTAGTTTTGTAAAAAAAGAATGACTTTTTATGTAGTTTTTGATACTATGTATTGTGAAAAAATAAAGCTATGTTGAAGAAATAAGATGATAGGAAAGAGAAGTTGATATGATGGTATATAGAAAGTCTCTTTGTTATCTTTAGTTAGACGTAAAGGAAAATGGAAATGGAAAAAGACAGACAGGAAATATTAGATGAATTATTAAATAAATTAGATCAGCTGGCATATGTGAAGCCTGAGGAAATTCCGGGTGTTGATTTATATATGGATCAAGTTTTAAGTTTTATCAACGATAGAACACGATATCTTACTAGAAATCCGGAAGAAGATAAGATGTTTACTAAAACAATGATTAACAATTATGCAAAGACAAAGATACTTCCACCACCAGTGAAGAAAAAATATTCCAAGGATCATATTATGTTACTTTTGTTAATTTACTATTTTAAAGGTGTCTTATCTGTAAACGATACGGGAGAGCTGCTTGGTAAGATTACAGAAAAGTATTTTGGCAATACGGGAGAAATTGCGTTTCAGGATATTTATGAAGAAGTATTTCAGTTAGAAGAAGGGGCAATTGATTTTTTAAAGAGAGATATTGCAGAAAAATTTCATATTGCAGAAGGAACCTTTGAGGGGGCACCGGAAGAGGGCAGAGAGTTTTTTAAGACATTCGCTTTTATATGTTTACTCAGTTATGATGTGTTTATGAAAAAATTAATGATTGAGAAATTGGTAGATGAATGTTGTAAAAAAGAAGATAAAGAATAGTACTGAAGAGTAGTAACATTAGCAAAAAAATAGCGTATATTATACTATCAGCAATTTTTAGGAGAATTTTATGAAGAAAAAAGGATTAGTATTATGTATGCTTATCACATTGTTATTTCCGCTTCTTGCAGGTTGCGGAACAAGCACGGCTACAGGCACGAAAGTGACATTAAATGAAGTAGCACATTCTGTTTTTTATGCACCTATGTATGTGGCCATAGAAGAAGGATATTTTACAGAAGAAGGTTTGGATGTGACATTAGTCACTGGATTTGGTGCAGACAAAACAATGACAGCTTTACTTTCAGGTGAAGCAGATATTGGATTTATGGGACCGGAATCTACCATTTATACTTATCAGGGTGGTATGGAGGATTATGCTGTAAATTTTGCACAGTTAACTCAAAGAGCAGGCAACTTTTTGGTAGGAAGAACTCCTTATGAGGACTTTACTTTTGCCGATTTAAAAGGAAAAGAAGTTTTGGCGGGGCGCGCCGGTGGGATGCCACAGATGGTATTTGAATATATTTTGAAAAAGCATGGATTAGATCCGGCCACGGATGTAAAGATGGATCAGAGTATTGATTTTGGTTCTACTGCGGCTGCTTTTTCCGGTGGGCAGGGAGAATATACCGTAGAATTTGAACCTCATGCTACCGCTTTGGAACAAAAAGGAGATGGCTATGTATTGGCGTCTTTGGGAGAAGAATCCGGTTACGTACCATATACTGCTTTTAGTGCACGAAAAAGTTATATCGAAGCAAATCCTGAAGTGATTGAAAGTTTTACCAGGGGATTACAAAGAGGAATGGAGTATGTAAACAGTCATACGGCAGATGAGATTGCAACTGTAATCCAGCCACAGTTTGAAGAGATGGATGCCACATCTTTGGCATTAATTATTGAACGTTATCAGGGGCAGGATACTTGGAAAACAGATTTGGTCTTTACAAAAGAAGCTTTTGATTTGTTACAAGATATTTTAATGGATGCAGGGGTAGTGGAAGAACGAGTGCCATATGAAGATTTGGTGAATACTTCCTTTGCTGACAATGTAAAATGATTACAAAATATATCAGAATGAAAAACATGAATTGGTAAATTTGAAAATCCCATAAATTGCTTTCCTAGAGTTTAAAATCATGGTATAATTCGTACTATGAGACAGACTTGATACCATTTCTATAGAATGGTATGAAAATAAAAATCTAGGAGGGTAATGTTATGGGATTTTTTTCAAAACAGTTTGCCAGTGTAATTGAATGGAATGAAAGTAAGGAAGGAACGCTTTTTTGGAAATTTCAGAGTGATGAAATTAAAAAAGATTCCAGATTAATTGTTCGTCCGGGACAGGATGCAATCTTTTTATATAATGGTAAGGTAGAAGGAATTTTTACAGAGGAAGGGAATTATGAAGTAGAGTCCCAGATTATTCCTTTCCTGACTACGTTAAAAAGTTTTAAATTTGGTTTCAATACTCCACTTCGTGCAGAAGTTCTTTTTGTAAATACCAAAGAAGTGTTAGTAAAATGGGGAACTAAAAATGCGATTAATTTACAGGCACCAGGGCTTCCGGGAGGAATGCCAATTCGTGCTTTTGGTACTTTTAGTTGTAAAATTGGTGATTATAATGTATTGATTGAAAAGCTTGCAGGAATTCGTCAGACTTATACTGTAGATGAAGTAAAGGAACGTATTATTACTGATTTGAATCCAATGCTTATGAGTTGGATTGGTAAAGAAGGAAGAGATATGTTCAATCTTCAGATGGATGCGAAGAAAATCGGTGATGGTATTTGCGATGAATTAAATAGTGAAATGAGCGAGCTGGGAATTGCAATTACGAACTTTACCATTGAAAGTTTCTCTTATCCGGAAGAAATTAAGAAGATGCAGGAAAAAGCTGCAGCGCAGGCTATGATAGGAGATGTAAATAAATACCAGCAGATTGCAATGGCGGATGCTTTGGGAAAAGGCGGAAGTGGTTCCGGAATGGCTACTGATATGGTAGGTCTTCAGATGGGAATGGCTATGGGACAGCAGATGGTGAATCAAATGAACATGAACCAAATGAACATGAATCAAATGAGCCAACAGATGAATGTAGGGGGTCAAATGGGACAGCCGGCTGGTGGCGGAGTAGTACCTAAATTTTGTCCAAATTGTGGAACACCAACGAATGGTGCTAACTTCTGTGGAAATTGTGGAAATAAATTAGTATAAAACGAAAAGCCTTGCTCATGCAGGGCTTTTGTTAGGAGAATGAATGAGTAAATATGATACATTAAATACAAAGCAAAAAGAGGCTGTGTTTCATACGGAAGGCCCACTTTTAATCCTTGCAGGAGCTGGAAGTGGAAAAACAAGAGTAGTAACACACCGTATAGCATATTTGATTGAGGAAATGGGAGTACGTCCGTGGAATATTTTAGCCATTACCTTTACCAATAAGGCAGCAGCTGAGATGAGAAGTCGAGTAGATGAGATTGCCGGATTTGGATCCGACCAAATTTGGGTATCTACGTTCCATTCTATGTGTGTAAGAATTTTGCGTCGACACAGCGATCGTTTGGGTTTTGATACCAGTTTTACAATTTATGATACAGATGACCAGAAAACTATCATGAAGGAAGTTTGCAAGCGATTGGAAATTGATACGAAGCAATTGAAAGAAAGAACTCTTATGGGGATGATTTCCAAAGCGAAAGATGAACTAATTACGCCGGAGGAATATGCTTTAAATGCTTTAGGTGATTATAAATGTCAAAAAGTTGCTGCAGTCTATAAGGAATATCAAGATGCATTGAAAAAGAACAATGCTATGGATTTTGATGATTTAATTGTAAAGACAGTAGAACTTTTTAAAAATTGTCCTGAGGTTTTAGAAAATTATCAAGAGCGTTTTCAGTATATTTGTGTAGATGAATATCAGGATACCAATACGGCACAATTTGAGTTGGTAAGGATTTTAGCTGCCAAATATCGTAATTTATGTGTGGTAGGGGATGATGACCAATCTATTTATAAATTCCGTGGAGCTAATATTAGTAACATTTTGGATTTTGAAAAAGTCTTTTCAGATGCAAAGGTAATTAAATTAGAGCAAAATTATCGTTCTACTCAAAATATTTTAGATGCAGCAAACCAGGTTATTAAAAATAATTTGGAGCGAAAAGATAAGGCTCTTTGGACTGAGCAGGGACCAGGAGAAAGACTTCATTATAGACAGTTTGATACTGCTTTTGAAGAAGCGGAATATATTGCCTTTGAAATTTTAAAGAAAAAGAGAGACATGCAAGCAGATTTTGGAGATTGTGCGATTCTTTATCGAACCAATGCTCAATCTCGTATTTTAGAAGAACGTTTTGTAAGAGAAGGGATACCTTATGAATTGGTAGGGGGAACTAACTTTTATGCCAGAAAAGAAATTAAGGATATGCTTGCATATTTAAAAACGATTGATAACGGAAAAGATGATTTGGCAGTAAAACGAATTATCAATATTCCGAAACGAGGGATTGGAGCAACAACTTTAAACAGAGTACAAGATTATGCCGACGAGATGGGAATCAGTTTTTTTGATGCCTTGTGTAAAGCGGATCAGATCTATACGTTAGGAAAAAGTGGAACTAAATTAACACCTTTTACCAATATGATTGAGGTTTTCAGAACAAAGGTGAAAATTTATGGTTTGAAAAAATTGATAGAAGATATATTGGAAACAACCGGATATATTGACTATTTGAAAGAAACTGAAGATGAAGATGCCCAGGATAGAATCGATAACATTAATGAGTTGATTACTAAAATAGCGGTTTATGAGGAAAGTCATGAAGAACCATCTTTAAGTGAGTTTTTAGAAGAAGTTGCTTTAGTGGCAGATGTGGATAAATTACGGGAAGATGATAATCGAGTGTTGTTAATGACGTTGCACAGTGCTAAAGGGTTGGAATTTCCACATGTATATTTGGCAGGAATGGAAGATGGAATTTTCCCAAGTTACATGACTATTATGGATGAAGATCCAACTGCTATTGAGGAAGAAAGAAGATTGGCTTATGTTGGTATTACCCGAGCTATGAAAGATTTGACCTTAACCAGTGCCAGAATGCGTATGATTCGAGGGGAAACCCAGTATAATCCGGTGAGTCGTTTTGTAAGAGAAATCCCAAGCAATTTAATGGATAATCGTCCATCACCGGCACCTAAAAAAGAAGCAGTGTATAAAGAAGATTCGGCAGAACGACTTTCCTTTAAATCAAAACCCTTTGGAATGGGGGGACAGACTACCGATGCAGTTTTTTTGTCTGCCGGTATGGGAGCTACTCGATCTTCAAATATGACATTTGCAAAACCTAAGGCAGTGGTAAAACCTAAAGCCACGGCTTTGGAAAATAAACCGTTTATTGCCAAAGGTGCGGCTACAGCATTGGGTAAGGGTGCACCTACAAGTAGTAGTTTAGACTATGGAGTAGGAGACCGTGTAAAACATATTAAATATGGCGTTGGTACAGTAAAAAATATTGAATCAGGTCCTAGAGACTACCAAGTAACGGTAGAATTTGATGGCGCAGGACAGAAGGTAATGTATGCAGCCTTTGCAAAATTGAAAAAGACAGAGTAATTATCAGGAAAATTGTGGATTGTTAAAAATGAGAGAAAATAGCATAAAAAATTCATAAATTTTTTGATAAATAGGTAGTAAAAAGGATACAAAAGTGGTATCATAACTACAGGTATTTTTAAGAAAGAAGGTACGGCTATGAATAAAGTTGATGAAATTTTAGAAATTGTAAAAGGCAACGCACAAAAAAAAGAAAAGAAATCTTGTCCTATCGTTTGGATTTTAGCAATCGTGGGTGCGGTAGTAGCGGTTGCTGCAATTGCTTATGCTGTGTATCGTTATTTTAACGCAGAAATCGAAGAAGAATTGGAAGATGAATTCGATGAAGATTTCGATGATGATTTTTTTGAGGATGAAGACTGTGACCCTATTGTAATTCCAAAGCAGGCACCTGCAGAAGAAGAGGATACAGAAGAATAATTTACGGATGGAGGGCTGTTGTATTATCAACAGCCTTTTTTACGTTAAATTAGTGCGAGAAAATAGAAACGGAGAAGAAGACATGAAAAAAGGAAATACATATACAGGAATTGTAGAAAGAGTAGATTTTCCTAATAAAGGAGTCGTTATTGTTGAAACAAGCCAAGAAGAGGGTGCTTTAAAACAAGAAAAGTGTATCGTTAAAAATACTTTGCCGGGTCAGAAAGTGACCTTTATGGTGAATAAAGTAAGAAAAGGCAAAGCGGAAGGAAGATTACTGAAAACTGAGGAAATGTCTGTGTTAGAAACAGGAAGTCCCTGCCCACATTTTGGTGTGTGTGGAGGTTGTACGTATATTTCACTACCTTACGAAGAACAGCTGAAAATCAAAGAAGGACAGATTAAAAAGCTTCTTGGTAATTGTTTAGATGGAAAACAGAAAGAATATGTTTTTGAAGGAATCAAAGGGAGTCCGGCAGTATATGAATATCGTAATAAAATGGAATTTTCGTTTGGTGATGAAATAAAAGATGGTCCACTTTCTTTAGGTATGCATAAACGAGGAAGTTTTTATGATGTGGTACCGGTAGAAAATTGCCAAATCGTGGATGAAGATTATAGAACTATTTTAAAAACGACCTTAGCGTTTTTTAAAGAAAAAGATTTGAGCTTTTATCACAGACTCCGTCATGAAGGATATTTGAGACATTTGCTGGTTCGTAAAGCAGTAAAGACAAAAGAGATTTTGATTGCGTTAGTTACAACTACCCAAAGGGAAGAATTGATAAAACAAGATACTATTAATATAGAAGAAACAGATATCAATGCTTTGGCAAATAGCATATTAGAGAATGAAAAAGAAATGTTGGAATCTTGGAAGGAACAGTTGTTGGCAGCAAACTTAGAGGGGAAAATTGCAGGTATTCTTCATATTCAAAATGATTCTCTAGCGGATGTAGTAAAAAGTGATCGTACCGAAATTTTATATGGACAAGACTATTTTTATGAAGAATTATTAGGTTTAAAATTTAAGATTTCAACATTCTCCTTTTTCCAAACGAACTCTTTAGGAGCAGAAGTATTATATCAGACTGCACGAGAATATATAGGAGATTTGGGAACAGCTAATGCAGATGGTTCTCCTGACAAAATTGTATATGATTTATATAGTGGAACAGGGACAATTGCTCAGTTGATGGCACCGGTGGCAAAAAAAGTAATAGGTGTGGAAATTGTAGAAGAAGCCGTAGAAGCGGCTAAAAAGAATGCAGAATTAAACGGTTTGACCAATTGCGAATTTATTGCCGGTGATGTATTAAAAGTTTTGGATAGTATTGAAGAGAAGCCTGATTTTATTATATTAGACCCACCACGTGATGGAATCCACCCTAAGGCATTAGATAAGATTATTGATTATGGTGTAGAGCGTTTGATTTATGTTAGTTGCAAACCTACCAGCCTAATACGCGATTTGGAAGTTTTTTTGGAGAAGGGATATCAAGTGGATAGAGCTGTTGCAGTAGACCAATTCCCTTGGACAGCAAATTGTGAAACGATTGTTCTTTTGTCCCAACGAAAACCCCAAAAAACAGCTAATGAAGAAGATAGTATAAATAAAGTGAACAAGAAAGAATTTGAATATCGAGAGGAAGAAATTTCAAATTGCGAATGTATTTATGGATAAAAATTAAATTGTTTGCCACGAATATTTCTACTTGCACAGAGATAAAATTTAGTGTATAAGTGTAAATAGTCTGACGACACCCTGAAATAAAACGTAAAACAAGAAGTTTGTAAAGGGAAAAATGAATGTTGTCAATAAGGGGAACGTAAAATGGCAAAATATTTAGTGATTGTAGAATCACCGGCAAAGGTAAAAACCATCAAGAAATTTTTAGGCACAAATTACGAGGTTATGGCTAGTAACGGGCATGTACGTGATCTTCCTAAAAGCCGTTTGGGGATTGATGTGGAAGGTGATTTTGAGCCAAAATATATAACAATCCGTGGAAAAGGTGATATTTTAGCGGCTCTTCGCAAAGAAGTGAAAAAAGCAGAAAAGATTTATCTTGCAACTGACCCGGACCGTGAAGGAGAGGCGATTTCCTGGCATTTGTATGAAGCCTTGAAGCTGGCAGATAAGAAGGTATATCGAATTACTTTTAACGAAATTACCAAAACAGCTGTTAAGGAATCTTTAAAAAATGCAAAAGAAATTAATATGAATCTGGTAGATGCTCAGCAGGCAAGAAGAGCTTTGGATAGAATGGTGGGATATCGTATTTCGCCGGTGTTGTGGGCAAAAGTTAAACGAGGCCTAAGTGCCGGAAGAGTACAATCAGTAGCACTTAGAATTATTTGTGATCGAGAAGAAGAGATTGAAGCATTTATTCCTGAAGAATACTGGACTTTAGAGGCAGCACTAAAGGCAGAAGGGCAGAAAAAAGCCATGACTGCTAAGTATTACGGAAAAAATGGTAAAAAAACAGAAATTAAAAATAAAGATGAAGTTGAAGCTATCATTGCGCAGGTAAAGGAAGCGCAGATGGTTGTGGAAGAAGTAAAAAAAGGAGAAAGGACGAAAAAAGCTCCTTTGCCATTTACTACTTCTACCTTACAACAGGAAGCCAGCAAGGTATTAAATTTTTCTACACAAAAAACTATGCGTTTGGCACAACAGTTATATGAAGGTGTGGATATCAAAGGAAATGGTACGGTAGGTATTATTACTTACTTACGTACAGATTCTACCCGTGTTTCCGAAGAAGCGATAGCTCAGGCGAAAGACTATATTGCAAAGCAGTATGGTGAAAATTATGCAGCGACTATTGAAGAAGGAAAACAGAATAAGAAAAAAATTCAGGATGCACATGAAGCAATTCGTCCGACAGAGATTGCCAGAACACCGCAATTAATTAAGGATTCTCTTTCCAGAGATCAATTTCGTTTGTATCAGTTGATATGGAAACGATTTGTGGCCAGTAGAATGGCAGATGCCGTTTATGAAACCACTTCTGTAAAAATTGCTGCAGGAGAACATAGATTTACTATGGCTGCCAGCAAGGTGAAGTTTGAAGGTTTTAGAAGTGTCTATGTTCAGGAAGATGAGGAAAAAGAAGCGTCAAATGTTCTTTTGAAGAATTTAGAAAAAGGTGACAAACTTATTTTGGAAGATTTGGAACCAAAACAGCATTTCACACAAGCTTTACCAAGATACACAGAGGCCTCACTGGTAAGGGCTCTGGAAGAGTTAGGAATAGGACGACCAAGTACTTATGCACCGACCATTACTACTATTTTGGCTAGAAGATACATTATTAAAGAAAATAAGAATCTTTATGTAACAGAGCTTGGCGAAGTAGTTAATCGTATGATGATAGAAGCTTTTCCAACAATTGTAGATGTGAATTTTACTGCAAATCTGGAAACTTTATTGGATGGAGTAGAAGAAGGGCATGTGAAGTGGAAAACTATCATAGCTAATTTTTATCCGGATTTAGATGAAGCTGTTAATAAGGCTGAAAAAGAACTGGAAGCAGTTAAGGTGACAGAGGAATTTTCTGGAGAAGAGTGTGAGTTGTGTCATAAACCGATGTATATTAAATATGGACCACATGGAAGATTTCAAGCTTGTTCCGGTTTTCCGGATTGTCGTAATACAAAACCGTATTTTGAAAAAATTGGTGTTGAATGTCCAAAATGCGGAAAAGATATTGTGTTAAAGAAAACTAAAAAAGGACGTAAATATTTTGGATGTATTAATAATCCGGAATGTGATTATATGGTATGGCAAAAGCCTTCTAAAGAAAAATGTGATAAATGCGGTAACTTGATGCTGGAAAAAGGTAATAAATTAGTATGTCCAACGGAGGAATGTGGAAATATTATAGACAAGAATTGTTAAATTTTCTGAATTTACAGAAAATTAACTTAAAATGTTGTGATTTTACAAAAAGTATGCTACAATCAGCCTATATAGATGTACGTTTTGTGTTCATAGATGGAGGAAGGTAATGAGTAGTATACAACTTTTGGATAAAACCAGAAAAATTGGAGAACTGTTACACAATAATAATTCCAGTAAAGTAGTATTTAATGACATCTGTCGTGTAATGAAAGAAATCTTAGGATCTAATGTTATGGTAATCAGCCGTAAAGGTAAAGTGTTAGGTTTGGACTATGCACCAGGCGTGGAAGCTATTGGAGAGATGCTTTGTGATAATGTTGGTGATTTTATTGATGTTCAGCTGAATGACAGAATGTTGGCAGTTCTTTCTACGAAAGAAAATGTGAATCTTGCAACCTTAGGATTTGAGAATATCGATTTTGGAAAATATTCTGCAATTATAGCTCCGATTGAAATTGCAGGCGAACGTTTAGGAACACTTTTTTTGTATAAATCAGGACAGTTTTACGATATTGATGATATCATTCTTTGTGAATATGGAACTACCGTGGTGGGGTTGGAAATGCTTCGTGCGGTAAATGAAGAGAGTGCGGAAGAAAGTCGTAAAGTTTCTGTTATTAATTCAGCTATTGGTACATTATCTTATTCTGAAATGGAAGCCATTGTTCACATTTTTGAAGAATTAGATGGTATGGAAGGAATCTTGGTTGCTAGTAAGATTGCTGATAGAGTTGGAATTACCAGAAGTGTGATTGTTAACGCTCTTCGTAAATTCGAAAGTGCCGGAGTGATCGAATCCAGATCTTCCGGAATGAAGGGAACTTATATTAAAGTACTGAATGATTCGGTATATGAAGAAATTGATAAACTTAAGGATAAAATAAAAAAAGGATAATGGATGATCCGAAAAAAAGAATCCCCATGGAAGGAACAAATAGTTTCGTCTATGGGGTGTTTTTTTCTTTTTGTCAAAAAAATGACTAATTTTTGTGTAAAATTTTTGTGTAAAAAACTTGTTATTTTGTATAAAAAGACTATAATAAAGGATAATGCATAAAATAGGTGTACTATTGGAGATTGTATGCCACAAAATAAATGGAGGTAACAAATGTTTAACTCAAGCGCATTTGATTATATTAATGTTTTAGATAGGGCAGCAGATGCATCATGGATTCGAAATGAGGCGATTTCTAATAATATTGCTAATGTAAACACTCCGGGATATAAAAGACAGGATGTGAATTTTGAAGAACAGTTGCGTAGGGCAATGAAGAATTCCCGTTACACATCTATTGATGAAAGAGTTGCAAATATTGATTTGGAAAGATTAAAACCAATTACATATAGAGATCATGAAACGGTATCTTATCGTTTGGATGGTAATAACGTAGATATTGATACTGAAAATGTGGAGCTTGCTTCCAATCAGATTCGTTATCAAGGTTTAACTGATAGTATTACAAAGAAATTCCAAGGACTTCAGAGCGTTATGAAATAAGGAGGAATAAAAAATGGGAATGTTTGATTCTTTTGATATTAATGCCAGCGGCATGACAGCACAAAGATTTCGTATGGATATTATTTCTGAAAATGTTGCCAATGCCAATACGACAAGAACCAGTGATGGAACTCCGTATGTGAGAAAGGTGGTTACTTTTACAGAAAAGGATACACAGACTCCATTTCATCACATTTTAAATGAAGCCAGAGATCGTTACTCAGGAAAAGGGGTTAAAATTAATGGTGTATATGAGGATACGGAAACACAGATGAATATGGTATATGATCCATCTCATCCGGATGCAGATGAAAACGGATATGTAACTTATCCAAATGTAAATATTATTACAGAAATGACCAACCTTATAGATGCCAGTCGCAGTTATGAGGCTAATGCTACTGCTTTTAGTGCGAGTAAAACAATCGCTATGCAGGGATTAAATCTAGGAAAATAAGAAACCTAAAGGAGACTTTATAAATGGACATTAGAGCGTTGTATAATGTGAATTCCAATGTGGTGGAAGAGCAAATTCGTGGCTTACAAGCGGCAGGACAAAGCAATACTACGATTGCCGGAAGCGAAGGTTTTGCGGGAATTTTAAATGTTGCCATGGAAAATATCAAAACCACAAATGCTTATATTTCAGAGGCAGAAAATGAAGAATTAAAATTTGCTCTGGGCCAGACAGACAATACTCACGATTTGTTGATTGCACAGCAGAAAGCATCTACTGCATTGCAGTATACGGTTGCATTACGAGACAAGTTCTTGGAAAGTTATAAAGAACTTATGAATATGCAAATTTAAAAGACGGGTAAGAGGAAATGGCAGACAAATTAAAAGCAATTCCCACCAAGATTTTAGAATGGTGGAATAAATATACATCAAAACAAAAAACAATCATTATATCCATTGTCGCAGGGGTAGTTTTAGCACTGGCAATTTTGGTAACGGTTTTAACAAGACCGCAGTATGAGACATTAGTAGTTTGTGAATCAACGAAAGAGTCTTCTGCAATCATCGAATTGTTAGAGGGAGCTTCGCCTGCTATTGATTATGTCTATTCGGAGGATGGATATCAGATTAAAGTAGAAAAGAGTCAGATTGGACAAGCGAATCTGTTAATGGGAGCAAATAATATTCCTACCGTGCGTATGGCAATTACCGATGTTACCAGTGGAGGGTTAACAACAACAGAATCGGATAAGGTAAAATTATACAAAGCGTATCAGGAAGAAATGTTGGAAGAAGCATTGGAAAGCATGGAAAATGTTGTTTCAGCACAGGTTGATTTACATATTCCGGAAGATAACGGAACTATGATTGCTCAGAATGAGGATGCATCTGCAGCGATTATGTTAGAGTTGAATGATGCATTGACAAACGATCAGGCATCCAATATAGCGCAATTTGTTAAGACATCTTTAGGAAATGAAAAGATTCAGACCATAACTATCATTGATAATGAAGGTAATCTATTGTTTTCCGGAGATGATACCAGTTCCATTACCGGGAATGCTAATAGTCAGTTTACGGTAAAACAGCAGACAGAAGTGGTATTGGAAGGTAATATCAAAAAGGTGTTGTTAGGAACCAATGAGTTTAATTTGATTGAAGTATCCAGCAATTTAGAGTTGGATTTTTCCAGTGTGGAAGAAACCGAGCATTTGTTTTATGCTCCCGAAGGACAGACACAAGGAGTTCTTAGTCATGAAGATATTTATGAAGCTGAAGCTACCGGTGGTGTCAGTGGGGTACCAGGGACGGATTCTAATAACGAAGATAATACAGATTATGTAATTCCGGATTATGAGCAAAGTAGTTCCAATACCTCGGAAATTTCAAGAGATTATCTTCCAAATGAAAAAGTTACTTTGACAAAAATTCCGGCAGGTTTGGTGAAATACGGAAAATCTTCCGTATCTGTAGCAGCTATTAAATATAAAGTTTTAAAAGAAGAAGATGCTAAAAACCAAGGACTTTTAGATGGTATTACCTGGGATGAATACAAGGCTATGAACCAGGATAGAACCAAACTGGAAGTGGATGAAGATATTGTGGATTTGGTTGCAAAGGCATCTGGTATTGATGCGGAAAATATTTCTTTTATTGCATACGAAGAACCTATGTACATAGATGCAGAATCGCTTCCTGTTACAGGAACTGATATTTTGCAAATTGTCTTGATCGTTTTGATTTTAGGATTATTAGCTTTTGTAATTTTCAGAAGTATGAGAAACGAGAAGACCGTAGTAGAGGAAGAAGAAGTTTCTGTGGAAAGCTTGTTGGTTTCCACACCGGAAGTTGTTTTGGATGATATTGAAGTGGAAACAAAATCTGAAACAAGAAAATTGATTGAAAAATTTGTAGATGAAAATCCGGAAGCAGCGGCAAACCTGCTTCGTAACTGGTTAAATGAAGACTGGGGATTGTAGTTAACAGGAGGAAAAAGCATGGCACGTTTTGGCGAAGATAAAATGTCAGGACTTCAAAAATCAGCAATTTTGCTGATTGCCTTGGGACCGGAAAAATCCGCGAACCTTTTTAAACATTTAAAAGAAGAAGAAATTGAAGAATTAACCTTAGAGATTGCCAATACGAGAAGTATTACACCGCAGATTAAGGAAGGTATTATTGAAGAATTTTATCAGCTTTGCCTGGCGCAGCAATACATTGCAGAAGGTGGTATCGGTTATGCTAAAGAGCTTTTGGAAAAAGCTTTGGGGGCCGAAAAAGCAATGTCTGTTATCGGCAAGTTAACAGCATCTTTACAAGTAAAACCATTCGAATTTGTAAGAAAAACGGATGCATCACAGCTCTTGAACTTTATTCAAGACGAACATCCACAGACAATTGCGCTTATTTTATCTTATCTTTCACCTATTCAGGCATCTATGATTATTTCTGCCTTACCGCCGGAACGTCAGGCAGATGTTGCAAAACGTGTGGCGATGATGGATAGAACAAGTCCGGATATTATTAAGGAAGTAGAAAAGATTTTGGAATCTAAGTTGGCAAATTTGGTAAATCAGGATTACACCATTATTGGTGGTGTAGATGCTGTAGTTGAAATTTTAAATGCAGTAGATCGTGGTACTGAAAAACATATTATGGAAACATTAGAAATTGAAGAACCGGAATTAGCAGATGAAATCCGTAAAAAGATGTTTGTATTCGAAGATATTTTACTTTTGGACGACAGATCTATTCAGCGTGTGCTTCGTGAAGTGGATAATAACGACTTGGCAATTGCCCTGAAAGGTGCCAATGAAAATGTTCAGGCTGCAATTTTCAACAACTTATCAAAACGTTTGGCAGCTATGATTCGAGAAGATATGGAATATATGGGTCCGGTTCGTATGAAGGACGTAGAAGAGGCACAGCAGAAGATTGTAAATATTATCAGAAAATTAGAAGACTCTGCAGAAATTGTTATTTCCAGAGGTGGAGGAGACGAAATTGTTGTCTAAGAACCTGATTAAGGCAAGTCAATTTGTGCTGAAGGAAAAAGAACCTGTTATCGTAGATACGAATGACTTGGTAGCAAAAAAAATAGAGCTTTGGAATCCGGGATTTGCTTCGAGTAAACCACAAGGATTTCAGTCTGGCCTTAATGCGCCTGAAATAGATACTTCTCTTTTGAATATGGATTATTCTCAGGAAGAGTATGGTGTAGAAGAGTTGTTTGAGGAGCCTGTTCAGGAACCTGTGTATACAGGTCCTACTCCGGAAGAGTTGATTGCCGCTGCTCAGGAAGAAATTGAGCAGATGCACAAAGAGGCAGAAAAAAATATTTCCTTTTTGAAAAAGCGCTCTATGGAAGAAGGTAAGAAAGAAGGCTACGAAGAAGGGAAAATGCTTGCTATGCAGGAGTTAGAAGTTGCAAAGCAGGAGTTAGCCGCGAAAGAGCAGGCAATGGAACTGGAATATCAGAAATTAATTGATACATTAGAACCACAGTTTATTCAAACTATTACAGGGATTTATGAAGAAATTTTCAGTGTAGATTTGTCTGGATATAAAAAAATATTAAGCAATGCAATTGTAAATACCATTCGAAAGGTAGAAGGCTCCAAGGATTTTTTGGTTCATGTGAGTCGTATGGATTATACATTGTTAATGCAGCATAAAGAAGAAATTTTGAATAGTGTATCTTCTAAACAAGCGACTGTAGAATTAATTGAAGATACAACTTTAAAGGAAAACGAATGTATGATAGAGACCAATAGTGGTATTTTTGATTGTGGAATAGGAACACAGTTGGAAGAACTGACAAGAAAATTAAGGTTATTATCTTATGAAGGATAATAGTTAAAATAACATATCTATTTGGAACAATTTTTAATTAGATATATGTTTAAGGAAAACAAAAAGTGGAATTGACGATTCGTTTTGAAAAATACAACAAAATATTGGATCAGTCACTTGTGAAGAAAAAAGGTAAGATTGTTAATGTAGTTGGGTTGACCTTAGAGTCTGCGGGCCCTGATGCTAAGTTAGGAGATGTATGTTATATCTATCCGGAAGGAGAGGATGTAAAACCGATTTTAGCAGAGGTCATTGGTTTTAAGGAAGGGAAGACTCAGCTTATGCCATATGACTTGACGGATGGTATTGGTTTGGGAAATGTGGTTGAAAATACAGGAGATACCTTGAAAGTGTGGATTGGTCCGCAGGTACTTGGAAAGTGTTTAGATGGTTTGGGTCGACCGACTGATGGTACGATTTTAACGAACACTCAGGCGTATCCGGTAGAAGCACCTCCACCAGATCCAATGAGCCGTGTTATTATCAATGAAGTGTTACCTTTGGGCGTAAAGGCAGTAGATGGATTACTAACGATCGGTAAGGGACAAAGGATTGGTATTTTTGCCGGTTCAGGAGTAGGAAAATCTACTTTAATGGGGATGTTTGCAAGAAATACAAAAGCAGATATTAATGTTATTGCTTTGATTGGAGAACGTGGAAGAGAAGTACGAGAATTTATTGAACGAGATTTGGGCGAAGAAGGCATGAGGCGTTCCGTGGTTGTAGTGGCAACTTCTGACAGACCTGCCTTAGAGCGAAACAAAGCTGCAAAAACAGCAACTGCTATTGCGGAATATTTTAGGGATCAAGGAAAAGATGTTTTGTTAATGATGGACTCTTTGACGCGATTTTCCATGGCACAGAGAGAAATAGGTCTTGCCAATGGAGAGCCACCGGTATCTCGTGGGTATCCACCAAGTGTGTATGCGGAAATGCCTAAATTGTTAGAAAGAGCCGGAAATGGTGAGGTAGGATCTATTACCGGTTTATATACGGTGTTGGTAGATGGTGACGATTTCAATGAACCAATTACGGATACTGCCAGAAGTATTTTGGATGGGCATATCATGCTCAGTAGAAAATTAGGGCATAAAAATCATTATCCGGCGATTGATATTTTGCAAAGTATTTCCCGTTGTATGAGTCAGATTACAACAAAAGAACATAAGCAGGTTGCAGGAAAGTTAAAAAATGTAATGGCAACCTATAATGAAGCTGAAGATTTGATTAATATCGGTGCCTATAAACAAGGCAGCAATGCCGCTATAGATTATGCCATCGCAAAAATAGAAGCTGTGAATGAATTTTTGCGACAGGATGTAGAGGAAAAAATCGTTTTTGAAGAGAGTTTAGAACGTTTGAAAGCATTATTTGAAGATTAATTTTTGTGGAGTTTATTATGTCGAAATTTTTCTATCGAATGCAGAATATTTTGAATGTAAAATATAAGTTAGAAGATCAGGCAAAGACAGAATTTATGCTGGCTAATCAGGTACTTCGTGAAGAAGAAGAAAAACTGCAGGGATTAATGGATAGAAAAAAGGGATATGAGGAAACGGTTCGCCAATTATTAAAAAATCAATTACAGGTAGAACGAATCAAAGAAAATCAAGAAGCTATCCGACGTATGGAAGAATTTATCCGAGAACAAAAAATACGGGTAGAGGAGGCTGCCAGACAGGTAGAAATAAAAGCCGCAAAATTAACGCAATTAATGCAGGAAAGAAAAGCTCAGGAAAAATTAAAGGAAAAAGCTTTCGAAGAATTTTTGCAAGAAGAAAATGCAAGAGAGAGTAAAGAAATTGATGAACTTGTCAGCTTTACTTATGGGCGGAAGCAAAGAGAAGAATAGGAACTATGGCTGAAGAAAATATGATGGGCGGTATGGACGCCAATACAATAAAAGAAGAACGCAAGCGCTTAAAAGCAGAACAGAAAGCGCAAAAAAAAGAAGCGAGAAAACGTGCAAGAGAATTGGCAGATCAGGAAGCGGAATTAGAAGAAGAAGGAAGCAATATTCCTATTTTTTTGACAACAATTGCTATTGTAGGTATTTGGCTTCTGATTTTGTGTGTTTTAATTAAGTTGGATGTAGGTGGATTTGGAAGTAGTGTTTTAAAACCACTTTTAAAGGATGTTCCGGTGGTTAGTAATATTCTTCCCAGTGATACTCCGTTGGGAGTTGATGGTGGTGAAGCGGCAGATGAATATGCCGGCTATTCCAGTTTAAAGGAAGCTGTGGAACAGATTAAATTGTTAGAATTACAGCTAGAACAGGAAAATTTAAAGAGCCAGACTTTGGAAGATGAAACTGCAAAGTTGAAAGAAGAAATTACTCGATTAAAAACTTTTGAAGCAAGTCAGGTGGAATTTGAAAGAATCAAAACAGAATTTTTTGAAGAAGTGATTTATGCTGAAAAAGGTCCGGGTGTGGAAGAATATCAGAAATATTATGAAAGCATAGATCCGGCCACGGCAGAATTTTTATACAGACAAGTGGTGGCAGAATTAGAAGAAAGCAAGGAAATTCAAGATTATGCTCAGGCATATTCAGAGATGAAGCCAAAACAGGCGGCAGCAATCTTTGAAGAAATGACCAATAATCTGGAATTGGCATCTAGAATTTTAAAGGAAATGTCGGCGGAAGACAGAGGAAAAATTCTTGGAGTTATGGATGCAGAAATTGCAGCGAAGCTAACCAAAATAATGGAACCGGACTCTTAAGAAGGTTCTCTATTTTGACGATATACTAAGAGAAGAAAGGAGGGAAAAGATGACAAGTACATCAATCAATGAAGTGAAATCATTTTTTATGGGAAATGTGAGTAGCCATACGAAAAGCCAGGAAGTGCAAAGCCAGGAAAGTTTCTCAAAAGTGTTTGATAAAACACAGAAACCGGAAGAAAACGTGAGTACAAATGTTAATGCAAAAAAATCGGAAGATGCAGAAAGTATTCAGAACCATGCCAAACTTCAAAAAAATAATAAATCCGATAACTTGAAAGACAAAACTGAAGATGTAGGAAATGTTATAGATGTAGAAGATATGGAAGAAGCTGCCGAAAATGCGGCATGCGTGATGGTAGAAGAAGTAGCAAAGTCTTTTGAAATTACAGTGGAAGATGTAAAAGCTGTTTTAGATGAATTAGGACTTACAGAGTTAGATTTGCTAAATAGTGAAAATTTGACCAAAGTAGTTCTGGCATTGAATCCTGATATGGATGCTTTTTCACTTATGACAAATGAAGAAATGTTTGGGAAGTTGAAAAGTCTCATGAATTTGGCCAAGGATTTGAATAATCAAATGGCAGGACAGTTTCAATTGTCAGAAGACGATATGGCAAAGTTGTTACAAACCATAAAAGAACAGATGAATTCCCAAAATGTATCTGAGCAGGTACAAGAAAGTGCGAATAACGAAACATCGCAGTTATCAGAAGTTGTTGCTAAAACGACTTCGGAAATGATACCGATGGATGTCGAAGTAGATTTTCCGGAAGAAGTGCTGAACGAATCTAAAGTAAACACTTATGCTAGAGAAGCAAATAAGCTTACAGATACAACGGAAGGTTTTGAGGCAACAGTTCTTCCGAAAGCAGATGCTACAGAAAGTTCTAAACGTGGTGGTTCAGAAGCTGGAAACGATTTTGGACAAAATACAGGACAAAGTTTCCAACAGCAGTTTGTAAATCAGTTGGCAAATGCAGTAGAACAAGCCAGTGGAACCGGTTCTACATATGGAGTCAGTGGTCAGGAAATTTTACAGCAGATCACAGATTATATGAAATTGCATGTAAACGCAGAAACAACTGAAATGGAAATGCAATTACATCCAGCGTCTCTTGGAAATATCAAAGTACAGTTAGTAAGCACAGAAGGTGTTTTAAGTGCTATTTTTACTACGGAAAATGAAACTGTGAAAGCTGCGTTGGAATCACAGTTAGTTCAGTTGAAAGAAAATTTTGCACAACAAGGATTAAAGGTTGAGTCTGTTGAAGTAAATGTATCCGCACAAGGATTTGAAAGAAGCTTGGACCAGCAGGAACAACAAGGACAGAATCAATTTGAAAACAGCAATAGCAAAAAGGGCAATCGCCGTATTCGTTTAGATGGCATGACAGATGGAGATGTCGTGTTGGCAGAAGATATACCGGCAGATGATCGAATTGTGGCAGACATGATGATTCGAAATGGTAATAGTGTAGACTATACTGTTTAGTAAAAAATAAGCTTTGTAATACGAGGCAGAAAGGAAAAAATAGTGAGTACAATAGCGCAAATTAAGGATGGACAAATTTTGGAATCCGTTTCCAGTCTTAACAGAAACTCAAAAACTTCAAATTCGAGTTTAGATAAAGATGCATTTTTACAGCTTTTGGTAGCTCAGATGAAATATCAGGACCCATTGGAACCAACTTCTAATACAGAATATATTTCACAGTTAGCAACCTTCTCTGAATTGGAAGAAATGCAGAATTTGACTAGTGGTATGACATTACAAAGAGCGTCCGGATTGGTAGGACAATATGTTTTCATGAAAGTGACAGATAGCTCAGGGAATACTTCTTATCCGGAAGGAACTGTTGACTATGTAGTATATGAAAATAATAAAGCATACCTTTCCATTGGTGATAATCTTTATTCTATTGATGATTTGGATACCGTGGCAGACAGCAAGTATGTGCAGGCAGGTAAAGTGGCAGAAGCTTTTGTAACAGAAATGAATAAGCTTCCGATACCGGCAAAAGTAACCATAGATAATTTAGAAAAAATTGGAGATTTGATCACTGTATATGAAAATATGACAGAATACCAGAAGAATTTCCTTGGTGATGAGAATACGGCTCTTTATAAGGAATATATGAATAAATTCCAGGAATTAGCAGTAACTCCAATCAGTAATTTTATCAATGAAGTAAATAAGCTTCCTAAAGCCGAAGAGATTACTTCTGAACATATTGGCGCCATTCATGCATTAAAATCAACCTATGATGGATTTAGTGCATATCAGAAAAAGTTGATTTATGAAGAAGATTTAGCTACATACAATAATTTAATTGCTAGATACGAAGAATTGATGGCAGAAGCTGAGGATGAAACGGTAGAAGAAAGTGTAGAATAGCATAGAAAGGAACTGAGGAAATGAAGATACAACAAAGTCAATTCCTTTCTATGAACGAACTACAGGAACAATACCTGAAGAAGCCTTTAAAACAAAATAGCCAAGTAAATTCAGCAGGACTTAGTTTTGGAGAGATTTGGAAGCAAAAAACGAAAGAAGTAAGTAAAGAGCTTCATTTTTCTAAACATGCATCCAATCGCTTGGCAGACCGTAATCTGACTTTATCAGATGAACAGATGAACAGATTGACGGAAGGGGCTAGAAGAGCCGGAGAGAAAGGAATCAAGGAATCATTGGTCATGGTAGACCAGTTGGCATTTATTGTAAATGTACCAAATAATACAGTAATTACAGCCATGGATCAAACCCAGGCAAAGGATAATATTTTTACAAATATCGATGGAGCTGTCATCGCATAGCCGGACCTTTACAGGAGGCTTAAGTTCCTGAACGACAGATGGAACTGGGACAGCAAATAAAAATAGGAGGTCATTTCATTATGATGAGATCAATGTATGCTGGTGTAGCAGGTTTAAAAACACACCAGACAAAAATGGACGTTATCGGTAACAATATCGCAAACGTTAATACTGTAGCATATAAATCACAGAGTGTTACATTTTCTGAATTAATGTATCAGACAACACAGAGTGCATCCGGACCAAACGCTGCCACAGGAACCGGTGGTGTAAACGCAAGACAGATCGGTCTCGGTGTTAAATCCGGTGCTATCAATACAAATATCAGCACACAGGGTGCTTCACAAACAACCAACAACCCATTTGATATTCAGATTACAGGAGATGCGTTCTTTATTGTAAGCAATGGTTCTGAAAATTTCTTTACCAGAGACGGTTCTTTCTATGTTGACGGTGGCGGAAACCTTGCTATGACAAGTAATGGTTACAATGTTATGGGATGGGGCGTAGATCCGGAAACTATGGATATCAGACAGGATAATGTACAGCCACTTCGTATTATGGCACCTGAAAATCTTACATATCCACCGGAAGCAACCAGTAAAGCATATCTTTCCGGTATCATTGACAAGAATGATACTAATGTTACCAGTTCTTCTGGGAAGAATATTAATTTACAAGTATATGATGATTTGGGATATAGTTATACTGTAAGATTGAATCTGAAATCATCAGATACAGAAGGTGTTTATGGGTTGACTGTTGGTGCAATCTTGGATGAGAATAATGAACCAATTGATATTTCAACTTTAAATTTTGGAGATGGAACTCCTGAGTTGACAAGAGAAGCAACAGCACAATTAGGGGCAAGCTATAGCTATGTGCCAGGAAGCCCTAATACTATAACTGCAGATGGTAAAACTATTACTCTTACGAAAGAAGCATTAGGAATCACATTAGCTGATGCACAAAATACTTTTAAAGTGAAAACAGATGCAGAGTTAGCGGCAGATGGACTTAATGCAGATGCGATTAAGGCTGTTAAAGAAAATAGAGAAAATTTAATGTCGGCTTATGGAGTGGATTCTTTAGAGGAATTAAATGCAAAAGTTATTGTAGGTAATAAACCTGCTGCTGGAGGCGCAGAACCAACAGCCACTGTTTTAGAAGCAATTATTGATCCTGCTGGAACACAAACTAAGTTGGGCTTTACTGAAGCAATTGATCCGGCCGCAATTGATTATAACAAGGAAAAAATCAAAGGATACATAGTTAATTATAATCCTACTAGTGGTAAATTTGAAAATTTAAATGATAATTTAGATGCGTTTGAGTTGAACTTAAGTAGATTGCTTAGTCCAAATGGAAAAAGTAAGTTCTCAGATATTGAAGTAGATATGACAACTACCAACATGTTCAACAACAGCGGTTCTTCCACAATCGCAGCAACCAGTGGTGATACCAAAGGTCTTGGAACTGGTAGAAAACTTGGTGAAATGTCAGGAATCTCCATCCAGCAAAATGGTATGATTTATGCTTCCTATGATAACGGGCAGACAAAGCTTTTAGGACAGATTGCAGTAGCAGAATTTGCCAATGCATCCGGTTTGGAAAAACAGGGTGATAACCTTTATTCTGCAACTTTGAACTCCGGTGAGTTTGATGGTATTGGTGTAGATATTACAGCCGGCGGTGGATATATGAATACCGGTGTTTTGGAAATGAGTAACGTTGACCTTTCTGCTGAATTTACAGAAATGATTACAACTCAGAGAGGTTTCCAGGCAAATAGCCGTATTATCACTGTATCAGATACTTTGTTAGAGGAACTTGTTAACTTGAAGAGATAATAAAAATTAGGTAAATTTCGACAAGGAACTTGGAGGAAATTTATCCTAAAACCCTTGTAAATCAAGGAATATAAAGAAAAAAACAAAGAAAAGCACTAGAATAATATTTTAGTTCTAGTGCTTTTTTGTCAAAAAAGAAAGTAGACAATTTAGAAGTTTTCTAGTAGAATATTTTACAAGGTGGGTGGATTATGTCCAAACGCCAGTAACAAAAAAAGAAGGTGCACGTTATGGATTTAGCTTCAATATTAGGTATAGTTATGTGTGCAGTCGTAGTTCTTTTCGGTATCATCAATGGTGCCGGTTTTGGAGGACTAAAATATTTTTACGACTTACCATCCATTTTGATTACATTAGGAGGTGCTTTCTGTTGTGTAATGGCAGAAAAAACTATGCCTGATTTCTTGAATGGGGTAAAAAGCATTAAGCTAATTTTTAAAACAGCTAAATATGATTTGCCGGAGGTAATTCGTAAGATTATCGAATTATCCAATATTGCTCGAAAAGAAGGGTTGTTAGCCTTGGAAGAAGCTTCCGCAGAATTGGATGATGCTTTTTTAAGAAAAGGTGTATTGTTGATTGTCGATGGTACTGATCCGGAGTTGGTTCGAGGAATTTTGGAAACTGAAATGGGAAGTATAGATGACAGACATAAAAAAAATATTACTTTTTGGCTTGATTTGGCCGGAATGGGACCAGCATGGGGAATGATTGGTACTCTGATCGGTCTTATTCTGATGCTTCAGGATATGAATGATCCGTCTTCTATTGGACCATCCATGGCGGTAGCGTTAATTACAACATTGTATGGTTCCTTGCTTGCTAACTGGATTGCAACTCCGGTGGCACAGAAGCTTTCCGTAAATAACAATGTAGAAATGGCAATCAAAGAAGTTATGATAGAAGGGTTATTGTCTATTCAGGCAGGAGAAAACCCACGAGTTATCGAAGAAAAATTAAAATCTTTCTTATCACCGGCTGAAAAAGAAGCAATGGAAGCCGGCGGAGGTGACTTAGATGGCTAGAAGGAAGAAAGAGGAACCTCAAAAAGCGTCAGCAGAATGGATGAATACTTTTGCCGACCTAATGAACTTGTTACTTTGTTTCTTCGTATTATTGTTTGCTATGTCAACCGTAGATGCTCAGAAATTTGAAATGGTAGTAGCTTCTTTTTCTCAAACATTCAGTATTTTTTCTGGTGGACAGACATCCATTGGAAAGGGAATGCTTCTTGGAAATGGTGTAAGTCAATTGAATGAGTTAGACCAGTACATGGAAAGCATGGGAAAGACTGCTGAGAATGAAGAAGAAACAGATCAGATAGATGAAATGCAGAAGAAAATAGAAGAAGCTCAGTTAGAAGAATCAGAAAAACTGGCAGAACGTATTGAGGAAGCTATTGAAGAAAGTCAGATGGAAGATATGATTCAACTGGATTTCACATCGCAATACGTACAGTTGACGTTAAAAGGAGCTATTCTGTTTGATTCCGGTAGTGCTGCATTAAAAGAAGATGCTATGCCGGTAATTGAGAAAGTAGCTTTGATTTTGGAACGGTATGCAGAAAGCGAAATTGAAATTGAAGGGCATACAGATAATGTGCCGATTCATACCAGCAAGTATGCCAATAATAATGAACTAAGTAGTTCGAGAGCTCTTTCCATGTTTGACTATTTGATAGAACATACAGCATTGGAGCCGGCTAAAATCAAACATTCAGGTAGAGGAGAGTATTTACCGATAGCAGATAATACAACGCCGGAAGGAAGAGCAAAGAATCGTCGTATTGAAATAAAGATATACAATGAGTTGAGTGGTGAATAAAGGAGAGAAAAGATGAAAAAGAATATGTTATCTATTCTTATTTTAGCTCTGTTGATAGTTAATATTGTGTTAACTGCAATTATGATGTTTTCCGTAACCGGGACAGCAAAGAAAACATCTGCTTTAATTGATGATATTACAGCAGCCATTAATTTGGATTTGAAAAATCAAAGTGCAACATCATCAGGTCCTGTGGTTGCAGATGTGCCAATTGAGAATGTTGAAGTATTTGCAATTGGTGAGGAACTTACGATTCCGTTATCCAAAGGAGCGGATGGCAAAGATCATTATTTTTTAGTTGCAGTTTCTCTTTCATTAAATACAAAACATGAAGATTATAAAAAATTACAACCAACAGTAGAAACTAAGGTGGATTTGATTAAAGGAGAAATTATTAGTGTGATTTCCAGTCATACCTTAGAAGAAGTTCAGCAGGATGCTGATAGTATCCGTATGGAGATTTTACAAAGAATTCAAACATTATTTGATTCTCAGTTCATTTATAATGTAACCTTTACAAAAGGATTGACCCAGTAAGACAAGACTAAAAATTGACGGGAGGTGAGCCTGCTTGGGAGATGTATTGTCTCAAAACGAGATAGACAGTTTGCTTGCTGCGCTAAGTACAGGTGAACTGAATGCGGAAGAAATAGCACATCAGGACGAGAAGCAGGTTAAGAATTATGACTTTGCCCGTCCATCTAAGTTTTCTAAAGAAAATCTTAGAACTTTGGAGTTTATATATGAACATTATGCAAGATTATTGTCAACGACATTACCGGTATATTTAAGAAAAAATGTACAGGTTACTGTGGCAAGTTCTGAAACGTTTGTTTTTTCAGAATTTTCCAATGCATTGTCTAATCCGGTAATTTTAGGAGTTGTTAATTTTAATCCTTTACCGGGGTCGATAATTATTGAATTAGGAACCAATCTTGGTTTTGCAGTCATAGACAGAATGCTGGGCGGTCAAGGAGAGGCTTTGAAAAAAAGCAGAGATTTTTCGGAAATTGAATTGACCATAATCGAGAAGGTTTTAATTTTATTAATGCAAATGATGAAGGAGCCGTGGAAAAATGTAGTTGAGATCAATCCTTTTTTAGAACGAATCGAAACAAATCCACAGTTTGCTCAGATTATTTCACCATCTGATATGATAGCTATTATTACGCTTAATATTAAGGTGGGTGATGTAGAAGGTTTTGTGAATATTTGTTTACCATTTTTTACAGTGGAAAACATCATGGACAAATTAAATACAAAATCTTGGTTCTCCAGTATTCAGGAATCTACAGATGAAGATTATCAGCAATATGTTGAGATGATGCTTCGTAAGGTGGATGTACCGGTGAAGGTTCAACTTGGTCGCACCCAGATTACAGTGAGTGATTTCACAAACTTGCAATGTGGTGATATTATTCGAATGGATACAAGAACAGATTCAGATTTAGAAGTTTATGTAGGAAATATAAAAAAATTTACAGCATTGCCTGGTACGAATAATGATAAATATGCAGTACGGGTAACATCTGTAATTAGAGAGGAGGAATAAAGATATGGACGGAATGTTGTCTCAAGACGAGATTAATGCTCTCTTAAATGGTATGGCTGCAGATGCAGACCCTGCGCCGAAAACAGATGCAGCATCTTTGGTAGGAAGTGATGTAGATGAAAATCTGTTGACAGAAACAGAAAAAGATGCCATAGGTGAAGTTGCCAATATTAGTATGGGAACATCCGCAACTACGCTTTATTCGCTGGTAAATCATAAAGTAGATATTACAACACCGGTTGTAAGTTTAGCTACGTGGGAAAATGTATTGGAATATTATGAAAAACCGTGTGTATTTATACAGATTAAATATACTACCGGATTGGATGGACATAATATTTTAATTTTAAAAGAACATGATGTTAAGGTCATTACTGACTTAATGATGGGTGGTGATGGTACTAACACTGATGGAGAGTTAGGCGAATTGCATTTAAGTGCGATTTCGGAAGCTATGAACCAAATGATGGGTTCTGCGGCAACTTCACTTTCACAAATGTTAGGTTCTACTATCGATATTAGTCCCCCGGAAGCTAGTTTGGTGGATTTACAGGAGTTTAGAATGGGAGAGGAAATCGCTAATTTCCTTGCAGGAACTTTTGTAAAGATTGCCTTCCATATGCAAATAGGAAATTTGGTAGATAGTACTATTTTACAATTATATCCTGTTGATTTTGCAAAAGATTTGGTTGCTACTTTCTTAGGAGAGGCTATGGGTGGTGGAGTATCTGCACCTACACCGAGCGCACCGGAACCGGCACCATATAGTCCACCGGTGGCTGATCCAGCACCACAGATGATGCCAGGCATGGATATGGGTAGTATGATGCCGAATATGGGTATGCCAAATATGGGTATGATGCCAAATATGGGCATGATGCCGAATATGGGTATGATGCCAAACATGGGTATGATGCCAAATATGGGTATGATGCCGAACATGGGCATGGCTCCGGAAGCTGTAAATTACCAACCAGCACAATTCCAGAGCTTTACACCGAATATGAATCCGGTGGCAGGTAATGAAAATATTAATTTGATTATGGATGTTCCACTTCAAGTAACAGTAGAATTGGGAAGAACAAGCAAATCTATTGCTGAAATTCTTGATTTTTCACCAGGAACCATTATTGAATTAGATAAGCTTGCGGGAGAACCGGTTGATGTTTTGGTAAATGGAAAATTTGTTGCTAAAGGTGAAGTAGTAGTAATCGAAGAAAGTTTTGGTATTCGAGTAACTGAAATTATTAAATAGATTAAATGAGGAGTTGAAATATGGCTAAGAATATTTTAATTTGTGACGATGCGGCATTTATGAGAATGATGATCAAAGACATTCTTACAAAAAATGGATACAATGTTGTAGGCGAAGCTGAAAATGGAGCAAAAGGTGTAGAAAAATACAATGAATTAAAACCGGATTTAGTATTAATGGATATTACTATGCCTGAAATGGATGGTATTGCAGCATTAAAGGCAATCAAAGCATCTGATGCAAGTGCAAGTGTAATTATGTGTTCTGCAATGGGACAGCAGGCAATGGTTATTGAATCCATTCAGTCTGGAGCGAAAGATTTTATTGTAAAACCTTTCCAAGCAGATCGTGTTATTGAGGCAGTGAAGAAAGTTGTTGGTTAATTTATGTTATTATCCATAAATTCAGGGATTGATTCTGTAGTACAGTTTTTGACAGTTTTAGTAATTTTCGTGTTTGTTTTAGGGATGACTTATGTTACAACCAGATACATAGCGGGGATACAAAAGAAACAGTTAAAGACAGGTAATATGGAATTAGTTGAAACCTTAAGAATTTCGAGTAACAAGTATTTACAGATTGTTAGGATAGGAAATAAATACTTATGTATGGCGGTTTGTAAGGATACAGTTACAATGTTGGGAGAAATCCAAAGGGAAGATTTGGTTTTTCCGGATAACAGAGTGGAAGTAAAGATGGATTTCCAAACAGTATTGGAAAACATTAAACAGAAGCAATGGAATAAAAAAACGGATACCAACGGAGAAAAAAGACACTAAAATGAAGTTTTTACATAGTTCTGATATCAAGATTATAAAAGTAATATGCCTGCTATTTATGGCGGGCATATTCTGTATCTGTCCATCAATTAATGCGTATGCGGTAGGAGATTTAAATAGTAATCTTACAGGTACAGACAGAAATGAAACGGTATTAAGGGAGCCAGGAACGGCTGAAACACCGGAAGAATTACAGGAATTAAATATAGCAAATGGATTAAGTGTAACGATAAATGGTGATAATGGTGGGTTGAGTTCTAATTTAAGAATTCTTATTACCTTAACTTTAATTGCATTAGCGCCAACATTAATCATAATGTTGACGTCTTTTACAAGAATTATCATAGTTCTTCATTTTACACGTAATGCTTTGAATACACAAACGGCACCATCCAATCAGATTTTGATTGGTTTGGCTCTTTTTCTAACATTTTTCATTATGAATCCGGTGATTAATCAGATTAATGAGGAAGCAATCAAACCATTGGATCAAGGAATTATAACTCAGGAAGAAGCTTTGGAAAAAGGAATGGAGCCATTGCGACAGTTTATGTATAAACAAACACAGGTAAAAGATGTAAAGTTGTTTATGGATATTGCAGGAGAAGAGTGGACAAGTGATTTGGATGCTATTCCAAATTCTGTTTTAATTCCCAGCTTTATTATTTCGGAATTAAGGACAGCATTTATTATAGGTTTTATCATATATATACCGTTTATTGTAATAGACATGGTAGTGGCATCTGTATTAATGAGTATGGGTATGATGATGTTGCCACCGACTACGATTTCTATGCCATTCAAGATTCTTTTATTTGTGTTAGCAGATGGTTGGAATCTTGTCATTGGTAATGTGATTAAAACCTTTTATTAGTGAGGTTAAGAAATAGAAGGAGATAAGAAGTATGACGATAGATGATGTTGTACAGATATGCAACAATGGTTTATATACCATATGCATTACAGCTGCTCCTGTATTGTTGATTTCTCTGATTGTAGGATTGACGGTTAGTATTTTTCAAACGGCAACCAGTATTCAGGAGCAAACACTTACTTTTGTTCCAAAAGTATTAGCTATTTTTGTTTCTATTATTTTGATGGGACATTGGATGCTTAATAGAATAACAGAATATATGATTGGGTTATGGTCAGATTTTTCACTGTACATAAGGTAAAGACATATGATTGATTATGCATTTTCAATGGTAGAATTGGAATATTTTATGCTAATCTTTTGCAGAGTTTCCTGTTTGATTTATGTAGTTCCTTTTTTTAGTATGAATAATACGCCACGAAGAATAAGGGTAGGTCTTTCATTTGTGGTTGCGGTATTATTATATTACACAATAGAAGTTCGGACACAGATAGCTTATGATACTGTGTTTGGCTATGCAGTTTTAGTTTTAAAGGAAGTTATTACAGGGCTGTTGATGGGGTATGCATGTAATATTTGTACTACAGTAGTTGGTTTCGCAGGAAGGGTCATAGATATGGAAACAGGACTTTCCATGGCAAGCTTAATGGATCCAACAACAAAAGAAAACATGAGTATTTCCGGGATGATTTACAATTATGCACTTACATTGATGTTGTTAATTACCGGAATCTATCAATATATTATTAAGGCATTAGCAGAAAGTTTTGTTTTAATTCCAGTGTCTGGGACTGTATTGCATTCAGATAAATTATTGGATGCAATGTTAAAATTTATGTCGGATTATGTGTTAATTGCATTTCGAATTTGTTTGCCAATATTTGCAGTAATGATTTTGTTAAATGCATTGCTGGGAATTTTAGCGAAAGTGGCACCACAGATGAATATGTTTTCTGTCGGGATGCAGTTTAAAGTCTTGACAGGATTATCCATTCTGTTTTTTACGACAGGAATGCTTCCGGCGATTTCCGATATGATATATACAGAAATTAAAACCATGATAGTTACATTTGTGGAGGCTATGATGTGATTTTAGATTATAATCTGCAGTTTTTTGCAAAAGACGGTCCGGGTGGAGAAAAGACGGAACCGGCAACGCAAAAGAAATTAGATGATGCAAGAAAAGAAGGGCAAGTGGCCAAATCCAGAGAAATTGCAAATGGGATGGGGCTTTTCGCTCTGTTTTTGGTGTTGAAAATTCAAACCGGTAAAATAGGGATAAGTTTGATGGAAACTTTCCAAGTAATTTATAACAGTATTCCACAAGTTACTTCTTTATTAGGGGGGACAGCACCACAGAATGAAATTACCATTTTGTTACGGCAGGGAATGGTACAAATATTGGGTATGATACTGCCTATTTTATTAATTGGATTTTTGGTTGCTTTTTTATGTGATTATTGGCAGGTAAAGTGGAAACCTACCAGTAAGCCGTTACAGCCAAAATTTTCAAAAATGAATCCTATTAATGGGATTAAAAAAATATTTTCGACTAGTTCTTTAATTGAATTATTAAAAGCATTTATTAAGATTATTATCGTGGTATATATTGCTTATGGTTATTTAAAAAATAAGGGCAACTACTTATTTTTGTTGTACGATATGGAAATTATGCCGGCATTAAAATTGCTGTTGAGTGTTGTTACCGATTTGGGAATTCGAATTTCTGCTGTATACATGATCTTTGCATTTGGTGATTATGCATATCAAAAGTGGAAATTTAAAGAAGATATGAAAATGACCAAACAGGAAGTAAAGGAAGAATATAAAAATCAGGAAGGGGATCCTCAAATTAAAGGTAAAATTCGTCAGAAAATGCAAGAGGTATCCCGTAGAAGAATGATGCAGGCATTGCCACAAGCAGACGTGGTTATTACTAATCCGACTCATTATGCAGTGGCAATCAAGTACGACCCTATGGTTTGTGATGCTCCAATTGTTATAGCTAAGGGGCAGGATTTTTTAGCACAAAAAATTAAAGAGATAGCTAGAGAAAATAAAGTTGAAATTGTTGAAAATAAACCTTTAGCAAGAATGTTGTTTGCGAATGTAGAGGTGGGAGAAGTAGTACCTCCCGAATTGTATCAGGCAGTAGCAGAAGTTTTGGCATTTGTATATCACTTGCAAGGTAAGGTATAAATATAAAGTTAGATTAGCAAAAAAAGAAAGGAAGGAGTGCCAGGATGAGAAAAGCAGATTTAGCAATAGCAATATACATATTGACCGCCATCGCGATGCTCATCATTACTATTCCATCGGGAATACTGGATATCTTTTTGGCATTTAATATTGCACTTTCTTTTACTATATTGTTTAGTTGTATGTTTGTAAAAGAAGTATTGGATATGTCATTTTATCCAACCATGCTTTTGTTTACAACTATTTTTAGAATTGCATTAAACGTTTCTTCAACCAAGTTAATCTTAGGTACCGGGGATCCGGGAAATGTTGTAGAGACCTTTGGTGAATTCGTAGGTGGTGGAGATTTAATTATTGGTATTATTGTTTTCATCATTTTAATCATGATTCAGTTTATGGTTATTAACAAAGGTTCTGAGCGAGTTGCGGAAGTAACAGCCAGATTTACTTTGGATGCTATGCCGGGAAAACAGATGGCGATTGATGCGGATTTGAATACCGGAGCTATTACAGATGCAGAAGCAAAAAAACGAAGAGATAAGATTCAGCAGGAATCCAGTTTTTTTGGTTCCATGGATGGTGCGGTAAAGTACGTAAAAGGGGATGCAACTGCAGGCTTGATTATCACAGTTGTCAATATTATTGGTGGTATTGCAATGGGGATGCTTCGCCAGGGAATGGATATCAATGGAGCGTTGGAAAAATACACGATTCTGACCATTGGTGATGGTTTGGTTTCCCAGATACCGTCACTTTTAATTTCTTTGGCAACCGGTATTTTGGTTACCAAAGGAAGTAAAGAAGCCGACTTTGGTAGTGTATTGATTGGTCAGTTGTTTGGGATTCCAAAAGTATTATATATTGTAGGAATTGCGTTGTCGGTATTGGGGCTTGTAACACCATTAAATACAATTTTATTTGTAGGATTAGGAATGGCGTTTGTAGTAGCAGCCAGAATGATGGAAAGTACCATTGAAACTGCAAAAATTGAATCAGAAGCTGATATGGACGAGATGGCAGCGGAAGAAATCAGACAGCCGGAAAATGTAAACAGTTTGTTGCAGGTGGATCCTATCGAATTAGAATTTGGATATGGTATTATTCCATTGGCAGATGTAAATCAAGGTGGTGATTTGTTAGACCGAGTAGTTATGATTCGTAGACAGGTAGCTTTGGAATTAGGTATGGTAGTGCCAATTATACGTTTACGAGATAATATTCAGTTGAATCCAAATCAATATATTATTAAAATTAAAGGTATTCAGGTTAGTGAAGGAGAAATTTTATTTGACCATTATATGGCCATGAATCCGGGATTTGTAGAAGAGGAAATTGCAGGTATTCCAACTTTTGAACCATCCTTCCATTTGCCGGCTCTTTGGATTACAGAAGGACAGAGAGAAAGAGCAGAAAGTTTGGGATATACTGTGGTAGATCCACCATCTATTATTGCAACACACTTGACAGAGGTAATTCGTCAGCATGTGGCAGAGTTGTTGTCAAGACAGGATGTACAAAGCTTGGTAAACAATTTAAAAGAAACCAATCCGGTGTTGGTAGACGAGTTGATTCCAAAAACTTTGGGATTGGGAGAAGTACAAAAAGTATTGCAGAATCTTTTGCGAGAAGGAATTTCCATACGAGATTTGCTTACTATTTTTGAAACTCTTGCAGATTATGCAACTACCAGTAGGGACACGGATATTTTAACAGAGTATGTAAGACAAAGTTTAAAAAGAGCAATTTCCAGTAAATTTTTTCCACCGAGAGAAACTACAAGTGTAGTTACTCTGGATCCGGTTATTGAGCAGGAAATTATGAAAAGTGTAAAACAGACCGAACAGGGTGCTTATCTTTCTTTGGATCCGGAAAAATCAAGAGCGATTTTAAAATCTGTGGAAAATGAGATTAAAAAAATGGAAAATATGGGAAAAAATCCAATTGTAATAACGTCACCAATTGTACGTATATATTTTAAACGTTTGACAGAAGAATATTATCGGGATTTAATAGTGATTTCATATAGTGAAATTGGTTCCGATGTAGAATTACAATCCGTAGGAATGATTACGGCATAAATTAAAAGTAAGAGGGGATAGCATATGATCATCAAAAAATATTTGGCTAATACGGAAAAAGAAGCCATAGATATAGCCAAAAAAGAACTAGGTGAAAATATTGTTATAATGAATGTTAAAAATACCAAGAAAAAAGGTTTTTTAGGGCTTTTTGGAGCTACAGCAGTGGAAGTTACCGTTGCATTGGAAGCCGAAAATGATAAAATTGGGCAAGTATTTGGTGCAAAGAAAGAAACTACAGGTCCCATTGTTCCTGATTATATGTGGGACAAACAGGTGCCAAAGAAAACACAAGAGAGAATTGTTGAAAGTGAAGAAACCGGAAAAGCTATCGTTGAAAAGTTAGATGGTCTTCAAATTTTATTGCAGCAACAGCTTCTAAAAGATAAGATAGAAGAAAACAAAAGTAATGAAGAGATCGTGGATGAAGTGAAAGATAAGAAAAAATCAGATGAGGGTATGACTTTTGTCAAACTTTTGTACAATACCATGATTGATAATGAAGTTGCAGATAAGTATGCAAATGATTTGATAGACGAAATTGAAAGAAGCAGAAATGCAGAAATGCAGATTGATTTTGTATTAGCCAATGTATATCAAAAGATGATTTTGAAATTTGGTCAGCCTGCTTTGATTAAACCGGCCGAAAAAAATCCCAAATTAATTTTCTTCATTGGACCAACAGGTGTAGGAAAAACGACTACTATTGCAAAAATTGCATCAAAATTTTGCGTAGAAGAAAAGAAAAAAATTGCATTGCTTACAGCAGATACTTATCGAATCGCAGCAGCAGAGCAATTGCGAACTTATGCAAGTATTTTAGAGGTTCCGTTTCGTGTTGTTTATACACCGGATGAAATTGTCCAGAGTGTTGCGCAATATAGAGACTATGACTATATTTTAGTAGATACTTCAGGACATTCACATCAAAATCAAGAACAGAAGTCAGCTATTTTTGATTTAGTTCAGGCGACCGGAAATGAAGTAGAAAAAGAGGTATATTTAGTAGTAAGTGCTACCACTAAGTATAGAGATTTAGTTCGTATAGCAGATGCATATAAAGGAATTGAAGATTATAAAATTATTTTCACAAAATTAGATGAAACTACAGCTATGGGGAATTTATATAATTTAAGATTATATACCGGAGCATCGCTGTCTTATGTAACATGTGGGCAAAATGTACCTGATGATATTTCGCCGTTTAATGCTCAGTCCACAGTAAAACAGATTTTAAGTAGTAACTAAGTTTCGAAGGAGCAAAAGATATGGATCAGGCAGAACACTTGCGGAATATTATTAAAGCAAACCATACTCCAGTAAGACCTTTAGCTCGTGTGATTACGGTGACTAGTGGAAAGGGTGGAGTTGGAAAATCAAATACATCCATAAATTTAGCGTTGCAATTCCGTAAAATGGGACAACGTGTTATAATATTAGATGCAGACTTTGGTTTGGCTAATATTGAAATTATGTTTGGAACCGTTCCAAAACATAATTTGTGTGATTTGATATATCAAGGAAAGAATATAAAAGATATTATTACTTGGGGAGCCGGAGATGTTGGATTTATTTCAGGCGGATCAGGAATTGTAGGTATGTCTAATTTGAGTAAGGAGTATCTTACTTATATAATACAAAATTTAGCACAGTTAGATGCTATTGCAGATGTGATTATCATAGATACGGGGGCAGGTATTTCTGATGCTGTTTTGGAGTTTTTGGTTGCCAGTGGTGAAATTATTTTGGTAACCACACCGGAACCAACATCGATTACAGATTCATATTCTTTATTAAAAGCATTGAATCGTCATCCTAGATTTTCGGCAGAAGCTTCACAGATAAAAGTTTTGGCAAATCGAGTAAATCGAGTGTCAGAAGGAGAAATCTTATTTAAAAAACTTGAAGTGGTTGTAAATCGCTATTTAAAACTTCCAATTTCTTATTTGGGAGCAGTACCTTGGGATACGCAATTATCGGATGCAGTGATGCAACAAAAACCGGTGTCTTTGAGTAATCCAAATGCAAAATCATCTTTGGCTTATGAGGGAATAGCAGCAAGATTGATGGGAGAAGAAAGACCAACCAAAAAACGTGGAATGGCAGCGTTTTTTTCACATATTATTACAGGGAAAAAATTAGAATAATTTGATTGGAGAAAATCTTTATGCTTGAAAAGTATGTTAAAGCGGGGGACAAAGTAGAGATACTACCATTACATAGAGTAAGTTTAAAGGAAGAAGAAAAACAGGAACAAAGGATATACATTAGTAAGATTAATCAAATATTGGATGAAGATAAGTTGGAAATTTTGATGCCTATTGAGCAGTCTAAAATTGTTCTTTTGCCAAGAAATGTTGTTTTGAATTTAGTGATTTATACGTCCAATGGTTTATATCAGTGTGAGGTTAAAGCGACAGAACGTTATAAAAGCGGAAATATTTTCTTACAGGCGATGGAATTAATTGGGCCGATGAAACGCTATCAAAGACGAGAATTTTATCGATATAGTTGTGCAGTAACTGTTTTTAGCAGAAGCCTTTTAGAGGAAGAAAAAGAAAATTTGATTTGGGATGATACAATCCCGGGAATAGAAGGGACCAGCTTTGATATTGGAGGAGGAGGTATTCGATTCCGTGTGGATCATGAATTTGAAAAAGATGAAATGATTCTTTGTATTATTCACTTGGATGTCAAAGGAATGGCGAGAGAGATTCAAACTTTGGGGAAGGTTTTGAGTGTGAAACCGATTAAGAATTCGGAAGCATTTGAGGTACGAGTTCAGTTTGAGAGAATCACACATAAGGATAGGGAATTGATTATTCAATATATTTTCGAGGATGAACGTAAGAGAAGAAAACATGACAGTGGTCTTTAGGGGGTAAAAAAATGAAAAAAATACTGATTGTTGATGACTCTGCACTCATGAGAAGGGTTCTTTGTGATATAATAGAACAAGATAAGAACCTAAAGGTGGTTGATAAGGCAACCAATGGATTAGAGGCTCTGGAATTCATAAAAAAGAATAGCTATGATGCGGTTGTTTTAGATGTAAATATGCCTAAAATGAATGGCCTTGAATTATTAAAAGAATTGCGCAAAGAAAAAATAGCAGTTCGTATTATGATGGCTAGTACAGATACTAGAGAAGGCGCTCAGACGACTTTAGATGCTTTGGAATTAGGAGCATTGGATTTTGTACACAAACCGGACCGTGCCTTAGATTGTAGAGGGGAAGAGTTTACGAAAAACTTCCTTCGTACTTTAAACGCGGTTGTAAATTCTAATCCACCGGTATTTACAAAAGTATTTAGTAGAGAAGACAGTCAGAATACAAAAAAAATTGTAGAATTAGTAAAGAAAAAAGGTGCCGCTGTTTCAGGAAAACAAATTGTGGCGATTGCCAGTTCTACAGGAGGACCGAAGTCTTTACAGTCTGTGATACCAAGATTGCCTGAAAATTTGGATGCACCGGTAGTTCTTGTACAACATATGCCTATGGGATTCACCAAATCCATGGCTGAAAGATTAGATTCCTTAAGTTCAATGCATGTAAAAGAAGCTGAAGAAGGCGAAGAAGTAAGAAAAGGCTGGGTTTATATTGCACAGGGTGGAAAACATTTGAATGTAGTAGAAAAGCAGGGAAAGAGCGTGATTCAATATTCAGATGAGCCATCAAGAGAAGGTGTCAAGCCATGTGCTAACTATATGTACGAATCATTAATTAAGAGTAAGTATGATGAGGTTGTATGTGTAGTTTTGACTGGTATGGGGTCCGATGGTACAGAAGGAATTACAAATCTTAAGAGTAAGAAAAAAGTGCATGTTATATCTCAGGATGAGCAAAGTTGTGTGGTATATGGAATGCCTAGAAGTGTGAAAAGGGCAGGATTATCCGATCAGGTTGTGGCACTGGATCAGGTTGCACAGGAAATTATTTTACGCGTGGGGGTAAATTAAAATGGATGTAAGTCAGTATCTCGAGATTTTTATTGATGAAACAAAAGAGCATTTACAGAGTCTTAATACACAGATTCTGAAATTGGAACAGGATCCGGAAAATATGGATACCATCAATGAGGTATTCCGTGCTGCACATTCTTTAAAAGGTATGGCAGGTACTATGGGTTACAAGAGAATGCAAAACTTGACTCATGATATGGAAAATGTTTTTTCAGAAGTAAGAAACGGTCATATTAAGATAAATGCAAATATGATAGATTGTCTGTTTCAGTGTTTAGATGCTTTGGATGAATATCTTGGTAATATTCAAGAAAGCGGTGATGAAGGCACAAATGAAAACGAAATTCTTATTAAGGATTTAAATAGCATGCTTACAGGTAATACAGGTAAGGCTCCAGCAGAACCAAAAGCAGAAGTAAAGGCAGAAGCAGCTGCAGATGCAGGTGAAAAGGAAAAATGGAAAGATATTCCATTAGGTGATGCTGAAAATCATGTATTGTCAGAAGCAGCAAAACAGGGAAAAAATATTATAGGTCTTACTGTATATGTACAGGAAAGTTGTATTTTAAAGGCAGCAAGAGCATTTTTAGTTTTCAAAGCATTAGAGGACTTGGGTGAAATTATTGTATCTAATCCATCTGCGCAAGATATTGAAGACGAAAAATTTGAATATGAATTTAGTATTATTATGATTGCAGATTGTGATGCTAAGAAAGCCATTGCTGCAGCAAGCTATGTATCAGAAATTCAGGAAGTAGTTGGAAGCATCATGACACCACCTACATATGAAGTTGTTGAAGTGGAAAAAGAAGAAGTTATTGTTGAAGAAACTGTAAATGTTGAAGTTACAGAGAATGCTCCTAAAAAGGCAGAGGCAAAAGCTAATAATACCGGTGCTGAAAAGAAAGGTAAGCCGGTTGTAAATAGAACGGTTCGTGTAGACATTGAAAAATTAGATGTTTTAATGAATCTTGTAAGTGAGTTAATTATTGCGAAGAACTCTCTTGTATCATCTACAAACGCAGAAGGTGCTGTGAATGTGGGAGTGAACGAACATATTGAATATTTGGAAAGTGTAACAACAAATCTTCATGAATCTGTTATGAAGGTTCGAATGGTTCCAATTGAAAGTGTTGTTAATAAATTCCCACGTATGATTCGTGATTTACAGAAAAAATTAGGCAAGAAAATGGAATTATATATGTCCGGTGAAGAGACAGAACTTGACCGTACAGTGGTAGATGAAATTGGCGATCCTTTGATGCATTTATTACGTAACTCAGCAGACCATGGATTAGAATCAGCTGCAGTTAGAAAAGAAAGAGGAAAACCGGAAGTAGGTTCTATTTTCTTAAATGCATACCAGGAAGGTAATAATGTAGTAATTGAAGTTAGAGACGATGGTAACGGTATTGATGTTGATGCAGTTAGAAATAAAGCTATTGAAAGAGGAACAATTACAGCAGAGCAAGCAGAGTCCATGAGTGAAAAAGAAATCATTGATTTGTTGTTCTTACCAAGTTTCTCTACTGCAAAACAGGTATCAGATGTATCTGGCCGAGGAGTAGGTCTTGACGTTGTTCGTTCTAAGATTGAGTCTTTAAGTGGAGAAGTTGAAGTTAAGAGTAAATTAGGTGTAGGAAGTACATGGATTATACGTTTACCATTAACTTTAGCTATTATTCAGGCACTTATGGTAGTTGTAGGTGGCGAAAAATATGCAATTTCTTTAGGAAATATCCAGACAATCGAAGATATTTCTCCTTCAGATATTAAGTATGTACAGTCAAAAGAAGTAATTACACTTCGTGGAAATGTTATTCCATTGGTTCGATTAAATCAGGTGCTTGGTATCGAATCTACAAGAAAAGAAGACGAAAACATGATTGCTGTTATTGTGAAGAAGGGTGACAAACAAGCAGGCCTTATTATCGATGAATTAATGGGTCAGCAGGAAATCGTTATCAAATCCTTAGGTAAATACATCAATAAGAGTAAGGAAATTAGTGGCGCGACAATTCTTGGAGATGGTGAAGTTGCATTGATCTTAGATACCAATGCGTTACTCTAAAAAGGGAGGAAGACACAAATGGAAAACACAAAGAAATTTGCAGATACAGCTCAGTATATCGTTATTTCAATGGGTGATGAACAGTTTGGTGTTGATATTAAATATATCGATAATATTGTTAAAATGCAGCATATTACAAGAGTACCTAATGTAGCATCCTATATCAAAGGTGTAATTAATCTTCGTGGTGAAGTGATTCCGGTAATGAGCTTGCGTATTAAAATGGGACTAGAAGAAGATATAACAACAAAAAATACACGTATTATTATTTTAAGATTAGAACAGTACGGTATGATTGGTATTATTGTTGATGAAGTAAAAGAAGTTCTTACATTAGAAGAAAGCTGCGTTGAGAAAGTTGTAAATGACAGCAAAGATGATAAAGATGGATTTGTATTTGCAGTGGGCAAATGTGAAGGTGGTTTAGTATCTTTGTTGGATTTAAATGCGGTAGCGTTAGAAAGAGAATAGCTATCCGGGGGTTATAAATGAGTGAAATTACAGTTGGGGATATGTCTAATCAGTACATGGATGTACTGAAAGAATTAGGAAACATTGGTGCAGGGAATGCAGCTACTGCTTTGGCAGAACTTTTACAAAGTAAAGTAGACATGAGTGTGCCACAAGTAAAATTAATTAATTTTTCAGAAATTGGAGATTTAATTGGTGGTGAAGAACAGGTAATGGCAGGAATGTACCTTGCCATCCAAAAGGATATTACAGGAAGTATTTTATTTCTTGTGAAAGAAGAAGTTGCATTGCATCTTGTAAAAAAATTAATGGGGGATTATGCGCAGGATATTCGAGGAGAAATGGAACAATCTGCATTAAAGGAAATCTCTAATATTATTACAGGTGCGTATTTAAATGCTTTAAGTACTATGACGGGGTTAAGAATTGAACCTTCAGTACCGGATTTAGCTATTGATATGGCTGGTGCTATTTTAAGTGTTCCTGCAATTGAGTTTGGAATACTTGGGGATGAGATGTTATTAATACAATCTCAGATTTATGATGAGATTGCAATTGATGGATTTTTTATTATGGTTCCTGATGTAGATTCATATAAAAAAATTCTCACCTCATTGGGTCTTCCAGTATAGAAGATTAGGGGAAATACGGAAGGTGTAAACTATGGAAATAAAAGTGGGAATGGCAGACATGAATATTTGCAGCGGTACTGATTCCATAACAACACTAGGTTTGGGGTCCTGTGTAGGCGTAGTCTTATGGGATCCTACAACCCATATTTGTGGTATGGTGCATGTGATGTTACCGGATAGTACTAGCATTCGAAACAATGTAAATGTTGCAAAGTTTGCAGATAGTGGAATTGAAGAATTATTAAAACGAGTGATTGCGAAAGGTGCCAAGAGACAGAATTTAGTTTCCAAAATTGCTGGTGGAGCAAAGATGTTCTCCGTTAATAACAAATCAGAAATGTTAAGTATAGGAGACAGAAATGTGGAGGCCAGTATTAACAAATTAAAGGAGTTGAGAATTCCTTTAAAGGCACAAGACACTGGAGAAACATACGGTCGTACAGTTACCTTTTATCCTGAGACAGGGCAATATCATATCAAAAGAGTAGGAAAAGAATTAAAAATTATCTAAGGATTGTAGAGGGATGAAGAAGAAAAAAATTAAGTATATTCCTTTTATACTAATGCTTGTTCCTGGTAGTATTACCAGTATTATGACCTATATCTTTCAATATGAAATCAAGACAGCATTACTTGTATTGCTGTCTGTTTTGCTTGTATTTTATTGTATGGGATTACTTTTGGTTAATGTTATTATTTCATTTGATCGGAAGAATGAAGAGGAAAGAATAGCTAAAGAAAAAGATTTGGCGAAGGTAGTAGAAAAAGAAAACGCTGAAAATGAAAACCAGCCAGATACAGAATATTAAGTTATGATGTAGTATGAATATACCTAATTAAGGGGTTAGCATTAGATGGATGAAGCCGGAAAAAATAAATTGTGGGTAGATTACGAGAAAAGTAATCATAGTCCTGCAATTCGAGAAAAATTGATATTAGAATATGCACCATTGGTAAAGTTGGTAGCCGGCAGGTTAAGTATGTACTTAGGCTATAATGTAGAATATGAAGATTTGGTTAGCTATGGAATATTTGGTTTAATAGATGCCATTGATAAATTTGATTATAGCAAAGCAGTTAAATTCGAAACATACGCCTCTTTACGTATTAGAGGTGCTATTTTGGATCAAATTCGTAAAATGGATTGGATTCCAAGAACAATAAGACAGAGGCAAAAGCAAATAGATGCAGTTATGCGTCAAATAGAAAGTGAAAAAGGAAGAGCTGCCACAGACGAAGAAATTGCAATAGGGTTAGGAATTAGCAATGATGAGTATGTTGAATGGCAATCAAAAATGAAGATTACTAATGTGGTATCTTTAAATGAGTATCTAGAACAGGGAAGTGAAGTTCCTAATGGAACGAGTTCCAGTCGTCATTTTATCATGCCGGAAGAAGCTGTGGAGCAAGAAGAATTAAAGCTTTTATTAATTGATTCGTTGAAACTTTTGACAGAAAAAGAAAGACGAGTTGTGGAATTATATTATTATGAGGAGCTGACACTAAAGGAAATAAGTTATATTTTAGAAGTGACCGAGTCCAGAGTTTCACAGTTACATACAAAAGCTTTGCAAAAAATGAAAACAAAATTGGGAAAATATATGGGATTTATAGACCGTATTTAGATAAAAATTATGTGGAGGGACTACCATTGGCATTTAGTAGTAAATATTCTTATTTTCAAGTAGTGAATGAAGAGGGGAAAACTTTTCTTAAGCTTGTTAAAGGCGAAACACCAATAAGTGTGACGGAAGTAGCAGATTATTTAACATTAAATAAAGTACCTTTTAATATTTCAGAAATTAATACTGCTATTGTTTCATTAAAGGATGTAGCTATTATTGAGTTAAGTAGGCAGAAAACACTTCCGATACGTGAACAATGTGTTTTAAATGTAGCGGAAAATAAAATGCAGGTTATAGCAAGATTCTACCCACCTTCAAATGATGGCGTTTCTATGGATAGAAATGAAATCCTTAGTGACTTGAAATTTAAAGGGATAGTGTATGGTATAGATGAAGAAGCGATTGAAAAATTTTTAGAAGAAAGAGCTTATTGTACTAACATTGTATTAGCAAGAGGAGAGGAACCAAGACATGGTTCTGATGCATATATCGAATATTTATTTAATACAGATTTGAAAGCAAGACCTACATTGCAAGATGACGGTAGTGTTGACTTTTTTCATTTGAACATTATTAATCATGTTAAGGTGGGGGATTGTCTTGCAATTTTACATCCGGAGGATCCAGGGGATGATGGAAAAGATATCTTGGGGAATGTGATAAAGCCTAGAAGTGTAAAAAGAGAGTTATTGCGTTTTGGTCGAAATATAGATCTTGCTGAAAATAGAAGAGAAATTTACTCTGCTGTAGATGGACATGTTACGCTGGTAGAAGGAAAAGTTTTTGTAAGCAATGTTATGGTAGTGGAAAATGTTGACCTTTCTACCGGTGATATTGATTACGAAGGAAATGTGCAAGTAAATGGAAATGTGTGTTCTAATTTCAAAATAAAAGCGCGTGGTAATGTCGAAGTACGAGGTGTTGTTGAAGGTGCAGAGATTGAGGCTGATGGTAGTGTAACGATTGCCAGAGGTGTAAATGGTATGTCTAAGGGCAAGATTAAAGCTGGTGGTAATGTTATTGCGCAATTTATTGAAAATGCTCATGTAGAAGCTAAAGGGTATGTAGAGACAGGTTCTATTCTCCATAGCCAGGTTACGGCAGGGACTGAGATTCGTGTTGGAGGTAAAAAAGGATTTATTACCGGTGGTTATGTATGTGCAACTAATTTGATAGATGTAAAAACCTTGGGGGCTGAATTAGGTGCTAATACAGTTGTTGAAATTGGAATTAATCCGGAAACTAAAAAAAGATACCATGCATTAGAAGAACAGCTAAAACAGGATGAAAAAACTATTCGTTCTGCACAACCGGTATTAGATGCAGCTAAAGCCAAAATTTTATCGGGAGTAAAACTTCCACCAGAGCAGGTTAAGAATGTTCAGGAATTATCAACAGTTGTGACATTAAAGAAAAAGGGAATTGAAATGGCTCGTAAGGAAATGGCACAGCTTCAGGAACTTATGAGTGTAAGTCAGGAAGCACAAATTGTGGTTAGAGATAAGGTGTATCCGGGAACTAAAGTTGTAATTTCTGATGTGTCTAGAATTATGAAAACACAAGCACAGTATTGTAGATTTATAAAATCTCAGGGAGATGTTACCATCGTTGGTATGTTGTAAGGCAAATGCTGTTTAATGAAAATAGTATGTGTAGAGGATGATATAATTTTAAAGTGTAGTAAAAAAGGAGAAAAGAATGGCAATAGGACATGTAGAATTGAATCATGCTATGACTAGAATCCAGGATTATACGACACAAAAGCACAACGAGGATCAGAGAGGAGTTGTGCAACAAACTCATGCACAGGAAAAGTTCAGTAAAGAATTAGATAAAGATATTAGGCAAGTTATAAAAACAAATCAAAAAGAATATCAAAATAAAACACAGTATCAAAATAAAAAATTTGATGCTAGAGATAAAGGGAGCAATCAATATACCGGAGATGGTGGAAAAAATAAAAAGAAAAATGAAAATCTTGATGGGAAAGTGATTGCAAAACAAAATGCAGGTTTTGATATAAGAATATAGTAATGGAGGCAGCCGGAGTTTCTCCGGCTGAAGTTAATATGGGACTTACAGAAATATTATTAATAATAATAGGAATTTTAGCTTTTATAGCAAGCTTTGTTTTACCAGAGAAATTTTCAAATCAGCAGGAAGTTAGAATTCCGGAAGAAAAAATAAATGCACTAATCGAAGAGCAGATAAAAAATGCTTCTTTTAAGATTGAAGAAAAAGTGGATGAAACAATTTCTTCTGCTGCAGAAAAAACAGAACGTTATATGGAACGAATGAGCAATGAAAAAGTGATGGCTATTCAAGAATATTCTGATACGGTGTTAGGACAGATTAATAAAAATCATGAAGAAGCAGTATTTTTATATGATATGTTAAATAATAAATATGCTCAAGTGAAGAATGCAGCAGCAGAGATAAATAATAAAGTTCATGATTTAAAAGAAGAGAAAAGTATAGAAGCAAATATCACAATTGAAGAAAATGAAATAGTGGCAATAAAAGATTTCAATGTGGAACAGGAAAAGACGATAGTAGAGAATAAAACTGTATCAAAGAAGAAAACACCTCAGAAGAAAGTACCAGTTAAAAAAGTTAGAGATGTAGACAATATTTCAAATATTGAAATTCAATTTGAACCCAATACAAATGTAGGAGGGAATAAAGAAACAATATTAGCTCTTCATCAGGAAGGTAAATCTAACATGGCAATTGCCAAGAGTCTTGGACTTGGAATTGGAGAAGTGAAATTAATTATTGATTTATATGAAAATGGAGAGTAATTACATATATAAAGTAAAATAGATTAATGGACATAACATAACCATGACTATTTTTACTTGATATCGAAATGGTGGAATGGAGATTACTATGAAATTGAAATATTATTTACGTGGATTAGGAATAGGTATTGTTGTTACGGCTATTCTTATGTCTATTGTGAAGAAACCGGAAACGCTATCTGATGCACAAATTAAGATGCGTGCATTAGAATTAGGTATGGTGGAAGAAAGTGTATTATCAGATTTAAAAGTAGAAAAAGAAAATGATACAGAAGATTCTGTAGAAGATATTTTAACAGACCAAGAAGATATAGAGAACGTAGTACAAGCGGAAACTCAGGAAGAAAATGTACTTCAACAGGAAGGCAATATGGACGAAAACATACATTATGAAGAAAGTGAAGAAGTAGTTCAGAAAAAAGAAGATGACAATTCAACTACAGAGTCTGCAACGACAATAGAAGAGACAATAGATAAAGTGGTTGACGAAGAAACAGAAAACCAGAATATAGCTAATAATACTGAGGAAATTATTGAAAATTTTATTATCATTACTGTAGACAAAGGTAATGGTTCGGAAATTGTTAGTAGGAAAATGTTTGAAGCTGGTTTAGTGAATTCTGAAATTCAGTTTAATCGTTTTTTGGTACAGAATGGTTACGACAGAAAGTTAAAGGTAGGAAATCATGAAATTCCTGCTAATGCCACAGAAGAAGAAATGGCCAAAATATTGTGTGGTATAAAATAATTTAAATATTGATGTAATATAAAACCGGTACAAATAAGTAATGTCAACGAGAAGCTTATATCCATGTACCGGTTTTATGTGATTTGTTGAAAGATAGCAGTCATGCAGGAACAAAAAGAATGAAAGTGGATTTGGGGAAAATGCACAAAAGCGACGAGTGGAAATAGTAAAAAATATCTAAAATACCAAAAGTAGAAAAAAGTAAAAAAAGGTGTTGCAAAAAAGGAAAGGCTTTGGTAAGATAGCAAAGTCGTCAAACGACAGAAACCAACAAAAAACAAAAACGAAAGCCACAGACCGAAATAAGACTCAGGGGAGCTACGGAGGCTGAAAAAAGTTTTTTGAAAAAGTAAAAAAGTTGTTGACAAGAAATGACAGATTGTGTTAATATAACAAAGCTGTCGCGAAAACAACGAAGAAGACAGTGAAAGCAAAGCAAGCTCGTAAGTAAACTTACTCGC
>JAFYWF010000010.1 GCA_017558145.1 Lachnospiraceae bacterium
AACGACTATGAAAAATTCAAAAAATTAGTAGAAGAAAAGAACGTAGACTGCTACATCGTTAACACAGGTGACTTCATGGGAACAAAATGTAAACCAGCTGACACATTAGGAATTCTTGAAACAATCGTTGAAGGAAGAGCTAAATTTGAACAGTGGGGACCATTTGAAGACGTTGAAATCATGTATGATTGGTCTGGAAAAACAGCAGACTTCACACCTGACTTAAACAACGCTGACTATGTTGCACAGTTAAAATCTGCTATGCAGAACCGTGTAGATGCAGTTAAAGGCTTTGCTGAAAAGAAAGAAGGATACGATAAACTTCCAGATGAAGCTTTAGCAGCAGTTCAGAAATTAGTTGATGCTTTAAACTAATTGAAATCCAATATTAATTAAAAGTCCCTCGGTGAAATCACCGAGGGATTTTGTATGTGAAGTGTAGTAGGAGTTTTTGGAGAATTAGGTAAATTTTAATTATTAAGAATGTGAAAATTAGTTGTATTTTAGAAATACTTTGGATATAATAGAAGTAGCTCGAAGTGCTTGGTATTCTGTTATTTTTGAACCTACATTTACTTTAAACGGGATTCCTACATTATTCTATGGCTGTCAAGCCCTCACTTCGTAAGAAGGATTGGAAGGGAAGGCAAAAGTAGTCTTGCGGTTACCCACCTAGCGACGCTAGGAGTCAGAAGGCAGAGACTAGCATTTCGGGTAAAGAAATACAAAAGATGAAGGAGCAGTCAGCAGTGACTGCTTTTTATATTTGTTAAGGGGGGGGATTTGGAGTATATGTCATATAAGATGAAAAGTAGAATATATTCATTATTGATGAGTATATTTGTTTTGTTGGTAATTATTATATTTGTCATATTGGGGAAGAAGCAGCCGGTGGGAGAATATATCACCAAGGATGAAATGCTTGTGTTGACAGATTTGGTGGATACTGTTTTGAATGATAACACGGTCTCAGATATGCAGATTTCAGAAGATGTTTTACTGCAAAGGGAAGCGATTGCTGAATTGACAGAGTTAGTTTCCACCTGGGAAGTAGAAGAGTATATTACATATGGCAAATTTTTACAGTGGGAAGAAATTGCATCCGAGAATTGGAATGTTTTAAATGAAGAAGATAGAAAAGAGTTATCGAAGAAATATCGCAAGGCTTTATTCATCACAAAACAGGACTGGTTTTCTTATTTTGAAAAGATATGTGAGGTAATTGATCCTGATGGGAAGATTACTACAGAAGAACTTTTGGTATTGGGAGATGCTACGAATGTAGTAGATATAGAAGGAAATCCTATTGAAGAAACTAAAGTACTTACACAAAATGGAAAATGGGAAAAGAAGTTGGGAAATGCTTTTATTCCAATGCAGCAAAAAGCATTGTACATTACCTACCAAGGGGCACTTTGGGGTGTATATAATGTAGAAGAAGCAGCAACACTTGTTAATGCTTGGATTGTAGAGAATACAGAAGAGGAGTTTGTTTACTTTTATAAAAATTATAAGGTTACGACAATAAAAGATGAAAACTTGGAAAATTTAGATAGAGAACAAGTGGCAGATATTCAGTTTGTATTAGGTGGTTTGCAAAATTTGGTTCTAAAAACTGATAAAATTACCGGAAAAGTATTGAAAGTATCTTCAGAAGAAGTGGAAATTCAAGGAATGGGAACATATCCAATTTCTGAAAACATTCAGTATTATCGTTTGTATGATAGATTGGAAAATGTAGGAAGAAGTGAAGTTCGCCTAGGATATGATTTTACGGATTTTGTAGTAGAAGAAGGACAGATTCAGGCAGCACTTCTTGTTAAAGATGAAAAAATGGAGAATATCAGAGTTTTGATTAAAAACTCCAATTTTGATGGATATTTTCATGAGAAAATTGAAGGAAGAGCTAACGTGGATATGGAGTTAGTCTATGGGCAGGAATCTTATGAGATTGCTGCAGGAGAAAGCTTTTCTATTGAGCCGGATAGCGATTATTTTGTAACCAACCGAATTTATTTAAAGCCGAAGGCTTTAACCGGAAGAACTATCTTTAGTAATATCGAGAGAAATAATGGTGGTCAGGGATATTATGGTACCTTCGAATTGGAGAAAAGAGAGGAAGGAATTCTACTGATTAATGAAGTACTGTTGGAAGAATACCTTTATGCGGTTGTACCTTCAGAAATGCCGGGATATTATCCATTAGAAGCATTGAAAGCGCAGGCAATTTCAGCCAGAACCTATGCTTATAACAAAATGATTCACGCCGGACTAAGTTCCTATGGTGCAAATTTGGATGATAGTGCCACTTATCAGGTATATAACAATATTAAGGAAAATGCCAACACTACAACTGCAGTAAAGGAAACCAGAGGAGAACTTTTATACGCGGATAATCATTTGGCAGGAACATATTATTATTCTACATCTTGTGGATTTGGAACAGATGCAGCCATTTGGAATGCTGATAATGTTAATGCAATGCCCTATTTACAAGCAAAGGAGATGACTACGGAAACAGGATCTTATTCATCGGAAGAATTACAGATAGAAGAAAACTTTGCAGATTTTATAAAAAAAGTAGATACATCTCATTTTGAAGCTGAGGAAAACTGGTATCGTTGGACCTATGAACATGAAAATATTGAAAAAATTTCGGAAAAATTGGTGAGTCGATTAGAAAATTATCCTAATTACGTATTTACAAGCACGGACGGAGAATGCTGGGGACATGATCCATTAGAAGAAGGTTTTGCAATTACGGATATTCAAGTGAAGTATCGTGGAGCAGGTGGAACTATAGAAGAATTATTGATATGTACAAATCGAGGATATTTTTTAGTGAAAAATGAATATCATGTCAGAGCTGTGATTACAGATGGAGAAGCAAAGGCAAATTTACAAAATGATAAGACTTATGCTTGTGGAAATTTACTGCCTAGTGCCTTTTTCATAATTAATACCATTAAAGATGGAGAAATGGTAATTGGAATTAAGCTTACGGGGGGCGGTTTTGGTCATGGAGTAGGAATGAGCCAGAATGGGGCTAAGAATTTGGCGAACCTAGGATATGATGCAAAAGATATTTTAGAATTTTATTATAAAGGTAGTGAAGTAAGGGAGTAATTAGTGAACTATTAGTATATATAATGAAAAATTGGATAAATTAAATAGTTAGAGAAAAGTTATTAATTCGAAAAAGAAGAGGAGAGCTGGATGGAAAAGGCATATCTACTGATGAAGCGTTTTAATCGGAAATTAAGACATGATGATATCAGTGCCTATGCATCCAGTATCGCCTTTTTTTTATTTTTATCATTGATACCGTTACTTATTTTAATTTGTCATTTACTTCCTTATACTCCTTTAAAAGAATCTGATCTTATGATTGTTTGTATGAATTTGGTGCCAAAACAGATGAATTCATGGATTATAAATTTGATTCATCAAATTTATGATAAACCGAAAGGAGTACTTACAACTACGTTTCTAATTACCATATGGTCGGCAGGAAAAGGGATGCTGGCATTAATGAGAGCCTTAAATCAGATTCATAATGTAATGGAGGAACGGGGATATTTTAGATTAAGAATCATAGCAAGTTTTTATACCGTTTTGATATTAGCAATTTTAATTGTAACATTTGTTTTGGGTGTATTTGGAAGAGATGTCTTACGGTGGTTACTTCAGAATACAATAGGAATTGAGGAATTGAGAACAGATTTAATCTCTTTTGTCAGCTTTGATGTCATGTTAGGAGTTACTATCACTACTTTTGGTGGCATCTATACGTATATTCCAAATAAAAAAATCGTATTTAAAAAGCAAATCCCCGGGGCTGTGTTTGTTGCTACATCTTGGGGAATCTTTACCTATGGTTTTTCGCTTTATGTTGAATGCTTTAGTAGTTTTATGGCATATGGAACCTTAGGAACCATAGTTTTATTTTTGTTATGGTTATATTTTTGTAGTTATATTATGTTAATGGGGGCTGTTATCAATTGGTTTTATGATAGCTCTTTTGTGATTTAGCAAAAGAATTAAATTTTTGAAAGTGTACGTGGGAAAGTGTTGGTAGACAACAAAAGCAGATTCGGATATATTTTATTAGTGATGGGTAAATAATCGGTGTCTATTACTTTTACACATAGTTATTCATCAAAGTATGGTTAATGATTACTATTTATGAAATTAACTGAATTATATATGTAACTAGGAGGATAAAAAAATGGCATGGTATGATGAGGCGATATTTTATCATATATATCCATTAGGGATGACAGGAGCACCAAAACAGAATTCGTATGAAGAGCCGGTAGCAAGATTGAATACGTTACTTCCTTGGATTTCTCATATCAAAGAGATAGGTTGTAATGCGTTATATATAGGACCACTCTTTGAATCTGTTGGACATGGTTATGAAACAACGGATTATAAAAAATTGGACAGCAGATTAGGGACAAATGAGGATTTAACTCATTTTGTATCAGAATGTCATAAACGAGGAATTCGAGTAATTTTGGATGGTGTATTTAATCATACCGGACGTGATTTCTTCGCCTTTCAGGATATTAAACATAATAGAGAAAATTCACAGTACAAAGATTGGTATTGTAATGTGAATTTTGGGGGTAATAATTCTTTTAATGATGGTTTTTCCTATGAAAATTGGGGTGGATATGACTTGCTTGCAAAATTAAATCAAAGAAATCCTGCTGTAAAAGATTATATTTGTGATGTAATACGTTTTTGGGTAAAAGAATTTGATATTGATGGAATTCGCTTGGATGCAGCTGATGTAATGGATTTTGAATATATGAAGGCTTTGCGTCATGTGGCAAATGAAGTAAAATCGGATTTTTGGCTTATGGGAGAAGTAATTCACGGTAATTACTCTCGTTGGGCAAACGAAGGAACACTTCATTCGGTAACCAACTATATGCTTCATAAAGCCTTATTTTCCGGTCATAATGATCACAATTATTTTGAAGTGGCACATACCATTAAATATGTAGACGGAATGGTGGGGAAAAATTTGAAGCTTTATACTTTTGTAGATAATCATGATGTGGAACGTATCTATACAAAGCTGAAGAAGAAAGAGCATTTCGTACCGGTTCATATAATGCTTTATACCTTACCTGGTATACCATCCATTTATTATGGTTCTGAATTTGGAATAGAGGGACATAAAGAACGAGGATCCGATGATTCCTTGAGACCTGCATTGAACTATGAAGATTATAAGAATGCAGTAGAAAACAATTCTTGTACACAACTTGTGGCAGCTCTTGGTAAGATTCGTCAGGATACACCTGCATTATGCTATGGTGAATATAAAGAGTTGTTGTTACAAACTACACATTTTGCTTATGCGAGAGTGTTAGATGGTAAATATGTAATTACAACGATAAATAATGGTGATAATGAAGTTGTTATGAATCTTCCTGCTGGTAATTCTGTGGAATATGTTGGTGCACTAAGCAGTAAAAAGGTATCTGTGGTAGATAGCCGTATTCAGGTAAAAGTAGATGGTAATTCTGGTGAAATCTGGCTTCCGGTGGAAATGCAGAAGGATAGTTTTGCACCTATTAAAACTATAGAAATCAAAAAAACAGCGGAAGTAAAAGTTGAAACAGTGCAGGCAGGGAATATCATAGCAGAAGCTAAGAAGACTGTGGTGGATTGGAGTAAAGCATATGAAGATATGTCTGTAGAGGAACTTCAGAAAGCTATATTAGAAAAAATGCGAAAGAACGGTCCTGTAACAGAGTATATGTTGGGAACAGTAAGGGAGAATACGCATCACGGTTCTTTGGTAAATTGGGTAAAAAGTTTTAGTTAGATAAAAGAACAATATGAAAGGGTAGCAGTACAGAGTATAAATTGTACTGTTATCTTTTTTCTATGATGATAGAAAAATACGTAAGTTTGTTTTTTGTACATTTCGACGATTGTTCATATGTTGATAAAGTGATAAAATCTACACATGAATTCCTCTGTTGTGGAGGAATGATAAATGAGCAATAAAAGAAAATTTCAAGAGCTTACAATTCGAGATAGCTTTATGTTTGCGGCTGTTATGGTGCAAGATGATAACTGTAAGAAATTTCTAGAGATGTTGTTGGGAATTAACATTAAGAAAATAGAAATCAGCTACGAAAAGTGTTTGATATTTAATCCGGATTGTAAAGGGGTTCGTTTGGACGTATATGCCAATGATGAAAATAACACCAGGTATGATGTTGAGATGCAGGTTGCAGAGCAGGAACTGGGAAAAAGAATACGATATTATCATAGTCAGATGGATATGGATCTTTTGGAAAGTGGGCATAATTACAAGGAACTACCGGCAACATATGTCATTTTTATTTGTAATTTTGATCCTTTTAAAAAAGGAAAATATTGCTATACTTTTGAAAATATATGCATTGAAGATACAACAATTAGGCTATGTGATGAAAGTATCAGTATTGTCCTTAGTACAGAGGGAAAAAATGCGGATAGTATACCTAAAAATTTAAAAAATTTTTTGTCTTTTGTAAAAGAGGATAATTCTAAAAATGATTCGGAAACAGAAGATGAGTACGTACGGCAGTTACAGAAATCCATTCGAAAATTGAAAGAAAACAGAAAAATGGAGCGTGGTTTTATGGCATGGATAGATATTAGAGATGAGATTCGATACGAAATCAGAGACGAAGTCAGAAATGAGGTCAGAGACGAAGTCAGAAATGAGGTCAGAAATGAAATCCAAATAGAAAATAATAGAGAATTTATTTTTGAAATTTTGAGTGAATTAGGAATAATTCCAAAAGAAATAGAAGATATCATTAAGTCAGAAAACAGAATCAACATTTTAAAAATTATGGTGAAGATAGCAGCCAAAACAACTTCTTTTTCCGAATTCGAAGAAAAAATATCAAAATTATAATATCTATAAGCAATTTAGAATGTAAAGGTAATGGTTGTAAAAAATCATTACCTTTATAAATCAGATTTTAAACATATCTTTGTGGGCTATTTTTTAGTCTATATCAAGTAATAAATCAACAATCAAAAAACAGAGGAATTCAGTTAAAAAGCTCATTTATATAATGAAAGACATAGTTTAGTATTTTAGCTTGACATTTAAAAAAAAGTTAACTATGATAATAGGCAGTGATAAATGCAAAGAAAGTGTTAAGTAGGAACCTGTTTTCCTTTCAGAGAGAAGAAGTCAGCGGCTGGAAGCTTCTTTAAGTTCAGGCAGGTAACGAATTTCCCACTGGAGCAGCTTGTCTGAAGTAGTAGTAAGATAAGACGTTTAAGACACGTTACGTCTATTGAGAGTCCGATGATAATCGGAAATGTGGGTGGTACCGCGGAATTAGAATTTCGTCCCTAGTGCTTTATGCGCTAGGGATTTTTTTATTTCAGTGCATAAACAATAATGAATAAAATGCGATTGTTCCGTGCTATGCACTCTCGCAATCGCACACCCTAATGCGCATATCGCTCCACTCACGTATGTTCGTGTAGTTTTTATGCTTATTAGGGTTAGGTTCTCTAATGTCCAGACAACTTAGTGTGCAAGCACACTTTTGTCTGGACATTGAGAACACTTTTATATAAAATTGGAGGAAAATTATGAGAGCTAAATTAGACCAGATCAAAGCAGAAGCTTTAGAACAGATCCAGAATTCTGATACGTTAGAAAAACTCAATGATGTAAGAGTTAACGTATTAGGTAAAAAAGGTGCTTTAACAGCAGTGTTAAAGAGTATGAAAGATGTTGCACCAGAAGACAGACCAATGGTGGGTCAGATGGTAAATGAAACTAGAGCAGAAATCGAAACTGTTTTAGAAGAAGCAATAACTAAAATGGAACGAATCAAACGTGAACTTCAGATGAAAGCAGAAGTTATTGACGTAACACTTCCTGCTAAGAAAAACAATGTAGGACATCGTCATCCTAATACAATTGCTATGGAAGAAGTAGAAAGAATTTTCGTAGGTATGGGATATGAAGTAGTAGAAGGTCCAGAAATCGAAACAGATTACTACAACTTTGAAGCTTTAAATATTCCTGCTGATCATCCTGCAAAAGATGAACAGGATACATTCTATATTGATGGAGATATCTTACTTAGAACACAGACTTCCGGTACTCAGGTACACGTTATGGAACAGGGAAAACTTCCTATCCGTATGATCGCACCAGGTAGAGTATTCCGTTCTGACGAAGTAGATGCAACACATTCTCCTTCCTTCCACCAGATTGAAGGTCTTGTAATTGACAAACATATTACATTTGCAGACTTAAAAGGAACACTTGCAGAATTTGCAAAAGAATTATTTGGAGAAGAAACAAAGGTTAAATTCAGACCTCATCACTTCAACTTCACAGAACCAAGTGCGGAAATGGACGTAAGCTGCTTCAAATGTGGCGGAAAAGGTTGTCGTTTCTGTAAAGGTTCCGGTTGGATTGAAATCTTAGGTTGTGGTATGGTTCATCCAAACGTACTTAGAATGAGCAATATTGATCCTGAAAAATATTCCGGATTTGCTTTCGGTATGGGTCTTGAACGTATCGCATTATTAAAATATGAAATCGATGATATGCGTCTTCTTTACGAAAACGACATCAGATTCTTGAAACAGTTCTAATTGGGAGGAAATTAAAATGAATACAGCATTATCATGGATAAAAGCATATGTGCCGGAATTAGAATGTGGTGATCAGGAATATACAGATGCCATGACTTTATCCGGAACAAAAGTAGAAACTTTTGAAAGATTAGATAAAAACTTAGATAAAATTTATGTAGGACAGATTCTTTCTATTGAAAGACATCCAGACGCTGACAAACTTATTATTTGTCAGGTTGATTTAGGTGACAAACAGCTTCAGATTGTTACAGGTGCTCCAAACGTAAAAGTAGGGGACAAAGTACCTGTAGTTGTAGATGGTGGTAAAGTTGCTGGTGGACACAGTGGTGAACCACTTCCGGAAAACGGAATTGTAATTAAAAACGGAAAACTTCGTGGAGTAGAATCTTTCGGTATGATGTGTTCTATTGAAGAACTTGGTTCTTCCAGAGATTTTTATCCAGAAGCTCCAGAAAATGGAATTTATATTTTTGATGACAGCGTAGTGGTAGGTAGTGATGCTATCGAAGTTCTTGGTTTAAGAGATACTGTATTTGAATACGAAGTAACTTCTAACCGTGTTGA
>JAFYWF010000011.1 GCA_017558145.1 Lachnospiraceae bacterium
GAGGATTGAAGGATGGTACAGGGGAAAGTAGAGATATGTGGTGTAAATACGGCAAAGCTTCCACTTCTGAAACAGCAGGAGAAGGAAGCTTTGTTTGTGCGTATCAAAGAAGGAGATAATGAGGCAAGAGAAGAGTTTATAAAGGGAAATCTAAGGTTGGTACTAAGTGTAATTAAGAGATTTTCGTCTTCAAATGAGAATGTGGATGATTTATTTCAGATTGGATGCATAGGGTTAATTAAGGCTATAGACAACTTTGATACTACCTTGCAGGTCAAATTTAGCACGTATGCAGTACCGATGGTTTTCCTTAGTCGAAATTGGAGTTACATTGCCGAAAAACCTAGGAAACATGCGGTCTGCAGTAAATACGCTAGTTAATATAAGACCTTACTTAAAATTTCTAAAAAATCATTTTCATCTAAACTATTCTTTTTACGATAATTTTGAAGCAACATATTTAATAGTCCACCAGAATAAAAAGAGGTAAAGTTTTCTAATTGTTCTGATGTCATGTTAGAATCCAATTCTCGAGCAGTTAAATAAAGATCTTTAGCTATTTCCTCGGAAAGAATATTTAATAAGAGAGGAAACATTTCACTTTCACATATATTGTTCATTAAATTTATATTTTCATTCAAAAACTGGATTAATAAAGAAGTCATTTTTATAAAATAACCCTTCATATCAGAAACAGAAATTTCAGAAATTGCTTTGTCATGAAAAGATGTAGCAATTTCTTTTAAATAAAAAGTATAGTATTCATATTTATCTGCAAAATGTTTATAAAAAGTAGTTCTACGAATCATAGCATCATCGCAGAGTTCATTTACAGTAATATCTTCAAATCGTTTGTGTTCTAAAAGCTTAGTGAAAGCGTTGTGTAAAGCTAAGTAAGTTTTTTGAATTCTTAAATCTAATTTTTTTTCCATATAAGTTCTCCTGAATACAGTCTAATTTATAAATAGGAAACATTAAGTGTACAAATGTTAATTAAAACACATTTGATAATAAAGCGTCTGTTGTAAAATTCTTGCCATTAGAATATCGTTTTAAATGATAAAAGTCAATGATATTTGAATATGGAGGAATGTAATGACAAAGCAGGAGCATCAAAAAAAAGAAGAAAGTTTTATGCTACGTTTAGCAACAACTATTGTTGATAAACGTAATCTTTTCTTTTTGATTATTATTTTAGGACTTATTTTTTCTCTATTTTCTATTCAGTGGATACAAGTAGAGAATGACCTTGCAGAATACTTGCCAAATACATCATCAAGTAGACAAGGGTTAGACATTATGGAAGAGCAGTTTATTACTTTTGGAACTGCTCAAATAGTTGTAGCTAATATTTCTTTGGAAAAAGCAGAAGAAAATAAGGAAAAGATAGAAGAATTGGATGGAGTGCAAAGTGTAGTTTTTGATTCATCTAAGGATTATTACAATCGTGCATCGGCACTATACGAGGTAACAATAGATTATAGTGAAAAAGATAATAAATGTGTAGAAGTATTAATTGAAATTGAAAATCTGTTAGATGGACAAGACGTATACATAACAACTGCTTTAGGAAATTCTACATCTGAAATTATTGATGCAGAAGTAAAGGTAATTATGGCTTATGCTGCAATTATTGTAATTGTGGTATTGGTTTTAACATCTCAAACTTATGCGGAAATTCCTGTACTTCTAATTACTTTTGTAGTTGCAATGGTTTTAAATATGGGAACTAATTTTTTAATGGGAAAGATTTCTTTTGTATCAAATTCAGTTACTAGTATTTTACAGCTTGCAATGTCTTTGGATTATGCAGTAATTCTTTGTAATCGTTATAAAGAGGAGCATGAAATATTGCCTGTTAGAGAGGCGGTAATTGTAGCGTTAAGCAAAGCTATACCAGAAATTAGTGCTAGCTCTATGACCACGATAGGGGGACTTGCTGCCTTAATGTTTATGCAGTTTAAAATTGGTCCGGATATGGGGATTAATTTAATTAAAGCTATTGTACTTGCCCTAGCATCAGTTTTTATTCTTATGCCTGGTTTACTTGTATTATTTGGACCTTTGATGGATAAAACAAAGCATAAAAAACTATTACCAGAAATTCCTTTTGTAGGAAAATTTGCTTATAAAACTAGATTTATTATTCCACCAGTTTTTTTAATTATTTTGATTGTAGCGATGTTTGTATCAGGAAAGTGTCCTTATGCTTATGGATATGGAAATTTAAAAACTCCAAAGCTTAATTACGTACAGGAAGCAGAAAATATACTAAAAAAGAACTTCAAATCGAATAATATGGTTGCCTTGGTGGTACCTAGAGGTGATTACAAAATAGAGGCCAAAATGCTTCGAGAATTAGAACGTTATGATGAAGTGGATTTTACAGTTGGTCTCTCTAACGTAGAGGCAATGGATGGATATATGTTAGCTGATAAGCTAAATCCAAGGGAGTTTTCTGAATTAGCTGATTTAGATTATGAAATTGCACAAATGGTTTATGTGGCTTTTGCAGCGGATAGAGAAGACTATGGAAAGATTGTAGGTGGCATTGAAAACTATGGTGTGCCCTTAATGGATATGTTTTTGTTTGTATGTGAACAAGTAGATAATGGAATGGTTTCTTTGGACAAAGAACAAGAAGATATGTTAGTGGAAGCCAGAGAACAAATTCAAAATGGGATGCTGCAGTTACAAGGGAAAGAATATGGACGTGTGTTAGTATTTTTAACAATCCCCGTAAGTGGAGATAGCACATATAGATTTATGGATACAATACAAGAAATCGCTGAAAAATATTATCCAGGGGAAAAAGTATATGTGGTTGGAAATTCTACAACAGAATACGATTTTCAAAAATCGTTTTCTATAGATAATACTGTAGTTAGCATTGTAACCATTTTGATTGTATTAGTGGTTTTATTATTTACATTTACATCTGTTGGAATGCCGATATTGTTGATTCTTGTAATTCAGGGTTCTATTTGGCTTAATTTTTCAATTCCTGCGATTACAGGAAATGAAGTTTTCTTTATGAGTTATCTTGTAGTAAGTTCTATCCAGATGGGAGCAAATATTGATTATGCGATTGTAATAGCGAGTCGTTACATGGAATTGAAAAATGAGAAATCAAAAAAAGAAGCTATTATTGAAACCATGAATTTTGCTTTTCCTACAATTGTAATTTCAGGATCAATTCTTGCGGTATCTGGTACTTTGATTGGTTTTATGACTTCAGAAGCTGCCATTGTAGGAATTGGACAAAGCCTTGGAAGAGGTACAATCATTTCCATAATTCTTGTTATGTTCGTACTGCCACAAATTTTATTGTTAGGTGCTGATATTGTAGATAAGACTTCTTTCAAAATGCCAAATGTGATTCAGAAAAAAACAGGTACTGGACGTGTTCGAGTAGAAGGAATTGTACGCGGAGAAGTATCAGGTATTGTTAGTGGAAGTATGAATGCAATCGTAGATGGAAACGTAAATGTTCAGTTAATTACAGGAACAGTAGTAGAGGAGGGACTAGATAAAAATGAAGAAAAATCTGTTTAATATGGTGATTTCCTTCTCGTTGGTATTAGTGCTAATTTTTCAGAGTTTAACACCAGTTATGGCTCAAGAGGTAGAAAAAAATATTGTATATATCGAAACAGAAGAAGATATACGTCAATTGGCACAAAATTGTGCTTTTGATACTTGGTCCAGAGGGAAAACTTTTGTTTTAAAAAATAATATTACATTAGTGAAAGTTGATTATCTTCCAATACCGACCTTTGGAGGTACTTTTGAAGGGAACGGAAATACTATTAGTGGAGTATATGTTACAGAGAGCATTTCACCAGCAGGATTATTCGGAACGCTACAAGAAGATGGTGTTATTCAAAATTTGAGTGTAAAGGGCAAAATTGCCAGTGCGGGAGAAGCAGATAATCTAGGTGGAATTGTAGGAATTAATTATGGAAATATTCTTAACTGTAATTTTAAAGGTTATGTTAAAGGTGAAAGTAACATTGGAGGAATTGCAGGGATTAATGAAAGTGAAGGTAAAATACGAAATTGCAAGTTTGATGGTGATGTGATAGGGGACCATTCCACAGGTGGAATTGCAGGATGGAATAAAGGAATTATTTTTGGATGCATTAATCTCGGTGGTATAAATATAGAGGAAATGAATGTGGATTATGAGATTCCAGAGATAAGTCTTAGTTCCATAATGAATTTTAATAGTACAGAAAATGCAGCTGTTCATACAGACACAGGTGGAATAGCGGGATTTTCAGAAGGTAAAATATATTATTCTACAAATCATGGAAGTGTAGGTTATCCACATGTTGGATATAATGTAGGAGGTATCGCAGGAAGAACAAAGCAAAGTTATATTCAAAATTGTACTAATGAAGGAACGGTGCATGGAAGAAAGGATGTAGGCGGCATCACAGGTCAGATAGAACCTTTGTTGGAAATGGAATATCTAACAGATAAATTTCAAGTTTTAGATAAGGAAATGGGGAAATTTTTAGATTTGTTAGAACAAACATATTCTAGTGTGGATCACATGGGAGGCAAAGCTTCAAAACTTGTAAAAGACATTTCGTATTATGTGAATACTGCTAGAGTTGCAGCAGGTGGATTAAGTGCTGATTCAGAAGAATTTTATGATGATTTCAATTGGAATATGGGTGGTATTAACCAAGGGTTAAGTGATTTGGAAAAAGATTTAGGTAACATTGACTGGGAAACAGAAGTACCTGATGAAATGCCAGATAATGATGATACAGAGGATAATGAAAATTCGGATGAGTCAAGCGAACCAGAACAAGGTGAGGATAATACTTCAGAGCCCCCTCAGTTTCCTGGCATAGAAGAATTGCCTAACAGAGAAGATATACCTAACGCGGATAATTTACCTAATGTAGATTCCTATCAAGAAGAAATTAATGCATCAAAAAATGCAGTCAATGAGTTTTTAGGAACAACAAATAAACACACTAACAATATGAATCAATCTTCTGTTGAATATAGTGAAGACATGAAGTATCACATGAGTGCTATTAATGCGAATTTGGAAGAAGCAGGGGAAAAGTTAGATGAGTTGTCTGATGTTTTGATACAAGGTGGAGATGAAATAAGTCAAAATATGTCATCAGTTATAGAACAGGCAAGTGTTCTTAAGAAAGTAGTAAATGAAATCCGTAACGAAATGTTTCAATATGAAGAGGTGAAGCTAGAAGATATTTCAGATGAAAAAGTAAGCGATGAAGAGATAGAAATAGGTGCTGTAACGGCAGATAATCTTACTGAAGTAGAAAAATATGATGCGAATTCTATTCAAAAAGGAAAATTGGTACGTTGTCTAAACAGAGGGAAAGTAGAAGCTGATATTAATGTAGGTGGAATTGTTGGAATAATGGCAACAGAACAAGATATGGACCCGGAAGACGATATTGAAATTATTGGAGATACTAGTTTAAATGTATCTAAAACAGCCAAAGTAGTAGTTCGCGATAATCGAAATGAAGGTATTGTAACAGCCAAAAAAGATTGTGCGGGTGGAATTGTTGGGAAAATGGAATTGGGTGCAGTGATTTCTTGTGAATCATATGCAAACGTAAAAAGTATTAGTGGCGATATGGTTGGAGGCATTATAGGAGAAGCCATCGGAATTATTAAAAATAGCTATGCAAAAGGTGTTTTGAGTGGAAAAAATTATGTTGGTGGAATCATAGGAAAAGGAACCGAAGAAGAAAAAGAACAAAATGCAAGCACGGTTGCTAATTGTTATTCCATGGTAGCAATTGATGAAGGAAAGCAATACATAGGTGCTATTGCAGGGAATGAAAATGGGGATTTTTTTGACAATTATTTTGTGTCAGATGAACTAAAAGGAATTAATAGAGTAAATTATGGTTATCAGGCAGAACCTATTTCATATCAATCCGCTTGGCAAGAAGAGCATGTACCACAAGGATTTAAAAATCTTTCTGTTAAATTTATGGTAGAAGATGAAACTCTAAAAATTAAAGATTTTGCATATGGTCAGACATTGAGTAATCTTGAGTATCCTGAAATTCCAGAGAAAAAGGGACA
>JAFYWF010000002.1 GCA_017558145.1 Lachnospiraceae bacterium
GGACCATCTACACCAGTAGAAATCTTAGGTTTAAATGATGTACCAAACGCAGGTGAAGTATTCTTAGCTCATGACAACGATAAGACTGCAAAACAGTATGCAGAAACTTTCGTTGCTCAGAACAAAGAAAAGAAATTAGAAGAAACAAAATCCAAAATGTCTCTTGATGATTTATTCAGCCAGATTCAGGAAGGTAATTTAAAAGAACTTAACTTAATCGTAAAAGCTGACGTTCAGGGTAGTGTAGAAGCTGTAAAACAGTCTCTTATGAAGTTAACAAATGAAGAAGTTGTTGTTAAATGTATCCACGGTGGTGTTGGTGCTATTAACGAATCTGACGTTACATTAGCAGCTACATCTTCCGCAATTATCATTGGTTTCAACGTTCGTCCAGATGCTACTGCAAAAGCAACAGCAGAAAGAGAAGGCGTAGATATCAGACTTTACAGAGTAATTTATCAGGCAATTGAAGATATTGAAGCAGCAATGAAGGGTATGTTAGACCCTATATTTGAAGAAAAAGTACTTGGTCATGCAGAAGTACGTCAGATTTTCAAAGCTTCCCAGATTGGTAATATTGCAGGTTCTTATGTTCTGGATGGTATCTTCCAGAGAGGATGTAAAGTTCGTATTACTCGTGAAGGCGAACAGATCTTTGAAGGTGAATTAGCATCCTTGAAGAGATTTAAAGATGATGTGAAAGAAGTAAAAGCAGGATTTGAATGTGGTCTTGTATTTGACGGATTTGATAAGATGCAGGAATTCGATATCGTAGAAGCTTATACTATGGTAGAAGTTCCAAGATAAGTATGTAAAGAATGTTCAGCCATAAAGCAAAAAATTCTTTGTGGCTGAACTGAATGGAAAAAGGAAGAATCGATGCGTAAAAATAGTATTAAAAATACAAGAATTAATGGGGAAGTTCAAAAAGTTCTTGCGGAGATTATTCGTGGGGATATTAAAGATCCTAGAATTTCACCCTTAACTAGTGTGGTTGCAGTGGAAGTTGCACCAGATTTAAAAAATTGCAAGGCATATATTAGTGTATTAGGAAACGAACAGGCACAGAAAGATACTTTGGCAGGTCTTAAAAGTGCAGAAGGATATATTAAGAAACGTCTTGCTAAAATTATTAATTTAAGAAATACTCCGGAATTACATTTTGTAATTGACCAGTCTATTGCTTATGGAGTAGATATGTCCAGAAAAATTGATGAAGTTGTAAAAGACATTGTTTCTGAAGAAGATGATCTTTGGGAAGAAGATGTTTTTGAAGATGAGGACGAAGAATAGGGAGAGAATATGATATAAGGCAAAAATCTTTTGCTGAAGGCATCTGTAAATGGATTTTTGCCTCATAATTATGAAGGGACTGAATAATTATGAGATTGGAAGAATTATTACAAGAAGCAAAAAAGGTTGCTCTTAGCGGACATATCCGTCCGGATGGAGACTGTGTAGGTTCTGTAATGTCTGTGTATCAGTATATCAAAAAAAATATGCCGGAAATAGAAGTTAAGGTATTTTTAGAAACTCCTTCGTCTGTTTTTGATTGTATTAAAGGTGTAGAAGATATTGATTCTTCCATGGATACAACGGAAGAATATGATATTTTTATTGCAATGGATTGTACTGCAGACAGATTGGGAAATGCACAGAAGATTTTTGATAAAGCAAAAACAAAAATAAATATTGATCATCATATAAGCAATAGTGGATGTGGGGATATTAATGTCCTTGTGCCTGATGCAAGCAGTACTTGTGAAGTAGTGTATGAGTTAATGAATCCGGAAAAATTAGATGTGGAAATTGCAAAAACTCTTTATATAGGTATCATTCATGACACAGGAGTATTTAAGTATTCCAATACATCCCCTAAAACATTGAAAATTGCAGCAGACTTGATTGCTTATGGTTTTGATTTTTCGAAAATTATAGATGAAACTTTTTATGAAAAGACTTATATTCAAACATTGATTGGTGCAAAGGCTGTTTCTGAAAGTGTTCGTTTTATGGATGGGAAATGTATTTTTAGTGTAGTAGATAAGAACATGATGCAATTTTTTGGTGTAGGACCAAAGGATTTGGATGGTGTGATTAATCAGTTGAGAATAGTAAAAGGTGTAGAATGTGCTATTTTCATGTATCAAACAGGTGACATGGAATATAAGGTAAGTCTTCGTTCTAATGGTATGCTGGATGTATCTGTGATTGCGTCCTTCTTTGGCGGTGGCGGACATGTAAGAGCAGCAGGGTGCACCATGAAGGGAACACCACACGATGTCATTAATAATTTGTCTGCACAGATAGCATTGCAACTGTCATAAGTAGAAAATGAAAGAGTTTAGTGTAATAGTAATATGATTAATGGTGTAATTAATATATATAAAATCAAAGGTTTTACTTCCCATGATGTGGTTGCTAAGCTAAGAGGAATCATGAAGCAAAAGAAAATTGGACATACCGGGACTTTAGATCCGGATGCGACAGGTGTTTTACCGGTATGTCTTGGAAGTGCTACAAAATTATGTGATATGCTGACAGATAAGGAAAAAGAGTATATTGCAAAAGTGCAACTAGGAGTTACTACAGATACTCAGGATATGACTGGAAAAGTGCTCTGTTCTAAAGAAGTTACCGTAACGAAAGAAGAGGTAGAAACAGCATTAGCTACTTTTGTAGGGCATTATGAGCAAGTTCCACCTATGTATTCAGCGCTAAAGGTTAATGGGAAAAAACTCTATGAATTGGCCAGAGCCGGAAAAGAAGTAGAAAGAAAGGCAAGACCGGTAATGATTCATGAGATTGAAATCTTAGAAATGGAATTACCTGTTCTTTCTATTAGAGTAAGATGTTCTAAGGGAACTTATATTAGAACTCTTTGTCATGATTTGGGACAAAAATTGGGTTGTGGAGCGGCTATGGCTGCATTAGAGAGAACAAAATCCGGACAGTTTACTTTAGAGACAGCATTGACGTTAGAAGAATTAGAAGAAAAGATAAAAAAAGCAGGAGAGAACAGAGAGAGGGCGATACAGGAATTTGTGATTCCTGTGGATCATATGTTTTCAGAACTTTTCGAATTGAAGCTTCTTTCACATTGGGAAAGATTAGTGCTGAACGGAAATTCTTTTGAGGAAAAAAATCTGAAGAAAGAATTTTTGAAAATCGATAGAGCGGATAAGGAGCAATATCGTGTTTATTTGGAAGATGGAACCTTTGTAGGTGTATATGAATTTCGAAAACAAGAAAGAAAATTTGCTCCCGTAAAAATGTTTTTGAATTCATAGCATTATGAAATATGAAACAAGTGATTATATAGTAAACGGGAAAAAGAAAGACATTGGAGAGTAACATGCAGATTATTGCAGGTACCACAGATTTTAAAATACTACAGCCAACGGCAGTTGCAATTGGAAAATTCGATGGTTTACATAGAGGACATCGAGAACTGTTAAAATTGGTGTTGGAAAAGAAAAAGGCAGGATTATTAACTACAATTTTTACTTTTGATCCTCCACCAGAGGTTTTCTTTGGAAAAAGACAACCTAAGGAAATAACAACAAGAGCTGAAAAAAGAATTGTGTTTGAAAAAATGGGAGTGGATATTTTGATTGAATTTCCACTGGATGAAATCAGTGCGGCCTTGCCGGCAGAAGATTTTGTGAAAAATGTGTTAAAAGATAAGATGAATATTTCTTATCTTGCAGCAGGATATGATTTGTCTTTTGGACACAAAGGAGCCGGGAATGCGGAGCTTCTGAAAAGAATGGCACCTAAGCTGAATTTTGAACTAAGCATTATAGAGAAGGTTTGCGAAAATGGTAGAGAAATTAGTTCTACTTATGTTCGGGAAGAAGTGGAAATTGGTGCGATGAATCATGTGACAGAACTTTTAGGCGAACCTTACATGATTATTGGTGAGGTGGTGCATGGAGCAAAGCTTGGCAGAAAAATAGGGATGCCAACGATTAATTTGCTTCCGGAAAAGGAAAAAATGCTACCGCCCAATGGAGTATATTATTCCAGAACACAAATAGGGGAAAAAGAATATAAAAGTATTACCAATATAGGAAAAAAACCTACGGTAAGTAACATAGAACAAATCGGGGTAGAAACATATTTGTATGAATTTGACCAAGATGTATATGGGAAAAATGCAATAGTTAAACTCTTAGAATTTAAACGTCCGGAAAGAAAATTTGCAGATTTGGATGAATTAAAAGCGCAAATGATAAGGGATGTTAATGAGGGTAGAGAGTTTTAAATCAAAAGAGGAGAACGTATCATGAATGCAGGAACGATACTTGCTTTGGCAGGTGGACTAGGACTTTTTCTTTATGGAATGGAAATGATGAGTGAAGGAATTGAAAAGGCTGCCGGAGCGAAGTTAAGAAGCATTGTAGAAATGTTTACAAAAAATAAATTTATGGGATTGATTGTCGGTGTTATTTTTACCGGATTGGTACAATCATCTTCCGCTTGTACTGTAATGGTAGTAAGTTTTGTTAACTCCGGTTTAATGAGCTTATATCAGGCTGTGGGTGTTATTTTAGGTGCCAATATTGGTACGACGATTACTTCCCAGTTAGTTTCTATTAATTTATCTGAAATTGCTCCAGTTTTTGTATTTGGTGGGGCTTTGGCAGTGATGTTTTCTAAAAATGAGAAGACAAAGAAAATAGGAGCTATTTTTTTAGGATTTGGTATTTTGTTTACTGGTTTAAATACCATGTCCGGTGCGATGAAAGGTTTAAGAGATGATCCACAGGTGGTAGGATTATTAGCGTCTATGAGCAGACCACTGGTATCTTTATTGGTTGGTTTTGGTTTGACAGCGATTATTCAGAGTTCCTCTGTAACGGTTAGTATTGTATTATTATTAGCATCTCAGGGACTTTTAAGTATCTATATTTGCCCATATATTGTTTTGGGATGTAATATTGGATCTTGTGTATCTGCACTTTTAGCATCCTTAGCAGGGAAAAAAGAAGCGAAGAGAGCAGCCATGATTCATTTCATGTTTAACGTAATTGGATCTGCTATTTTGTTTGTTATTTTTATGTTTGCCTTAAATCCACTTGTAGATATGTTATTTAACGCCAGTGGACAGAATCCTGGAAGATTTGTAGCTAATGCTCATACTTTAATGAAGGTATTCCAGGTAATTGTGTTATTCCCATTTTCTAATCAATTGGTAAAATTAACATATATGTTAGTGCCTGGAGATGATAAAAAGGTTGGAGATACTTATACTTTGAAATTCATTGGGGATAAAGTGGTATTCAATCCTACAACAGCAGTTATTGATGTTATTCATGAGTTAGAAAGAATGGCAGAAATGGCAAGAGAAAATTTAAATCGTGCCATGAATGCATTATTGACATTGGATAAGGATGAAATTGATCGAGTTTTTCAGGAAGAAAAAAATATCGATTTTTTGAATCGTGCTATAACAGATTATTTAGTAAAGATTAACCAGACAACCCTTCTTCCAACAGAAGACTTAAAGAGCATAGCGGCATTATTTCATGTTGCAAATGATATTGAAAGAATTGGTGATCACGCGGCTAACATTGCAGAAGATGCTTTGAAGAGAAATGAGGAAGATATTTCAATCAGTAAAAAGGCACAAAAAGAATTAAGTGAAATGTTAGAAATGGTAAATAGCATTTTTAGCTATTCTGTTGAAATGTTTGCTCATGGAAAAGAAGATCATTTACAGGATATTGTGTCTTTAGAAAATGAAATTGATGAGAAAGAAAGAGAATTACAAAAAGCTCATGTTTCTCGTTTGACAAAAAACAAATGTACACCACAGGCCGGTATGATTTTCTCAGACGTTGTATCTGGATTGGAAAGAGTAGCAGACCATGCAACGAACATTGCTTTTTCCATTCATGAAAAAGATGGTGTGAAATACTTGGATTAATATACAGAAATAAGTACTAAATTATATACGAATATAGCATGTAAAGTGATAAAAAATAAGTGATGTAATTTGTAAAAATACATTGACTCCAAGCTTTTCATATGCTATATTGTTCAAGTATGAGATTTTAGCTTATGCTCGGTTATTGGAAACTCCGTCCGTAACTTAGTATAAAGCGTTTATTAAGAAGTAGGAGGATACAAAAATGATCTCTAAAGAAAAGAAAACTGCAATTATCAACGAATACGCTAGATTTGAAGGCGACACAGGTTCACCGGAAGTACAGATTGCTGTATTAACAGCTAGAATTGCTGAACTTACAGAACACTTAAAAACAAACAAAAAAGACCACCACTCTAGAAGAGGTCTTCTTAAAATGGTTGGTAAAAGACGTGGTTTATTAGATTATTTAAAGAAAACAGATATCGAAGGATACCGTGCTTTAATTGAAAAATTAGGAATCAGAAAATAATCTGGAAAAAGAGAC
>JAFYWF010000012.1 GCA_017558145.1 Lachnospiraceae bacterium
CCTTGAGGCTCACCATCGGTCTTATACAAGAACCATAACTTTTCAAAATCACTTGCACTGTACATAAGATATCAATTTTAAGACAGTGCGAAGGTCTACATTTTTTCTATTTGGAGCAAGACGTCATTTTTGGACGCTTACGCAATGAGTTAAAGATTAGCCGTAAGATTTACTTTTGGGACTTAGGTATCCGCAACGCAGTCATCGGCAATCTATCTCAGGTCGAGAATCGCACCGATGCAGGAGAGCTTTGGGAGAATTTCGTCATAGCCGAGCGCATGAAGAAGAATGCCTACACCAACAGTTTTGCCCAGTCATATTTCTGGCGCACCCGCCAGCAGCATGAGATAGACTATCTTGAAGAAGAAAATGGAGAGTTGCGTGCTTTTGAGTTTAAGTGGAATGCTCGCAAAGGCAACGCCAAATGTCCAGAATCATTCCAAACAGCCTACCCCACTGCGAGCTATCAAGTCATTACCCCCGAAAACGTAGAAGAGTTTCTACTATGACAAACGAGAGTTTTTTAGACGTGTCGGTGCGATAAGACATTCACTCCTCTTTATAGATTACGGCAATTTACTGCACTGTGACAAGAATAGGCAACGCCCCCTCTGGAGGCGTTGTGTTGTAGATGACAGGATACGCACGTTTTCGTTACTGCGCAGCGGCTCTCTTTCTTTTCTTCTCCTCTCTATACGCACGAGGAAGAGTTTTCAAGATGTTTGAGCAGCGAGCTAATTGCTTTTTGGGTTCTGCAAAAATACGATACAAGAATTCTAAGTGCAGTTTTATCATCCACTGTGGAGCACGTTTCGGTGCATCTTCCAACCCTGAATAGAAATTAAAGATTGCTCCGAATCCAAACATTACACCACGCTTCAGATAGGGCTGGAGACGATACATAAACTGTTCTTGTTTAGGTGCACCTAGAGAGACCCAAATGATATCAGGAGCCTCTTCATTGATCATCTCAGCAATGCCTTGGTAATCGAATTCCTCCACCTTTCTGAAAGGCAGTTCTTCAAATCTCATGTTGGCAATTGCCGGATCAATCTTCGTCATCTCCTTCTTGAGGCCATCTAACACCTTACGAGAAGAACCGAGGAAGAACTGCTTATACTTCTTACGGCCAATGTAATCAAGGAATAGGTCAGCACCACAATAATTAGAATAGTTTGTGCCATAGATGCGATTCACCATAGTGGGCACCCATGTGCTATCACAATTGTTTACGATTGCTGAGTTAAGCACCTTCAAGTGCTCAGGATCATTCATGGCTATTGAGAAGTTATTGCCATCAAGCGAACACACATAACCAGCCTTGTCATTATATATATGGTCCTCAATAATTGCGTCTACCTTATCATGTTCAAAAACGAACCCAATGTTAAAATACTCTTTCTTCATTCTGTTGCTACTCCTATAGTTATTAATGTTATAGACTCTTTTACCTCTATCCTATGCTCAATTCCAGATGGCACATATAAGTATGTACCTCCTTCTATTAGGAACTTTTCTTCACCGCATGTTATATCACACACTCCAAATAGTATTATAAAATGCTCATCCATGGTAGGATGTGAGTGAGCTTCCACCACATCCCCCATGGACAACATTGTATAGGCAATCTGTGTGATAGGAGTATCGGTGTCGTTACCTCCAACCAATACTCTTTTATATCCTAATCCATGTGCAGTAGGTATATCCTTGATGTCAGATATACGCTTTACCACGACAGACTTAGTTGGCATTCTTCTCTATTTGAGCTTTAATCCAGTCGTATTGCTGCTGTAGCCCCTCTTTCAAAGACATCTTAGGTTCCCATCCAAGTACCTCCTTTGCCTTTGTCCAGTCAGCACTACGTGCCTTATCTCCTTCAGGCTTGGTGGTATCATAGAAGATGTTGATATCTTTTCCTGAAATCTTCACTACAGTCTCAGCGATTTCGCGTATTGAGGTACACTCCGAAGGACCAATCTGAATCCAACCATGTCCCCATCCCTTTTCGAGAGCAAGACAAAGAGCGTTTACGATGTCGTCAACGTGGATGAATGCACGTCCCTGCAGTCCGCTTCCCCATACGTTGAACGGTTCGTTAGGATAGTTCACAGCCTTACGGATAAGTGCAGGAATCACCTGACTACGCTCACCAAAGTCGCAAGGAGAACCATACACATTGTGAAACATAAGTGTGCAACAAGGTATACCCGTCTCCTTCTCCAAGAAACCAATTTCAAGCTGTCCCATCAGTTTACTCCAGCCATATGCACTCTCGGGCAGGGCAGGAAAAAGTTCATCCTCCTTCAAAGGAATCACATCGAGCGAGTTCTGACGAGTAAGGGGGAACGAACAAGCTGTACCTACATAGATAAGACCCTTCACCTTCTCCTTGCCAGCCTTGCGCACAGCATGGAACACGTTAGAGTTGATAGCATTATTTATGCGGAACAAATCACCTTGGTTGCTAAACACATAGTCGATACCAGCCACAATATCAGCAAGGTGAACAATGTAATCAACGTTGGCAATGAGATTCTCCCATTCACCGTGCTCTGCAAGGTCATTGTTCAAGAAGTTCTTTTCTAGGTCAATTACAGGCTTGCCATTCTCATCATTGAGATATTCTAGCTTACCTCGCCAAAGGTTATCAACAACGTAAACATCGTTACCTTCTTTTACCAGACGCTTTACAAGATTGCTACCAATCATACCGCAACCTCCTGTCACTAAGATTTTCTTCATAAGATACTTATGCTTTAAAAGTTTATCTAATAGTTTATTTTTTAGAAATGAGAGAACACAACAAGGCTCCGTGCCTTAGCACAGAGCCCATCATAACGTTAATGCCTCTTCAGTTCGCGTACATATGCAATGCTTACAATATTGAGTGCATGCACCATGACTACACCTTTATTTTTTTCTTTTGTCTTCCATAAAAGGATGGAAGCCATCCTTCGTAGCCTCGTTATCCATTATATTATAGTTTAGTTCTGTTGTAAATCCAATAATTTTGGCAGGAACACCTGCAACAATTGCATTTGCTGGTACGCTTTTATTTACCACGGAACCAGGAGCTATAACAACACCATCTTCAATTATTACAGGTCCTTGTATTGTTACGTTAGGACCAATCCATACATTATTACCAATCTTCGCTACATTTTTGTATGGTCCTTGTCCACATACGACTAGATGAATTCCGATTCTGCATCTTTCACCAATGATTGCATCATCATGAAGAACTACACTAATGCCTCCTCTTATAAAATATGAACCTGCACCAATTTGCACCTTTCCGCTGATTGCACTATTATACAATCGCAAGATAAGCCACTGTACAATTCGAGAAAGGAAGTTAAGTTTATGGCAATATAGCCATCTCATTACTCTGTACCATTTAATTGCATTCATAATCTTTACTATTTAACTAATTCTTTATAAATATTTCCAATTTGAGCATTTATCTCCTTTAAACTGAATTTATTTTCAGCAAAATCGATGGAAGCCTTTTTAATTCTATCATACAATATTTCATCAGTAATCAATCGTCGCATACATTCAGATAATTTTTCAATATCACCAGGATTGAACACTAACATATTTTCTTCATTTTTAGCCACATCAGGAATTCCCCCAACTGGAGTCGTAATCACAGGCAAACCATATGACCATGCATCAAGCACCGCCATGGGGAATCCTTCTGCATAACTCGGCAAGCAAAATATAGAAGCCTCCTTAAAAGCTTTATCTTTTTGTTCACCATTGACCCAACCAAGGAATATACACTGATTCGATATTCCTAGTTCCTTTGCAAGCGCTTTACCCTGCTCAATTTCTCCGTTTCCAGCAAATACAATGTTCCAATCTCTATATTCGTGAGCAATCTTTGCAAAAGCTAGTATCATATCAGCATATCCTTTTCTTGCATTTACAGCACCAGCATATAAGATATTTTTCTGTTTAGAATATTTTTTTTCGCTTACGTTTGTCGTGCAGGGATTGTATACGACCTCTATGTTTTCATTCTTAAAAGCTTCATACACCACATTTTTCCATGTATTTGACAACACAACAACCCTGTCTGCTCTACAGAAGATGTAACGATAAACCCATTGTCTGCTGCCGTTTATGGTAGTGTCGGGAGAGAAGGCATGGAAATGTACAATTGTCTTTTTGCCAAACAGGTGTGCCGGGAAAAAGTAAAGTAGTTTTCTTATGGCCGAACCTGGCTCACTTAGGTGGATGTGTATTATCTTGGCAAATGGCATATGGAACAAGAACTGTAGGTAACTCTTGATAAGATACCACAACGCCATAAACATACCAGTATCGATATGTGTCTCAATCCATTTACAATTATACTCTTTCCATTGATTTCCCAATGTATGAGCCTTCACAACGGAAGTTATCCCTCCACGAGTTTTTTGGGAGGTTGCAAGAATCAAGACTGCCAATTTATTATTATCCATTTCGTCATAATTTATTGAAGGAACTTAGCAATATTTTCTACATACCATTCTTTTGAGTAATATGTTGCAAAAATTTTCTTATATTCAATCAGCAAATCATTCCCATTTATCTTTTCATTCTCCATATAGATTAGAGTTTTTAGACAGTCATCAAATGAAGAAACTGATATCTTATATTTTACACATTGAAATACATCCTTGAAATCTCCTATTACATTTGAGAATATAGGAATTACACCACACGCCATATATGAATTCATCTTCGTAGGCGTTGCAACATTGTTTACTGCCGTATCCTCTCTTAATAAAAAGCCATACTTATATTTTGACATTTCGCTATTTAATTCTGTATAAGGGACATATTTAACCTCCATATTTGTTATGCCAAATTGTTCAGCCATTCTCATTGCCTTATCTTTCTCTTTAGTCAAAAGAGTTATTTTCGCATTCGGAACTCTCTCTCTTATTTTACAAAATAATTCTAAAGTTTTTTCAACACATTGCCATTCAGCTAAATTACCGGCATACACAAATGTCGGTTGCTGGTATTTTGCATCATTGAAATATTTTTCTTCAAGTTCCTGATTAAAACACGGCATTATAAAGTGTTTGTTTCCCTTATAAGCATATATCTTTTGATAATGTCTGCTCATTGCTTCAGATACAAAAAATGCCTTATAACAACTTACTAGTGCTAATTTCTCAAGAATGCGATTATATATAAACTTTAAATATCCTTTGCATCCTTTAAACATCATTAGATTCTCTTCCGGTAAAATGCCCTGAAACCATATAACTATACGTTGTCTAGGATTTCTCAACCATACAAAAAAATATGTTCTTATAGTTATAACAAGAACAACATCATTCTTTCCTATATCATTTACACTTGATACTTCTCGAATTGTATGTCCCGATTTTCTAATAGACTCTTTTATTATATCAACATAAAAAGAAGTTGCATCATTCTTTTCTATCGGTCTTAAATATATAGTATACATATTTTAAAAAATTTGTTCCACATTATTATTCACATCTCTTTGTCGACAATAGTTTTTAGAAGGCAGATTAAGACAGTATAAATAGATTAACAATATTAACACAAAATAATGGGGTCCAAGAAGGATCCAAGAAGTTGGAAGAAAACCGACATGGATACACATTAATTTTAAATAAAGTGGCATCGTCTTGGATAATAAAACTTTTACTACAATATAGTATAAAACAACAAATGGAATTATACCATATCTAACCCAAACGCCCAACATTCCTATGTCATCGATGTATATACCTAAGTAACCTAATTCATAAAGTAACCGACCACCAGCATTTTTTAGGCTCAACAAGCCATTTCCAAAAAACAATGGCAAAGTTCCTTTATTATATTTATTTATAAAAAAATCAACAGCCAACCATCGATTATAATCTTTATCACCCAATTGCTCTGTTGTTTGTGAAATAAGAGAAAGCCAAATATCACCAGTATTAACAAAGAAAACAATTGCGACAATTGAAAACATAAAGGATATAGCAATTTTTCTTGTGACACTCATCTTTATCTTAAAAAGAAATACATAAGCAGTTATAGGCAAAGCAAATAACATCATGGCTCTTTGAGCTGATAAAATCACAGCAGTTAGTGCAACTAAAACCTTAAACACATTTTTTTTAGTATATTTTGTTGCCATTTCTCCTAAGAACAAATAAAGAGAAATAGCTATAAGTCTGACACCAACAATACCATGACCACCAAATTCATTTAATGTATCCATCTCATCTCCCCAAATAGTTTCAACAACAGGTATGGGGAATATTCCAATCATCTGTCCAACACACACAATACAAGACGTTATTGCAAATGCGAATAAGGCATTACTAATAGAGTGCACACTTGGCCTTATATAAAAAAATAAAGGAATAAAAAATAGCCACAAGTGGTATCTATAAACCAAAATACTTGTAGTAAAATCCTGATTCCACTCTATAAATGCCATAACAACAGACACGACCAAAGCTATCAACAACCACCAGAAGAATTTCATCCCCAAAAAAAGACCTGGCATTCGTTTTTTCTTATAAAAAAAGAATAAACCTGCAATCAACAATAAGCCAGCCAATATATACTTATTATTTCCTTCCATAAAATGGAGAAAAGGCAACTGCATTCCTGACTGTGAAACCAGCAATACAAAATATAAGTATATACTTATTTTATTATCCTCGTTTAGACGCATAATCGTTTATCCTATAGCTTTATACAATTAATAAATTGCATCCATCGAATTTCCCAACGAGTTTTATTTAGGGATGAAATGTATGTATTATATGCGTTAGCCAACATTCGCTTATATTCCATTAAATCCATTGTCAAAAGTTCATCTAATACATTGTATACAGCATCTTCATTAGGATAACATAGACGACCATTAAAAGAATCTATCAATAAATTGGTTAGACCACCTACATGCGTAGCAATAGGCATACAACCTGAAGCCATAGCTTCACATAATGATAGAGAAGTACCCTCAGAATAAATAGTTGGCACCACAGCTATATCAAATTGCTTATGGAAATCGATACTTTGATCTGCAGAGTACTTTGTCATATGTACGTTTTTGTAATCCTTGAAATCAGACTTCAGTTTCTCCTCCAAATCACCATCGCCAGCAATAGTAATATCAAGTTCTGGATATTTTTTCAAAAGACGAATAACTACATCTGCAAAAAGCTGTGCTCCTCTATAACGCGTGAGACGACGCGCCAATACTATTTTGGATTTCTTCAAGTCGGTAATAGATTCCAACTTTTTATTAAATTCGTCCTGAGTTATACCACTAGATGCATAGTTAGGTATCACTGCAAGATGCATATCATCTGGTATTTCATCCAATGTGCGTATCCAATTGTAATAATTGTAGTCCACACACACCATATTAGATACTTTCTTAAATATAGAAACAAATCTATGACAAGTCTGCCATTTTCTAAAAGTGAATAACAGGCCTTTTTGAAATTTTTTAGAATAAGCCCATGAAGGCTTATCCCACGAGATACCATGTTGAACAGATATCACATTTGATTTGCCTCGAGAATTTACTTTCATTTCATCAGTCATAACAATAAAAATGCCATTACCCTTTTTATTGTTATACAAGTTTTGGAAACATTCATTAAATGTTTTTCCTTTTTTTATTTCCTTAATAGAAAATCCCTTGTACATACACTCTTTGTATTCATCTGCATCATCTAGAGCTATATAAACAGTGGTTTCATATCCTTCTCTAGTTAAAAGAAGAGCCAAATCAAGAGTATATGTTTCTACACCACCAATTCGAACTACATTCTTTTCAAAATCAAAAAAACGATAAGTGAATATTGTTGCTACGTTTTTCATACTTTTATTTTATATAAGATTTTTAACAATGGTGAAGGTAACAGAATTTTTAAAATTGTTACCATATTCATTTTCTTCACAACTAATGGTTTTGCCTTCTTACATATTGTCTCATAAGGCGCATCAATGAAATTTTTAAAAAACAAGTCACGTTCTTTTGACGCCCATGTCTGACGAGCAAATAAGGGATTATATTTAATGACATCTTCCAAAGAATATTCACGAAGAATCATTGTATCAGACAAATTCTCTGTTACCCTATTCCCCTTTTCAGTATTACATACTATTGTTGAATAATTTTTCTTACTTCCACGTAAATCTGGGAAAATAGTAGTCAACCCACGACAATCAGCAATTGTAAGATCTCCTGGACGACGTATATCACGATATTTGCAATTATCGCCACATGCAGGGCGTAATATATCCTGACTCAAAAATAATTGCTGATATGTATCCTTTGTTACATAATGGGTCCTACTTTTAGTTGTGATTTTTGATAGATAGTCTTCTTCAACTACTTTTCTTTTAGTGCGGAATTCATAAGAAACGACCTCTTCTCCAAGTTGTTCACCAATAATCTTCATACATTCTTGAAAAACCAACGGACTTCCTTGCCCATGACAAATCAAGTCTATAGTAAGTAGATTCTCATATTCTTTAACAAGAAAACGACGTAAGCCATCAACTTGACATGGACAACCGCAAAAAACCGCTTTTTTACCTAAGCGAAGATGTTTACGTATATCAATAAAAGTGTCCTCTATTGCACTTGAAACATATTTTGATTTACATAAAGGTGCAATATTTTCAAATCCCAATACACCGACATGATGAACCTTAAAGCCATCCCATGCTGCACCTACAATTAAAGTCTCCTCATCAGCCCAATGGCGTACAATTTCACTGAATGCACCACCAGATGCACTACGATGCCAAATTGTATAATCTTTAGCTACCGCCGCATAAGCCTTTTGAGAATAACTATTATCTTTCTTCTCATTATTCAAAGGACAGACCTTTTCGCATAGTTTACACTCAATACAAACATCCGAAGCTTCGGGATATAAAAAGCCTTCTCTATCAGGAACCATTGTGATGCAATGAACTGGACAAGCAGAATAGCATGCAGAACATCCCATACAATTAGTCTTCTCTGGATTAAACTTTAACATACTCTTGTGCTTTATTTTAATGCAGCCTTTATATACGAAATTGAATCTAAACGGAGCTCAGCAAGCCTCATCTCAAAATAGTCAAAATCAATATTTTTCGAGTCATCAACAATTCCTTTTGCAGAGATAATTCGATGACCTAAATTGAAATTCTTTTGCAATTGTCGTATACGTGAATTCTGACAAACCGGACTATTTTCTTCAAAACGTACAAAAGTCCAAAGATTTTTATGAAATAATAAAGAGAAAATACTACCGTGATATGAATCTGTAAAAATTGTTTCTGCATTATTGATTAACCAAAGAAATTGATCTGCTCCAATATTTATTAGCTTTGTCATCCATTCCGAGTCAGATTTTTTATAAGAAGAGCCTACTATTTGCAATTTATGTTTACGAGCATACTCTTCAACCTTTTCTCTATATTGATGTTCCTTATTCAAAAAATAGCAATAAATAAATTTCCCTTTTATACCTTTTACAGGTCGTTGCATTTTTCTATATATATCTGCATTAACCATTAAAGTAGGATCAAGAACTACCGTTGCATCTATTCCACATTTCTTCTTTAGCAGTTCTTTTCCCTCCTCCTCCCGTATTGAAATCGAAGAATAAGAAGATAAATTTTCTTTATAAATATCAACTAAGTCGGTTGGAATATCATTTAGTCCTATACTTGCAGCATAAGATATTTTTCTCACGTGTTTTGGAACATATTTACCCATATAGATTGGATCATATACATTCGGAGCCCAAATTTGATCTGACCCATACACTAGACATGAAAAATCTTTCACAACCTCACATATTTCCTCAGGATTTGTAAAACTCTTTGTCTGACGAAAATAGCGATACTGATATCTTTCCACACCTTGCGAAGTTATTTCATAAACTTTTCTATTTACAACACCAATAGTGTTATGCAATAAAAATTTCGCAACATCTCTCCACCAAACTCGTTTACCTAATAATGGATTACGATAGTTTATGATTTTCACATCATAACCCATATCAGATATCAGTCTTTGCAAAGCAAACGCCTGAAGTCCACTACCAAAATTAGCATAATAATGCCATGTAACAATTCCTATTTTATTTGCCATACCTTTTAAAAAGAGTATTTGTTATATACATATATTCCTTATTCTTTGTCACAATCGACATTCCTATATACAATGCCGAACCTAAAAAGAAATCCACAAAAATTGTCATCAAATCGGTCAGTACAACTAAACGATTAAATATCAGAATTAATAAGAGCATTACCAGACTCATAATAATTGAGGGGAATATATCTCGTATCTGTTCTTTATAATTATAATTGAGTAATTTTCTATTTGGGAAAGCATTAACGGCCGTAAACAAAGTGGTAAGTATTGCCATATTAATAACTATAGCATCTACACTAATCCAAACCACTGCAAATAAGGAAAGTAGTTCAATTGTTTTCTTAATTAGCTCTAGTTTCAAAAATGTATCACTTCTGCCAATAGCCTTCAAAGCCTGCATATTGGCCGTATGAATAGGCATGAAAAGAAAGACTAAACAAAACCATTGCATAAGCGGTACACACCCTACCCATTTTTCCGTAAGAACAATTCGAATAAATGGTTCAGACACTGCAGACAATCCAAACATAATAGGACTCATTATATAGGAACTAAAACGAATGGACATTCGAGTGGTTCTCTTAATTTGCTCTATAGAGTCTTGTTCCTTAGCCATCTTTGGGAAAAGCACTGCTCCAATCGATGAGTTAATATTGGTAACTATAAGGCTTGGGAACTGTTTACCGCGATCAAAAAATGCCAAATCCTGAGCAGTATATAATTTACCAATAATCAGGGCTCGTAATTCTTGATATCCAGTAACCAACAGGCTTGCGCCTAAAAGTTTAACGCCATAATTAAAAAGACTCCTTAACCTACTAAAAGAGAACGCCCATATTGGTAACTTACGTGTAACAATATATAAAGTCAAAGTGTTAATAATACCTGCCGTAAGCTGTTGAGCAACAATAGACCAGATACCAAAACCTGAATATGCCATAAAAAGTCCTACAACAGCAGAAACGATTGTACCGACAAGTGTTGCCCAAAAGAAATTCTTGAACATCATCTGTCGCTGAACATAAGCTTGTTGAACAGAATTTACAGCAAATATTATGACTTGAATACCTAATACACGTAAAACGGGAGTAAGTATCTTATACTCTTCCCCATAAAAGGATGATATCGCTGGAGCTGAAAAATATAAGATTGCATAAAGGACTAAAGAAAAAGCTATCGAAAAATAAAAAACTGTTGAAAAATCAATATCATCAGCATCTTTTTTCTGAATGAGTGCACTACTAAACCCTCCTTCTATCAAAACATTTGCAAGCATGACAAATATTGTCACCATCGCAACAGCTCCATAGTCAGATGGAGAAAGGATACGAGCAAGAACGATAGACACAACTAGTTGAACTAGTTGTGCCGATATTCGTTCCATGAATTTCCACCCTAAGTTTTTTAAGGTTGATGCCATTCTTAGACTTTCTTATCTCAAAGATTCTACAATTCTTCCACAAGCCAAACCATCACCATAGGGGTTGACTGCCTTGCTCATCGTGTCGTAATAGGCAGCATCGTCGAGCAATGCGGATACCTCAGATACAATCTTGTCATAGTCGGTACCCACGAGCTTCACGGTGCCTGCCTCAAGCGCTTCGGGACGCTCGGTGGTGTCGCGCATCACGAGCACGGGCTTACCCAAGCCAGGAGCCTCTTCCTGAATGCCACCTGAATCGGTGAGCACAATGGTAGACTTAGACATCAAGTGAACGAACTCAAGGTACTGGAGGGGTTCGATGAAGAAGAAGTTGGGACGGGTGAGGTCCTCGCCAAACACTTCGTGAATGGGCTTGCGCACATTGGGATTGAGGTGCATGGGGTATACGAAGTCTACCTCAGGATATTTCTCTGAGAGGTCTTTCATCGCGGTCACCATACGGATGAAGCCATCACCGAAGTTCTCGCGACGGTGGCCTGTGATGAGCACGAGCTTCTTGCCATCGGCCAAACGAGCTACATCATAACCGGCATTGAGCAGGATAGCATCCTGCTCCTTAGCCAACTCAGCATCGGTCTTGAGCTTGTTAACCACAAGGTGGAGGGCATCGATAACGGTGTTACCTGTCACATAAATCTGTCCCATAGCCTTCTCCTCCATAAGGTTCTTCTCTGAGAGGGGTGTGGGGGCGAAGTTATAGGTGGCGATGCGGCCTGTCACCTGACGGTTCATCTCTTCGGGCCAAGGGCTATAGATATTGTGTGTGCGGAGACCTGCCTCTACGTGACCTACAGGGATTTGGGCATAGAAGGCAGCGAGAGCCGCTGCAGTAGAGGTGGTGGTGTCGCCATGAACGAGGACTACATCGGGACGGCACTCCTTGAAGACGTCACGCATGCCAGTGAGGATACGTACGGTGACATCGGTCAGGTCTTGACCTTGCTTCATGATGTTGAGGTCGATGTCGGGAGTCACCTCAAAGATCTTGAGCACCTGGTCGAGCATCTCGCGGTGCTGACCTGTGACACACACGATGGTTTCAAACTCATCGGCTCGCTTTTGGAATTCCTTTACGAGCGGACACATCTTAATAGCTTCGGGACGGGTGCCGAAGACGAGCATTACTTTTTTCATATTAAAAAATTATAAGAGAATAATTGTTTGAGCTAAGTGATTTATGATAAGACACGCGAAGCGTGAAATAATTTACAATTGGACAATGTACAAATTACCATTTAGACAGTACATGCACTTATCTGATAAAACCACTCTTTTTGCGATTTTCAGTGAGTAAAAAAGTTTTATTTTTGGCCTGGCATTAGCAACAAAGCCAATTTACTATTTGACTATTTACAATTTACCATTTAAGCAAGCGTATATATGAACGGAGAGAAATGCGTGTATCAACGCCAGGCGGTACATGTATGTACTAGCTCTGTTACATGCATGTAATGGGAAGAGTACATGCACTTATGCGATGAAATGGGGGATTTTTTACAACGAAACAAAATCCAAACAACTACTAAAAGTTCATAAATCGGTTGGCATTGGCAGAACGACAAGAATTCTGAATTATGAATTATGAATTCTGAACGACAAGAATTCTGAATTGTGAATTAGCTTTGCTGAGCTTCGGCTGCACTCGCTGAGAAATTTGAAACTCCTTTGGGAAACTAAAGTTTCCGTCGTCGCAACCGACGCTTTCATACCGCGTCGGCGCTTGCACGAACCTTATGAATTCTGAACGACAAGAATTCTGAATTTTGAATTATGAATTATGAACGATAAGAATTATGATTTATGAATTCTGAATTCTGAATTGCAGAAATGGATATGTAGATTTTGTTTTTTCTCTTTAATGAAAAAGTTTTTTCACTATAGTGATAATTTTTTTTCAAGCCTGTGAAAATGTTTGAAAAAATGGTATATCTGTGGGGACCTTGCCAATGCCAACCGATTTATGAACTTTTGTAACCTGAAATGGCCTCTGGACGTGAAGAATTTTGAATTTTGAATTATGAATTCTGAATTAAACCCACCAAACTCGAAACTTTTTCTATCCCACGAAGGACACGGATAATCACGAATGGTTTTTCTCACGCGGATTTCATGATAACCACAGATTACTCAGATTACGCTGATTATTTTGTCAACTGATTTCACTGATTACACAGATTTTGCAAGTCGCTATGCTCTTGCTGGCCTCCGGAACGTGGGGAATTCTGAAGGTTCGTGCAAACGAGCGCAACGTAAGCCTGCTTACTAGTTGCTCAGCAAGTGCAGCCGAAGCTCAACAACGGAGTTGTTAATTATCAATTATAATCAATACTTTGCTCTCAACGCTGAGCGCTAAGTACTAAACGCTAAATGACTTAGGCTCTATTCTTGGCCGTAGGGGATGGATGGCTCGTTGAGAGATGAACTTTTACTTTCTCCACAATTATATTCCCACAACTCTTTACAAAATTCTTGCAAGGAGAGTGTACTGACTTTTGGGAAAGGAGTCTGGGTAAGTATCTTGAAATGTGTATCGTTGGTAACTAAACAATCTGCTCCTGACGCTATAGCACAATCGACAAACTTGTTGTCATCGGGATCGGTGGTGATGAGGGCAAAGCGATAGTAGGGTGTCACTAAACGAATGTTGGGGGCATTGAGCATAATAGATACTACATTGGAGGCAATGGATGGAGTGGTCTTGCTTGCAAGTATTTCTGTAAGCGTCCAAAAATGACGTCTTGCTCCAAATAGAAAAAATGTAGACCTTCGCACTGTCTTAAAATTGATATCTTATGTACAGTGCAAGTGATTTTGAAAAGTTATGGTTCTTGTATAAGACCGATGGTGAGCCTCAAG
>JAFYWF010000013.1 GCA_017558145.1 Lachnospiraceae bacterium
ATACTTCACACGACATTATATACTACTGTTTCCTATGTGTAACTGATTGCGACAAGACATCAATCACCCTTCCTGCTTCAATTACGGTGTGCGATTTTTATAAAAAACAGGGATATACATATAAGAATGGTATTTATGTCATTGATGAACAACAAATATTTCATTTAGAGAAATTTAGATTTGTAGGGAGCAGAAAATTTCAGCTTTGTGAAGAGTTGAAAGCACGCAAGAATTTGAAGTTGGTGGTGAGATGTGTATGGAGAGAATAGAAGAATTGGAGAAACATTTAGAAGATGAATACTATTCGTTTACAGAAATTACAATAGGAAAACATCGTGCTCCAGAAGGGATTGTGATTGAAAAAAATGGTGAAGCGTACAATTTCTGCTATTCTGAGAGAGGAATAAAAACAGTAATAAAGTCGTTCTTGAGGGAAAAAGACTTAGTAGAGTATGCATATGAAGAATTGTCTGCGGATAAGTGGAACAAAACGCATCTGGTGGCCTGGGTTTGGTCTGAATATGAAATATTACAAGCTGAGCAAGACTTAAAGAAGAATGATATTGTATTTGAACGAAATGATATACCAAATTACTCTCAAGGAAGGACTGCATATAGAATATTTGTATTTGGAAGAGATGTTGTAAAACTTGCTGAGTTTAAGAAAAGGTATTATAAGAAATTAGTTTTATAAAGACCGGAAGATTTGAATTTTACGCATTGTTAACTTTGGAATATAAAGTGCCGATAGTACTAGTAGATATGGAGAAGGAGAAAGTTTAACTATGAATATTAGTTCTTTACAGAATATAAATAATTTTTTACCAACTCAAAAAATAAGTAATTCAGTAGACGAAAATAGTTATAACGTGATAGGTAATCAAGATATTCCAAGTTTTTCACAAATTTTATCAGGTGTAAGCGAAAAGGGAACTAATGTAAATGATATGTTTCAAATTACTTTTCCTAATTATAATGTGCAAACGAAAGCTGGTAATTGTAATGTCCCATGGGAATCTTGGAATAGAAATGATTTCCCAATATGGAAGTATTTTCAGGAAAATACAAGTGCAGAATGTTTAAATAATTGGAGAGGGGTAGGACCAGAACCTCCACAATGGGATTCCAAAGTGCAACAAGGCTTAAGCCAAATTAATAACGGAGAAATGGTAATCCTTATGCCTAAAAGTTTGCAAAAGAAAATGGAAACTAATCCAGAATTTGCAGAAGAAGTATTGAAGAAAGTTCAAAAATGGAAAGAAGACTATGATAGAGAAGATAATGCAATAGCAGCATCTCTAGGATATAATCGAGAGTTAAATCAGTTGTCTAAAAGCTATTGTATTCAATTAGATGAAAACGGAAACGTAGGAGACCATACAGTTGTTGGCGGTGGATTGGATGAACCTCATTCAAATGAATCCAAAGAGGTAAAAAAGAATGATGAGGACAACTATATAATAACAAAAAAAGTAGGTAAAAAAAGAACTCATTTGGGAAAAAATAATATAATGAAAACAGAAGATTTTAGTACAGATTTTGAAAAGGTTGCTCCTTACTTAATAGAATTGCGTATGAAGAAGAAATAGCAAAATTTCAGTTTCATGCAGAGAATTTAATAAGAAGAAAAGCAGTTAGAGGGGTGTTCAAATGAACACCCCTTTGAACACCCCTAATGGTACAATCGTTATGATTGTATCATTTTCTTTGTCCTAACGAATCGCTATGGTCATCCTCATGAGGAAGTCATTGAACGACTGACAGAAATCGGTGCAGCAATTTATCAAACAGCAGAAATCGGTCAGATTACCATTACGTTTAAAAAAAAATAAAAAACTTGAATCTTTATCATCGGCTAATACGTTATAATAAATGTAACGGAGAGGAGGTGGAAGGAATCGATTCCCAAGAAATATTAATAAGGCTTATGAATCAGTATCAGAATCTGATTTTTTCCATCTGTCTGAAACTGACCGGGGATTACTTTGTGGCAGAAGATTTGACCCAGGAAACCTTTCTGGCGGCTTATAATCATTTGGAGGAATGTCCAAAAGATGCAGAAAAAGCGTGGTTGGCCCGAATTGCCAGCAATAAATGTATTGATTACCTGAGGGCAGCAGCCAGAAGAGTTGTACCCACAGAGGAAGATGAGATACATAGTTTGGAGAATCCGTCCGATGAGGAACCTCTCAGACAAGTGTTAAACAGCGAGATTATGGAAGAACTGCGATGCTGCTGTAACGCACTATCACCCCCTTATCGGGAAGTCGCCATTGCTCACTTCCTGGAAGGGAAAAACGCCAAGGAAATAGCGGATGGATCACAAACCGGAGTGAATACCATTAAGACTCACATCCGTCGGGCAAGGGAACTTTTGAAGAAATCTTACAGAAAGGAGTTGTTGCAGGAATGACAGGACGTATGGAATATCTGACAGATGCAGAATTGGAAAATATGCTCTGTGACATAGAACAAAATGACATGGTGCAGGCACCACCGGATATGCAGGAGCGCATTTTGGAAACTTTGAAGTGTGAATTGCACAAGAGTCAAAGTTTGGAAGCGATGGAGCAGGAACCATTCATTCAGAAAACGACGGAGCAATTGATTTCCAAGCAGGATAAAATTATCGCCTACAAGCGATATCGCTTCCGGGTAATGACTACGGTTGCCGCTGCAGTTATGGTTGTGTTTTTACTGCCAAGGCTGGAAAACCTGCAGCAACCACAAGTGGACTTCCCGAAGTTATTGCAAAAACAGGAAGAATTAATTCAGAGTAAATATGCCACCAGAGAAGAAATTCTGAACCGCAAAGGAATGTTGGAAACAGTGCTGGGGGATGTCAACATATTTGCAGACAACAGCAAGTGGAATTTATTCCGATAATGAGGCGTATGCCTGGTAATACATGAGAGTTTGTGTAGAGAGCGTCACAAAGTCTTAAGAAAATGACAATGATATCAAAAAACGTTCTCGGAAAGGTGAATTATATGAGACAAAAAAGAGGAAAAGTTAGAACATTATTATGCTCCTTTATCCCGGGCGCAGCGGAGATGTACATGGGATTTATGAAAACAGGAATTAGTTTGATGACAATTTTTGTTTTATGCTTTGTAGTGCCGTCTATTTTCCGGTTTAGTGATGTGTTTATTTTGTTTGGAATTTTGGCGTGGTTTTACAGCTTTTTCCATGCAAGAAATCTGGCATCCTATAGTGAAGAGGAATTCCACGCACTTGCAGACGAATATGTATGGAATTCCTGGATTGAGGGAAAAGAGATTAAAATTTCCAACCCGACTTTGCGTAAATGGGGCGCCGTTATACTGATTGTTTTTGGTGCATCTCAGTTATGGAACACAATTTCACATTGGATTTATTCTCTGATTCCGGAACATATGTGGAATCAGGTTTATATGATTATTGATGAAGTGCCGCAGATTGCTGTTGCGATTGTGATTATTGTGATTGGATGCAAATTGATTGCCGGCAAGAAGGAGGAGTTGAATGGAGAAGGAAACTAACACCACGACCATTCGCACTCACCGGGTGGGCGCCTTTACTTCCGGAATTTGTATGATAGGATTTGGACTCATGCTGTTGCTTCATAACCTGCTTGATGTTATGAACTACGAGATGATTTTGGGGCTGTGGCCGTTGATTTTAATCGGAATGGGGATAGAACTTCTTCTGTCCAATATTTTCAAAAGTAAGATTGTGTATGACAAGGCGGCTATTGTACTGTTGTTTGTTATGGCCTTATTTGTTATGGTCCTTGCAGGTGCAGATTTGTGCATGGAAGCGACGGAAATGTACCTGAATTTGGGAGTGTAAAATATGGAATATTACAAAAAGCTAAGTGAGCAATCACTTGGCTTTTTTTGAGTAGAGATAAAAGAAAAAAATAGGAATTTGGCGGTGAGATAAATGAATTATATTAGACAATGATTTTTTATACTGCAGATAGGCTTGCAGAGGTGGATAATAAAAACTATATACAATTACGTAACAATGTGTTAGTATGATTAACAGAAAAAAGAAAGGCACATGAAGTGAAAGGTGAGGAGATGTATAACA
>JAFYWF010000014.1 GCA_017558145.1 Lachnospiraceae bacterium
CTTGAGGCTCACCATCGGTCTTATACAAGAACCATAACTTTTCAAAATCACTTGCACTGTACATAAGATATCAATTTTAAGACAGTGCGAAGGTCTACATTTTTTCTATTTGGAGCAAGACGTCATTTTTGGACGCTTACACGTAAAAGAATATTATATAAGATTGATTATTTGTCTAGATACCGCAAGTAGATTTCATTTTCTTTTTTGGCTGTCACATTCCAATCAAAATCTTCAGATAATGTTTGTGCTATTTCTGACTCCAACATTTGAACTATTCTTTTTGAAATATTTTCCACAAAACCATCATTTAAATCGAAAACGTTCTCTCTTCCTATTACTTCAGCGATACCTCCAACATTAGAACCTACGACGTTAGCCCCGCATGCCAAAGCTTCAACTGTCACTAAAGGCAATCCCTCGTTTTTGCTGGGAAGCACAAGCACATCTATCGCATTCATGAATTCTGGCATTTTCTCTACAGGCTGATTCCCCCATAAAGAACAATCTACGCCACACTCTTGTAAACGGCTCTGCAAAGAGCTTCTTAGCTTACCATCTCCTATTGTCCAAAACACGACATCTCCGGCATAACATTCTACCACCTTTTTAAATATCTCTGGCAACAATAGTACATTTTTTATAGGAAATAAATTACCAATATAAGCTACGACTTTCTTTCCCTCTACATGGAAAATCTTTTTTAACGATTCGCGTCGTTCAGGCGAGAATGTCATAAAAGAATCTCCCACACCATTATAGAGCAATTGTCTTTTAGCTTTGGAAGATATTTTTTCAGAAGCAGATAATAAAGCCTTACTGACAAAGAAGTTTTCTTCGGCATTCTCCAAAGCTTGCGCGGTGTCTTCCCAATTGTATTTATTAGCATACGGAAAAGTATGAATGTCAGAGCCATGCCACGTCACATAATAAGGTATTCCGAATTGTTTATAAACAGCTAAAGCCAATCGTGCACAAGCTATCGAATGAGCTGAGATTAAATCATATGAATGAAACAATTGAGCTTGCTTTCTGTTCCACTTATCTCGGAACAATGGCTTATACTTAAATTTATATACCAACAAGTAATTCACTAAGGAAAATTTATTCCATAACAAATTAATATCCATTCCTTCTATCTGCATTATCGACAATCGTTTTCGTTTTTTCGTCTTTCTTAAAAGACGGACCAACAAACTGTCGTAATGCTGGATAGCGTAGACATCTATCTGATAATTTGCAATAGATTTCAGATGCTTTATTCTACTTAATGAGGCATTAACCTGTCCCTTGCGATTAGTTAAATCCCCATCAATGACTATGGCTATTCTCTTCATTCAATCTTGATTTAATCAACTTGGCAGGATTACCACCAACTATAGAATATTCGGGAAAATCCTTAGTAACTACCGATCCCATCGCTATAATTGTCCCTTTTCTAACTCGACGTCCAGGAGTAAATAAGGTATTCATACCAACCCAACAATCATCTTCAATAATTGTCTGTTTGGCTTCTTTGAAACCCTGATCATTAATCGGGATATCGACTCTATCAAATCGATGATTTCTATCCAAAATAAAACATTTGCGAGAAAGCATCACGTTTTTACCTATTATTGTATCTGATGGAATCTGAGTATTAGCACCAATACCAGATTCATCACCCATTTCAATTCTGCGCCCTGACCCAAAACTTACTTTTCGATTAATTGTTCTAATTGAGCCGCACTTCAAAAAAATTCGCTTGCATAAGAAAACCCTCAACCGATTACTCACATTTCCAAACACAGACGAATATGAATCTGGGAGATGTGTTGCAAAGCCATAATACAGTATTAAACAACAAATTTTTTTAATAGAAAAATCCACTCCTTTAATTTTCATTTTGATTAGAATTTACATTATATAAAATTGGTACTAAATAATAAACCAACGAAACTATTTGGAAAGAAAGTATAGGATTGAAAAAACCTAAGAATAAGAACATTACTGTAGCACTATTTTTCGTTATATGGAGTTTTGAAGCACCTTTTATTAAATAGCTAAATATTAAAATTGAGAATAATCCATATTTTGCCAATAAATCAACCCACTCTGCATGCATACCTACTCCATTTGCATACATTCTTCCGAAATGATAGTCATATTTATGACCAATTCCAAATAGAATATTTTCTGAGAATGTTTTTAATGAAGTTAATGACAACTCTATACGCGAGGAAAAATCAGTAGCATCTTGCACACTCCCTGATGCCAAAGACGTAACCTCATCTAGCCGACGATACAGCATCTCTAAATCGGTGAGTCCTAACATGTCAAAAATGTCTGGCAAGAACATATATAGGTTAAAAAACAAGATAGATCCTACGATTATAAGCATTATTCTTTTCACCCTACTATATTTTATCACAGACACGAGAAAATATCCTATTAACAAGAACAGCAAAGCTGTCATGTATTGTGACATAAGAATCACAGTAATACCTAGAGCTGTAAACAGAATTAGAGTAAGCGATAGGAAGGATTTCACCCCACTCCTCTTAATAATAGGAAGTAGAGTAGGTAAGAACAAAGACAAAGAATAGGGCAACCCAAATCCTCCTCCTACAATGATAGATTCGTCCTTGTTTGTTGATATCAACTCACGCATTGCTAAAGGATTTAATCTTAGCAAATGTATAGCTTGAATACAAAAATAACTTATTAAAATAAAAATCGCTACTATAATCCACTTTTGGCCAGATACTAACGATGGATATTTCGTTAATAATTTACAATGTATAATCGCTAATGGGATAATTGCTAATTTGCCAAAGAGAGAAAAAACGATCTTTGCATTTAATGCACTTGACAATAAATAAAACAATAAAAAACAATATAGGGGCAACATTAAATGACTAAAAAAAACGGAAGAAGACTCTCTTGGAAATGCCAAGAACATATAGACAATATAGCCCATCAATAATATGTAACCATAATTATCTAAAAAACCACCGCCATAAAGACAGAAAAATGACACTAGAAAAAAGACATTTCCAAATCCCATTCTTCTTTTTAGCCCTTTAATATTCATTGTATTCAACATAGCAATATTACTTATTTTTTCTCTTCACTATTTTATTCTTTACGACATTATTCACCAAAAGCTTCTCTGCCTTATTTAATAATATGCTATAACCCAACGCAAACATCACAATGCCTGCACCTAGTATAACTAAAATCAGACGAACGAAAGAGGCATCTAATGAGCGACACAATATCCATGGCAAAATGGGAGCAAGAATAGCAATAACAGTGCAAGGGAGAACTATCTCTTTAAAATACTGCTTATAACTATACTTAAACTCTGAGTGCAAAACTACTAAAGAGAAACACTGATTTAAGATTGTAATAAATACCGTAATCCAATATACGAGAGATGCGTTATAGCCCATTCTGAAAAAAAACCATGAGATGGGTAATATAGAGCACATAGTTAGACTCGTCACTATTTGATAGCGCTTCATACGTCCCGTAGCATGAATAACCTGAGTTACAGGAGCATTAAAAATGCCTACCACCATTGCCACAATCGTTAGTTGGGAGAATGACGCAGCATAGGTGGGCACAGAATCACCTAACCATAAAGCAAGAATATAATCTATCTCCAATAAGATTGGTATAGCTAAAGTAAATACCAACATAAAGCCTACCTTTGACATTATGAACATCATTTTCTGCACTCTCGTTGTATTATTCTGAGAATACGCAGTCACCAGTTGGGGCTTAAAAGCTATAACTATATTCAAAGAGAACTGTTGTATAGCGGAAGATACCTGAGCAGCAATTCCACTTGATGCATTCACGATAACACCAAAAAAAGAGTTCAACAAGATATTAGTACCTTGCGTCTTTACCATCGAAGCTAAAGAACCCAAGAAGTTCCAACCAGAGAAAGCAAACATTGAACGAAAAAGATGAACATCAAACGTTAGATTTAGTCGGATTTTAGGGAAATTCTTTCGACAATAAATACTATACAATAGAAAATTAAGGATACTTGTAGCCAATAGTAAACCTCCATAAAACAAGAGTTTATCTGATGGAATATAGGGTAAAGCCAAAGCTACAAACAACTTAACAATCGCATCAACAATACTAACCAATGCATAATAATTCATACGCTCAAACGACATAACTAATGCAGCATAAGGCGTACTCAAAATATTAATTAGCATAGATGCTATAGAGAACTGAAAAATAATCCAAGCAACATCACGACGTTCTGCGGGAACTATCAATTTAGACGAGAACCAATAATATCCTACAACTTCCAGAACAACAAACAATAATATTACTAAAGCAAGTTGAATAATAAATGCTGTATTGAATACTTTTACTACAGCCTCATCACCCCCTCTCCCAGCCTCATAATTAAAAAAGCGTTGAATGCCTTGCGACAACGACGTATTCAAAAAACCGAATAATGCTACAAAGCCACAAACAACATTGTAAATGCCGTAGTCCTCTACACCCAACGCATTTAAAACGACACGAGTAGTGTACAAGGTAATTATGAGTACAAAAATCATACGAATATAAAGAAATATGGTATTCTTTGCTATTCTTTTATTATTTGCTGTTTGATCGGACATGAAATGATTTATGATTTGAGATTTATGAATTATGAATGCTAACTAATTATGAATTATGAATTATGGGTCACTCAGAACCTACTTATCTCAACGATGACGTTAACGTTGACGAAAACAAAGCAGCGGAGCTGCGGGTTAATCGAGCTCTGCCCAGGTTAATATGCCATTGGCATGGTTAATCGCAACCAAGGTTGCTGGTTAAAGGTTAAGGGACGTACCATCAAAATCGTCCTTGTTATCATCACGACCCGAAATCTCATCTACCTGCTTACAACCCTTTTGGCTGGAACTGCCAAAACGAAGTTTTCTGGATACACGAGCGGAGGATTGCAAGTCTGCAATAATCTGGGAA
>JAFYWF010000015.1 GCA_017558145.1 Lachnospiraceae bacterium
AGAATGGAAACAGCAGGATGAAGATATTTTATCTTACGCTTTATTCCCACAGGTTGCTACTGACTTCTTCAAATATCGTCAGGCTCAGCAGGAAAAAGTTGATATGACTCAGGCTGATACAGCTAACAACGCATATCCTGTATAATTAGTGCCCTAAAGCGAGGTGGAAATACACCTCGCTTTTTTGTGTGCTTGAAAATATGGGGAAAATAGTGTAACATAACATATGTTATCAGTTGTATGATTTATGATTAGAGATGGTGAATTTATGGCTAGAAAAGAAACAATTACGAAGGATTATTTATTTGAAACTGCATTTCAGATGGTTAGAGAAGAAGGAATAGAGAATGTCACAGCGAGAAAGCTTGCTGCCAAAGCAGGATGTTCTACACAACCTATCTTTCGTTTATATGAAAACATGGAAGAGTTGTGGCAGGAATTGTTTGAAAGAGCTGTAGATTATTTTGAAGAGTATTATAATAAAGCAAAACTCTATGACTTTACTCCTTTTGTAAATTTAGGTATTACATATATTCAGTTTGCTGTTGAAGAGAAACAATTGTTTCAAATGTTATTTTTGGCAGAAAAGAGATATGGTAAAAGCCTTTACGAAATTTTAAACGGGAAAATGGGAGCTGTTGGAAGAGAGTTTATGAAGGCACAAAATGAAGGGTGTAAAAATCCGGGAGATTTATTTATGAAGATGTGGATTTTTATTCATGGAAGTGCATGTATGTCTATTACCGGAGATTATGACTTGGAGCTTTCTGAAACGATTCAGTTATTAAAAAACGCATACAAAGGTTTTTTAAATTCCTAATGGTGGGAATAAACTATAGAAGTAATATATAGAAGATGTGATATTATCTAGTTTTATAACTTGAGTAAAGAGGAGAATTCCGGTAAATGAATGATGTATATGAAAGAGATATTATTGAATTAATTGATGAAAAATATTTGAAAATGAGTAAGAGCCATAAAAAGATTGCTCTGTTTATTAAAGAACATTATGATCAGGCGGTGTTTATGACAGCAGCTAAAATAGGGGCTATGTTGGAGATTAGTGAATCTACGGTGGTTCGCTTTGCTTCAGGATTGGGATTTGACGGTTTTCCCCAGTTTCAGTCTGTATTAGCTGATTGGGTAAAAAATAAGCTAAATACAGTGTCAAAAATGGGAGCAAAATATGGTGGGAGTTCTCAATCTGAAATTTTGACAGAGGTATTGCATGCAGATATGGAAAAAATTGCAGACACCATAGAACAGGTGGATGCTATTGCTTTTGAAGCAGCTGTAGATTCCATTATTCAGGCTAAAACTGTTTATGTAGTAGGATTAAGAAGTTGTGAGCCTTTGGCAGATTTTTTAAGCTTTTATTTAAACATGATTCGTGGAAATGTAGTAGTGCTTAGAACTACCAGTGCTAGCGAAATGTTTGAGCAAATGATACGAATTGATGAAAAAGATGTGTTAATAGGAATTAGTTTTCCAAGATATTCTATGAGAACTTTAAAGGCTATGGAATTTGCAAACGATAGGAATGCGAAAGTAATTGCTATTACAGATTCTGTACATTCTCCAATGAATTTATATTCTTCTTGTAATTTGTTTGCAAGAAGCGATATGGTGTCTATTGTAGATTCTTTAGTGGCACCATTAAGTCTTATAAATGCATTGGTAGTGGCATTGTGTATGAAATGTCCGGAAAAAGTAAAAGAGAATTTGTCGAATTTAGAGCATGCTTGGAATAATTATCAGGTTTATTTAAATGATGAAATTAACTTTATTGACCAAGCACCGGTTTTGGATTATTCCTTAAAAAGAAGATAGAATATAGTCAATTTTAGAATCATCGTATGTGAAAGGATGAGAAAAATCTATGAAAGTACTTGTAGTAGGTGGTGGTGCTGCCGGAATGATGGCAGCAATTGCTGCAGCTGGCCAGGGGCATCAAGTAGAGTTATTGGAAAGAAATGAAAAGTTAGGTAAAAAGATTTATATTACGGGAAAAGGAAGATGTAACGTTACTAATGCCTGTGATTTAGAAGAATTTTTTACTAATATTGTTAGTAATGAAAAGTTTTTATATAGTTCCATATATCAGTATGATAATCAGGCAGTTATGGATTTTTTTGAAAGCAACGGTTGCCCGTTAAAGGTGGAACGAGGAAATAGAGTGTTTCCGGTATCAGACCATGCATCGGATATTACCAAAGCATTAGCTGATAAAATGAAGGCCTTGGGAGTAAAAATTACGTTACACTGTAAGATTGAAGATTTATTGTTAAAAGAAGATGGTTCCATCGAAGGTGTTGTAACTGCGAAGCATGAGAAAAAAACTGCAGACAGAGTAATTTTTGCTACCGGAGGATTATCTTATGAGCCAACAGGATCGGATGGAAGCGGTATTCGAATTTTAAAAAAATATGGACATAGCATTGTAGAACCGAAACCGGCGTTGGTGCCTTTTGAATTAAAAGAAGACTACGGAGCAAGATTACAAGGATTAGCACTAAAAAATGTTAATTTTTCCATAAAGAATGGAAAGAAAAAAGTATATGATGGCTTCGGAGAGATGTTATTTACTCATTTTGGAATTAGTGGACCATTGGTAATTAGTGCCAGTAGTTATTATGCAAAACAAATGTATGGGCAGGTGATAAAATGTACTATTGATTTAAAGCCTGCGTTGACGGTAGAACAGTTAGATAAGAGAATTCTAAGAGAGTTTGAAGAAAATAAAAACAAACAGTTTAAGAATGCTTTAGATAAATTATTTCCTGCAAAATTAGTTCCGGTTATGATTGATTTAAGTAAAATTGATCCGGAGAAAAAAGTGAATGAAGTTTCCAAGGAAGAACGTAAAAATTTAGTTCAGGTAATTAAAAATTGGGAAATGACCATTACAGGGACCAGAGGATTCAGAGAAGCAATTATAACTCAAGGAGGAATTGGTGTTAAAGGTGTGAATCCATCTACTATGGAGTCTAAAATTATTCCGGGGTTATATGTTGTCGGAGAAATGTTAGATGTTGATGCTTTGACGGGAGGCTTTAATTTACAACTTGCCTGGTCTACCGGATATTTGGCAGGGATTAGTATCGGCTAAGAGAGTATTTTTATTAACATTTTAGAATTGGTATTGTAAATAGGTGTGAAGAAGATAAAAACAGAAGGAAGGAGAGCATGAAGTTTCATGCGAGAAAGAGTATGGGATACAGTGTAGCAATTGATGGACCTGCCGGAGCAGGAAAAAGTACCATTGCAAAAAAAATTGCAAAAGAAATGAGTTTTATTTATGTAGATACAGGTGCTATGTATCGAGCTATGGCATTGTTTTTAATTCGAAATAATGTGGGCGCAAACGAAAAAGAAAAGATTGAAGAAATATGTAAAGAAGCGAAAATTACCATTGAATACAGAGATGGAGAACAGGTTGTTTTATTGGATGGCGAAAATGTGAATGGATTAATTAGAACAGAAGAAGTGGGAAATATGGCTTCCGCATCCAGCGTCAATGGTGAAGTAAGAAAAAAATTGGTTGCTTTGCAGCAAGAGTTAGCCAAGAGTGCAGAAGTAATTATGGATGGTAGAGATATCGGAACCTGTGTTCTGCCGGAAGCTAATGTAAAAGTGTACTTAACCGCAGATTCCAAAGTTCGAGCAAAACGTCGTTTCGATGAACTTACTGCGAAAGGAGAAGTTTGCGATATTGATAAAATTGAAGCAGATATTATAGAGAGAGATTATCGTGATATGAATCGCGAGATTAGTCCTTTAAAGCAGGCTGATGATGCAATATTAGTAGATACTTCTTACATGTCTATTGATGAAGTGGTTGCAAGTATTATGGATTTAATCAGACAAAATAAAGAAGCATAGATCTTTGGTACAAAATTTGTAAAAAGTAGACCAATAAACAATATAGAAAGCGAGTAGAGGATGGAAGTTGTAAAAGCAAAAAGTGCCGGTTTTTGTTTTGGAGTAAAAAAAGCCATGGAAACCGTATATCAACAAATTGAAGCGAATGCTGATCAACCTATTTATACTTTTGGCCCATTAATCCATAATGAAGAAGTGGTAAAGGAATTAAAAAACAAAGGGGTAGAAGTAGTAGATACAGTAGAAGAATTAAAAGCTTTGAAAAAAGGAATTGTAATCATTCGCTCTCATGGTGTAAGTAAAGACATATATAAAATTATGGAAGAAAATGGGATTACCTGTGTAGATGCTACTTGCCCATTTGTGAAAAGAATTCATAAAATTGTGGATAAAGAAAGTTCATTGGATAAGAAAATTATTATCATAGGGAACGATGGTCATCCGGAGGTGGAAGGAATTAAAGGATGGAGCAATACTCCTGCAGTTGTGGTAGAAAAAGAGGAAGAAGCATTAGAATTTTCTTGCAAATCGGATGAAAAAATCTGTATTGTATCGCAAACGACATTTAACTACAACAAATTTAAAGAATTAGTTGAAATTTTTGAAAAAAAAGGTTATGATATTAGTGTTGTGAATACTATATGTAACGCAACCGAAGAACGTCAGACAGAGGCAAGAAAAATAGCAGCTGAAGCAGACGTTATGATAGTAATAGGGGGGACTCACAGTTCCAATACTCGTAAGCTTTACGAGATATGTAAAAATGAGTGTGAAAATACTCATTTTATACAAACACTAGATGACTTGAATTTAGAACTACCTAAATCTGTCCGACTGGTGGGTATTACTGCAGGGGCATCGACCCCAAACAATATTATTGAGGAGGTTCAAAATTATGTCAGAATTAACTTTTGAACAAATGTTAGAAGAATCATGCAAAACAATCCATTCGGGAGAGGTAGTTGAAGGTACAGTTATTGATGTTAAGCCAGACGAAATTATCATCAACATTGGTTACAAAGCTGATGGTATCCTTACAAGAAGTGAATACACCAACGAACCAAACGTAGATTTAACTACTGTTGTAAAAGCCGGAGATACCATGGAAGTTAAGGTATTAAAGGTTAACGATGGAGATGGACAGGTTACTCTTACTTACAAGAGACTTGCAGCAGAAAAAGGAAACAAGAGAATTGAAGAAGCTTTCAACAATCAGGAAGTTTTAACTGCAAAAGTTGCACAGGTATTAGATGGTGGTTTAAGCGTTGTTGTTGATGAAGTTAGAATCTTTATTCCTGCAAGTTTAGTATCTGACACATACGAAAAAGATTTAAGCAAATATGCAGGTCAGGAAATTGAATTTGTTATTACAGAATACAATCCTAAGAGAAGAAGATATATTGGAAACCGTAAAACATTAGTAGCTGCTAAAAAAGCAGAATTACAGAAAGAATTATTTGAA
>JAFYWF010000016.1 GCA_017558145.1 Lachnospiraceae bacterium
GGAATATCTACAAATTTCTTAATATGAGCTACGTCATCTAAGTTACAGTTTGTAGGCATATACATTGGTGGATGAGCCCAGTACCAAGAGTCATAGGTACCATTATCTGCGTTAAGCATATCGTATCCAGCATCCTGAAGATATTTTGCTGCTTTTTCAGATTCTTCCATATCACGACCAAATTCTTCGAATTCTTCACCAGGTACTGCACCTTCACAGAAACCTTTCATCTTAGATGTTACAGAGTAACGAAGAGAAACTGGGAAATCTTCACCACATGTTTCTTTAATTGCTTTTACAATTTCTACTGGGAAACGATAACGGTTTTCAAAAGAACCGCCGTATTCGTCAGTACGTTTATTTGTACATTCCATTGTAAACTGGTCTAATAAATAACCTTCATGTACAGCATGTACTTCAACACCGTCAACACCTGCATCCATACATAATTTTGCTGTTTTTGCAAATGCATCTACGATTTCGTGAATTTCTTTCTTTGTAAGAGCACGTGTTGTCATATCTTCTGCCCAACGGGAAGGTAACTCACTTGGAGCTGCACTTTCATATGGAAGGTCAATGATTGGTTTGATTAATGTGCTAATTACTTTTGATTTTGCAAGTGGAACAAGTGGGGATGTAATCGCCCATGAACGTCCCATACCAGCAGTAAGCTGGATAAATAATTTAGCTCCTGTTTTATGAATTTCGTTCATGAATTCTTTTAATTCTACGAACATTTTTTCATTTTCATAGAGCCACTGTCCCCAGTATGTACTCTTAATTGGAGCAATACCAGTAATGATGAGACCTACATTATTATTTGCTTTTTCAAGAAAGAACTTTGCAGCCTCTTTGTCAAAATGATTTCCTGTTAATTCCATCCAACCAAACAGCGAAGTTCCGCCCATTGGACACAATACGATTCTGTTTTTAATCTCCACATCCCTAACTTTCCAAGGGGTAAAAAGTGGAGAATACTTTGGATCCATGTTACTCATGATGATGCCTCCTCGCATTTTTACTTTTGTAATATTATTTGCATATATAAATAATTAAATATATTCCATTACATCATACTTCATTTCATTGACAAAGTCAAAACCTAAAGCCTATAATATATAGCTGAATTCGTTCTAAAGCTACGATAAAATATTATAAATCGCTTAAATATATATCTATTTATATTTCTTAAACAGGAGTTTTTTATGTTTAAACAATGGAAAAAAACATTCATAGGAACAAAAGATTTTTATATATATGTTCTGGGAATAGCAATTCCCATGATTTTTCAAAATGCAATAACTAATTTCGTCAGCTTTCTAGATAATATTATGGTTGGACAAATCGGTACCGAACAGATGTCAGGTGTTGCTATTGCAAATCAATTAATTTTTGTATTCAATCTTTGTATATTTGGTGGCGTAAGTGGAGCCGGTATTTTCGGTACTCAATTTTTTGGAAAAGGCGATATTGAAGGGCAAAAATATACCTTTCGCTTTAAAGTGTATATATGCACTACAATAACTGCTCTTGCTCTCTTCTTAGGAACACGTTATTCAACAGAATTAATTTCACTATATTTAAATGATACCGGTTCTATTGGCGATATTACATTGGCTTTAGATTATGGTAGAGAATATTTAGGCATAATGTTGATTGGTTTAATTCCTTTTGCTATTAACCAAGCCTATGTAAATACTATTCGTGAAACAGGTCATACTTTTATACCAATGATAGCTAGTATGGTAGCCGTATTTACAAATCTTATATTAGATTACTGCTTAATTTTTGGTGCATTTGGTTTGCCACAACTAGGCGTTCGAGGTGCCGCTATTGCTACTATAATCGCTCGATTTCTTGAATGTTTCATTGTAATTATTTGGGTACATTCTAATCATAATAAAAACAAATATATCATTGGAGCATATAGAAGTTTCTTCATACCGAGAAATATTTTACAAGATATCTTAAAAAAAGGTACACCATTAATGATCAATGAAATGATGTGGTCCATCGGAATGACTACCATTGTACAATGTTACGCTGTTCGTGGCTTAGAAGTAGTTGCCTCTCTGAATATTGCATCTACCGTTACCAACTTATTTAATATTGTATATATACAATTAGGTGCCGCTATTGCTATTGTTGTAGGTCAACTATTAGGTGCCGGAAAATTAAAAGAAGCCAAAGATGCTGATAATAAAATGATTTTTTTTGTAGTTACAACCTGTGCAGGAATGGCCATCTTAATGTCTGCAATGGGGGGAATATTTCCAAACATCTATAATACGGAAGCTTCTATCAAAGAATTAGCTACAAAACTAATTATGATTTCAGCTTTAATGATGCCTGTGTGCGCATTTTGCCACAGTACCTATTTCACACTTCGTTCCGGTGGAAAAACTATGATTACCTTCCTATTTGACTCTGTTTATACTTGGGTGGTAGTCATACCTGTAGCGTATTGTTTATCTCATTTTACAACCTGGGGAATTGTATCTGTATTTTTCTGTGTACAATCCATGGAATTTGTGAAAGCTATTATTGGATTTTTTATGGTAAAGTCAAATGTCTGGTTAAATACCATTGTAAAAAATTCCTAATCAATGAATAATTTCTAATTTTAATTTCTGTTATGGAGAAAATAATAAATGTTAAAAAAATGGTCTGCGCTACGTATTGGTCCAAGGACCTTAAAGACTGCATTAGCAGTAACCTTGTCCATAATTATGGTATCCTTCTATGGTTCCAGTACTTCCAACTTAATATTTGCCACCATTGGTGCTTTATCTGCTATGGGAGCAACTTTTAAGGAATCTTTGTTATCATGCTACTCCCAGATTGCAGGAGTCTTATTCGGTGTTTTTGCAGGTGTCCTTTTACTCTCCTTGCATATGCCACCTCTATTAGCTTCCGGGATTGGAATTATTATTGTTATAACTTTTTACAATTTATTACGCTTGCGCTTTTCACCAACTTTAGCCTGTATTATTGTTGTTACCATTTGTCATTTAACCTATACCACACCTTTCATTTATGCAAAGGAACGTATATGGGATACTGCCATTGGATTAATTGTAGGAATGTTAGTTAATCTACTTATTTATCCATACGATAACAGCAAACAGATTCGTAAAACCATTGAACGGCTAGACAAAGAATTAATTCATTATTTGGAAGCTATGTTTAACGGTGATGAAACGGTTCCTAAGGCGAATAAAATGCTTACTTCTCTGGATGAAATTAATCATGGTCTAAAAATATTTTCAGATCAAAAACTCTTATTTCATCTAAAAAAGCAACAAAAGGACTTATCTTCTTTATTAAGTTGTGAGAAAAAAGCCAGACAATTAGTAGTTCATCTGGAAATATTAAGTGATCTGCCTTTTCCGGGGATTTTAATCGCATCAAACAAGGAACGTTTAGAACGAAACGGTGCAAAAATAAAAGATCAACGTATCCTTCCTGAGGAACTGAATGAAATGGACATCGTAACCAATTACCATGTCAACCAGGTACTGGATTTAAGAAGAGAATTACTGAATATTTTAAGGGAGCAGTAAATTGCTCCCTTGTAAAAAAACGCACTTAACATTATCTGAACTTGTATAATGAAAATAGACAAGTTCCACCTTAGTTAAGTGCGTTTTTATTAATTATTATTTGCAATAAGCAACTAACAATTTTAGTGTATTTTCAACTCCATCCTTATGGCTTCTTTCATAGCCATGAGATGCATATACTCCTGCACCGATTAATCCATGGCGAATATCATATCCGGCTTCTAGGGTTGCATCCACATCAGAACCATAGAACGGATATACATCCAAAGCAAAGTTTATATTATGTTCTTTCGCCGCTTTCACCAATCCCGTTACTACATCATAATTGTATGGCCCACGGGAATCTTTTACACAAATAGATACCTGGTGTTCATCGCAATTTAATCCTTCACCAACACATCCCATGTCTACAGAGATCATTTCTGTAACTCCTTGTGGAATGGATGCCGCTCCACCATGTCCTACTTCTTCGAAAACGGTAATATAATGATACTGACGTTTTTCCAATTCTATGTTATTTTCCTTAAGATATTTCGCATATCCTAATAAAATTCCTACGCTCAACTTATCATCCAGGAAACGACTCTTGATATAGCCTTTTTCTGTCACTGTAGTTCTGGGATCAAAGCATACGATATCGCCAACCATAATTCCAAGCTTTTCGGTATCTTCTTTGGAAGTAACTATTTCATCAAGCACCACTTCCATATCCGCATATTTTCTCTTTGTATCATTATAATCTGCATTTACATGAATGGAAGCATTGTTTAACTGAAAGGTTCCTTCGTAAGTGCCGTCAAAACGGGTAATAATTCGACAATTCTCTGCTTCCGCATTGTTAGGATTCATACCACCAAGAGGTGTTACTTTTAAATTACCATTGGACTTAATCTCAGATACCATAGCTCCTAAGGTATCCGCATGGGCGGCCAATAAAATGCCATCATCTGTGTCCTTACCTCCAAGGTCTACTATAACACAGCCTTTCACTGTCATCTTAGGCTCATATCCCATCTTTCTATATTCTTCCATAACAAATTCAGCCGCATTTTTTGTATAGCCGGTTGGACTATCAATTGCTAGAAGCTGACAAATTATGTCTGTGATGTAATCTACGTATTTTTTCATGTTGATTTCCTTCTCTAATTTTTTTTGCTGTTAATCAGGAAGATCACCCATATCACCAATTTCCTCAAAACCATCATCAGAATAAATATCTTTCACCTTGGATTGGTAATATTTTTATAGTTTGATATACGAACCCTTAACAGCTTAATAAAATCCACTTCCTTTACTAACATCTATTAGTATTATAAGGCAAAAAAGGATTAAAACAATATTTTTGTTCTAACCCGTTTCAAAATTTTATTTTTGCCCACTTGAATTGTATAATTTTCTGTTATTCATTATTTTCTATAAAATACGTTATATTCTCCAAGCCAATCACTATCCCACTGATCTTTTAAAGATGTACATTTTGCTTTTAAAGTATGTATCTATCCCCCATAATTTTGAAGTACATTTATCAAATTCCGTCATTGCTTCATCATATAAAGGTACAATTATTTTTTCCAATTTTTCAGCTGCTCTTTCATCTTTACATCTATTTATGTCTGCATCAGGAGCAATCTCTTTAATAAGTTCTTCATTTGCTAATTTTTCTAAATTATTAACGTATTCAACACTAACCTTGTTTGTTTTGGTGAAATTTTCGAAATAACTATCTTTTAATAACTCGTTTCTCCGTCTTTTTTAACAAAAAACTTTGCTGTCCCAGCTTCTATAAGCTTACGATCACTTGCATGCACATGCATAACCTCAATTACACAGTGTGAGGTATAATATAAATAATACCCACACACTTTATATTCTTTACACTTTCTCCTGCTTTTGTAAATGCGTATCCATTGACAATCACTTCAGCAGCATCTGCCACTTCTAAAATGTTACACATATTCAATCTTCACTTCTCATTGCATTCCACCTCCTAAAATGGTACTCTAGAAGTAACTAAAAGAGAAATAAGGAGGAATTAACTATGGACAAAATGTTTGATGTTATCGTAGTTGGTGCCGGAAATGGTGGCTTGGCAGCAGCTGCAAACACAGCAAAAGAAGGACTCAAAACACTCCTTCTTGAAAAACATAATATTCCAGGCGGATGTGCAACCAGTTTCCGTCGCGGACGTTTTGAATTTGAACCTTCTCTACATGAATTATGTAGCGTAGGTACTGCAGAAAAACCTAATATTGTTTACAAAATTTTTGATGATCTTGGAACAAAAATCAATTGGGAATATGAGAAAGGACACATTTTTAGAACCATAGCAAAAGGTGAAAATGGATTTGATGCTCGTCTCAATGCCGGAATCGAAGATTTTGTTAAATCTATGGAAAAAGAAGTTCCTGGATGTGAAGCAAGTGTAAGAGCATTTCTTGCTTTAAAACCAAAACTCGATGCTGCAATTGATTATATTTACGCTACCAAAGGAAATCCAAATGGTTTAGTTATGCTCTTAAAACATGCTGATTTCATGCGTACTGCAGGTCACAGCGTTGAAGAAGTTATGACAGCTCTTGGTATGCCAAAAAAAGCACAGGATTTAATTAATACTTATTGGGGTTACCTTGGAGTTCCTACAGACGAATTAAACTGTATGCACTTTTTAAACATGTTATACGATTACGTAGTAAATGGTGCTGCTATGCCTCGTCACCGTAGTCACGAACTCTCTCTTGCTCTTGTTGATGTAATTCAGAAACATGGTGGAGAAGTTTGGTACAACAGTGAAGTAACTGAATTCTTATACAAAGAAGATGGCAGCATTTGCGGTGTTGTTGCAAATGGCGAAAAATTATATGCTAAAGAAGTTATTTCCAACGTTATCCCTCACAATGTATTTAACATGAGTGATATCAAAAAAATTCCGGAACAGAACTTAAAACTTGCCAATGCTAGAGAATTCGGTATCTCTGTAGCAACTATTTACCTTGGACTTGATTGCTCTATCGAAGAACTTGGAATGACAGATTATACTGTATTTATTGCTGGTAATCCTGACCCACGTGTACAGAATGACACTCGTCACGATGATGGACTTTACATTGTTAACAGCTTAAACAATGTAATCCCTGATAGTAGCGAACCTGGAACATGTACCATGTTCTTTACCATTCCAGTATATGGAAACGATGTACCAAAAGATTTAAAACCACAAGATTACAAAAAATACAAAAATGACTTAGCGAAAAAATATATTGAAGCAGCTGAAAAAGATCTTGGTATCTCCATTATGCCACACATCGAAGAAATCAGTGTTGCTACACCTGTAACCTTTGCTCATTATTTAGGAACTCCAGAAGGAACTATTTATGGTTATAAATTATCCGGATGGGATAACTTAATGGCTCGTATCGCTGGAGAACAAAAAGATTTTGCAATTCCTGGCCTTAGCTTCTGCGGTGGACACCATACACGTGGAGACGGTTACAGTAGTGCTTATATTATCGGTGATACTGTTGGAAAACGTGTTGCAGCAAAATTAAAAGGAGGTGCTTAAAATGGCAAAACCAAATCTTAGAAAATTAAATCCTATGGATTTTACAAAAATGACGCCTACCAGAGACGCTAAAATCGAATCAGCTCCTGCAAAAGCGCTTCCAGCAACAGAATCTTACGTACCAAATCAGATTGCTAATGCTCTTCATCCAGATGTTCAGCATTTAAAAGTTGCTAAAATTGTAGAACATGGCACAGATGCTAAAACCTATTTCTTAGAAGCAAACTCTTCAAAAGGAACCAAAGCTTTAGCTTGGTTTAGTGCAGGACAATATTTATCTATTTCTCTCGAAATTGGTAAAGTAAAACTTACTCGTCCTTATTCCTTATCTTCTTCTCCAAGAGAAGCATTGGAAGGAAATTATAAACTTACTATCAAACGCGTAAAAGATGGCCTTGCATCCAACTATATTTTAGATAATTGGACTGTTGGAACTGAAGTTACTGCTTCCGAACCTCTCGGCGTATTTACTTATGAACCTCTTCGTGATGCCAATACTATTATCGGTATCGCAGGTGGTAGTGGAATTACACCATTCCGCTCTCTTGCTAAAGCTATTGCAGACGGTGATGAAGATGCTTCTTTAATTCTTCTTTACGGTAGCCGCACTTTAGAAGATGCTATTTTCCAGGATGAATTCAAAGAATTAGAAAAGAATTGTGATAAAATCAAATTAGTTAATGTTCTTAGTCACGAAGAAAACGAATCTTGTGAAAAAGGATTTATTACAGCAGAATTAATCAAAAAATACGCTCCTGAAGGAAATTATTCTTTATTCCTTTGCGGACCACAGGCAATGTATGATTTCGTAGACAAAGAAATTGCTACATTAGGACTTCGTAGAAAATTCATTCGTCATGAATTATTTGGTGAATACTTTAATCCTTCTAAAGAAGCAGATTA
>JAFYWF010000017.1 GCA_017558145.1 Lachnospiraceae bacterium
AACTCCTATCGGCAACAAAACTATAAGGAGGTAATGAAAAATGGCAAAAGTGGAATTGAAACAGCCTATCGTAGCAGAAATTTCCGAAGCAATCAAAGAAGCACAGTCTGTTGTATTAGTTGACTATCGTGGACTTACAGTAGAACAGGATACAAATCTTCGTAAACAGCTTCGTGAAGCAGGTGTTACTTACAAGGTTTACAAGAACACAATGATGAACTTCGCGTTCAAAGGAACAGATTTCGAACAGCTTGCTCCATACTTAGAAGGACCAAGCGCAGTAGCTATTTCTACAACAGATGCAACAGCACCTGCAAGAATCTTAGCTAAATTCGCAAAAGATGCAAAAGCATTAGAAATCAAAGCCGGTGTAGTAGAAGGAACAGTATATGATGCAACAGGTATGCAGGCAATCGCTGCAATTCCTTCCAGAGACGAACTTATTTCCAAATTACTTGGAAGCTTACAGTCTCCTATCACAAACTTTGCTCGTGTCATGAATCAGTTAGCAGAAAAAGGTGGCGCATCTGCTTGCGTTGCACCAGCAGCTGAAGAAGCACCAGCAGTAGAAGAAGCTGCAACAGAAGCAGCAGCTGAATAATTAACGAAAACAAATTTTTGAAAAACAAAACCAAAATGGAGGTAAATTAAAATGGCAAAATTAACAGCTCAGGAATTAATTGATGCAATTAAAGAATTAACAGTATTAGAATTAAATGATTTAGTAAAAGCTTGTGAAGAAGAATTTGGTGTATCTGCAGCAGCAGGTGTTGTTGTAGCAGCAGCAGGTCCTGCAGAAGCAGCTGAAGAAAAAACAGAATTTGACGTAGAATTAACAGAAGTTGGTCCTAACAAAGTTAAAGTTATCAAAGTTGTACGTGAAGCTACAGGACTTGGCTTAAAAGAAGCTAAAGACTTAGTTGACAATGCACCTAAGATGTTAAAAGAAGCAGTTTCTAAAGAAGAAGCTGATGATATCAAAGGTAAATTAGAAGCAGAAGGCGCTAAAGTTACTCTTAAATAATTCATATTGAGTGAGTTGAGCATGGGCGAAGGATTCCACCTTCGCCCTTTTTTTGGAAAATGGTGAAATTAGATAAAATGTTAAAATTATTTATGTCGAAATTAGATATTGTATGATATTCTATTTTATGAGAATGGTATATGGAAAATCATATATCACAGGAGGAAAAAGATGTATCGAGTAGAGGATAAATTTTCCTGTTCTAAAATGGAGATGTTTTTGTTAAAAACTCGTTTACAGAGTGTTTTGGAAATAGATAGTAATCAAAAGAATAAAGATGGTTATCAAATCACCAGTGTATATTTTGATGACTATTGGGATAGCTGTTTACGGGAGACTATAGATGGTGTAAGGAATAGGTGTAAATATAGAATTCGAATTTACGATGATAATTATGATGCTATTAAATTAGAAATTAAGTATAAAAGTGATAGCAAGATTAATAAATTGAGTCAAAACATTACTTTTGAGGAAATGAAGACTTTTCTAAAAGGGGAATGTGTTGAACGTGAGTGTGAAACAGATGATGTGATAGGCCGGATGAATATGGCTATTAGGACCAAGAAATTGGAGCCTGTAGTAATTGTCGAATATGACAGGACGGCATTTGTATATGAAACAGGAAATGTAAGAATTACGTTGGATCGTAATTTGAGATATAGTACAAATATAGATGACTTTGTTAATGGAAAGAAAGAGCAATATCGAATTCTTCCGGAAGATAATAGGGTTATCGAAGTGAAATATGATGAAATGTTGCCTGGTGTGATTGCAAGAATTATTGAAAATGGCAATATGATTCAAACAAGTTATTCAAAATATAGTTTATGCAGAGGGATGGAATTGGGTTATGTCAACGAAAGATGTTATTAAAAATGGTGTTTTAGAGAGCTTAACAGGAGGTACTTATTTAGAAGTATCTACTATTGTGGGAATTCTAATTTTTTCAGCAGTGATTGGACTTTATGTATATATGGTATATCGTATGTCTGCAAAATCTGCTTTTTATTCCAAAGATTTAAATATTACTATGGCAGGAATGCCAATTATGATTGCTGGAATTATGATTGCTATGCAGTCTAACTTGCTGGTTTCTTTTGGTATGGTAGGTGCATTATCTATCGTAAGATTTAGAACAGCAGTAAAAAATCCATTAGATTTATTGTATTTATTCTGGTCCGTAAGTGCAGGGATTATCTGCGGTGTTAACTTAAAAGTGTTAGCACTATTAATTAGTGTGCTTATGACAACTGTTGTTTTGTTATTACAGATGCTTCCTGCTATGCAGGCGCCACTTGTGTTAGTGCTTCGTGGAGATGCCAAAGAAGTGGACTGGAATACAGTAAAAAAATGTGTAACACAGAATGCAAGAAGTGCAAAACAGAAAACAGAGAGTTTCCGTTCTGGTCAAAAAGAAGTTATTTATGAAGTAAGATTATCAAAAGATTCTGTGTTAGTGGAAGAATTAGAAAAAATTAACAACTTACAGGGAATCAATTTACTTGCTCATGATGGAGAATTCCGAGTATAGTTCGAGGATGTAGACAGATGAAAAAAACATTAGGTTTAGTTTTTCTTTTGCTATCCATGATATTGGGAACCATTTTGTTAAATGAACCTAAAAGTGCAGTATATATGGTAGATAGTGGAGAGGCTATTTTTTCAGTAAAACTGCGTTATGATATGGGAAGTTTGGAGATTCATCCTTGGTGGGATGAAGATACAGGAATTTGGTATATGTTTTTCCCTAGTTTCATAGAAGATAATGTGATTGACTGTGGAAAAATACGACAGGATTTCTATATCAATGGGGAAAAAATCAAAGATCAATTCCAATGGGAAGACGAGATGTTATATGAAGTAGCATATGGCGAAAATGAATTTCAAATGGTATTTTTGGAAGATTCCAATTTATCTACCCTGTATATTCAAACAGAGAGTGGTTCTAATGAATTAATGCGCTCTGCAAAAGAAAATATAGAAAAAGGGTATATTGTGTCGCTGGATAGTCATGGACAGATTGAATACAGAGGTAATATCCGAGAATTAACAGGTCATGGAAATGCATGGCAGTTTTATGATAAACGAGCTTATGACATTAAGTTAAATAATAAAGCTACTCTGGCTGGTTTGGATGGTAATAATCAGTGGAAGCTGGTTCATATGTCTAATGATGGTGATAAGATTCACACTAGATTAGGGTATGATATTGCAGATATTTTTGGTGCTCCATATACACCGGAACATAATTGGGTAAATGTTTATTTTAATGGTGAATATCATGGAATGTATTTATTGGTTTCTGCGGTGCGCAATCAGGATGTATTAAAAACAGATAGTGCAGTGGTGTTAGAAAAAGACATTCCCGGACGATATGAATTAGAAGAGCATGTAATTTCTGCCAGTGGAAATCCATTAGTTATTCATAGACCGTTACTTTATCTTATGGATGAGGAGCAAAAGGCGGAAAAAAAAGATGAGATTTTACAGAGAGTTCAGTTAGTAGAGGATACCATTGAGAGTGGAGTCTTAGACAATAAGGTTTTTGATGTAAATTCTTTTGTGATTCAGTATTTGGTAGAAGAGATTACCTTAAATCTAGATGGATTTGAGACAAGTTCTTTTATGTATTGGTTATCTGACAAGTCTCCATTGTATGCTGGACCGGCTTGGGATTATGACGGAACATTTGGAGAATGTCTTCAAGTAGGAGATAGTGTGGTGGATCCGGCAAGCACGGTGTTGGACGGAGAAGAGAACGAATTATCATGGTATCATAATTTGTTAGATAATCCGGAGTTTATGGAATTAGTTGCTAAGAAATATGAAGAATGTATGCCCCAGTTAAAACAGTTGTTTGAAGAAACTTTGGATTTATATGCAGCTCATACGAGAACTTCTATTCGTAACGATTCTATCAGATGGGAGTATTTTAGTACAAATCCTAAAACAGGAACTTATCAGTCTTGGGGAAATAATTTTAGATATCTGAAATATTTTAGTGCCAATCGATTTAATGCTTTAATGGACAGATGGAATATTGAAGGTGAAAAGATTGTTTGGAAAGGGAATGGACAACAACATACAGTACAATTTTTATATAGCAACCAAATGGAAGAGATAGTAGTACAAGATGGTGAAACTATTGACTTGGCAGAAGTGACGGAGATTTATCATCAGAAAGATTACCAAGCAAAGATTGCATACAGTGAAGAACCATTTAGCAAATATATTCCGGTATTAGAGGATTTTGCTATTAAGTTTGAAAAAGAACCTTCAGTGAGTTATAGAGAAGGTATGAAGTATGTGGAATTTCCTGTGGATATGTTTGCTGTGAGACAAAATTATGTATCGGTGTTTGTTGTTGATGCAGAAGGAAATAGTGATAGCATTCTTGCTGTAGAACCTTTTGTAGAGGATATTTGTTTAGAGTTACCGGAGGAACAAACAGGTTCTGTGGCGATGTATGTTTTCGCAGATGAAAATGCAAGTGCAGTGATTAATGAAGTAATCATAGAATATTAGAAATAATATTCTATGATTGCGTTTTTATAAAAAAGAGATCATTGTTTGAAATTTAAGTGGAGGAATGAAGATGCTTTTTTCCAGTACTATATTTTTATTTCTGTTTTTGCCTATTGTAATAGGTTTGTATTATTTTGCAAAAGAAGAATATCGTAATTGCTTGTTGTTGGTTGCGAGTATTATTTTTTATGCTTACGGCGAACCTAAATTGGTATTTTTACTGTTAGTATCAGTATTATTTAATTACATAATATCTATAGGAATAGACAAGGCTGATGGTAATATTAAAGTAAAAAAAGGCTTGCTTGTATTTGCAATTCTTGTAAATATTGGAGCCCTTTTTGTATGCAAATATTTGAATTTTACAATAGAGATTGTAGAAAAATTGTTGGGAGATATTCTAGAACATATACCGGTGGCATTACCTTTGGGAATATCTTTTTATACGTTTCAGATCATTTCTTATTTAGTGGATGTATATCGAAAGGATATTAAAGTTCAGAAGAATATTATTAATTTTGCATTGTATGTGACCTTTTTTCCACAGCTAGTGACAGGACCGATCGTACGATACAAAACTATGGCACAGGATTTGGAAAACAGAAAAGAAAGTTTTGATGATGTATGTGCAGGAATCCGTAGATTTTTAGTAGGATTTTGTAAAAAGGTTATCTTGGCAAATAATTTGGGGATAATTGCAGAATATGCTTTTAGAATAGATAATTATGGGAATCTACCTGTGGTAACTGCTTGGGTAGGTGCTATTAGTTACACGTTACAGATATATTTTGATTTTGCGGGATATTCGGATATGGCTTTAGGATTAGGAAGAATTTTTGGTTTCCATTTCGAAGAAAACTTTAATTATCCTTATGCAGCCAAAAGCTTTACTGATTTTTGGAGAAGATGGCATATTTCATTAAGCAGTTGGTTTAGAGATTATATCTATATTCCTTTGGGTGGTTCAAGAGTAAGTAAAGGAAGATTGATATTTAATTTATTAGTTGTTTGGACCGTAACCGGTATTTGGCATGGAGCAGCCTGGAATTTTGTGGTTTGGGGCGTTTTATATTTTGTTTGTCTTGTGATAGAAAAGAATTTAATTCATCCGGAACGTATGAAAAGTAAGTTGTTGATACAAGGATATCGTATTATAACTCTTTTAGGGGTGAATTTTCTGTGGGTATTCTTTAATGCAAGAGCAGAATATGGTATGAGTGCGGTTCGAAGAGGGGCAGGCTATTGTTTGTCTATGGTGGGGCTGAATGATAATCCGTTTTTTGCACAGGAAATTATGTTTTATTTCCAGCAATATGGATGGTTCTTGTTTTTTGGAATTCTTGCAGCAACGCCACTTGCCGTAAAGCTAAAAGCAGTATTTGCGAAAAAAAGAATTGCAAATGCGATATGGGAAGTTGCAGCAAGTGTGTCGTTGGCAGTATGTTTTCTGTACTCCGTAGCTAATTTAGTTATGGGTTCCCATAATCCGTTTATTTATTTTAACTTTTAGATGCTTGCTAAAGAAATTCAGCGCGTTAGCGATAAATGTATTTAGCAAGCATGGAGCGAGGTTATATTGTTATGAATAAAAAAAAGAATCTACAATACGAAAAAATTCCACAGTATCTTTTGATAATTGCATTTATGGTATTCTGTATATGTACCGGCTATTTCAGTTTGAAAAATTACTGGAATATTAAAGTGTCAGGTGTGGAAGCAACTCCGGATGGCTATACAAAGGAGAATGCATTTGAAGAGAATTTTAATATTTTGTTATGGAATAAAGATAAGTATGTTGAGTATTATGGTTTAGCAGCCAATTGGATGAAGCAGCCTAAGTTAAACAACACAATTAAGTTAAAGAATGGCTATTTGTCGGAAGAAAGAGAAGCTTATTCGGATGAAATTTTAAAAAAGAATGCGGATGATTTGCGAAGGACAAAAGAATATTTGGAAGAAAAAGGTTCCGGATTGTTATATGTACAATCTCCGTACAAAATTTCTAAGTATGACAGTCAGATGCCGATGGGAATTGAAGACTACAGTAATGATAATATGGATCGATTTTTGAATTTTATTCATGAAAACGGTATTGATACGATTGATTTGCGTGAGTCATTTTGGAAAGAAGGAATGGATCTTTATGATTATTTCTTTAAAACAGATCATCATTGGACTCCGGAAGCAGGTTTTTTTGCTTTTACTCAAATTGCAGCATATACTGAAAAGGTTTTGGAGACAGAGATAGACGGACTGGTTACCAATATCGATAATTACAAGATTGAGAATTTCGAGGACTGGCATTTAGGATCTAATGGTCAAAGAACCGGGATACGCTACGGAGGAATTGATGATTTTCATCTAATCACTCCGGATTTTCATACTAGTATTACTAATGTTTTAACGGGTGAAACGGGTAGCTATCAAGATGTATTAATTGAACGTGTTGTATTGGAAGAAGAAAGCAGAGCGGTATATGATATTTGTTATGGAAATTCTATGAGTGGATTTTTCCATAATCCAAATGCAGCAAATGATAAAACAGTAGTATTAGTAAGTGATTCCATGGGAAAAGTTGTGGCACCGTTTGTAATACTGGCTTTTGAAAATGTATATACTACCGGTTATGATTTGAATCAAGAAAAAATTGAGGAGATTAACCCTGATTTGGTAATTTATCTTCCTTATCATGATAATATTGATGGTGAAGGATATTATAGTATATTTAAATAAACACGATTTTTTGGAGTGATAACAAAAGATGAACATGGTGAAAAAGGAAACATTGAAGTGCATAGGTTTTTCTGCTCTAGTTGCATTTTGCTTTTTGGCAATCTGTAGCAGATCGTCTTTTATTTATATTTTTAATAATTGGGATGATGCCAACAGCTATTTTTCAATGGGAAAAGTCATGATGAATGGAGGTGTTTTTTATCGAGACAGCTTCGATCAGAAAGGTCCTTTGTTGTATTTTATTTATGGATTGGCGTATTTGATTTCCCATAATACCTTTCGGGGTGTTTTTATCATGGAAATCTTATCTCTCACAGCAGTTTTGGTTGCTCAGTATCGGATTTTAAAGTTATATGTGAGACACACAACAGCAATGTTTTTTTTGCCATTTGCAGCACTGGTAATGACCAGTTGTAAAAGCTTCTACTGGGGGGGCAGTGCGGAAGAATTTGGATTACCATTTTTGGTATGGGGATTGTATTTTTCCCTAAAGTATTTTAAAGAAGAATGTCCTAAGGTCATGTCTGCAAAAATTGTTTTTTTGTGTGGAATCTTAGCAGGGGGTATTATGCTGATTAAATACACCATGCTTGGAATGTATTTTTTCTGGATGGCAATGGTGGCGTTTAGTACCTTGAATCGCAAGAATTGGAAAAAGAGCATTAGTAACTGTGTTATATTTTTACTGGGGATGGCAATGCCGTTGATACCATGGCTGGTGTATTTCGGAATGCAAGGAGCTTTAGATGATTGGTACCATGCATATATCTATTGTAATGTATTTTTTTACAGTGACTTTACAGGGGAGTCAGCAGGAATTGGGAAAAAGGTATATGATTTAGCAAAAATCTTGTATTGGCTGATAATTGATAATTTTATTTATTTTTCCATGATAATTTTAGGATTTATTGGCATGCTTTTTAGTAAAAAAGCAAGATGGTATGAAAAAATAAATGTATATGGAATGTTTGGCTTTTTGTTTTTGGGTATTTTTATAGGTGGAACAACCTTGTTTTATTATTCCCTTCCATTATCTTTGTTTTCTATTTTTGGATTTGTAGTATTGGGATGTGGATTGGAAAAAGTGAGTGATAGGCTGTTTACAGCTAGTGTGCAAAAGAAAAAAAACGTGGGTAAAATTGGTGTTGTTGGAGTTTGTGCAGTATTATTGTTTGCCGCATGGAATTTATCCATGAATACCTCCTATGCAAAAGAAACAGGCGAAGATTTTTATCTTTATAAATTCCGAGATATTGTTTTACAGGAAGAAAATCCCACACTTTTAAATATTGGATGTCTGGATGCAGGGTTATATACTTTGACAGATATCGTACCTAACTGTAAGTATTTTCAATCCAATATGGTGAATGGATTTACTGAGGTGAGAGAAGAACAGACTCGATATATTGAGGAAGGTTTGATCCAATTTGTTCTTGCCAGAGAAGAGTTTCCGGAAGAGATTTGGAAAAATTATGAGTTGGTGTGTGAGACGGAGTATAATATTGCAGGTGGGATGCAGAGGTATTATTTGTTTCGAAGAAAGTAGTTTATTTTAATGGATCAATAGTAGATAGAAAATAGTGGATTTGGTCGAAGATACGGAAGTGTTTTCGACCTTTTAAATTTGGAAAAAGATGGAGTATTATTTTGGCTTTAGTAGTATGCGATAAATTCCATTGCTTGAGTATTCCGGAACAACCCGGACTTGCGACTCCGCTACACAAAATATTCATCTGTTGTGGTGGGAGGTGAATGAACAGCAAAAGAAAGATTCAAGATTAAATGAATTGAAGATTTATAAAAGAAATTTTGAAAATTACGAGAATTTTGAATGGATACAAATATAGGAGACATAGAAATATGGGGAAAAATAAAGATTTTATAGACACGAAAATAAGATGGAAAGATATAAAAGAGGCTGTTGCCATTATTTCTGTTGGTGTGGCTTTTTTGACTTTTATACTTCGGGGAATGTGGTATTTTTATTATACTGGCTATTTCAGAGTATTTAATATTGATAAATGTTACCTTGTGGTCAATACAGATAATACATTGTATTCTATAATAGGATTGTTAGGTATAGCAGTAATTTGGTTCGTTTTAAATTTTATTTTTTATGAATTTTGGAAAAATCGAGAATATAAAAATTTATTTGTAACAATTTTGATTGAAACGTTTGAAGTATAAATTAAGCGGAAGGAGTAGCATGAGAGTATAGGCATCATGTTATTCCACAAAGGAGTCCACCATGATTAATCACCAATACGAAAATATTTACAACCAAATCACACAAGCATCTAAAACCAATCAGCTAGTCGTATTTATAGGTGCAGGTATGTCTAACAATTTTGGTTTCCCTACATGGAATGGCTTAATAAAACAAATGTATAGGGAACTAATGGGTGAAGAAGCAGATGATGATAAAAAGTTTTCTAACGACGAACTATTGCGTATTCCTCAGGCGTTACGAACAAAGAATGTGACTGCATATAACAAAATACTAAAAGAGTATTTTGGAGAACAGAAAGTAAAAGATGCTTCTAATCCGATGTTGGATGTGATTTTCAAATTGAAACCAAAGCATATTCTTACAACGAACTTTGATACTTTAATTGAGACTTATTTGAAGGCTAAAGAAAACGCTATTTATAACAATAATAGCATAAAGGATGGATATCAGAATTTGGTGTATAATCCGATTTCCTATCATTATACAACAGTAATCAAAGATGGGGATTTGGTTACGGCAGATGCGAATCATTTACTGTTAAAAATTCATGGAGATGTTCAAAATATGGATTCTCTTGTATTGTGTGAAGATGATTATCTGGAATATTCCGATAGTCATGTTTTGATGGAAAATTTTATTAAGTCGTTATTGATTAATCATACGTTTTTATTTGTAGGATATGGAGTTGGTGATTCTAATCTGAAGATGATTATGAAATGGGTAGACAATATTGTTTCCAGGCAAAAGGGAGATGTACAAAATCGAAAGAAGCATATTTTACTGTATACAGAAAATGAAAAAATGGATATTTTGCAGAGAATGTATATGGAACAGAAGCAGATACAAGTTTTGGAATATGCAGACATTCCGGATAAGTATCGCGAAAAGGAAGTGAGGGAATTTTCTGAAGAGCGTGGTAAAAATCTACTTCGTATGCTGCAGGCGATTTCTGATAAAAAGCCAATGGAGAAAATTGACAATCAAAAACTGGAAGAAATGTTTGCATATTTTAAAGATAGAAAATCTATTCATATATGGGAAATGTGTGAATGGATTAATGTTGGAAGATATGAGGCAGAAAAAATAGAATCCTTTTTGTTGCTGGAAAAAGATAGTGTGATGGAATCATGGATAAAATCCATTGTACAATTGGCAAAAAGTGAAGAAAAAGTTGCTGCAGAGGAGGCTAACGTATTTCTTGGCAAGTTGGGAATAGACAGATATGGGTACAGACGTAGCAATGTGCAAGAAGAAATTCCATATACCTATAACGGAACTTTGGAACATCTCTGTGTGACTAGTAATTTGGATGAATTATATAGCTATGTAAAAAATAGTAAAGAGTATTCTTATGGAGAAAAAGCGCACTGGGCTTTATATATAGATAATCATGCAGATGTAAATAAGTGGATGGTAAAGCAGTGGGATAGCAAGCGAAAAGTGACCATGTATGATCAAGTACGATTTGTTTACAATGTTCAACAGAATTATAGTCTTGAAAAAGAATATGACGTTAGTTTTTCAAAGTTCTGGAATCCGATTCCAAATGCAGAAAAACGAAAATTTGCAGTTGTTGAGGAGTATGTTAACGGATGTGAAAAGATGTATCATGCTTTTGGAAGAGCAGCAGACAAACTTCGTTTGCGATATAGTGTGAAAAGACGTAATGGAGAGTATTTTTATGATGCGGAGGAATTTTTGATATGCAAAACAGATGTAATTGAAATCGTAAGAAATCTGATTTTGAATGGATTTTATGTTGTGGGTCTGTGGCCAACCACTACACTTTATACCGGAATACATATTTTGTTGAAGTCCTATGTGGAAACTTTATTTTTCTTATTATCCCCTGAGCGTAAACAGAAACCGAAATGGTTCAGGTTGTGTCCATGGGATATTTACATTATGATTTATTTTATAAATAAAGATGATTTAGGACAATTATTGGATAAATATAAAATAAAGCATTTAAAATTAGAAGGTCTTGTTAAGCAGGTTTTATGGGAGAATTGTTATAACATTTTGCAATATTCCCATAAAAGAATCAAAACCAATGCAGTAGAAGGTCATTTGGCTTCCGATAAAATGATAAACTGTCTGCTTCTTATGAATAAGCAGGAGTGGGAAGTGGATGAGTCTCAACCGATTATCGAATCTATTTTTCGTTATTTATCCTGTTTGACATCTAAAGATAAAAGTCAAAGAGGTTTTGGCCTATCTGTAAGAAGATTATATGAGTTTCTGGAAAATCAAAAAGCATCTGAGTGTAAAGAGATGATTTCGGTGTGGTCATGGAAATTGCTTCAGAAGTTAATGAAAGAGTTTTTAAAAGAGGATGTAATGAATCCTAATTCCAAGTTTTTGGATGAAAATGTGGAGTGGTACCATGATACGGGGGTGGTATATTTCCTGACGGATGCTCAGAAGAATAAGGTGAATAAGAAATTAATAGCTCAAGTGTGGGAAAGTTATCGAGGACGGATAGGAGTAAAAGCTTTCTGGTTGCTGCATGATATTTATGAATTGGCAGATGGAAAAGTCCGGAAAGGAATCACAGAATATGCCTATAAAAAGATAAATGGTTTGGATTCGGAACAGATTAAAGAGTTTCTGAGAAAAGGGATATTAAAATATGATGAAAAAGTGAAGAATGTTTTAATAGAGCAATGCGAACGTTTTTCTAAATTGTCGGAGAAGCAGCAGATATATGGATTAAGCGGTTATAAACCATTACATCATATTTTGCGGTTATGGCAAGATGGAATTATCAAGGATGTAGAAGCATTTCGTCCGTACAAAGAATTAGACCCATGGTTTTCTTTTGTATGCTTCCCTGAAGAGTTTGATTATGAGAATTTTGATGTACCGAGCTGGTGCACCTGGTTAGAACCGGAACAATACAGACAAAAAGCGTTTCAGGATAATAAAGCTCTTTTGAAAAGAAAATTCGAAGAGGCAATGGATGAAGGCGCAGGGGAAGATGTGAGAAGGATTTATTATAAGTTTGTGGAGTGATGAGGTGGTGAAGATTTGATAGTGTTAAAGAATTTTTTACAGATATAGACTGCATTGCAGGGCGAATTAATATATCATTTAGTGTTGCTGGACAAAATAAAAAAAGGAAAGTGTAATATATACACCAGGTTCAATACGGTCTAGTAACAATCATAAACAAAATTAAATTTAAGAGGTCTAATTGAATATGCAAAATCTGTTGGTAAAAAGTGAGTGAGTTGACAGAGGAAGAATGTCTTATTATTGTGTTTCTCTAACGGATGTATATTGGGTGAGAAGAGAAGGAGAAACAATTACTTTTGCGGAATTGAATTTATATGATAATCCGTTAAATGAAGCTATCGTGGAATTGTCACTAAAGGGGCATCAGATGACGGTAACCAGTCGGGAACTGGCACCGGATTTATCTACAAAAGGTTGTTTCCCAAAAGCTTGGATTAGAAAGGAAGATGGATTTAAGCTTTTAAAAGATGGCGGTACGGATGAAGTAAGAAGAGAATTATTGGCAAGCAAAATATGTCAGTGTTTTGATTTTAAACAAGTGATATATAAGGAACACTTTTATGATGGAGAAATCGTTACAGCAAGTAAGATTATTTCATCTAAAGAATATTCCATAGTTTCTAAAATGGCGTTTGATATATATGCAGCTAATCATGATTTGGATACTTTGGAAGTTTGCAAAGAAATAGATCCGATTACGTATTATGGAATGAATATTTTGGATTACCTTACTGGTAATGCAGATAGACATCCGGAAAATTGGGGCTTTTATGTAGATAATAGCACGAATAAGTATACGGAGTTGTACCCATTGATGGACTTCAATCAATGTTTTGGTTCTTATGATAATATTGAGGGAGCTAATTGCCAAACCGTGTTACCAAGAAAGATGACGCAAAGAGAGGCGGCTATAGAAGCTGTCAAAACAATTGGTCTGCGCCAAAAAAGAGAAGCAGATATGAGTTGGTTTGATGATATGCCACATGTAAAGAAAATGTTTGTTAAGAGATTGAATATTTTAAAGGAAGCGGAAAAGTGTAGGACTACTACATAAACTAAAGGAATTGCAAAATTTATTTTGTGTTATAAAAATTAAAGGTAAAACAAGTCATGGGATGATAAAGGTCTCATGGCTTATTTTTATTACGAAATTAATTAATTTTGCAATAATTTGGAAAAATAAGAATATATAATTTGACCCTATGGTACAATAAGCATATAATAAAAGTGTAGTTTTGCAAAGAATTGGCAAAATGGAGGAAATAAAAATGTTGCTTGAATTTAGAACGAAAAATTATAAATCATTTGTAGAAGAAGTCAAGTTTTCTATGCTTGCAGCACCAAAGCAGAAGGGACTTGATTATAGTTTGTGCATAGAAAAAATAAAGGGTAAGATGTGTAAAGGATTATCGTCTTCTGTTATTTATGGACCAAATGCTGCTGGTAAAACAAATATTATCGGAGCGATGGATGTGTTACGTTCAATTGTTCTTCAAGGAAATATCAGAAACTCTGAAGAAAAAACATCTCCAAATCCGGCATCAGTAGCATTGGAGCTTATTCCTAATAATAAATATCTAGAACCGCAACCGGTAGAGTTTGGAGTAGAATTTATAGAAAATGGATTAAAAATTGGATATGGTGTTTCCTTAGATTTGGGAGTTTTTCTTGATAGTGAGTATCAGAGAAAAATATTGAAAGAAGAATTGACTGTTAATGGGGAACTTATTTTTAGTAGAGGAGAAAAATTGCAGGTTGGGAATCTAAAAGAAATTAAATCCTATGTGGCAGATTCACTTTATAAAAAAACAGACGGATTGGTAGAGATAGCAAAGAACAGCTTAAATCAAGAGGAATTGTTTTTGACAAATGGATTTAAATTGATATTCTCACAAGCATTTGTAAAAGTAATTACCGATTGGTTTATGAATAAATTTATGATCATATACCGTGCAGATTCCGTGCAGTTAATTAAGAGATTTGCAGATCCGCAGAAAAAAGCTGTGTACGTTGAAAAAACAACAGATAAAGCGGCTAAATTGTTTGGTATCAATTCTAACGCTGTGGGATATGTAGTTAGTGAAGAGGATTCAGAAGCAAGATTGTGTTCCTTATTCAAAGATGTTAATAATGGGAAAACAGCGGCAATGGCTGCGGAGTTGTTTGAATCTTATGGAACTATCCGCTTTGTAAATATGTTTCCCTTAGTAATTAGGGCAATTTTAACAGGCGGAACTTTAGTTGTAGATGAATTTGATGCGTCTATTCATCCGATGGCACTTATGAGTATTATTAATATTTTTCATAATGATGATGTTAATATTCATCATGCCCAGTTAGTCTTTAATACACACAATCCGATATTCCTTAATTCTAATTTATTCAGAAGAGATGAAATTAAGTTCGTGGAGCGTGATGATAGCAGTCACTGCAGTATTTTGTATGCCTTGTCCGATTTTGGAACATCAGGAGATAAAGGTGTTCGTATGCACGAAGATTATATGAAGAACTATTTTATTAGCCAATATGGAGCTATTAAGGATATTGATTTTACACCAATCTTTGAAGAGATAATTACAGCTGAAGGTGAGGTGTAAGTCATGGCAAAGATGAAAAGTACAAAGAAATACTATTTTAGTGTAGAAGGTGAGACAGAGCAGTGGTATCTGAAATGGTTACAGGACAGAATTAATGAGACAGAAGAGGCCAAAATTAAGGTATCTTTCGATTGTCCTGTTCAGAAAAATCCATTAAAAAGAGCAAAGTCAATGGTGATAACCGGGAAAACAGAAGTATGGCATATATCAGATTATGAAAGTGATGATCCTATTCATGTAAAACAGTTTATGGAAACCATGGACAATATGAAGGCCGCAAAGGGATTGGGAAAACAAATTGCTTATCAATTCGGATACAGTAATCTGACGTTTGATTTATGGATTATTTTACATAAAACAAATTGTAATGGAACTATTGCTCATAGAAAACATTACCTTACACCATTGAATAGAGCATTTGGCGAACGTTTTGAAAATATGGATGAATATAAGCATGAGGCAAATTTTAAACGTTGTCTCGGGAAACTCCAGTTATCAAATGTTATTGAGGTGGTGAATCGCGCAAAAACAATTATGCAGAAGAATAAAGATAATGGATATAAATTGCAACAATATAAGGGATATAAGTACTACAAGGAAAATCCTTCTCTTGCAATATGGGAGGCGATAGAGAATATATTGAAGGATTGTGAATTGATATAGTATTATAAGATACAAGATGTCCGCTGTATAAAAGTGATAATAATTAAGAATATTTTCTATTCGGTCGTTAAAAGGATAATCAAACTTAATGAGGGTTCTCATTTTAATATAGATTCTATCGATTTTATTGGAATTTTTTGATAGTTGAATAATAACATGTTTAGTTTTTAGAGAGGACTTGGTTATGAAAAGATATTCCAGATTTCTTAGTTTCATAATGGTGTGTATTCTTCTTCTTACAAATATCAATCTAAATGTGTATGCCTTAGAAGTAGATGATTTTACGGAAGAGGTGCAGGAATATTCTGAGGAAACGCAACAGGGAGAAGGCATGGAAGAAGAAACTCTTTCTGAAAACGACATACCTTTACTTCCGGTATCCGGCAATGATCTTTTGAATGTTGTTACCACTGGTTTAGAGGATAATGGGGAAATGCCACCTTCCATCACAGAAAGAAACGACATTCTTGCGTTTGAAGTTACAGAGGTAGATTTTGACGAGATAGAAGAACTGTCATACGAAGCAGATGAGTTGATTGATATTTCTGAAAACACTTCTGTCTACTCGGAAAACCATGGGGAATATTGGGATCAATATACCGGTTATTATATCTACAATCAGTTGTCCGAACCGGAGCAGAAGCTGTGGCGTGGTATGGAAATCTTATATAGTTCCTATTTAGAGGATGATAGAGATATTTTAGATGGTTTTACAGAATATATCACCGTACGAACGACAGAAATTTCTATGTATGATCTTATTGGATTAGCAGTAATGTTTAAATATACCCACCCACAATATTATTTTTTGTCTAGTGGATTTAAATATGCCACCAATGGCATAAGTGTGGGAATTGCCTTCGGTGTGTATGATAACTTTTTGGATGGTTCTGTCAGAAAAAGAGAAACCTTGGAAATTGCCAAGGTGCTGGAAGAATGTGTAGAAATGATTCAGGGAAAAAGTACGGAAGAAGAAAAAGTACGTGCCATTCATGACTGGATTTGTAATAAAGTAGATTATAATGACTATGCTTATGATTTGGGGATTAGTCCGGTAGAACAGACCGAGTATACCCAGACAGCTTATAGTGTATTTCGTATGAATAGAACCGTATGTGCCGGCTATGCTTTGGCCTTCATGTGGTTATGTAATGCGACGGGAGTGGATGCTTTTGCAGTAACCAGTCCGGGGCATGCCTATAACAAGGTAAAAGTAGATGACAGTTGGTACAATATGGACTTGACCTGGAATGATGGTTACGGAAAGGGAAATTTTTATTATTGGTACTACTTAAGAAGTGAGTATCCTTACTTTAATGATGAATCCCATAATGAAGAAAGTTATTGGTTAGAGTATTTACCGGAATGTAACTTAGATAGTGGTGCCACCTGGTATAAGCCTGGGACTTTGCCTGTAATTACGGAAACTACTGCGGTACCTGAGATTCATGTAACAACCACATCTACCGGACATACGGTGAGTATGACTTCGGAAACTCCGGGAGCAAAAATATATTACACATTGGATGGAAGATCACCGTCAGAATCTTCCACAAGAAGCTTTCGTTATCGAGGGCCTTTTACCATAAATGATACAGTTACGATTCGTGCCATGGCAGTTTGTGATGGGAAATGGGATAGTAACGATGTAAGCAAAGAAATAGAAGTGGTAGATTATGATGAAGGAATGGGGAATTATGGTAATCTTACCTGGCATTTGGATTCTACCGGATGTTTGCATATTGAAGGAAGTGGAACAATGCCGGATGCCAAAGGAAGTTCCGGTATTCCTTGGTATACATACAAAGATAAAATTAAGAAAATCGTACTGGCAGATACCATTACTTCTATCGGAGCCTATGCATTTGTGGGGCTGGAAAGGGTGACAGACATTACGATACCTAAGTCTGTCACGTCCATTGGAAATAATGCTTTTGAACTCAGTGGACTAACAAAAATTGTAATACCTGACACGATTGCGAGTATTGGGGCTTATGCTTTTTATAATTGCTATGATCTAAGAGAAGTGGTGATAGAAGGTAACGTAGAAAACTTTGGGCAATATATTTTTTATAATTGTATCGCACTGATTAACGTAACCTTGTCAGATGATTTAGAAACTTTAGGAGAAGGCATGTTTGAGTATTGTTCTTCCCTAAAAGAAATTGTATTACCACAGAATTTGAATTCCATAGGAAAATATGCCTTTGAATATTGTGAGGATTTAAGGGAAGTAGTATTGCCGGAAGGATTGAAGATTATTTGGGATTATGCTTTTGGGGCGTGCAGTAATCTAAAAGAACTATACATACCGGCATCTGTAACTTCTATAGGAAACTATATCTTTTACACCGATGTAACGATTATTGGTCATAAAGGCAGCATGGCACAATCATATGCCAGAAGTTATCATTTAACCTTTATTGATGCAGAATCCGTAAGTGTTCTGGTGAACTTTGTAACGAATACGGCAGAAACAATAGAACCCAGACTGACGGTTAGAAATCGAAAGATTTTACCACCGAAAATGCCTGCAAAAACAGGTTATGAATTTGCAGGGTGGTATACCTCTGCTTCGGAACAAGAAGAAATAAATAAATGGAATTTTAATCAGCATAAAGTAAAACAGGCCATGACATTGTATGCCAAATGGATGCCTAAAACCTATCAATTACGTTATGACTTGAATTATGAAAATGCTCCTGTGCTTGATACAAAAAAAGTGACCTATGATGCACCATACGGAGAGTTACCACAAAATCCATCCCGTAAGGGGTATCATTTTGCGGGCTGGTACAGTGCTGCCGATGGGGGTACGGCTATTAAGGAATCCACTGTTTATCGGATAGATGGAGATAGCAGTATTTATGCCAAATGGGAGCCTTGCACATATATTATTTCTTTGGATGCCAATGGAGGAGAATTGGAGATAGAGGAAATTGCAGTTCGATACAAGGAAACGTATGTTAATTTACCGACTCCAAAATCAGCAGGAAAAACCTTTATTGGTTGGTATACGGAACCGGTAGGAGGACAACGGATAACCACTGATACCATAGTTGAAGTTACACAAGATCAAATGTTGTATGCTCGTTGGGAGAAGAATACAAAGGCGGCAACACCCATATCATCGGCAGAAACCGGTAGTGTGTTATTAAACAATACTAAGGTGACCTTGGAAACGGATACTTATGATGCTGATATTTACTATACGCTGAACCCTGCCGATGGAGAGGGTATCAATGAAAGTAATAGAATTTTGTATCGTAATCCTATTGTTATTTCAGAAAATTGCACACTTTATGCTTATGCAGTTCATGAGGATTATTTAGACAGTGAGGTGGCTTGTTATACCTATACTGTAATAGATGCTTCTGAGGATCAGGGCGATATTTCTGCCGAAGACTGGTTGGAATTACAACAAAAATTAGAAATCACTTCTTTGGATCAGGTACCAAATAATTATTGGATTGCAGGAGTAAAAAATAAGGAATATACGGGAAAAGCAATTACTCAAGAGTCTTTAAGAGTGTATTATTATAAAACACTCTTAACACAAAACGTAGATTATAAAGTAAAATATTCAGGAAACGTAAATGCCGGAGAAGCTAAGATAACCATTACCGGAAAAGGTGAGTATTCAGGTAAATATATAGAATACTTTGAGATTTTACCATTAGATTTGGAAAAGGCTGTTTTAGAAAAGCAAGTAGTAGATATGGCTTATACAGGGAAAGTAGAAAGGGCTACTAATAAGATAAGCTATGTTTTAAATGGGAAAGAAATTTCTTTGCGAAAGGGAAGAGATTTTGAATACCGTTATCCAAAAACGGATAAGAATTCTAAGGACTATGATGCGCAAGCCTTCCAAGAGGTGGGGACCTATACTGTATATATGGATGGAAAAGGAAATTATACAGGAAGTATTTCTTTTATCCAAACTATTACAAAGAAAATTCCGGTCAAAAAATTAATCTTAACCCGTCTGCCTTCTATGGAATACACGGGAGAAGCTTTGACACCGGCGATAGAGCTGAAAGATGGAAGTAAAGTGTTAGGGGTAGGAACAGATTACGATTTGGTTTATCAAAACAATAAAGAAATTGGTACAGCTTCCATTATTATTACCGGAAAAGGAGAATATACAGGCAGTAGAACTACCACCTTCAAAATTACAGGAAGGAATCTAAAAGATGCAACCATTAGTGGTATGGAAACGAAAGTGTATCAGGGTGTCCCTGTAATTCAGAAAGGATATCAGTTACAGTATGAGCAACCGGATGGAAACATAATATCTTTGGTGGAGGGTGAGGATTACGTAGTTAGTTATCGTAACAATACCAAAGCAGGCACTGCAACCATGAGTTTTATAGGAATTCACCATTATAGCGGAACGATTAACAAATATTTTACGATTCGTGCCTGTGATTTAAACGATGCTATCGTACAGGTAGAAGCCATCGGAGATCAGATATACCGTAGAGACGGAGTTATGCCTAAGCCGGTAGTTATCTTAAAGGTGGATGGTAGAAACAAAAATAGTAATTCTGGAAGCAGCGTTAGTGGGGAAAGCCGGGGAACGGAAGAAATTACGTTGGTGGAAGGCGTAGATTACACACTGAGCTATCGAAATTACCGAAATGTAGGAATGGCAAATTCCCTAGTGGCACCTACCATTATCATAACCGGAAAAGGTGGATTTGTGGGAAATCGCACTGTGAAGTACAACATTAAAGCGGCGCAGTTAGCCTCCTGTAAGGTGACGGCAAAAGACGTAGACTATCAGAAGGAAGCCAATAGTTACAAGACATCTGTGGTCGTAATGGATTCATGGGGAAATACCTTGGTGGCCGGCAAGGATTATCATAAAGAGATATCCTATACTTATGTTAATGACACAAACATTCATCAGATGATAGATGGAAAAATGAAAGTTGTGGTTCGTGATGCAGGGGAAGAAGTAAACAACAAAGATATTCTTCCGGCAGGAACCAAAATCTTAGCTCTTGTCACCGGGAAAGGAAATTATGTCGGACAAAAGGGAGCTATGTATCGTGTGGTAAATCGGGGAATGCAGGTAGTGAAGCCAAGTTACATAGATGACGGTGTTGGAGGAAAATATCGCAGTTATGGAAGGCAGGGAGATGCAGCTGTGATGCAAGAGAAGCAGAGTAGTAATCCATACATTTATCGTGAAGTATTGGTGAAGTAAAACAATCCCTAATTTCAAGGAGGACGCCTAGTGTGAAAAAAAGGAGCAGAATTCTTAGTTTTATATTGGCTTGTATTCTTCTTTTAACAAGCATTGAAATAAATGTATATGCAGTGGAAGGGGACGCTTCGATTTCCGAAAATGGACTTATGGAGGAAACCACCGTTTCCGGAAATGAAGAGGAACCAACATCAGATTCTGTGGATGTTCCACCTACTCTTTCGGAGAATGATATGGAACCTGTAGAAGTCTCAGGAAACAATCTTACAACGATACAGCAGTCTGTAGAACAATTACCAATTCCTAATTATGATGATCTGTTGGAAATGCAGGCGGTAGCCATAGAACTATCGCAAGCAAAGGGAGAAATCTATCAAGCTCAGGAACTGATTGAGATGGCAGAAACTATGCCGGCAATGTTTTCCGTATCTTATGGAAAACAATGGGATAGTGCGTCTAATTACTACATCTACAATCAGTTGGATGAGACGGGAAAATCTTTGTGGGCAGCGATGGAGATTCTATATTCTTCGTACTTAGAAGATACCATCGATTTTCAAGATGGACTTACGGATTATGTGGAAGTAGAGAATGTGACCGGATTATCTGTGGCACAATTCGGTGAACTTATAGGAATGTTTAAATATGCTCATCCGCAGTATTATTATCTGTTCAATGGATTTCAGTATTATTATGACAGTTATAATAATAGTTATTTTGGAGTGGCTTTTATGACCTATCCTGAGATGCAGGATGGCCAGGCAAGAAGGGATGCTTCGGAACGAATTGAAGACTTGATCTTGGAATGGAAAGAGATTGTGGATGCTTGCAGCAGCGAAGAAGAAAAGGTACGAACCATTCATAATTTGATTTGTAATAAGGTAAACTACAATCATGACGCAGTAAATGCAGGAATTGGAAAGGTAGAAGCTACCCAATATACGCAAAGTGCATACAGTGTTTTTTGCATGGATAAAACAGTGTGTGCAGGTTATACCCAAGCTTTTAGCTGGATGTGTAATGTGGCAGGAATCAGTGCTTTTGGAGTCACCAGTCATGATCATGCGTGGAACAAAGTGAAGGTAGAAGATAATTGGTACAATCTGGATTGTACCTGGGATGATGGAAAAGGATATTACCAGTATAGTAATTATTTGAAAAATGATAATTATTTTGATACAGCATCCTCCCATATAGAGGAGAGTTTTTGGAATGGGTATTTACCAAACTGTACTTTGGATAGTGGTGCAGAAGGTCAGAATTACGGTGAATTACCACAGAGTTCAAAGTCGGTAGCAACTCCGAAGGTTACCATAACAAAGCATGAAAAAGAATATGAAATCAGTATTTCAACAGAGACACCGGGAGCTAAAATTTTTTATACAGTAGACGGAAAAGAACCTTCGGATGGTGAATCAAAGAGTGAAATTTATCAAGCACCTTTTAGAATCAATGAAACTACGACTGTAAAAGCGGTAGCTGTATGCAATGAATATTGGGATAGTGAAATTGCAGAAGCAGAAATAGAACATATTTATTATAGTATTGCTTCCAGTACTTTTGGAAATCATATGACTTGGGAAGTAGACTCTCAGGGTGTTTTGACCATTACAGGAAGTGGCGCTATGCCGGATTTTGTGAATTCGACGGCCATTCCTTGGAATGCTTATATGGAGCAAATTAGAGAAGTTGTGTTGTCAGAAAGCATAACCACAATCGGAAATAGAGCGTTTTATGGAGCTGTTAATTTACAATGGGTGGAGATACCGGAAGGAGTGACCAAAATTGGAAACCTGGCATTTCAATATAGTGGAATCAACTATGTGGAATTGCCTGTGAGTTTAACCACCATTGGGCAGTACGCGTTTTCCGAAAGTGCACTGCAGGAGATTACGATTCCTGCAAGTGTGACAGAAGTCGGACAATATGCTTTTTATAATTGTATTGAATTAGAAAGTGTCTTTATTGAAAATAATATCGACACCATGGGGGCGTATATTTTTTTCAACTGTACAAAGCTGACAAATGTGGTTTTGCCGGACAATTTGGAGAAAATTGCAGCAGGAATGTTTTTCTATTGTACTGCTTTAAAAGAAATTATACTGCCGCAAAATCTTAAAACGATCAAAGAATATGCGTTTGAATATTGTTATGGGTTACAGGAAATTACCATTCCGGATAGTGTAACAAAGATATCAATTCAGGCATTCTATAAATGTAAAAAGCTCAAAAGGGTGAAACTGGGAAATGGGATAAAAGAAATTCCTAAGTCCATGTTTTATTATTGTGAAGTTTTGGAAAGTGTAACTATTTCGGAAAGTGTAACAGCCATTGGAGAATTGGCGTTTAAGGGATGTTGGGAATTATATCGAATTGAAATTCCGGCCACTGTGAACAGCTTTGGTGGAAGTGTATTTGAATTACATACAGCCCTGATAGGGTATGAAGGAAGTGCAGCTCAAAACTATGCAAATAGTAATGGAAATGAGTTTATCAATATAGAAACCTTAGGAAATAAGGTGGAATTTGTTACCGGAACCGGAGAAAAAATTGCAAATCAGTACTGCAAAGAAGGGGAAAAGGTAAAAGAGCCCACATCCCTTACAAGAAAAGGATATGTGTTTGGAGGATGGTATACATCAGCTATGCAGCAGGATGAAACCACCAAATGGGATTTTTCTTCCATAGTAACCAAACCAATGACCTTATATGCAAAATGGATTGCCAATTCCTATACCTTATCTTTTGATGCTAATTACCAGGGTGCAGAGGGGATAGAATCGCAAATAGTGAGCTATGAGGGAAATTATGGATCATTTCCTCAAATACCAGAACGAATAGGCTATACTTTTCAAGGATGGTATACCAAAGCGGTTGGTGGAGTACGAGTGGAGGAAAAAGATAGCTATCGAGTTTTAGGGGACAGTACTCTTTATGCACATTGGAAAGCAAATGTTTATAAAATTACCTTCCATACAGACCAAACGGGATTAGACATTGCAGAAAAAGAAATTACCTATGGAGAGCCTTTTGGAACCTTACCAACACTTGATTTACCCGGGAAAATTTTCTTGGGATGGTATACTTCCCAGGAAGGGGGAAGTCTTGTGGCGGAAGATGGAATCTATGATGTTGCAGGTGATACCATTTTGTATGCACATTGGAAGTTTAAATATACTACTGAGGCACCTATGGTAGATATTAAAAGTGACAGTACGGTAGTAAAAGGAACGAAGGTATCTTTTGTGACGAATACATATGGAGCGAAGATTTTTTATACGACACAAGAGAGGATAGGAACTGCTATAACAGAAAAGAATGGAATTTGTTATCAGGAAGCAATAGAGTTGACGGAGGACGTTACATTTTATGCCATTGCTGTAAAAGAAGGATATAATAACAGCGAGGTCGTTACTTTTTCTTATCATGTAGTGGATGAAACGCAGTATCAGGGTGAAATTTTGGATCAGGACTGGCAAGAATTGCAAGATACATTACAGATATCTACGCTGGATCAGGTGCCAAAGGATTTTTGGATAGCGGGAATGAAGGAACAACTCTATACAGGCAGTGCTGTTACCCAGGAAAATATTAGAGTTTATTTTTATAAAACTCTTTTGACTTTAAATAAGGATTATCGAATCAAATATTCCAATAATGTAAATGCCGGTACAGCTAATATTACCATTCATGGTCGTGGCGCATGTTCGGGAAAATACACGGATACCTTTGAAATTATACCTTTGAATTTGCAGAATGCTATGTTGGAGTATGACAATATAGAGTTGGCATATAATGAGAAAGTACAAAAAGCTACAGTGAAGGTAATGTACGATTTCAATGGAAAACGACTTACCTTAAAATCCGGAAGAGATTATGCTTATGTATATGCAGGAACGAATCCGGAAGAGAAAGATTATGATGAAAATGCATTTCGTGCAGAGGGAGTCTATGAAGTAATAATTCAAGGAAAAGGAAACTATACGGGAAGTACTTCTTTTACTCAAGCGATTGTAAAGAAAACCATGGTGAAAAAATTGTCTCTGGCAAGAATTCCGGCTATGGAATACACCGGTGAAGAGTTAAAACCGCCGATAGAATTGAAGGACGGTAGTAAAATTTTGAAAGAAGGAGTGGACTACCAATTAATCTATAAAAATAATCTGGAAATTGGAACGGCTACGGTAACGATTCAAGGATTAGGAGAGTATGGTGGAAGTCGTACTACAACTTTTAAAATTAACGGTCGTAATTTGAAAAAAGCAACCTTAAGTGGAATAGAAACGAAAGTATATCAGGCAGAAGCGGTGACTCAAAGTGGTTATTGTCTCACTTATGAAGAAGAGGATGGTACTTTGGTAGCCTTAAGGGAAAATGTAGATTATACTGTAAGCTATCGAAATCATACCAAAGCCGGAACGGCTACCATCAGTTTTACAGGAATTCATCATTATACGGGAACTATCCACAAATATTTTACCATTCGTGCCTGCGATTTGAGTTCCGACAATATTCAGATTGAGCCAATTGCGGACCAGATATATCTTAAAAACGGGGTGACACCGAAACCGGTAGTTTTCTGGTTGGTGAAAGAAGATAATCAGAGTGGCGAACGACGGATTCTCTTGCAAGAAGGCGTTGATTATACCATAAGCTATCGTAATCATCGTATGGTGGGAACTGCAGATTCTTTGATGGCTCCTACGATGATATTGACAGGAAAAGGTGGATTTGTAGGAAATCGTACGATTACATATACCATCCAGGGAGCAGAGTTATCATCGGTAGGCATGACAGCTGAAAATGTGGAATTTAAGAATCAACCCAATGGTCATAAAACGGTTGTGAAATTATGGGATTTGGAAGGAAATACGTTGGTAGCCGGAAAGGATTATCATAGAAATCTTACGTATACCTATGGGAAAGATACAGTGGTAACACAAAATAGAAAAGGAAATGTAGTTACTGTGATTCGGAGAGAAAAAGAGATTGTTGACAAAGAGGATATCATACCGGTAGGAACCGAATTGCTGGTGACGGCTACAGCCATTGGTGGAAATTATGTAGGAGAAAAATCTGTGGTATACCGAGTAGTAGATAAGGAGACACAGAGAATAAAAAATGGTTCTGTGGATATAGGCAGCACTGAGAGAACAAAGAAGTGGTATCGAAGTACAAATTTGATCAGTGAAGCAAAAAGAATGGCTAAGTATGGAACGGATAATGTAAATACAGACAGGAATGCAGGTGCTGTTGGGGAGCATAAATTAGTTACTTATCGTGAAGTTTATGCAAAATAGAAGTGATGAAAGAAACGGGAAGGTTAAAGCCGGAAATGCGTAGGTATTTCCGGCTTTAGCTATGCGTATAATTTTGTATTTTTTTTGTATTTTTTACGGTATGAAATAAAAAAGTAAGATATAATGGAAATAATGTTTTTTAATATTCGGGAAAAATGAGAAGTATTAGGAGGAAAGATGATGAGATTGAGAAGAATGCTTGCATTTGTATTAGCATTAGCTATGGTATTAGGAAATGTTATGCCGGCATATGCAAATGAAAATTCAGGAATCGAAACTCTTTCTGGTGATGTAACCATCACTACAGATGAGAATGGGAATACCGTAATTACGCCCAATTCCCAACAGATATCGGAAGATGGTGGCGAGTTAGAGGATGAAGGAGAAGAGGAAAATCAAAATGGAGATGAATCTGCTACGGATTCTACCATAGAAGGTGAATCAGGGAATCCTTTGGATGGAGATAATACGGATTTACCGAGTGAGGATGATAAAACAGACAGTGGGACAACTTTGCCTGAAGGTGAGGACGATGAAGTCGGAGAGTCTGAAGAGGGAGTACTACCGGAAGAGGAAGTGCTACCTGAGGAAAGTGTGTCCGAAAATAATATGATCATAGAACAGTCTGAAATAACGGTAGGTGAAGATGCCACTGTAACGCTAGTAGAATACGGAGCGGAAGGGTCAACAGAAAAAGGCCCCTTCACGTCTATTCCGGAGGCTATTGCAGAAATCAATAGATTAAATAGTCAAACACCGGTGGCGGAAAGTTATGAAATTAGATTGGGAAATGACGAGTATACAATTGAAAGTACAGATGAAAGAGCCTTAGTGGTAAATAACGATGATGTGAAGTGTTGGATTAATATTAACAATAAAACAATCAATATTTCTAATTCCATGAGTTGTAATGTTACCTTCCAGGCAAATAACAGTGCTGCAAAAGGATGCATCAAGTTAGCGAACGGTGTGGAATTTCAGTTGTTGGAAAGAATAGGTTCAGACGAACAGATAAAAATGACGTATGAAAACGTTGATTTTGTGGGTGTGGGCGATAACGTTACCTTAACCATTGGCAATGAAGAGAATGACGTTAAGGCAGAAGCTCTTTTTAATAAGATTTTATTTTCTAATGTAATTCTTAGTGGAATTCAGAATTTGAAAATATACGAGAATTTCGAGTTCTCTTTTGGAAATGGAATTGAGAATACAAATTGGAATTTGGAGAATTTGATTATAGATTTGGATCATGAAGATGAAGGATTCGAAGAAGTGAATTTGTCGCAAGTTAATATTGAAACGGATTCTTTAGAACTTCATGGTAGAGTTTACTTTGGACATATTGAAGATGCATCGAAAACAATGTTGTCAGTAACAGAATCTACAAAGATTACAACAGGAAGTAGTATTACAGTATCCGGACTTTGTGATTTGAATAATCTTACAGCAATACAAGGACAAGAGGAAGAAGGTTCCATCCGGTTTCAGTTGTTGGAAAAAATTCAGTTGGATGAAGGAGGAAATGAGTCTTCATCTATAAAAGCTGACCTTAATTTTAGAGGAGCATTACAAAATGTAAGCAAGCCAATTATCATTTCGGCAAAGAAGACAATCAGTTATGCAGACGGAAGACAGGCTGAGATAGACGAATTTGAGAGTGGTGAGGTAATTGCTACAATTCATAATGAGGATGGAAATCATCCTTATGATATTTCTAAGTTTGAATTTTTAAATTCTCATGTGTTACGTAATAACAATCAGTTTGTAGCACAGGAAATTGAGGGTCGAATCAGATTATCTGATACCAAGGATAGCTGGTATCAGTATTTTGAAAATTTTGAAGACGTAGAAGCGTATATGAGAGAGCAGAACCAAGGCTCACAACGATATAAGATTACCCTTAGAGAAGACATAGAAATCGAAAATGCAGTGATTGATTTTTCAGATTGTCCTGCCTACGATATCACCCTTAATTTAAGTGGAAGACGATTAGAGGTTAGTGGGGAAAGTAGTATTGCTGTAGATAATTTTCAGGGGGGAAATGTATCTCTAAATGCCGATGCCTGTTTAAATATTATGCCAACAAACAGAAGAAATTCTGATGATAGTAATGTCGAGGATCTTTGTTTTACTTTTGCAGAGGATGCAAGTTCTTGGTTGGTTGTGGGTGATGGAAATACAGGTAGTATTTCTCTGGAATCTTGTGAAATTGAGAATGGAGAGAAAGCAAACGTTGCATTGCATGGTGACGTTTCTTGGAAGGCTCCGGGACTTGAGGAATATTGGTATCGTTTATTTAAAAAGGTAGACAACGCAAAAGAAGAGTTCGAAAAATATGAATTATATATTCACAATTTAGTGATTCAAAATGAGTATACAGCGACTACTTCTAATGGAAAAACAGAAGCAATTTATGATGTTGTTCAGATGAATATTCCTGTTAAAGTAGATAGGTTAGTACTTGATGGGACGTTAAATGTAGCTTCTTTGGATGTAACGGAAGAGATAGAAGCTGTAAGGGGAAGTGCAATGGAATTTCATCTTCCCTCTGTTCTTAGTAATGTAGAAATCCTGGAAACAGATAAGGTGTTGTATCGTCCTTCTGCTCTATTGATTTCTATGAGAGAAACATATAGCAATGATAGTAGAGATCCTGTGTTATATACAAAGGCAGAACTTACCGTGGGAGGAACCATTGTAAGTCAAAAGATGCCTGCAATGGTATTTAGAAAGTATGCTAGTAAAGTAAGTGTGACTTCTGATTATAATATTATGGAAACTGCTTATAATGTGAAATCCGAATATACACAAAATGACACAGTTGCCACACTGATACCATCTTGGGATAACGATAGCATACGCAAAATTAGTAATTATCAAATTATGGATACGGCATCTACCAGTTATTCTTTGGATATTGTGTCTGATGAGCAAGCGGATAATACATATTATTTAAAAGCATGTCCTGAAGATGTAAATAATGTGGGAAATAAGAGTGTTTTGGTTCGAGATAATGAAGAATTAAAAAATCATTATTTTACAACATTAAAAGAAGCCAGAGCTTTCATTGTGGAAACAATAGAAGAAAAGCAGTCAGTGGGCAATTTTACCATTAAGCTTTTGAAAAATACCTCTGCCGGTGAAAAGGATTTAAACTATAAGGATGTTACGGATCTGGAAGGGTTTGAACATATTGATGAGTTGCAAGGAACCATTGAACTTTTATTAAATGGTAATAGTATTACCTTTAGTCAAAGTGCTGAAATATTTGTAGATTGCTTGGACGGTGGTCAATATACTCTTCAGGGTACAACAGGAAACTGGATGTTATCTAAACTTGGTACATTTACGTTAGGTAGCAACCGCACTTTATTGTTAGGTGGCAGAAAAGTGGGGGACGGCGAAGAAGGAGTTACCGTATTCCATAGTAAAATTAGCAATGTTAATATCAATGGAACCGGTGCTACATTGGCAGTAGGCGTAAAAAATGATGACATCTTACAATGTAGTGATATGGAATTCTATAATGTTGGCACGAATGTCAAAAATTTAGATGTAAATGGTAATCTCATATGGAATGGTGCCGCTGCGGTAAAAGTTTCTACTTTGATGACAGTGGCGAATGAAGAGAATCAGGAAGTAAGATGGGAATCTGCGGTTACTACAGCGAAGCTTACTTGCCAAAAGGGAAATATTGCAGTTCGTAATTTTAAATCTACTTCTGATGCAAATGTTACTAGCGGATGTAGTTTTGTTGTATTACCAAGTGGAATTGCTGAATTTAAAAATTTGAATGTTTTACAAGGTGAAGAAGGCAGCAGTTTGGTGTTTGCTTTGATGAAGAAGGAGGCAACAGGAGGTAAAGAAGAAACTGCGGCATTAGGAAACCTTAAGATTACAGGAGCATTGAAACGTAATTCTAAAAATCCAATTTTAGTACAGAAAATAGATGAAGCACATGGCAATGTGTTTTTTGATAACAGAGAAGATTTTGCAAACATCACGTCCGGAATTAAGGCAGAAGATTTCGAATTGGAATCACCTGAAGGAAAGACATTGTTTGTGCGAAAATACCAGAATCCGCAAAAAGGATACTGTCTGCAAGCTCGTATCATTACGGTGATTGTTTCTCATAATGGGAATGAGCAACCTTATATTGGATTAGAAGAAGCTATTGCAGGAATTGCAACAGATTTTAAAAGCGAAAAAGGAACTTATGAATTCAACTTTTTAGATGATGAGGTTTTGAATCGGAAGCTTACTATTCCGACGTGTGTAACAGAAGCGTATTTCAACACAGAAAAAGTAGAAGAATATGATGCACAAGAACATCCGATAAAAGAAGGATATGTTCAAAAAAGTCTTGATTTCAATAGGTTTAGTATTACGACCACGGCAGTTGTACATATGGAAAGTGGCCTTAGAATAAAAAATGGTGTTTTCAATATCAATGGCACACAAAGTACTTTGTTATTTGTTAACGAAGAGACCCCATTACTGGATCAAAATCACAATGAATTAATTGATACAGATGAACAGGGGAAAGTAATTGCAGATAATCGTGAACCTGTATTTTGCGATATCACTTTAAATGCAAAAAATGGTGCGGTAGCTTTTTGTGGAAAAACGCAGGAAGATTTCGGGAAAACAACCATCATTACAAAAGAACTGCAGCTAGCTCGTGGAGGAATGAAGGTTGACAGTATTACAGCAACCAATCTGTATATTCAAGCATATCAAGAGTACGACAATGAAGGAAAACCATTAGAAGGTACCTTCGAAAAAGCAAATTTAAAGGTAAATACCATTACTATGAATTCCGGTGGACGTATGGAAGTATATGGTATCGTAGGTGAATTTGATCAGAGTCCAAGCGGAGTTTGGAATGAAGGTAATCCGGATGTGATTTTAAACGGAGCAAAACTATATATAGGTAACAACGATCAGGAAACTGCAGAATGTTACTTGAATTCTTTAACTGTGAAATCAGCATATACCGGAGAAAGTGCCGGAGATGCTACGGTGGAAAATGAAGGACAATTTTTCTTGGCCACTTTTGATTCTAAAGTCGGAACTATGAGAAATAACGGCCATATGCTGGTGAAAGATGTAAAAAATGTAAAAGATTTTGTTCACGGTAGTGAAGGAAGTTTGATTGTTGATACATGGAATCAGGTAAGTGGTTCTAAAACATGGTTAGAAGGTGATTCCAAACTTTTAATTAATGATAGTGGAACTTTATTTAATATAAATCTTGGAGGCAAAAAAGGAGAAGGTGGATATCCGTTCTTAGGCTTAGGTGCTACAAAGGCTAATGGTGGGGCGATTACAACTGCCACCATTGCTATCAAAGGAACCTTTACGAAGAATCATGAAAATCAGCAATTACAAATTGCTGCAACATCTTCTTATAGTAAGATTGAAAGTCTGACAGATGAGATGACAGTTTTCAATCCAACCAAAGAAATTTACTGTTTACCTGCCACTCATAAATTATTTGATACCGACCATAAATCCTTCCCGGTAGAAGATATTAGTATTTTACCGAAAAAGGTTCCTGGGGGAAATGAACAAGGGGAAGCAGTAGAAATTGATAATCCTTATGGAGCAGCAGTGCAAGTGATTGATGCTGCTAAGAAAATCAATGAAGTGCAAGTAATTAATGAAGTCATAACGTTGCATTCCATTGCAGCAGATGGTTATTCCCGTGAATACATGAAGAATTTCACCAACTGGAAGGACGCGATGAATTACCTGACTGCAGTTGGTAATACGAATACCCAATATGTTTTTGAACTAAAAGGGGACAAAATAGATGTAGGAGGTGCGTTGAAGCTTCCTACTAATGTTAAAAGTCTTATGATTGCAGGTGATAATGCAACCAAACCGACAACCTTTACCTTTACCGGAAATATGGATTTGACAACAGATCTTTATGTAGAAAACGTGAAGTTACCGGAAACAGTTACCATGAATACGAAAGGAAAAATGTTAACCTTAAAGAATGTAAATGGTGCGATTCAAACGATTACAGGTACAGCTGCATCCTATATCAGTATTTGTGAGTCTGATTTGGAATTGAAAAAAGCAAGTGCTGTTAGTGGTATCGGTACTTTAGAATTAAGCAGAGCAATTTTAAGAGTACCTAAGGATGTAACAGTTACGAAGTTAGTGTTGCAATCTACCGTGGCTAATTCACGTTCCAGATTAGTGGTAGCAGGGAAAATAACGGTTACAGATATCGATGTCTATGGACAGGGAAATGCATTACATTATGCCAATACGGTAGAAATCAAAGGAGACCTAAACTCCTATAGTTTTCATTTGAATGAAGCAGGAAGAATTACAGGACATTATGAAGACTATGGTAATGCGTATGCAGATCCTGTTTATACAGAGATGAAAGATGGAAAGCCGGTTATCCTAGGATATACGATTGAAGATGATTTGAATAATGTAGAGTCTTCTAGTTATTATAAAATTATCAAAAAGAATGCCACTTATTTGGTATATACCGGTTCTTCCGAAGTTTCTGAAGTTACTACTTTAGCAACAACATCGAAGATACTTGGTTCTTGGTTTGTATATGATGATTTTGAATATAACACTGTTGAGAAAACGGAAAAAGAAGGTCCATATGACATTAAGAATGTAACTCGAAAAGAAGGAAACATCATTAAATATGGTCCAAAAGCAATAGCCAAGGATGCTGTAGAACTTCGTGTAAAAGGTGAACCATATAACATTGACAGTTATGCAACTTTACAGGAAGCTTTTGATGAAATTGAACGTATTGCCAATAGTGGGCAGTCCTACGAAATCATTTTAAATAAAGATGTAGCGGCGGATACAAATAAAGATTACAAGTTCCCTTCCAAGGCAGCCAATGTGGCGATTATGGGTGTGAAACAGGGAGAACAGGATCCTAAGGAACAAATTACATTTAAATCCAAAATGGATATCAAATGTAATACAGAATTTGGTGGAGTTACTTTGAATACCACTGATGCCAAAGGAACCTTGGCAATAAATAATTTTGCCGTAACCTTAAAAGATGTAAAAATTTTGGATGATGTAGCACTTACCGGTGGCGGCATTGGAAAAGGATCCAAGTTGACAGTGGAATCAGCTGGTTTAGATGAAATGTTGGTGAATTCCATTGATAAAGTAGATATGCTATCTATGCAAAATGTAGATTTATTTGTCTCACAAAAAACAACTGTGGGAACCCTTTCTATGGAAGATGGAACTACACTTTACGGATATGGAGCAATCCAGGCGACTACGGTAGAATGCCTTGGTGATGCTACTGTAGTTACTTTCCCAACAGGTGTGAAAAAGGATGCAGATGGCTATATTACAGCTATGAATCCTGCCTTTACCATCAGTGGAAAACTGGATGTGGTATATAATGTTGAAGATGATGGTGAAACAATTACAAACTATGGAACATTAAATATTGCGTTAGGAGAAACTTTTACAGTAGAGACTACAACGGGTGTTGATGGAAACCAGAAGGAAATAGTCACAGACAGATTTGCAAATGTTGTTTGTTATTATGAAAATGGAGCAAATCCAAGTCCGATTTTTGCAGAGAGCTTAATTACAGCAAACAAGGCTATCATTGCAAAAGCACCAAACGTAAGTACATACGATGTGTGTTTTGAATATGAATATGGTGTACTTTTCAAAAAAGCAGGTAATTTGGTTTATAAAGATGCTTGCGAAGTAACCACGATTTTAAGTTATTGTGATGGTACTTTGGATGCAGAGGGAGATGAAGTTTATGTGGAAACGGAATGTGAATCCTTTGCAGATGCAGTAACGGAAATCAATACTTTAAAAACAAAACGTGATTATACCATTACATTTTTACAGGGAGATATGGATCAGCCAAATACCTTAACCATGCCAAATGCAAACTATGTTGATACCTTGTATTTGACATCTGTAGGTGGAGGTAATAAAGAAAGCGGATACTATAATTACGATGTATATTATGTGAAAGATATTAGTTTTACATCTAATGTAGTATTAGAAAATATTTCTTTTGTACAAGTGGCACAGCAAAAAAATGAGAAAGGTGCTGTGATTCCGGGGGCTTATGAGCCGATAGAAGATAATCAGTTAGGTTATCCGGCACTTGTAAATGTAAAGAGTGGGAATAAGTCTATCTTTATTGGTGGAGATGTTACTTTTAATACTCCGATTTTATTAAATGGTGGTGGTAAAGGTACCTTAGAGTTTGATGATAGTACTTCTTTGATTGCCTCTCCAACGGGCTATGGTGAAAGCAATCTTTATATACAGGGAAAAGTAACCGGATTCCTGAAAGTGGATATCAATGATTACTTTATGGTAGACGGTTGGTATACCTTGAAAAATGGTGTAGAAACTTATAATCCTTGTGAACTTAATGTAACTACATTGGAACTTGGGGAAGCAGCCATTGTTACGGTGGGTAATTCGGATACAGGTACGATGAATAATGTTCTTAAAGTAACCACAGAACTTGTGATGACGGATAGTGATGTGGAAGTATATGGAACTGCTGATCTTAAGAATTTGACCTTAGCAGGAGAAGATCCATTGCTTACAGTTTACGGACAGAAGTTTAATATTACAGGTGTACTCACCAGTACTGCTCTTAATCCGGAATTGGTAACTACTGTTAATACAAAACAGCAGTCAGTTTTAAATGTCAGCGGAACCGCTGTTTTAGAAGATAAAGAGGAAAACAAGATTTATATCGGTCTTGTAGATGCAGATGGTTTGCCAATTCAATTAGGCGAAGAATATATTGATGAAAACGGCGAAGATAAAGTAAGAAATAATCATTTATTAACTGCAGCAAAAGTGAGTGAAACGGTATTTCTTGTAGATGCCTTAAGTACCACTGATGGAGATGAAGCGCATTTTGATGTAAATTCCAATGTTGACTGTGGATATTTCCTGAAAAAGAATGGAAATAATATCGAAGTATATTATGCAGACGATGTAAAGGTTGCATTGTGCATGGATACAGAGGACAGTAATATTACTGAAAATACAGAATATCAAGTAATCAACTATTATAAAACATTGGAAGAAGCTGTGACAGCAATTAAGGGTTTGAATGATAAGAATGCATTTTATAGAGTGCTCTTATTGGATTCTATTGGAGATGAAAAAACACCTTGCAAGATGCCAATTCCTGAAAATGCGAAGAGAGTAACCTTTGCAACCTTAGGAAACGAATACAAGACAAGTGTCAAATTGTATAATAGTAATGCTATTACGCAAAAAACAGATGTTGTTTTTGAAAATGTTGAAGTGATAACCACAGGAGCTTGGAATACTGGTAACTTTAACTTGGAATTAAATAATGCAAAACTGACAGTAAATAATAAAGCTACTGTTAGTAATCTTATCTTAGTAGATGGTGGAGTGTTAAATACGAATAATACAACCACACTTACCAATATTGAGAATAAGATTACACACATTGCGAAAGAAGAAAAAGACCAGGTTGTAAATAAAGTAGTTACTAAGGCAGGAACTTTAACGATTAAGGGAAATGTAACGGATGTTTGTGAAGCAACCAAGAAACCGAAGTTGGTATTGGAAGCATATGATGCAACCGAGATTACGGAAGCGAATATTGTTAACAATAAACCTGAAAATGGGAAAAAGTATACCCTTGTAACAACTGCAAAATTGGCAACATTGGAAAAAGAATCTATGGATAAGCTTGATTTCATTGCAGTTAGCAATACTGAAATCAAGGCATCTGCAACGGACAGAGTTGTATGGGCATCTAAGGGAATTTATCTTGTTGGTATAAATTACCAGGATGATGTAAATGTAGTGAAATCCGTAAAAGGAGACGGTGAAAATGCTGTGATTACTCCGGTATCTACCACTGTTTGCTTGGATATTGCAGAAGCTGCAAATTATATCAAGACTGTCAATGAAAAATCGGCATACTATGATATTTTATTAAAAAATTCTGTTACAGATGCAAAAGTAACAGATACAGAAAAACATTCTGCCATTACTTTGCCGGATAAGGATAAAGCGGTAGAAGTTACTTTGAAATCAAAAGAATCCAAATATGATCTTACTTTTGCAAAAGATGTAAAGGTAAATGGTAAGGTTCTTATCAAAGACGTTGCATTGAAAAATATTGGTACTTATAGCATTTCAATGGAGAAAAATTCAGACGTAAAAAATGGGAAAGAGATAATCGTTGGAGAATCTGTATTAACGTTAGATAATGTTTCTATGGATAGAATCGTGAAAGATAATGTGGAATCCAATGTCTTGAAGAGTATCACCGGTAAAAAAGGTTATAGTGATGTTATTGTAAAAAATACAGATGTAATCTTAAGTGGTGCAATTACTAATGTAGTGGATTTTAATCTTTATAATAGTAAGGTTGAAACCAATGCAAAATCTGAGGTAACTACATTGTTGTTATCAAGTGATAGTGTAGTGGTAGAAGATAAGACTGTTAAAAAAGTAGCTGCATGGGAAACTTTTGCACAGGCAACCATAGGAAATGTAGTACTTGATAGGGTGGCAGGAGATAATTATATTTCTACTTATTATCCTGTAGATACAAAAGATAAAACTAAAAATACAGGAATTCCACAGCTTACTGTAACCGGAAAAGTTCAGGGTGAAGGAAAATTACAGGTTAAAATTTACGATATTACTACAGCTTCTCGTAAAGAGATTATTGAGCTGAATGATAACAAACAAGGTTATACCGGAAATAAATTATTAATTGCAAAAGCAGAAACCGGAGATAAATTTATTCCCTATGGTGTTAATAGAACATTGGAAGGCGATAAAAAAGTTTTAAATGCAAATGCAAAAGCAACCAAAGATAAGACCGGTTATGTGTCTTACGTCGATATTACATCCATGCAGGTAATTTTAAGTCAGAAGACTGCAGGTGTATGGAATGATTCTTATGTTGCAACTTATGCAGAAGCTATTGATATCATCAATAACTTTGGTACTAAGAGTGATATTTATAAGATTACCTTCCGTGATATTGATGTACAAAAAGCAGATGGTACGCTGGGGGCAGATCAAAAGACAGACCCACATTATACAACCATCAAAGATGGTAAAGCAGCATTTGGGGCATTCAATCTTCCAAAAGCAGGAAAAGCAGATACATTAATCATTGCCGGACGCGGAGAGAATGAAAGTGTTGTTCGTACTATTGTATATACAGGAGCGATTACAGCCAACTGTAACTTACAATTTGAAAATGTAATTTTACATGAAAAAGATACGAAAAATACGGTTACGGTAAATGAAGTGACATTAAAGAATGGCAATTATTTAGTTGACTTGTCTAACAATGTTAAAACGGAGAGAGTGTCTGTTGATACAGCGACTGAAAAAGCATTTAAAGCTTCAAAACTTGGATTTGGTGATTTGGATGTAACCGAACTTCAGTTGATTTTTAAAACCATTGATGGAAGTAAAGGTAAAGTTAATCTGGGAAATACAACTACCTATGTTACCGGAGAAATCAAGGTTGGGGAATTGACAGTAACAGGCAAACCAACGGTGATTGGAAAAAATAAAATTACCATTACAGACCTTGTATTTACAAATGATTCAGCAAGTTTGAATATGACAGGTGAAAAAGCAATTGCGATTACCAATGTTAACGCGTTATATCCGGAAACACAGCAGGCAAGAGAAAAGAAAGCAGCTTTGGATATTACAACTTATTACACGAACAAAGCATTGGCTAAGAGTGTATCTCAATTCACAATTAGTGGGGAAGTGCATGATGATGTAGCTGTAAATGTAAAACCAATGGTGTATCATGATGATAAAAATGATACAGCTACTTATCAAAAATATATTCCAATGAATGGTACTGAATTAGAAACTATTCTTATTGGCGCAGCTGCAAAACCGCAAAGTTTCCAAAAAGTGATTACAGCGCCAAAAATGGTGGCAAATGATAATGTATATATTTATCAGGCTGTCTATAACCAGAATAATGCGGAATATCAGTGGAATAAAGCAGATGTTAAGGCTGTGAAATATGAAGGTGCATTGTATTTTACAAAAGAATCCTTCGGAGTAAAAGTGATAGGTGTGAAGTCTGGAAATATCGTGGATAGCAATGGTGATTATATTAAGGATACCAATGGCGAATATCTTACTACGAATATTCAGGTGTATGCCGGACAATTTTTCACTTGGGATCAGGCTGTAAAAGAAATTGATAAGTTAAATCATATGGATTGGATTTATGATATCCAAGTACTGAAAGATTTGGGGGTAGATACACCAATCAGTTCAGTTACCATGCCGACAAAAGCGCAACGAGTATTCATTTATGGTGGAAAAGGAATTCTGACTACCGGAAATAGGATATCGGTTAAATGTGATACTACTTTTACAGATATTTCCATATGTGCAGTGAAGAAAACCGGAAACAAGTATTATGGTGTTCCTTTAACCATAGATGGTAGTAAGTGGGCAATGTCTTTGAATAATTTTAGAAGTGACTGGAATTATGAAAATATGGGTTATTATAAAGCAGAACTTATTCTTTCCGGAAATGCAAATGGAAAGACAGAGGTCCGCATGTCAGATTCTGAAGGTATAGACAACGGTATCGAAACTGATTTGATTTCTCAGATTGGCGGAATTGGTACGGTGGTATTGTATGGTGCACGTGATAATGATGCTAACGCAAGTAAAGTTTGCCGGTACGAGATTAAAAACGGAATTAAATCGGTAAAATATTTAGAATTGGCAAAGGGTGCAAAAGTAGATACTCTTAAGAGTGAGGTTAATGTTACCAATCTTACTATGGGGATTGCAGATCCTCGTGTAGAAAATGTAAGTCATTCTAACAGTTATCTAAATGCCAAAAATATCACAGTAAGTGGAACTACAACTATGGAAAGTGGTGAGCTTCGTGCCGGAACCACTACAGTAGGTGATGGTAAACTGACATTGACAAATGTTATATTTAATGATCGTCATAATAAATTAACAGCAAAACAGGATAAGGCCGGAAAGAGCTTGATTAATATTAAGGGAACTGTTGAGTCAACTGACCAACAGTCCGGATGGCAGGCAGCAACCATAACCTTATATCTGAATAACTCTGTACAGCGTAAAGCACAACTGGTAGAAGATATGGTGATTATGACAGCACCGAAAGCGCCGACTTCTTTGTTTGGACCGGATTATAGTCATTTTAGTGATAATGGTACACCAGATAATCCGGATGATGATTATATGGATTATCAAGGTATGGGCGAAGAAATAACAGAAGATGCTATTGAAAGAGATGAACAGGGAAATCCTTTAATGGGTGAAAATGATCAACCTAAAACTTACCAAACAAGAATTTATGATTTCTACAAATCCGGAAACGACATTAAATATGGAAAAGTTAGACGGATTGCGAATGGTAATGAAGTTTCCTTAAATGAAGTTCGTCTTTGGGTAGGAACCAAGAGTCTGGATGGTTACGGTAATACTGATGAGACAAATGCTTGGAGTCAGGTGGAAAAATATGACTTTAAAACTTTTGAGGAAGCTGTAAAAGCGATTGATTCCATGGCTCTATATGTAGATCCAAATGCCAAAACCAAAGTATTTAAAGACTATACCATTGAGTTATTAAATGGAGTAATGATTGGTAACGATAAAGGAGACGGCAAGTATAGCGCTCTTAGCTTACCTAGCAAAGCAAATGAAGTTACCATTTGGGGAAATGGTATGGGAATTGTGTTCTCCGGAAACATTACCTTAAAATGTAATACTACATTTAAAGATGTTACCATGACACCAATGAAATCCGTAAAAGGTGGTGCAGAAGTCACAACTGCAAATCTTGCGACAGGTAACTTTGCAGCATCCATTTCCAATGCAGTGATTGGATACAGAAAGAGTGGAGAAGCTATCAGTACTTTGAATACCGTATCCGGTTCTGCAAAAGGAAGTTTAATTCTGACAGACTGCAGTTATATGGAAGTAAATTCTATCAGTGGTATTAATGTAGAATTCAGAGGAAACGGTATGGATTTCGTAACAGACAATACCAAAACTGATGACAAAGGAAATCCACGTAAAGTACCAACAACGTTGGTTGTTAATGGCAACTTAACTGCAAAGGAATTAAGATATTCCGATTATACATTTGGTGTATTGGTTCCAAATGGAAAAACAGTGATGGATGCTATCTATGTAGTGGGAGAAAACCAGGCTGCAATTCAGATGGTACCGAATAATCCGCTTCAGATAAAGGGAATTACCAGAACCATGGAAGATAAATCCAAGGTAAATGGATCCGTATTCTTTGATGTTGTTGAAGTGAAAGATGAAAATGGTAATGTGACAGGTACACTTACCACGGATCAGATTACTGTAAGTTTATCCTCTACAAACGGAAAGGAAATTCCATCAGGAACAAAAGTCTTTACCGGAAAATATTTAGAGCCAAAACACTATGATTTCTATACCTATGTAGACAGATATGAAGCCAACAGAGTTTTGTATTTGAACGGAAACGATTTGTATCTTGGTGGTGAGGCCAACTAGGTTGGAATAATGAAATAGAGATTAAATGCTTACATGAAGTGAGAGGTGTGATTCTAAGGAGTTACACCTCTTATTTGTGTGCAATAACCCAAGATGTTTGGCAAAGTGTGATGCTAAAAGTTGCAAAAAATAGATTTAACGTAAGGTGGAATTATGCTATATTTTATGCAAGTAAAACAGTGTCCGGGAAAGAGAAGTTTCAGTGATAGGAGGCAGCATGAAGAAAAAAGGTTATTTGCTTGTATTAATATTTGTCTTGTTTTTATTTATAAATAAAGAAACTATCTATGCCAGTGAAACTAGAGTGGTTTCTAACGCAGATGAATTTCATGCAGCTTTGGCAGATTCCAATGTTTCTGTTATTGAAGTTAATGGGACAATCAATAAGCTGATTGGCTCAGGAAATGATCCTTTGATGATATCGCGTCCGGTTACGATTCGAGGCGGAGTTTTGGATTTATGGTATTTGGGTATTGTTTTGGGAGCGGATGTTACTTTTGAGAATATTGAGATTAACTTGTCTAGTACGGAATCCAATGCCATTGTGGCAAATGGGTATACGTTGACTTTAGATGGTGTGACTCGTGGAAGTAATGTTAAAAATGATATTCATATCTTTGGTGGAGGGATTGTAGGATATAGTTATACTAATATTCCGTCTTCGGGAGAACATGGTGAAATTATCATAAAAGGAAATTCTAAACTGGGAAATATCTATGCCGGAAATATGGCTCATAGTAATGTTGGGGAAAGCCGATATTTGGGGAATGTGACAATTACTGTTGATAGTACGGCAACAGGAGAAATCGGTACAATCTATGGATGTGGCGGAAGAGAATCCATGGGCGAGGGAAGCGGAAATCTGGTATATACTGGAAACGAATATGGAGTCGATGGTGATATTAACGTAACACTGTACGACAGTAAGGTGAAACAGGTAATTGGTGTTAACGATAATTTGGTAGTAACGTTTGGTGGAAGTGGGAATCTGGCTACTCCTGTTTTGGAAAATATTACCACACTTAAGGTATTAACTGGTTCGTTACAACCTGCAAACGGTAGCAGCTTTTTTCACGCTTTTCCGAATTTAACGGTAGCGGAAAATGGTGTTTTATTTTTGGAACAATATGGCCAATTGTCCATTGGAAATTTTGAAGGTGGAGGTCAGTTGGTTTTAGGCAAAGAACAAAACATCAACATAACGGGTAGTGTGACAGGAGTTACCGATACATATATAGGGCATAATGGATTTCCTGAGTTTCCGGAAGAGGATCATACTTATATAGAAGCTGTTCGGGCTAACAAAGAAAATTTTGTTTTTCATGGTAGTAATAGTAATCCTTCTTTTGTGCCTGTATTTGTTAGTAATGGTGCAGGAGGTGGTATTTGGACTACGGCAGAGGAAGCGGAAACGATTATTAAAGTAAAAACATTTGTGATAGAAGATTATCAAGTGAAGGAAGTGGATGAGTTTGCAGAGTATATCGAAATGCCTGTTACGGTAACGTATACCGAAGATACGAATGGAAATGTTGATGTACTTGCATTTGTAGTAAAGGTAAATGGAAAAGAAGCTATGATTGAATATGATGAACTGGGCTATGTGTATTATAGAACGGAAGATTTATATTGTTATACCTATAGTGTGGATACCTGTACTTTAAGAGTTTCAGATCCGGTAGCGAATACGCCTCCGGAAAACGGAAATTATCATATATCGATTACTATCCCGGGGCAATTTACGGAAGACGGAAATTCGATTACCACAGATGCAACTCTTACCATAGGTGAAAGCTCTGATGGAGAGGATAACGGAGGTGACAATCCGGAAGGCGGAGATGGACCGGAAGGAGGAAATGGCGACAATCCGGAAGGCGGAGATGGACCGGAAGGAGGAAATGAGGATAACCCAGACAATGGTGATGAAGAAAATATTCCTGAAGGTATTTGGGTTGCAGGTGTGAATTCCAGTGGCTACGAATATACAGGGAGTGCAATTAAACCACAAGTGCGAGTTTATGATAATAAAGTTCTTTTGAAAGAAAAGAAAGATTATACGATTTCTTACAAAAATAATATCAATGCGAATGATGGAAGTAATCCTGAGAAAGTTCCAACATTGATTGTTACCGGTAAAGGAAATTATTCGGGCAAGGTAGAGAAAAACTTTGTGATTCATCCGAAACAACTCGATCAATCTGCCATCACAGTTGATAATATTGTAGTTGTGGAGAATGGAAGTGTGCAACAACCGACTCCGGTGATAAAAGATGGAAAGAGGACTCTTAGAAAAGATGTACACTATACATTAGAATATCCTGACTTTGAAAGCGAGAAGAAGAATCCATATAAAGCAGCAGGTGAGTATGAGATTTGGATACATGGTAAAGGAAATTATGTGGGTAAAAAGATAATACAATTCACAATCACAGAACAAAAGTTGATTCGGCAAGCTGCAGTTTCGAAGATTCCTAATCAAATTTTTCAACAGGAACCTGTCAAGCCACAGGTGATTGTTAAATATCAAGGACAACAGTTAAGTTTGGGTGTAGATTATGAATTGTTTTATGAAAAGAATGATAAAGTAGGAATTGCCACAGTGGTGATTCAAGGGAAAGGTTTGTATACGGGAACTAAGAGAGTTAACTTTAAAATTGTGAGTGAAAAGAAAGAAAATCCAATTCAAAATCTGTTGAGTATAGGTAGCAACTCGGAACATGATACGGCAGAGGATGTGCCGGAAGAAAATAAGAGTGAACAACAAGTAAATTCCAGTGAAACAAAGGAAGTTATAAAAGTAACAGAAAAACTCACCAACAAAAATATTCAAAAAGCAAAGGTTGTAGTTTCTCCACAGACTTATACTCAAGGCGGTAATGTTTTAAAATTGGAAGATATAAAAATATCATATGATAACCATAATGTGGAATTTAGTATTGCAGGTTATGAAAATAACAATCGAAAAGGCGTTGCCATAGCTTACGTAAAAGGCGTGGGAGACTTCAGCGGTATGAAGATTGTTAAATTTAAGATTAAAGCAAAAAATCTAGAAATTACGGCAAGGGTAAAATAATAGAAATAAGATATTGGTTTTACAAAAAACGATTTTTTCTAAAGGTGAATTGTAAGCGCAATGAACGAAAACAAGGGGATAACAAATTTTTCCAAAAAAGTTTGTTATCCCCTTGACAACTATTGACAACTTGCGTTAATATGGACAGTGCACTATTGTGGTATCGTGTGCGTATTAGGTACAAAAATACGCCTACAGAGACAATAAATCAGAAAGAACGGGGTGAATGTCAATGGAAAAACACAGAATACGTCCTTCAGCGAACAGCAAAAAGATGCGTATGAGTTATTCACGACAAAAAGAAGTTTTGGAGATGCCCAATTTAATAGAAGTTCAGAAGAACTCCTATCAGTGGTTTTTAAACGAAGGCTTAAAAGAAGTCTTTGATGATATTTCTCCAATTACAGACTACAGCGGACATTTAAGCTTAGAGTTTGTAGACTTTGAGTTGTGTGAGGACGACGTTAAGTATTCTATCGAAAAATGTAAAGAAAGAGATGCAACATATGCAGCTCCTTTAAAAGTTAGAGTTAGACTTTACAATAAAGAAAAAGAAGAAATCAGCGAACATGAAATTTTCATGGGAGATCTTCCTTTAATGACAGCAACAGGTACCTTCGTAATTAACGGTGCAGAACGAGTTATCGTTAGCCAGTTAGTACGTTCTCCGGGTATCTATTATGCAATTGGTCATGATAAGATTGGTAAAACCTTATATTCTTCCACAGTAATTCCAAATCGTGGAGCATGGTTAGAATATGAAACAGATTCCAACGATATTTTCTACGTTCGTGTAGATAGAACAAGAAAAGTTCCGGTAACCGTTTTGATTCGTGCTTTAGGTGTGGGTACAAACGATGAAATTAGAGAACTTTTTGGTGATGAACCAAAAATTGAGAAGAGTTTTACAAAAGACGTTTCTACGAATTATCAGGAAGGTCTTTTAGAGTTATACAAAAAGATTCGTCCGGGCGAACCTTTAAGTGTAGAAAGTGCAGAAAGCTTAATTACTGCCATGTTCTTCGACCCCAGAAGATATGACTTGGCAAAAGTTGGACGTTATAAGTTCAATAAAAAATTAGCTTTAAGAAATCGTATCCGCAATCACATTCTTGCAGAAGATGTAGTGGATACAACAACTGGTGAAGTTTTAGCTACTGCCGGAACAAAAGTGACTCCGGAATTGGCAGACGACATTCAGAACGCAGCAGTACCTTTCGTATATATCCAGGCAGAAGAAAAGAATGTAAAAGTTCTTTCCAATATGATGGTAGATATTACTAGTTTTGTAGAGTGTGACCCTGCAGAATTTGGAATTAACGAATTGGTATACTATCCTGTACTTGCACAGATTTTAGAAGAATGTGCAGATGATGAAACAGGGGAAGAATTAGCAGAAGCAATTAAGAGAAATATCTGCGAATTGATTCCAAAGCATATTACTAAGGAAGATATTTTAGCTTCTATTAATTATAACATTCACTTAGAATATGGCATTGGTCATGATGATGATATCGACCACTTAGGAAACAGACGTATCCGTGCGGTTGGTGAATTATTACAGAACCAGTATCGTATTGGTCTTTCCAGATTGGAAAGAGTGGTTCGTGAAAGAATGACAACACATGATGCAGAAGATGTATCTCCACAGGCGTTAATTAACATTAAACCTGTGCAGGCAGCAGTAAAAGAATTCTTTGGTTCTTCTCAGTTGTCACAGTTCATGGATCAGAACAATCCACTTGGTGAATTAACACATAAGAGACGTTTATCAGCATTAGGTCCTGGTGGTCTTTCCAGAGATCGTGCCGGATTCGAAGTTCGAGACGTACATTATTCTCACTACGGAAGAATGTGTCCTATCGAAACTCCTGAAGGTCCTAACATCGGTTTGATTAACTCTCTTGCTTCTTATGCAAGAATTAACGAATATGGTTTCATTGAAGCTCCATATCGTAAGATTGATAAAGCAGACCCATTAAATCCAAGAGTAACAGACGAAGTTGTTTATATGACAGCAGATGAAGAAGATAACTACCATGTAGCTCAGGCTAACGAATTGTTAGATGAAAACGGTTACTTTGTTCGTAAATCTGTATCTGGTCGTTACTTGGAAGAAACACAGGAATATCCAAGACAGATGTTCGATTATATGGACGTATCTCCTAAAATGGTATTCTCTGTAGCGACAGCGTTAATTCCATTCTTGGAAAACGACGACGCGAACCGTGCGCTGATGGGATCTAACATGCAGCGTCAGGCAGTGCCTCTTCTTACTACAGAAGCTCCTGCAGTAGGTACAGGTATGGAAGTAAAAGCAGCGGTTGACTCCGGTGTTTGTGTAGTGGCTCCAAAAGCCGGTACCATTACTTACGCATCCAGCAACTTGATTAAAATGGATGCAGATGACGGAGAAAAATTGGAATTCCGTTTGACAAAATTTGCTAGAAGTAACCAGTCCAACTGTTACAACCAGAAACCGATTGTAGTAAAAGGTAATCATGTAGAAGCAGGTCAGGTAATTGCAGATGGTCCTTCTACAGCGGAAGGTGAATTGGCGTTAGGTAAAAACCCTCTCATTGGTTTCATGACTTGGGAAGGTTACAATTACGAAGACGCAGTTCTTCTTAGTGAAAGATTAGTTCAGGACGATGTTTATACATCTGTTCATATCGAAGAATACGAAGCAGAAGCTCGTGACACCAAATTAGGACCGGAAGAAATCACAAGAGACGTTCCTGGTGTTGGTGATGATGCATTAAAAGATTTGGATGAAAGAGGAATTATCCGTATCGGTGCTGAAGTTCGTGCCGGTGATATCTTGGTTGGTAAAGTTACTCCTAAGGGAGAAACAGAATTAACTGCAGAAGAAAGACTTCTTCGTGCAATCTTTGGTGAAAAGGCAAGAGAAGTAAGAGATACTTCCTTAAAAGTACCTCATGGTGAATATGGTATTGTTGTAGATGCAAAAGTATTTACAAGAGAAAATGGTGACGAACTTTCTCCGGGTGTAAATCAGGCAGTTCGTATTTACATTGCTCAGAAGAGAAAAATTTCTGTAGGTGACAAGATGGCTGGTCGTCATGGTAACAAGGGTGTTGTTTCCAGAGTACTTCCAGTAGAAGATATGCCATACTTACCAAACGGACGTCCTTTGGATATCGTATTAAACCCATTAGGTGTACCTTCCCGTATGAATATCGGACAGGTATTGGAAATTCACTTGTCCTTAGCTGCAAAAGCACTTGGCTTTAACGTAGCAACACCTGTATTTGATGGTGCAAACGAAAAAGATATCATGGATACTCTTGATCTTGCAAATGATTATGTAAATACAGAATGGGAAGAATTTGAAGCAAAATACAAAGAAGAGTTATTGCCGGAAGTAATGCAATACTTATATGACAATAGAGAACACAGAAAACTTTGGAAAGGTGTTCCGATCAGCAGAGACGGTAAAGTAAGACTTCGTGATGGTCGTACAGGTGAGTACTTTGATTCACCGGTAACCATCGGACACATGCATTACTTGAAACTGCACCACTTGGTAGACGATAAGATTCATGCTCGTTCTACTGGTCCTTACTCCTTAGTAACACAGCAGCCACTGGGTGGTAAAGCTCAGTTCGGTGGACAGCGTTTTGGGGAAATGGAAGTTTGGGCTCTGGAAGCTTATGGTGCATCCTATACACTTCAGGAAATCTTAACAGTAAAATCCGACGATGTAATTGGACGTGTTAAGACTTATGAAGCAATTATCAAGGGTGACAACATTCCTGAACCTGGTATTCCTGAATCTTTCAAAGTATTATTGAAGGAATTACAGTCTCTTGGTCTTGATGTTAAAGTACTTCGTGAAGACCAGACAGAAGTTGAGATTATGGAAACTGTTGATTGTACAGAATCTGAATACCGTTATGAATTAGAAGGCGGTCCAAGAAATTATGAAGACGAATCCTTAAGTGCTCATGGTTATCAGACACAAGAAGTGGATGAAGTAACTGGTGAATTTGAAAGCATTGATGATTCTTTTGATGATGATTTTGCAGATGATGCGGATTTTGCAGATTCCTATGATGAATAATAAAAATAACTATATAGAGCAAGCTTGAAAATCTCCGGATTTTCAAGCTGAGGCTTATCGCTAAATGAATAATGAGAATTTTTTGATTATGAATGCGAACATTCGATGCAAAAAATTTATTCATTCGCTTTGCTCTTTATGAAATCAAATTGGAAGGAGTACCATAAATGTCAGAAATTAAACAGGAAGCATATCAGCCAATGACATTTGATGCAATCAAAATTGGATTAGCATCCCCTGAAAAGATAAGAGAATGGTCCCGTGGTGAGGTAACCAAACCTGAGACTATCAACTATCGTACTTTAAAACCTGAAAAAGATGGTTTGTTCTGTGAAAGAATTTTCGGACCTAGCAAAGACTGGGAATGTCATTGTGGCAAATATAAAAAAATCAGATATAAAGGTGTTGTCTGTGATCGTTGTGGTGTAGAAGTTACAAAAGCAAATGTTCGTAGAGAACGTATGGGACACATTGAGCTTGCAGCTCCTGTATCTCATATCTGGTATTTTAAAGGAATTCCAAGCCGCATGGGATTGATTTTAGACATCTCTCCACGTGTGCTTGAAAAAGTACTTTATTTTGCATCTTATATTGTTTTAGATAAAGGTGAAACAGATTTAGAGTACAAACAGATTTTATCTGAAAAAGAATATGCTGATGCCAGAGAAACATGGGGAAATAAATTCCGTGTTGGTATGGGAGCAGAATCTATTAAAGAATTATTGGAAGCTATCGATTTGGAAGCAGATGCAGCAGAATTAAAAGCTGGTTTAAAAGATGCTACAGGTCAGAAAAAAGCGAAAATTATCAAACGTTTGGAAGTGGTAGAAGCCTTCAGAGGTTCTAACAACAGACCTGAATGGATGATTATGGATGTAGTTCCGGTAATTCCACCGGATTTAAGACCAATGGTTCAGTTGGATGGTGGTCGTTTTGCTACCTCTGACTTAAATGACTTATATAGAAGAATCATTAACCGTAACAATCGTCTTAGAAGATTGTTAGAGTTAGGTGCACCGGAAATCATTGTTCGTAATGAAAAGAGAATGTTACAGGAAGCTGTTGACGCGTTAATCGATAATGGTAGACGTGGAAGACCTGTTACAGGACCTGGTAACCGTGCATTAAAATCTTTATCTGACATGTTAAAAGGTAAGAGCGGACGTTTCCGTCAGAACTTACTTGGTAAACGTGTAGACTACTCAGGACGTTCCGTTATCGTAGTAGGACCGGAATTAAAGATTTATCAGTGTGGTCTTCCTAAGGAAATGGCAATTGAATTATTCAAACCTTTCGTTATGAAAGAATTAGTTTCCAGAGGAATCAGCCAGAACATTAAAAATGCGAAAAAATTAGTTGAGAGATTAGATGCTTGTGTATGGGACGTATTGGAAGAAGTAATCAGAGAACATCCGGTTATGTTAAACCGTGCTCCTACACTTCACCGACTTGGTATTCAGGCATTTGAACCTAAGTTAGTAGAAGGTAAAGCAATTAAGCTTCATCCATTGGTATGTACAGCGTTTAACGCCGACTTCGATGGTGACCAGATGGCGGTTCATCTTCCATTAACAGCTGAAGCACAGGCAGAATGCCGTTTCTTATTACTTTCTCCGAATAACTTGTTAAAACCATCTGATGGAGGTCCTGTAGCAGTACCTTCCCAGGATATGGTTCTTGGTATTTACTATTTAACACAGGAAAGACCGGGTGCATTGGGAGAAGGAAAAGCGTTCAAGAGTGTGAACGAAGCAATCCTTGCTTATGAAAATAAAGCAATTACATTGCATTCCAGAATTAAGGTTCGTGTACAGAAAACTTTAGCAGACGGAACTGTAATTACGGATACTGTAGAATCTACTTTGGGAAGATTTATTTTCAACGAAATCCTTCCACAGGATTTAGGATTTGTAGACAGAACAGTAGAAGGAAACGAATTAAAATTAGAAGTTGACTTCCACGTTGGTAAAAAAGGATTAAAACAGATTCTTGAAAAAGTTATCAACACTCATGGTGCTTCCAAAACAGCAGAAGTATTGGATGACATCAAAGCAACAGGTTACAAATATTCTACAAGAGCAGCTATGACAGTATCTATTTCTGACATGACTGTGCCGGAAGAAAAACCTGCTATGTTGGCAGAAGCACAGGCAACTGTAGATAAAATCTTCCAGGACTTCAGACGTGGTAAGATTACAGAAGAAGAAAGATACAGAGCAGTAGTAGAAACTTGGGTTGATACCGATAAAAAATTAACTGACACACTGTTAGCAGGTTTGGATAAATATAATAACATCTTTATGATGGCCGACTCTGGAGCCCGTGGTTCCAACCAGCAGATTAAACAGCTTGCAGGTATGCGTGGATTGATGGCAGATACAACCGGTAGAACGATCGAGTTACCAATCAAATCCAACTTCCGTGAAGGTCTTGACGTATTGGAATACTTCATGTCCGCTCATGGTGCTCGTAAAGGTCTTTCTGATACAGCGCTTCGTACAGCTGACTCCGGATACTTAACCAGACGTATGGTTGACGTATCTCAGGAATTGATCATTCGTGAAATTGACTGTTGTGAAGGCAGAGAAGATATTTACGGAATGAAAGTTAGTGCGTTCATGGAAGGTGAAGAAGTGATTGAAGGTCTTCAGGACCGTATCACAGGCCGTTTTACATGTGAAGATATTAAAGACAGAGACGGAAACGTAATTGTTAAGAGAAATCACATGATTACACCTAGCCGTGCGAAAAAAATCATGGCATTTGGTGTGGATGAAAAAGGTGAACCACTTGAAGAAGTAAAAATCAGAACGATTCTTACCTGTCATTCTCATGTAGGTATCTGTGCAAAATGTTACGGTGCAAACATGGCAACAGGAGAAGCAGTTCAGGTAGGGGAAGCAGTTGGTATTATCGCTGCTCAGTCCATCGGGGAACCAGGTACACAGCTTACGATGCGTACTTTCCATACCGGTGGTGTAGCGGGTGATGACATCACACAGGGTCTTCCTCGTGTAGAAGAACTTTTTGAAGCAAGAAAACCAAAAGGACTTGCAATTATCGCAGAGTTTGGTGGTGTAGCATCCATCAAAGATATGAAGAAAAAACGTGAAGTTGTTATCACTAACGACGAAACCGGTGAATGCAAAGCTTACTTAATTCCATACGGTTCCAGAATTAAAATTATGGATGGTGCGGTATTAGAAGCCGGTGATGAATTAACAGAAGGTAGTGTTAACCCACATGATTTATTAAAAATCAAAGGTATCAGAGCGGTTCAGGATTACATGCTTCGTGAAGTACAGCGTGTATACCGTCTTCAGGGTGTAGACATCGCTGACAAACATATCGAAGTAATCGTTCGTCAGATGCTTAAAAAAGTACGTATTGAAAGCAATGGAGATGCGGACTTCTTACCAGGTACATTGGTAGATGCATTAGAATATGAAGAGACCAATGAAAGATTAGTAGCAGAAGGTAAAGAACCTGCTGACGGAAGACAGGTAATGCTTGGTATTACAAAAGCAGCACTTGCAACTAATTCCTTCCTTTCTGCAGCTTCCTTCCAGGAAACAACAAAAGTTCTTACAGAAGCAGCCATTAAAGGAAAAGTTGACCCATTGATTGGTTTGAAAGAAAACGTAATTCTTGGTAAACTGATTCCTGCAGGTACAGGTATGAAGAGATACCGTGATGTAACTTTGAACAGTGATGAAAGAATTGCTCGTGAAAAGGAACTTGCTAAAGAACTTGCTATGGAAATGGAACGTCAGGCAAAAGAAGATTTTGAAGACGAAGTTGTTGAAAATGAAGAAACAGAGGATGAAGAATAATCCTTCAAAATAAAGGAAAGTTCTAAAATAAATACAATCAGTATTTTTATAAAAAAACAATTGACAATGCATTCGCAAGCACTTATACTAACAAAGGTGCATGCGAATGCATTATTTTTGTTGTCACAAAAATAATGTTTATCATGCACACGTCGGAACAAAGGAAAATGTCACTTCGTGACGTTCCGACGGCGCGAGAATGTGCAGCGCACATTCCTATATCAATAGTTATATTAATACTCAGGAGGTGAAAAAGAATGCCAACATTTAACCAGTTAGTAAGAAAAGGACGTCAGACTGCAGTAACTAAGTCTACAGCACCAGCTCTTCAGAAGGGATACAACTCTCTTCACAAAAAAGCTACAGATATGTCTTCTCCACAGAAGAGAGGCGTTTGTACAGCTGTTAAAACTGCTACTCCTAAAAAACCTAACTCAGCTCTTAGAAAAATCGCCAGAGTTCGTCTTTCTAATGGAATCGAAGTAACAAGCTACATTCCAGGTGAAGGTCACAACTTACAGGAACATAGCGTTGTTCTTATCCGTGGTGGTAGAGTAAAAGACTTACCAGGTACAAGATACCACAT
>JAFYWF010000018.1 GCA_017558145.1 Lachnospiraceae bacterium
AAATATACTCACAGGTTTTCGTATTCTTGGCAGTATTTTATTGCTGTTCTTTCCTGTGTTTTCAGAAGCGTTTTATAGCATATATCTCCTCTGTGGTTTTAGTGATATGATAGATGGAACTATTGCAAGAAAGACAAACAGTGCTAGTGAATTAGGAGCTAAGATGGATACTGTAGCAGATCTTGTATTTGTAGCAGTATCTTTGATTAAATTGTTGTCAACAATTCATATTCCTGGGTGGCTATGGATATGGGGAAGTGCAATAGCAATTCAAGAAGGAGTTTATATTGTAACAGGTTGTGAAAGCAAGTAAGCCAATTCCAATTTCTAATTGATAGTATGATACAAAAAAGAAACCTGACCACTTTTAAATTGTGGAAAGGTTTCTTTTTTCTAGCCCTTTAACTTAATGACATTGATTAACTTAGATATCTTTTTTTGAATAATTATTGAAATTAATTTTTAATTCCCTTAGGCTTATTATAGGACGTCCAAATCATATGATTTTACTGCTTAACAGGAGGAAGTTTTGATGAAGAAAATTTTAGATAATTATTCAAGTAAAAACGATGTAAATATAAAACAGATTGTAGCCTATAAAGATAACATACTTGAAATGGAAGAGTATAGAGATGGTTTTAAAAAAGAAGATACAATGAATGTAATGAGTGTAACAAAATCTGTAACATCATTGTTGATAGGCATTGCTATTGACCAAGGGTTGATAAAAAGTGTAGACGACTTTGTGATGGATTATTACAAGGAAACTTATATTCCTAAAAGAGGAGAACAAACAATATATAAAGTTACAATTAAACATTTGCTTACAATGACAGCACCATATAAGGGAAAGAGTGAACCTTGGACAAAGGTTTGTACATCGGAAGATTGGACACTGACAACATTGGATGTTTTGGGTGGTCGCAAAGGTATTACGAATGAATTCCGATATCACACTCTTGGTGTTCAAATTCTTTTGGGAATTATCAGAATTACAAGTGGTATGAATGTACTTGATTTTGCTAATGAATATCTATTTAAACCACTTGGGATTGAACCAAGAAGAAATGCAGGATGCGAGAGCAAAGAAGACCAGTTTGAGTATTTAATGAACAAAGAGGACCATGGAAAGGTTTGGTTTTTGGACCCGACAGGTATGCCAACTGCAGGTTGGGGATTATCTCTTTCTGCCTATGAAATGGCACAGATTGGTTTGATGGTGCTTAATAACGGGGTATATAATAATACCCGTATTGTAAGTGAGAATTGGATTGAAATGATGACAAAATCCTACATATCTACCGACGAGAAATTTGGAAATCAGGATTATGGATTTTTGTGGTGGCTTCCTCACAGAACAAGAGAAGTGATTGCCGCTATTGGTGATGGCGGTAATATTATATATATTGATAGAAAAAAACAAATTGTAGTAGCTATAACTGCACATTTCAAGCCTATGGTTTTTGACAGAGTAGAATATATTGAAAAAAACATTGTAGAGAGCATCAAGTGATTTTTATCAGTTTTAGTGGAAGGGTGAAATAAGCATGGAAGAAAGAGGAAAAAAGATTATTGAAGTATGCTTAAAAATGAATAGTAGAAATCCAATAGATATTTTTAATGACATTGCTCAAAAGGATTTTGTTAGAATACATGGACCGGAACATCATATATTGGATGGGGTATCCCTTTTAACGGCTTTTTACAATGCAGGTGGTAATATTGATTTGGAAAAAAGTTTGAATGAATTAATGAAAAGAGGATTACAGATGCCGGGAGCCACTTGTGGCATGTGGGGTGTTTGTGGCGCAGTGAGTTCGATGGGAGCAGCGCTATCGATTATTGATGGAACAGGTCCTTTGAGTTTAGATGATTCATGGGGGAAACATATGGAGTTCACATCTAAGGCACTATGGAGTTTATCTGAGGTGGGTGGACCAAGATGTTGTAAACGGGATGCGTTTTTGAGTTTTCAAAAAGCAATTGAACATATAAATAAAAACTACGATGTAAAATTGGAAAACAGTAGAATCGAATGTTGTTTTAGTGAAAAGAATGAACAATGTATCAAAGAAAAATGTCCATTTTACAAAAAGAGAAAGAAAAAAGTAGCATTTATATGTGTCCATAATTCATGCAGAAGCCAGATTGCTGAGGCATTAGGAAAACATTTGGCTACTGATGTATTTGAAAGTTATTCCGCAGGAACAGAAACAAAACCCAAAATCAACCAAGATGCAGTACGTATTATGAAAGAGCTATATGGAATCGATATGGAAGAAACACAGTATTCAAAATTGATTACAGATATTCCAAATCCTGATGTGGCAATTTCCATGGGATGCAATGTTGTTTGTCCTTTCATTGGCAGAGCATTTGATGACAATTGGGGATTAGAAGATCCTACTGGAAAAACAGATGAGGAATTTAAGATCATCATTAAGGAAATTGAAAATCAGATTTTACAATTAAGAAACAAATTAATATAAAAGCACACAGAAATTAGTGTTTGGGAAAAATTGAATTTGATGGAGGACATAATAGTATGAAGGACAGAAAACGATATAATCAGATTGCAATTATTATTTCTTTTATAGCTTTATTATTATTGGTGTGTTATTTGTTTTACTCAAAATGGCAGAAAGAAAAAAATGTTTTTGTGTATGAAGAACATTTGAATGATTTAGTTGTTACTGTTGGGGAACAATCTGTTACATTAAGGGAATTTGGTTATTATATTGCAAAGATGGAAAAAGATGTGCAAGAAAAAGCACTAATGTATAATCCGAAAGACCCTATGGAATATTGGAATGTACATTTTTCAGCAGGACTAGATTCCGGATATATGTTTGAGTATGCATGGAATTATGCTTTAGCAGACTGTGTTTGCGATTCGATATTTGTTCAAAAAGCAAAAGATGGAGGATATAGCTTATCTGATAGTGGATATAAGCAGGCAAAAATACAGGCAGAAGAATTCTACACAATGCTTTCAGCTGAGCAAATTGAAAAAACGGGACTGACAATAGATTTGATTAACAAGATTGAAGAGCGTAGACTGTTGGTTCAATTATATACAAAATCGTTTATGGGAGAAAATGAATTATCCGGATATATCGATAATATTATGAATTGTATTTCAGGGAATAATAGCTCGGTTATGGGAACAGAAGTTATTTGTAATGAAGATATGAAGGGTAATATACGTATGGGAACGATAACGGTAAATTGTAATTAAAATAATAGCCGATACAGATCACAAAGAAAGTGTTCTGTATCGGCTAATTGTTAAATATATTCAAAATATTTTAGTAATTCTTTATATAAATCTTGTGCAGCTCTGCAGGTTTCAATTAAATATCCTTTTTCAACAGTATATTCTTTTAATCCTCTTTTATAATAATCCTGTGATTTATCTTCGATAATAAATGGCGGGATATCATATTTAAGACATTCTTTGAACATAATTAATCTTCCAACACGACCATTGCCATCTTGAAATGGATGAATTTTTTCAAACTTATAATGAAAGTCAATAATATCTTCAAATGTTATATTGCTGTTTTCTCTATATGCTTGCAATAATTTTTTTGTTTCTGTTGCAACTTTAGAAGGGTGTGTAGTTTCAATCATATCACCAATTACATTAGGACGTTTTTTATAATCGCCGACTGCAAACCATTCTTTTTGACTATCTGATGTTCCATTTTTTAATAATAAATGAATATGTTTAATAATATCTTCTGATAAATCTTTATCAGCGATAGAAATAATATAATCAAAGCATCGAAAATGATTAACAGTTTCGATAATATCATCTATTTTTTCTGATCCTTCTGTAATCCCAATAGTTTTAGTTTCATATATACTTCGGGTTTGATCTTCAGTTAATCTGCTGCCTTCCATATGATTGGAATTGTATGCTAGTCTAATTTGTGTTTGATGATATAATCCGCCTTTAAGTTTCATTTCCATTTCTTCTTTTAATTTAAAAAGAATAGAATCTTTATTTATTTCTTTTTCATATGACATAATAGCACCAGGTTGACAATCAAAAAAATCGCATAGAGTTTGTATGGTAGCCATCGAAATTTCTTCGTTTTTTGAAAGCTTGGCAATAGTAGCAGAAGAAATGCCAGTTTCTTTTTTTAATTTTTCTTTTGTGATTTCTCTTTCTTCCATCATTAAAAATAATTTTTTATATGAAATCATTTTGTTCACCACCTTTTATAATATTATACCATGGAGTTTAAAAAAGTAAACATTGGAAGTTTAGATGTCTAAACTAAAAAGGCGGAATATTTTTAAGATTTTTGGAAGTATATTATCAAAGATACTTTAGCATGATAGAATTAAATTCAATGACAACAGAAAAGTTGGTGGTACAGACGATGAAAATATTATATAAGAATCCGGGATTCGAGCATTCGATAGACAGTATTATGTTATTTCAAACGGATAATCAAACTTTATACTGGTCAGATGCTTTATTATATTTCTATCCGCAAGTGGAAAAACAAGAAATTGCTAAGTTGAATTTTGAAGAAAAAAAGAATTATGTTTCAAAAGTGCTTTATGATGTATATCACAAGGAAATAAAAAAAGAAATTAATGAAAAAGTTAATACATACAATAATCATTTTTTAAAACATAAAGATCAAATAGAAGATGCTTTGTCCGAAGCGTTTGACATCGATACCAGAACTATCTTTAATGATCTGGTAGGCAATATTACAATGAATCCGATAGGACCAAGATTTTTAAAAGAACATTATTTTGATATATTTTATAAAAATAGTGAGCGTGGAGCAATAGGCATCTCTATTCATGAAGTTATCCATTATATTTGGTTTAATGTGTGGAATAAACATTTTGGAGATGATTATAACGAATATGAGAGCCCTTCTTTAAAGTGGATATTAAGTGAAATGGTTGTAGAATCCATAATGAGTGATGATAGATTAAGTTCTATCAATCCGTATTATCCAAGAGAGAATGGTGGATGTGTTTACGGATATTTTCAAAATATGGTAATTGATGGAAAACCTATTTTAGAAACAATAGATCAATATTATCGTGAAAACAAAATTCATGATTTTATGGAACAGTCGTATAAGTATTGCTTGGAATTTGAAAAGGATATTAGATGCCATATTAATGAGGCGGAGAAGGAAGGGCTATAGTTGCGAAAACTGGAAGAGATCCAGCAGATAAGAAATTATAGGTGAGATGATGATTATTTTAATTACAGGTGCATCCCATACAGGCAAAACAGTGCTTGCACAAAAGTTACTTGAAAAATATAAATATCCATATTTGTCCATTGACCATTTGAAGATGGGATTAATTCGCAGTAAGAACACAAAACTCACACCGATGAGTAATGATGATGATTTGACAGAATACTTGTGGCCGATTGTTCGTGAAATTGTAAAAACTGCTATAGAGAACAAACAGAATTTAATTGTTGAGGGATGTTATATTCCCTTTGAATGGCAAAAGGACTTTGACAAAGAATACCTTGAAAACATAAGGTATTATTGTCTTGTTATGAGTGAAGAATATATTCGAAATCATTTTGCAAACATAAAGGAATATGCAAATGTCATTGAGAATCGTTTGGATGATGACGCGTGCACGATGGATAGTGTATTAGCTGATAATGCAGAAATGCTTGCCCTTGCACAAAAGCATAATGTGAATTATATACTCATTGAAGATAGCTACGAAATCAATATTGATTTATAACTGCTAATATTAATAAGTAGAATAGTTAGATAAACTTGAATTTGGAGAGGTGATTAAGATGATAGATATTACTATTTGGATGAATAATTTTTTGCAGATATTAAATGATACTTTTACAGACCGTGTATGGTTTGTTGGTTTACAAGGTAGCTATGGTCGTGGTGAAGCAACGGAAACAAGTGATATTGATATGGTTGTAATTTTGGATGAATTGTCTGCTATAGATATTCAAACTTATAATACAATGCTGGATACTCTGCCACACAGAGAATTGATTTGTGGTTTTCTCTCAGGGAAGAATGAAATTATGAACTGGGAGCCATCAGACTTGTTCCAATTTTGCCATGACACTACACCAATCAAGGGAAGCCTTGACGAAGTCATGGCAGTTATTGACGAAAGTGCTGTGAACAGAGCAATCAAAATCGGTGCTTGTAATATATACCATGGATGTATTCACAATATGCTCCATGAAAAAAGTGAAGATATTTTACGAGGTTTATATAAATCGGCTTCTTTTGTTGTACAGGCAATTGTATTTCAGCAGACGGGTAGATATATTAAACATCAGGAAGAATTGCTCCAAGTTGTGTCTTCTTATGAACAGGTTATTGTTGAAACATTTATGAATTTGAAAAATGGCGGAACTGTAGATTTCAATTTGATGTCCGAAGCATTATTTGCTTGGTCAAAGAAATGGATTGCCGAAAACAATTAAACAAATGCAAATATGACAAACAGTTAGATAAACTTGAATTTGGAGAGAAAGTATGAAAATTATTATTTATGGTTCTCAATATGGAACAACAAGAAAATATGCAGATGAACTTGCAAAAAGAACAAACATTGAATGCAAGAGCTAAGAAGATGTTATAGATATAGATCAATATAATACAGTTATTTATATTGGTGGTCTGTATGCAGGTGGTGTTTTAGGAATGAAGAAAACACTTGCAAAGATTTCACAGTGCCAAAACAAGAAAATAATAATTGCCACAGTTGGATTGGCAGACCCGATGGATGCGGATAATACAGATAACATTAAAAGTAATATGAAACGACAGTTGTCAAAGGAATTATATGAAAATGCACATATATTCCATTTTAGAGGAGGAATAGACTATTCTTATCTTAATTTTAAACATAAAACAATGATGGGGTTACTTTATAAAAAAGCAGTAGGATTACCAGAAGAGAAAAAAAACTGCAGAAATAAAAGCAATGATTGAAACATACAATCAGAAAGTTGATTTTGTTGATTTTGAAAGTCTCAACCAGTTAATTGACTGTATCTAATACAAAAATCCAATATGTAGAACAGTTAGAAAAATTTGAATTTGACGAAGGGAACATGCAAAAATGGAAATGAAGCGGTTACAAAAATTTCTAATAATAACATTTATAATTACTGGTTTAGGATGGGGTTCACTGGCCGCTTTGACAAAATTAAGTGTTGTATCTTTCACACATCCAATAGGTACAGTGTTGCATATCATAGGTGGCTTTGGTCCAACAATAGCATCGTTGTTTGCATTGGAAGAAAAAATATCGTTCAAGTCTGCAGTTAAGTTTATTTTCCACTATAAAAGAAAAACGATTATTTACTTTTGGATATTAGCAGCTATGGCAATAGCAGTAATCGGTATTTCGTCAATGGAATTTAATTCTGCTTTGCCGTGGTATTTGATTCCGATAGTTTTTCTTCAGGCAGTATTCATATATGGTGGAGAAGAAGAATTAGGCTGGCGAGGTATCATGCAGCCTATATTAGAGAAAAAGTATAGCTTCCCAATAGCAACTATAATTACTGGCACAGTATGGGGAGTTTGGCATATTCCGCTTTGGTTTGTAGAAGGCTCATCACAACAAAACATGGCATTTCCTTTCTTCCTGGTGTTAGGTGTATTATTAAGCTTCTTTTTGGCCGCACTTTATAAAAGATCACAATGTGTTTTTTTATGCAATGTTTTCCATGGCTTGATAAACACATTGCTATCCATGTTTGTAATTAAACTCAATCTTGTTTTGGTATTTGGTTTGATTATGATGTTAGCGTATTCTGTATATTTGTGGTATGCTGAAGAAAAAAAGTAGCAGCTTAACAGACAGACAAATTGAAGATAATTTAAAGGAGATTCGATATTATGAGTAGAGGTATTATTTTATATCAATCTAAATATGGAGCAACAAAAAAATATGTGGATTGGTTGGTGGAGGAACTTGGCTATGATTATGTAGAAACTAAGAATGCTAAAGTCGCTAATTTGCTGAATTATGATGTTATCATTTTAGGTGGAGGTGTTTATGCTTCCGGTATTGCAGGTTTGCAATTCTTAAAGAAAAATATAGGGCAGTTGACAGGCAAGAAGATTGTAGTATTTGCAGTTGGTGCTTCTCCATATGATGAGAATGCAATACAACAGGTAAGGGAGATGCATTTTAAAGATGCACTTAGTAATATTCCATCGTTTTATTGTCGAGGAGCATGGGATGAAGAGAAAATGAAGTTTACGGATAGAACGCTTTGCAAGATGTTGCAGAAAGCAGTTGCGAAGCAAAATCCGGACGAATATGAACCTTGGCAAAAAGCATTGATGTGTGCAGTGGGGCAAAAGTGTGATTGGACAGATAAGTCGTATTTAGAACCATTGTTGAAGTACATTGAAGAATTGTAATCTTGGAGGTCTATATGAAAAAGTATGTGTTTGCATTTCTGATTTGGGTTATGATAATACCTATAGCAATATTAAATGGGGGATTTCGAGAATATGTGCTTGTTAAGCTTGGGGGATTAGCACTTCCGTTAAGTGGTATTATATTAAGTATTTGTATTTTTATTGTTGCTTATCTGCTAGTACCTAAAATCAAGAACTGTGTGAAGAGAGATTATATTTTCTTTGGTGTGATGTGGTTTGTATTGACAAATTTATTTGACTTGTCAGTATATATCAAAGAGGGAGAAGGATTTGCAGGATTGCTGCAATCATATAATATTTTTACAGGAAATACATGGTTGTTGGTAGTATTAACAGCATTATTTGCACCAACGATTGCTATGAAAATTAAAGTAAAGAAGTAAGGTGAAAATTTCAGTTTGGTGGAGTGTCAATTTATCTAATAGATGAATTTGGGGTTTACTAACTTAATAATGATGAATTTTACAAGCCGGCTGGTATTATACCAGTCGGTTTCTTTTATTATAAACTTGCACCCCCCTTTTGAACCCTAATAGGGTTCATCGTTAATGTGTATCAAAATATGAGGGGTAACCGAAATCACGATTAACAAAATGATACAAAGTAAGATTTTATAATGGCTTAAATAGACTGTTTTATGCCCCAAATACGGGGGTTTTTGAACTTTATAAGGAGTAATTGTTTTGCTAAGTAAAGTGGTAGGAACATATTTGTACCTCTTTTTAACGATAGTTGATACAAAATTTGAAGTACGAAAGGAGAATTTATGGCATACAAAAAGTATCGAGATTTAAAAGTGTATGAAAAATATACGCAGCGAGAAGTTGTTCCGGAAATAAGGCTCCAAGGGAAGTGGTTACAGGAATTGGATTTCCTTCCGGGGACACCGATTGTGGTACGATGCGAAGGAGGACAGTTAATTATCACCAGGAGAGATGAAGTATAAAAATTGTTCATATCAGGTTTTTGTGGTTTTGTGATTGAAGAATGTTTAGAGCAAAATGTAAAATGTTGCAAAAACAAATCCGTTTTATTGGACAGAATATAATTTATCATATAAGTAGCAAAGTAACAAAAGGTAAGTAACAAAAGAAACATGGCAATAGAGTTTAGGAGGTAGCGGTATGTTTACAATAATATGTATTTTAATTTTCCCATTGGCAGTATTAGCAGAGTTGTTAAAAGGTGTATAAGATTGGAGAGTGAAATTATGTTGAAAACTTATTTTACAATTGCAGGAACAAGACATTATTACGGACAAGATTTTTTTGAACCAAAACAGGAAGTAAAACTTGTGAAAGAGCCAGATAACGAAATGGATAAAGAAGCCATCAAAGTGGAGATGGAAGGCCTTGGTTTGGTAGGTTATGTCGCAAATAGCCCATATACAGTACAGGGAGAAAGCATGAGTGCCGGAAGACTATATGATCGAATAGGAGATACAGCGGTTGGTATAGTAAAGTATGTACTGCCTAAAGGAGTGTTGTGTGAATTAAAGGATGAAATCGAAGTGGAAGAGGCATCACAATGACGAAATCAAAAAATCTGTAAATGATTTAATTAATGAAATAACGAAAAAGAATAAATTTAAACCTGTTTCGGATGCAACATCTACAGGGTTATCATCGGATTTGTCAGACGATGATATAGAAAGTTTTATAGAGCATTGCAGCCAAAGTAAAAATGAACAGTGTGCGTATAAATATTATTATGATAAAAACAACTGTATTTTATACAAATCTAGCTGTGGAGGTAGTTTGGAGGAATATATTGGCGATTGTTTATGGAATTATTCCGGCTACATAGATATGGTACTGGATTTAGTAGAAGTTACGGAGGAAGAGGCCAATGATATCATCAAGGAGTTTGATGAAGAGATGTGGCTTGGATTGGTGGATTTTTAACCATAAACAATAAAGAAGATATCCTGGTTTCCTAAAAAGGGGGAATGCAGATAGCTGTATAGAGAAAAAGAGTATGGCCGACTGGAGTAAAATCCGGTTGGCCTTTTTCTGTATTTAGGGATAATTATGAAATATTTTTTAAGATTTTATGAAGCGTATTATCAAAGATAATTCATCATGGTAAAATGATTAATAAGTTTGTGATTGATATAAAAGGGAAGTGAGTCTATGAAAAAAATTATTACATCAATCGCTGCTGCAGGGATATTGCTTAAAGTATTGTTTAATACCAATGATTTAATGACAAGAATAGTTGTTATTCCTTTTCTTGTATTTGCAGTGGCGTTAGGGATGAAGAA
>JAFYWF010000019.1 GCA_017558145.1 Lachnospiraceae bacterium
AATGGGAGGTATGGCTATCCTTGAAATATTTGACGGAGATGAAATTATAGATCGCATCGAAGCACCTGCTATGTTGGAGCAAATGTGCTTTAAACCTGATAGAATTAAATAAACGTTAAATTCTAATTTGACGAACTGAATATTAAAGACTTATACAGACCGATTGGTATAATATGCCAATCGGTTTTTTATGCAACAAATCATAACATTATTCTAACAAAATGGTAAGTTTGGTTGATTGTAAACGAAGAAAGACGTGGATATAATGTAATCAAACATAACATAGGTGGGAAAAAGATGATTAGTGATAACTTATATTCATTGAGAAAATTACATGAGTTCACACAAGAAGAAGTAGCTGAACGAGTAGGTGTTAGTAGGCAAGCACTTGCAAAATGGGAAAGTGGAGAAACTATGCCAGATATAGAGAAATGTGTGTTGCTGGCAGAACTTTATAATGTAACGCTAGATGATTTGGTGAATTATACGAAAGATGAGATGGGGCTTAGTGTGCCACCAAAAGGGAAGCATGTATTTGGTGTAGTGACAGTTGGAGATAAAGGACAGATTGTGATACCACACAAAGCAAGGAAAATTTTCAGGGTTCAGAGTGGAGATAGATTTATTGTGCTGGGGGATGAATATCAAGGGATAGCGTTAATTAAAGAATCAAACTTCTTAAATATAATAAACGAAGTCAAGAAAGAAGGAGAACAATATGAGTAAGATAGCATTCTTTTGTATTCCGGCACATGGTCATACAAATCCAACATTAGAAGTAGTAAGAGAGCTCATTCACCAAGGGCATGAAGTAAGATATTATTCTTATAAATGTATGAGAGAAAAGATAGAGTCCACAGGTGCGGAGTATATTTCCTGCGATGAGTATGATTTTGAACAAAAACTGACTCCGGCAGATGGAAAACGAATTGCAGAAGATATGTCTTTTGCAATTGAAGTTTTAGTGAATTCAACGCTTGCAATGGATGTAGCTCTTTTAAAACAGATTAAGCAGTGGAATCCGGATTGTATTGTAGCAGATTCCATGGCTCTATGGGGAAAACTGATAGCAAAAAAACTTAATATTCCATTTGTTTCTTCTACTACGACTTTCGCATTTAATAAAGAGTCGGCAAAGGTGATGCAGGGGAGTCTAAAGGATTTGTTAAAAGTTATAATTCAAACAGGAAAATCTAGGAAGCATATCAAACGATTACAAGAAAATGGTTATGATATAAAAAATGTAATTGATATTATTCAAAATGATAATGATACGAATACTATTGTCTATACGTCTCCGGAGTTTCAACCATATTCTGATACGTTTTCTGATAAATATGTATTTGTTGGCCCATCTATTCGTCCGACAAACGATGTGTTTAATAAGACAAGAGAGAAGCTTATTTATATATCCATGGGAACAGTAAATAATGATATGAATAATTTTTACAAAAACTGTATAGATGCCCTTAAAGACAGTGACTATCAAGTGGTACTTTCTGTTGGGAATCAAGTAGATATTAGACAATTAGAAGAATATGTGACAAAATCAGAAAGCAAAGCACAGTTTCATGTGTTAACTTATGTGGATCAGATTGCAGTCCTTGAGAAAGCAGATGCATTTCTTACGCATTGTGGTATGAATAGTGTGAATGAAGCCTTGTATTTTCAGGTACCACTTGTAATGTATCCACAAACGAATGAACAAAAAGGAGTTGCATTTCGTGTCAATGAGCTTGGGGCAGGAAGGTTTTTGGAGAGTGACTCTATCCCAGATATTCAAAGTGCACTTAAAGAACTGTTGCAATGCTTAGAATATAAAGAACAAGCAACCGTAATAAGTAATGGTTTTTCAAAATGTGGAGGGAGTAAGGCTGCAGTAAAAAAGATACTCGACGTTTGTTCTTGATACGTAAATTGATAAATAATTTGTCGAACTAAATATAAAAGATTTATGCAGACCGATTGGTATAATTGATATGTACCAATCGGTTTTTGCGTTAAATAGGAGGTAGATGATTTAACAAGTCTAGTATCTTTGAAGTTTTACTGAATCTTAACTGTTTCTATGATAAAATATACTGAATATTTTTGTAAAATAACTCAATAGGATTTTAAGTATATACAATAAATAGGAGAGATTTATTGTGGAAAAAAATAAGTCGTTTTTATATAATTTGATTTTCGTTGTGTGTGTACTAATACTGGCATTTTTCCTCAGCTACTATATTCAGTTTGAATTTGAAACAGATTCTTTAGTTCCCATGGTATTTGTGCTGGGAGTATTTTTTATAGCTTTACGTACAGAAGGATATTTTTGGGGTGTTGTATCATCGCTTGTTGGAGTTATGTTGGTAAATTTTGCATTTACTGCACCTTTTTTTCAGCTTGATTTTATAACTCCGGTAAATATGTTTGCTGCAGTTGTAATGCTTGTAATTGCAATTATGACAAGTACACTTACTACAAAAATCAAGCAACAGGAAAAAATCAAGATGGAGAGCGAGAAGGAACGAATGAGAGGTAATCTGCTTCGTGCAGTATCCCATGATTTACGTACGCCTTTGACTTCTATCTATGGTGCTACTTCTGTTATCATGGAAAATTATGATTCTTTAAATAGAGAAAAACAGTTGAAACTATTAGAAGAAATTCATACGGATTCACAATGGCTGATTCGAATGGTAGAGAATCTGCTATCTGTTACCCGTATTGATGACAGTATTACGAAAATTTCGATGGTTCCTGTAGCATTGGATGAACTAATCGATTCAGTAATAGTGAAGTTTAATAAACATTATCCAAAGCAAGCGGTTAAAGTGGAGGTGCCGGATGAATTTATCAGTATTTCCATGGATGCTATTCTGATTCAACAGGTTCTTATGAATATTATGGAGAATGCTGTTTTCCATGCAGAAGGAATGACAGAATTAGTATTATCCGTGCATATTGAGGATAATAAAGCTGTATTTGAGGTAATAGACAATGGTTGTGGTGTAACGGAAGATAAATTATCGCAGATATTTACAGGCTATCTAGAAAGAGAAGGAAGTGCGCCAACTGATGGAAGCCGTAATAACATGGGAATAGGATTATCTGTTTGCTCTACAATTATTAAAGCACACGGCGGTGTTATTTTTGCAAAAAACAGAAAAGAAGGTGGAGCGATATTTGGCTTCACATTAGAAATAGAGGATACCTATGAGTAGTAATAGATATAAAATACTAGTAGTTGAAGATGAAGCAAATATTTGCAATCTGTTAGAAACAATGCTTGTGACAAATAATTATCAGGTTTTGATTGGAAGGACGTGTAGTGAAGGAATTTTATTGATGCATTCCTATGTGCCGGACTTGGTGATTTTGGATTTGGGATTACCTGATAAGGACGGCTTGGAATTTATCAAAAGTGTTCGACAGACAAATACAACACCTATTTTGGTAGTATCTGCCCGTAGTAATGAGCATGATAAAGTATTAGCGCTGGATTTGGGAGCAGATGATTACATTACTAAACCTTTTGGAAATGCAGAATTATTAGCAAGAGTACGTGCCGCATTGCGTAATCGACGTTTTTCTGATGCAGAAGGAAGCGCAGGAGGGAAATTCTATTTACATGATATGGAAATTGATTATGCAAAGCGTACAGTATCCATTGCAGGGATAGAAGTGAAATTAACACGTACAGAATATAATATTTTGGAAATGTTGTCTTATCATCAAGGGAAAGTATTAACTTATGCTTCGATTATGAGAAAAATATGGGGGCCTGCAGATGATGGAGGAATTAAAAAACTTCAGGTAAACATGGCAAACATTCGAAAGAAAATCGGTTCAACACCAGGGGATAATAAGTATATTATTAACGAACTAGGTATCGGATATCGTATCGGAGAAGAAACAAATTAATAAATATAAGAGAATCTTAACCGCATCTTAACCAAATATAAAATATAATGGTAACTAGTTTGGGAGAAAAATTCAGATTAATTTACGAAAGATTATATTTAAAGGAGTATTTATGGAATTAATTTTGCAGGTTACTTTATTAGTAGTTGGCTTTGCTATGTTAGTAAAAGGGGCCGACTGGTTTGTAGATGGTGCGGCAGGGATTGCAGTAAAATTTGGGATTCCACAGTTAGTAGTAGGTCTTACCATTGTAGCTATGGGAACATCTGCACCGGAAGCAGCAGTATCTATTACAGGGGCCATGAATGGTGCAGCAGATATCGCAGTAGGAAATGTGCTTGGAAGCAATATTTTGAATATTCTTATTATTCTTGGACTTACCGGTTTTATTACTAATGTAGCGATTCAGAAATCTACACTTATGATAGAAATGCCTTTTATGATGGTAGTTACCATTATTTTTGCGGTTCTTGGATTAAATGATGGGAATGTAGGTTTTATGGAAGGAATTATTCTTTGGATATTTTTCCTTGTTTATCTTGGTTATCTTTTTGTATTAGCGAAAAAAGGAAATCAGGACGAAGAAGAAAAAGAAGAAAAGCGACCAATTTGGAAGCTCGTTATCCTTGGTATAATAGGAGGCGCAATTGTAGTTTGGGGAGCGGATATTACAGTAGATGCTGCAATAGCAATTGCACAGGCAATAGGTCTTTCAGAACGTTTTATCGGTCTTACTATTGTTGCTTTAGGAACTTCGCTTCCGGAACTCGTAACATCTGTTACAGCAGCGAAAAAAGGAAATTCAGATATCGCGATTGGTAATATTGTAGGATCCAATATATTTAATATCCTTTTTGTAATTGGTACAAGTGCACTTATTGTTCCGGTGATCTATGAGGCTACATTTTTAGTGGATGCCGTTGTAGCGTTGGCAGCAGGTGTAGTTCTTTGGATAGCAACTATACGTAAGAAAATGCTGACACGTCCATGGGCAATTGCAATGTTAACTGGATATGCAGTGTATTTAGTGTATTTGCTTGTATAGTTAATAAATATTTATAGGAAAGTAATTTATTAGTGTTTTGTTATGAAATATATACATAGTAATTTGGTATGGATTTTATTAGCAATCATAGTGGCAACAACAGGAATGTGCTTCGAAATTGAAAGAGCAGATTCCTTTTTGTCATATCAAAATCAAAGTACAGAAGCGGAAATGATTAATCATGTAAAAGACACTACTACATATATTGGCAATTGTACTAATAAATTAATTATAGGTCTTAGAGATACTTTTCAAAGATGTCGAAGAGGACAGGGAAAAATCAGTTTCAGAAACTATGCAGAATTTTTATGGATGAAAAAGATTTTGCATTTAATTCTATGTTGGGTTGGCGCTGTGACGGTTACGTGCTTAACAATACAAAGTGACAGCATTGCAATTTTTGAGTTTATTCACAATCAAGATGGAGAAAAATAATATTCTATATTCATAATGATTTTTGCCTGGGGAATACGCAGGTTTGTTTTGGTTTACAAAAATAATTTTTTAAAAATTTAGATTTATGAATTATAGAAAGATAGAGGATCTTTATTATGGATATTTTAATGTTTGTTTTTTTCTTACTTGAAGCAGTTGTAGGCTTGGCATCCAGTTTATATATTATGGTATCTTTATTTGCAACGATAGGGTATAAAATTTATAGAAAATCCAGATATGGTTTTTCTTTGTATGATTAACAAGAAAGGATAAATTATTTACAAATTATAATAAGTAAATAATAGAAGTTGTATGGTAATAGTAATTCTTTGTGTAGCTTGCATTATTATGCTTTGTGTGTTGGCTGAAAAATTTTCAGATAAACTGGGAATGCCTGCATTGCTTATGTTCATGTTTATAGGAATGTTATTTGGCAGTGATGGTATTTTTAAGATTCCCTTTGAAGATTTTAAACTTGCTGAAAATGTATGTTCCGTAGCATTGATCTTCATTATGTTTTATGGTGGATTTAATACAAAATGGCAGGCAGCAAAATCAGTTGCAGGAAGAGCTATTACATTATCCACGATAGGAGTTGTTTTCACTGCTGTTCTTACAGCAATTTGTTGTATGTATTTTTTAAAATTTTCATGGTTGGAAAGTATTTTGATTGGTTCTGTGCTTTCTTCTACAGACGCAGCAAGTGTATTTGCTATTTTAAGAAAGAATAAATTGAATCTGAAAGATGGAACGGCATCTATTTTGGAAGTAGAAAGTGGAAGTAATGATCCGCTGTCTTATTTATTGACGTTAGTAGCTATAAATTTATTAAATAACAGTGGTCAGAATAATATTTTATTGATGGTAATTTTTCAGATTGTTTTTGGCGTAATGACAGGTGTGATTTTTGCAAAATTAATTATTTGGATTATGACAAAAACCAAAATAGTATCCGAAGGTTTAGAGACTATTTTTATGATAGCCATGGTTTTAGGATGTTATAGTGTGACCAGTTTAATTGGTGGCAATGCATATTTGAGCGTATACTTGGGTGGAATTATTATCGGAAATAGTCAGATACCATATAAAAAGACCTTAATTCCATTTTTTGATGGTGTTACAAGTTTGGCACAGATTATGATTTTCTTTTTGCTAGGCCTGCTGACATTTCCAAAAGAAATGGTAGATTTTATTCCCAGAGCATTGGGGATTGTGGCTATCTTGACGTTAGTAGCAAGACCAATAGCGGTAATGCTTCTCATGTTGCCATTCAAATGTAAGAAAGGTCAGATTGGCCTGATATCATGGGCTGGACTTCGAGGAGCATCTTCTTCAGTGTTTGCTATTATGGCTGTAGCTGGTGGAGTTGCTATGGAACAGGATTTGTTTCATATAGTATTTATGGTAACTCTATTCTCTGTAGGAATACAGGGAACATTGCTTCCATATGTATCAAAAATATTAAACATGGTAGATGAAAGTGCAGACGTACGTAAGACTTTTAACGATTATCAGGAAGAAGCTACATTTACTTTGATGCGAATGTTTATACCTAAAGGACATAATTGGGAAAATCGGTTGATTAAAGAAGTATCGATGCCTACGGGAGCGCTCTCTTTAATGATAAAAAGGGGAGATAAAACAATAATAACGAAGGGGGATACAAAAATTCTAGCAGGAGATAGTCTTATTTTGAATGTTCCTAGTTATGAACCAGAAGGTGCAGAAGAATTACAGGAAATTATGATAGACAAGAAACATCCATGGTGTAATCAAAGAATTTCAGAATTGAATCTACCTGGAAATGTTTTAATTGTTATGATACTTCGTGGAAGTGAAAATATTATTCCGGATGGAAAAACAACAATATGCGAGAATGACATTGTAGTAACTTATAAATAATTATTTAATACTTATGAAATTTTTAAAAATCTATTGACTCTCACGTTCCATTATAGTTTATACTCTGTTTTGAGAGGTGATGAATAATTTTCCCCAAATTTACCAATTCTTTAAGCATGAGAATTGCTTAGGAGGTTTTAGGTATGGAACAGGGGAAAGTAGAGATATGTGGCGTAAATACTGCAAAGCTTCCACTTCTGAAACAACAGGAGAAGGAAGCTTTGTTTGTGCGTATCAAAGAAGGAGATCACGAGGCAAGAGAAGAGTTTATTAAGGGAAACTTGAGGTTGGTACTAAGTGTAATTAAGAGATTTTCATCTTCTAATGAGAATGTGGATGATTTGTTTCAGATTGGATGCATAGGGTTAATTAAGGCTATAGATAACTTTGATACCACCTTGCAGGTCAAATTTAGTACGTATGCAGTGCCGATGGCGCTGGGTTGTTGAGAAACTTGTCGTAAAATAGGGGGAAAATAGGAGATGGGTTTTACATATTTGATATAAACAATGAATAGTAGTGCAAAGTTAATACAATTGTATTGACTTTGCACTTGGTGAGGGATATTCTTATAATATAAGAGATGGAGGTGTTATGAATGGCAAGTACAATTCAAGTAAGAGTAGATGATGAATTAAAAATAAAGTCAGATGCCTTATTTAAGGATTTAGGAACAGATACTACAACAGCAATTCGTATGTTTTTAACTCAGGCATTGGCAGTGAATGGTTTCCCATTTGAGATTAAAAAAGTAGTTAGTAGTCCATATGAAGCATTAACAGAAGCTGAAATATTAAATAAGTTAGAAAAATCACGAAAAAGTGCGATGCAGGGAATGTATTGTGATTCTTCGGAAGTTTCAAGCAATATGAGGACAAAGTATGGCTTATAAGGTTGTAGTTACAAAAGATGCAGAAGCAGATTTAGAGCAATTTATTAGATATTTGTTGTTTGAAAAAAAGAGTGAGCAGGCTGCGAGAAATGTGTTGGATGATTATGATGCAACGATAGAGAGTTTAAAGATTGTAGCAGGAAGTCTTAAATTATGTGATAATCCAAAACTTCGAAAGTATGAGTATCGTCGTATTAATTTTCTAAATCATAGATATTTTATGATGTATCGCGTGATTGAAAATATAGTGTATGTAGATAATATTTTTCACGAATTGCAAGATTATGAAAATAAGATGTTTTAGTAAAAGAGTTGTATTGATAACAAGTATAATATATAAAATTAATAAATTTAATACCTTTACATATTGGCATCCACAAATTGTGGGTGCTTTATTTACGTGTAAACAGAAAAATACATTAAGATTTTAATAAGTTCGTTATCAAAGCTATTTTGACATGGTAAAATGAAAAAAGATAAATACTATAGATATTATTAATTGGAGATACAATAAATGTGGTTTTGGTGGTTTTTATTTGTATGTAATCTAATAGTACCAATAGTAATGATAGGTGCTGGGAGAATGATGTGGAAATATTGTCCTGACAAAATAAATAGAGTTTATGGATATAGAACAAAGTATTCAATGATAAATGATGATACATGGAAGTTTGCTCATGATTATTGTGGTAGGCTCTGGTTAAAGATAGGCTGGATAATGTTAATATTATCTATATTGGTTCAAATTCCTTTTTATCATGGTAATGAAGATACGATAGGAGCAGTATGTATGGTACTTTGTTATAGCCAACTTATAGGATTGGTTTTGTCTATCATTCCTACAGAAATAGCATTAAGAAAGACATTTGATAAAGATGGTATTAGGAAATAGAAGAAAAGGAATAATGATTATTTATGAAAGGATATAGGAGTACAAACGAGATTTACTATCATGTGATTGCGGGATTAAAGGATGAATGTATTTTTGTTAATAATTTTACTATTAATTGAATATGCCTTGGATAAATTCCAATTTATTTGTAAAACAGTTAGACAAGCTTGAATTTGTTTAATATTTATAAAATTATCAAGAACCTATTGACTCTCACGTTCCGTCATAGTTTATACTCAGTTTTGTGAGGTGATGAAAAATGAAAATGCAGATTAAGGAATTTGCTGAATTTACGGGTGTAAGTGTGCGCACACTACATTATTACGATGAAATAGGATTATTAACACCAGCCTTTGTAGAGAGAGCTACAGGCTATCGTTTTTATGACGAAAATTCTCTTCTTCGCATGCAAGAGATTCTCTTTTACCGTGAACTTGATTTTTCTTTAAAAAGCATCGGAGAAATTTTGTCATCTCCGAATTATAACAAAAGCAAGGCACTGAACGAGCAAAAACAACTTCTCATGCTCAAAAAAGAGCGGTTAGAACGGTTAATTTCAGCTATTGAGGGTGCCATGAAAGGAGAAAATGTTATGACAGCATTCGATAACAAGGAATTTGAAAATTATAAAGCAGAAGCCAAAGAAAAATGGGGTAAT
>JAFYWF010000003.1 GCA_017558145.1 Lachnospiraceae bacterium
AAAATAATACAGATTATCCGAGAAGTATTATTATTCGAGAAGATTGCTGCAACTACTTGTAGTTACAGCATTTGTTCAAAAATTTCTCGAATAAAGTTTTATTTTTTTCTTAAAAACTCCGGAATATCATCTGTTGCTTTCCTTATATTTACTTTCTGATTATCCCCAAACCATGTTTCATTCCATTCCTTCAATTTCCTATCTACTGCGTCCTGCGATATTTCAGCATAAATCTGAGTTGTCTGAACCGAAACATGTCCCAATATATTTTTTATTGTAACTATGTCAACACCAGCTTCCAGTAAATGGCATGCTGTGCTATGTCTCATGGAATGGGGTGGATAACTATCTGCCGGAAATAAAGATGGATTTTGATTTTTTGCCATAATAACATACTTTTTATAAATGCCTTCCACGCAAGATATCGTCATTTGTTCATGTGTTTGGCTGGAAAAGATATGTCTTTCCGTATATTTTTCAATACGCCTGTGAACTACATATCGGAGTAAGGTGTCCGCTAATTTCTTTGATATCCCAACCTGACGAGTCTTTGCCCCTTTTCCTGTTAGTGTAACAGAAGCAGAAGTATCATTCATACGAATATCCCTTACTTTTAAATCGCATATTTCTTGTGCTCTCGCACCAGTTGCATACATTAGCGACAGCAATACCTTATCCCGCAATCCGGTTTCATAATTTTCATTCGGAAGATTTAACAATATCTTTATTTCGTCTCTTGTGAAGACTGCACGCTGTTTTGGAGTTGATTTTTTTACTGGTATCTTTATGACAGCACTTCTAAAGACAGATGCTGCATCAAAATCTCTGTTTTGTGCATACTCCGAAAATGCACAAATGGCTGATAATCTTTGATTTCGTGTTGCCGGTTTACATAGTCTGTCAGTTTCTAACCAGTGAAAGAATTCCAAAAGCGTTTCATATGTCAAATCAGAGAACTTAATATTGCTTGCAACGATGCCTTTCTTTTCCAACATAAAACGCATCAAAAGCAGAAAACTATGTTTATATGAATTAATGGTATTTGAACTTACCCCTCTACTATATGGTAAGTAGGTTTCAAAGTAGTCTTCCAAGAGAGATATAAAATTTATTTTTCGTTTACTCATGAAATTCCACCTCCGGAAACAAATCTCCTGCGAAGGTTTCAAACTTTGTAAGAGTATCCTCAAAATAATCGCCACTGAATTTTAAATATTTCTCAGTTTCATATAAACTATCATGTCCTAAATAGGTTGATAAAAAAGGAACGGATTCTCTTGCGCTAATACCACTACGCTCGTTTTTATCGAAAGACCTGACTGCAAAGGTATGTCTAAAACAATGAAGGCAGGCTCCCCGAACATTTTTACTTACCTTAGGATTATTTATTCCTGCTTTCTTTCGGATAATACGGTAATAATTTCCTACTGAACCAGCACTTATATGAGTAAATATATCATCCTGCGGAAACAGGTACGCTTCGGAATTATTTAGAATTCCCATTGCTATACAGTACAAATACAGTATTTCTGCTAATTCTGTACCAAAAGGTACTAACCTTTGTTTATACTTTTTCGTGACACGTAGAATAAAGAGATTCCTTACAAAATCTATGTCACCAACTTTAATGTTTATAGCCTCGCCAACACGCATACCGCAACAATAAAGTAATCTCAATAATAATGGCATTTCATAGGCAATGTTTTTATTTTTTACAGCATATGAATCCGTGAATGAGTCTGCTATTTTAAAAATATTTTCAAGATCCTGATCTGTATATAAATATGGCACATAGGTATCTTTGGGTGCAATCGTTTTTGGAATAAAGCAATCATAACCATTATTTCTTAAGAACAAAAGCAATTGCCTGATATTATTCATATGTCCGCACACTGTGTTCATGGAAATGCCATCACTTATTTTTTTAATCCAGTCTTCTATAACAGATTCATCAATTGATTTTTTTGTAAGATTAATACTATGAAGATAATCATCGAACAGCATTAGCGTATGCTTATCATGCCGGTAGGCTTCGGAACTTAATTCTTCTTTTCGGAGTGTCAAATGTAAATTTATTTCATTCTTAAAGATTGACTTTAATTCGTTTAGCATTTACATCACCTCCCCGTTTAAGAAGGCTTTAAAATTCCCGGATATTTGAGGTGGTTCCAAACAATACTGTCGTAGCTTTTCAACATCAATTCTGGCATAATGCTTTATTGCATTATTGGAACTATGCCCTAAGATTTTTCTTACAGTTTCATAAGATACATCATCATTCACCATGGAACTGGCTAAAGAAGCACGTAAAGCATGGGGTCCTTTCTTTCGGTTTCCAACATCGATATCTGCAGCTGATATGTATTTTTTCAGTAAATTTCTGATTGTTCCTGTAGATATCGGATTATATGGCGCATAAATATTTATAAATATTTCTTTTGCCGTTGATAAAGGCCTCACTGTAAGATAAGCGTCTATAGCCGTTGATACTGCTTCAATCATTGGAAGATGAAGTAATTTCCCGTTTTTTTGCTGAATAATATTTATTTCACTTTTTCCTTTTATATCTTCAATTTTTAACTTGACGATATCACCTGAGCGCAATCCCATTCTTGAAGCAAGAAGAAGGATTGCATAGTCACGTTTTCCTTGTATGGTAGATGTGTCAACGGAATTTTCAATTCGTTTAATTTCATCAATGGAATACACACTGGGAATTACATATGGTTTACTGTAATGAGGAACAAGTGTTGAATAATCTGTCTCCAGTTTTTCTTCAAGAGTTAAATATTTCAAAAATAACCTTATCTCACCCCAAAGATTATGGTCCGTTACTCTGGTACAAGCCTGTACTATCAGTTTTGAGGATATTTGCGTTAGTGAAAAACATTTGAGTATCCCTAATTCATGAAAGAACCAGGAGACTGCATAACGTTTACACTTTATTGTTCCAGTTGCAAGTCCTTTATCAGTTTCCCTGGAACAATATTTAATTACAATATCGTAAAACTCATCAGAGAGAACAAAATGCTTTCCTTTATCAGAATGCACATCTTCCCATTTATTATCAATGAGATCATTTAGTCGGTATACTACAGTCCGAAGATTTGTATAATACTGATTGTTACCATGCTTACTAATGTAATCTTGTAAAAAAGCATTGCCACCTTCTCTTGTATAGAACTCATGTCCATTATCCTTTAACCAAGAAATAATACTGTTGTACAAATATCTATATCCGGTAATGGTAATAGAAGAACAACCTCGAACTTTTAATTTTTCTAAAAGCTCATTTCTTAATACATTAAATGAATTGTACCTTTCCTGCATAAACGAATGCCTCCTTATTGTATTTTTTACAATAAGGATAATACAGCTATCGTTATTCGAGAAGTTTTTTGGGAAATGTAGTAATTACAAGTGCTTACAGCAATCTTCTCGAATAATAATACTTCTCGGATAATCCACTTTATTCAAGTTCTAAAATAAAACCGATATGCGAAAATCCATAGATGGATTGGCTACTATAGTACAGCAACAGTTTCAGCTGGATCCTTTTTCCAATACCTTGTTTCTTTTTTGTGGAAGAAACAGAAACCGTATGAAGGCCCTTCTCTGGGAAGGAGATGGATTT